>JAZNWP010000063.1:0-39393 GCA_045593385.1 Acutalibacteraceae bacterium
GATCCTTTTATCTGAGTTTTCTCTTTATGATATAAAAGAGGTTTTTACAAAGGCGAACGGATCTGATTATTTAACCGGCATAAATGACCGGGGCTGGAGAGCAGGTTTTGATTGGATTATTGAAGTTGATAATTTTGTAAAGATACAAGATGGGAATTTTGATAATAAGCAAGGAAAGAAATCGAGATATGATTTTGATGAAATAGACCGAGAAATTAGAAACAAGCAATATCAAAGTGCAAGCAATCCCGATTTTTTGAAAATGCTTGAAGAGGAATCAAGGAGGTAATTATGGATGCTTTTAATCTGGCTTGCGATTATTTGGCCTGGCATAATTTCGGACCAGAGTGGTTTGTAATAATTGGCAGGGATTTAGGATTTTTTCTTATAGGATATTTAAGCTGCTTTATTATAAATGCTTTTGTAGAAGTTTTTGGGAGGAATAAAAAATGATTGGCGAATGGATAGATTTTGAAGATATGATTTTGGAAGTTGTCAGTGAGACAGAATATTCTTTGTACTGCAGAATAGTTGATTATATGAAACCAACATATAAATTAAAATATGGCGGTTATATTACAATTGCAAAGGAGGCGATTTAATGATTATTACGGATCTGCTTGAATATGTCGGAAAGCGTGTAAGGGTTAATTTGTTTGACGGCAGAGTGCTTGAGGGCGTTTTAGAATACGTTCCTGCATATAGTGAAATGTATAATTATCGCAAAGCGAAGCATTTTTATATTTCACTGCCGGATGGCGAATGGAGTTTCAGAGCGTATCACGTAGACAAGGTGGTGGAATTATGAATACCGGTGATCGTATAAAAATGTTTCCCGATTCCGATGTGGATGCTTATATGAGGCTTGTGGCTTGTAATGGCTTTAGACCGAAGTTTGAAGATGGGTATGTCATTGTAGGTGAATTGTACTACGGCGGCGAAGATAAAAACTTGATTGGGAAATCTTTATATAAAGCCAGGCGTGAACTTAAGATGGATAAGGAAGAGTTTGCTGGGATGATTGGGGTAACGAGTACAACCGTTTGCAATTGGGAGCGTGGGTATACGGCACCGGATGCTACGAACCGGCAGAGGTTAAAAGAATTGATTGGATGGGAGGTTTAGAATGTATATTTATTTGATTTTGGTATTTATCCTGGGGCTGGTGATTGGAAGTTTTGCCGGTATTGTATTGACCTGCTGTATGGTTATGGCAAGCCAGGACAGTCGGAATCGTGAAAGATGGGAGGAGAATAAAGAATGAAATTATTTGTTGTTTTATGCATGTTATTTATGCATATTGTGGCTGATTATAATTTGCAGGGAATACTTGCAATGATGAAACAGAAAAAATGGTGGGAAGATCAGCCCGGATTTAAAAATTTGTATAAATATGATTATATAATTGCCTTAATTGAGCATGCATTCAGTTGGAGTTTTTGTGTACATATTCCATTGGTAATTTATTTAATATATACAAATCAAATAAATGTATATTGGATTCCATTGTTTTTGAGTATTTTTACAAATACAGAATGGCACGCAATTATAGACAATGAAAAAGCGAATGAAGGAAAAATCAATTTAATAATGGATCAATCGTTTCATTTTATCCAAATAATAATTACAGCAATATTATTTTTAGTATTAGGGTAATAAAGGAGGATTAAATATGAGTGCTATAGAAAAGCTGCTAAATCTTGCAAGAGAGAATCCGGATTTGCCTGTTGTACCTATGGTAGATGGCGAATTAGTGTCAGAATCAGACGCAGGTGTTTATTGGATGGGCAAGTGGGGAAATTGCAAAATCGAAGAATATTATTTAGGCGAGGAACATGTTCATTTTAAAGGTGATGATGAGGAAAATGTTTTATGCGATATGGCCGGATGCCATTATGGGTGCGACAAAAATGGCAATGATATATACGATATGTCCGATGATGAATGGGAAAAATTGTATCAAAACCTTCCTTGGATAAAATGCATAGTTGTTTATATTGAAATGCCAGATTAAAGGAGAGAACAATGATAAATGAAATCTTTAATGTTATGAAACATTTTCCTAATAGTTATATAAACAGATGTGGCGAATTGATTCTTTCAGATAAAGGAAATGTATATTTTACTGCCATAGATTGTGAAACAAAAGAAGATGTTATTTGTAAATTGCTTGAATGGTGTTCAAGACCATTAGCAAAAGGCGTTCCATATTCAGCATTAAAAAGAAATATTGAGTGGAGAAAGACGTTAATTCGTAGATATAACAACTATCTTGGAACAGCTTTTACGCTTGATGATATGTATTTAATTTATGAGAAATTAGGAAATGCGGTAAACCACGAATTGACATTGGAATTTATTCATAGTGGATATGATATGTCACTTGTTAGACCAAAGGAGAATAAAGAATGTATAAAGTAACTTGCTATTATAGAAATTTTACGAGAACATTTCAAGCAATAGAAGAATATTACATCACGGATGGAATGTTATATTTGAGAAACACGGATGATTATGCGTGGTATCTGCCACTAAAATCTATCTCGGAGATACAAATCAATCCATACAAAGCAGATAGGGCGGAAAGTGAGGAAGTATGAACCGAGAAAAATATATAAAAGATAAGTCTTATAGAGAAGGGTATAAAGATGGGCACAAAGTAGGAACAGATACAGTTATAAATATCTGTAATGCGTATCTAAATAGACTTCAAGAAGATATAAATTACTTCCGAGAACGACTTGAGAATATAAAGGCAGAAGTGAGTGATAAGAAAGAAGGGAGTGATAAGGAATGAGTGATTTTAAGATTGTAAGTAAAAATGCAAAAGTAGACGCGTGCTACGGACTTGAGACTTTTCACATAACAAAAGAGGAAATTGATGCTCTTCTTTCTGGTAAAAAATTATATTCTACTGTTAATTGTGGAGAGTATGCAATAACTATAGAAGCAGAAAGCGAGGAACAAAATATGGTAGAGTTAGTAATTAAGATACCCGAAAAAACATATAACGCATTAACGCATACAGAATTTGATGCAAACCTTGTCGTAGACAAAATGAGGAAATCAATAGTTAGCGGCACACCACTCCCGAAAGGACACGGAAGAATCATATCCGAGCCGACAGAGGAAGATATTGCAAAAACAATAGGCGGTCAAAATGATTTTGCTGAATGTATCAGAGAGGCAGTTAAAGCGGTATTTGACAATGCACAAACAATCATAGATAAGGAGAGTGAATAATATGATTGAATTAGTAATTAAGATACCTGAAACTGAAATTCCAAAGCAACAGGACATTATTGAGATACCTTTACATTTCATAGATGGGAAGGTCTGTGAAGCAGGAGGATATGAATTTGATGTTCTTCCTAAAGGACACGGAGATTTAAAAGATATGGGCAATCTCCAGTATGTATTTGATTTAACCAGAGAGGATTCCATCTATTCTGGAAAAGACATTGAGTGGGCAATAAAATCAATGGAAACAATCATAGAAGCAGATAAAGCAGAAAGTGAGGATAAAAAATGAGCAAAGATTGGTATTCAAATTGGGAATATGATGATGAAATAATCTGCCCTTATTGTGGCAAGAAATATGAGCCGACATACAATGAAACTTGTATCGGGGATAAAGATGTTGATTGCTACAAAGAGGGTGAGCAAGGCGAGTTTACTTGTGATGAGTGCGGAAAGAAGTTCAGATTGTCAGCAGAAATAAAATGGAAATATACCACAGAAACCGTTGACGGGGAAATGACCGAGGAAGAACACGATGATATGAATAACTTTTTAGGATAACGGCAGAAAGCGAGGATAAGGATGACTAAAGAACAGCAATATTGGGAGGATACACAAGAGGCATTAAGTAGGATATGGGACCGCTGCGAAGAAATAGACCCGCAGAGTGGTTATAATATGTTGGAAGATATACAGTTTGTGCGAGGCTTTATTAACAAACATAAGCCACAGGCAGAAAGTGAGGATAAGGAATGAAAGATAATAAAGATAACGATGAAAAATTGATATTTTGTAAAAGATGTAGAAAATTTAAACCCCTGGAAGGCTCTGTTTGGGATTTTGTGTATAGTGGATTTCTCTGTGATTCTTGTTACAAAAAATTGTTAAACCTATTCAATAAGGAGAATAAAGAATGAGACACATTATCATTTTATCTCTTGAAGATTTGAGAAAATTACAAAACGGAGATGTTATTAAAGTTGAATGTCAAGGAGTTAATACATTTATGGTCTGTACTGATAATTACAAAGAGGCTATGGATATGGTTGATATGGAACTCATCAAAGAAACTTTACTCAAACAAGAAGAAGTCGCAGACGATTTGATGAACTGAAAGGAGAAGCAGATGGAAAATAGATTTGTCATGATTCGTTGTCCTTATACAGGAAGAACTTATATCTACACCCAAACAATCGTTAACGGCAAGATTTGTGTTGATATAGTAAGGATTGATTAGGAGAAGAATAAATGAAAGTTAAGCAATGTGAGACTTGTGAACATTACCGAAGAATGACTTGGACTTCATCTTATAAGCCGAAAGGCTATCATAGAATTGGAGTTACTCACGCATACGGATATTGTACTTTATATAAGAACAAATGTCTAAACATTAAGAAATGTGATGAGAAGAAAGGAGAGATAGAATGAGTCAATACACAGCAGAACTTTATTGTGAGAAATGTGGAAAATTATTAGCAAAAATTGAAGCTTATCACGAGCCGCAATACGGAGTATTTGTACCACAGGATATTATGGAAAAGAAATACAGAATGCCAAGCAAGTTTTGTCAGGATTGCTTAAATGGCAGAAAAGGAGAGAACGATGGAACACAATAACAGAACAAAACTAATAATTGATATTCCCGAAGAAGTTTGGGAAATGCTCAAAGACAAATCATTAAACGAATTTTATATAAATTTTGTATTAAGACAGGTTGCAGAAGGTACACCACTAAAAAAAGAAATAACCGAACTATTAGACAAAACATACAATGATTTCCTTAATAGTGATGGTGGCGATAGTTATTGTATCATAGACGGCGAAACCTATCGTAGTGATATGGGATATGCCCTTGAAGGTATGCGAATGTTTATAGAGGTTTTAAAAAAGAGATTGGAGAATAAAGAATGAATAATCAAGCAAGAATTTGTAATCTAAAATGTAAACATAATATTCAAGGTGTTTGTTATGCATACGGACAGTGTATAGCAAAGGATTTGTTTGTTGCCAAACTTGAAAAGATAAAGACAGAGTTGCAAAACCCAAAGGAAATCGGTTTAGATTTTTTTGACGGGTTGGATTATGCAGAAAGAATTATAGACAAACACATAGAAGAACTGGAAGGAAAATGCAATGCAATTAAATGAAGCCATTAAAAGAATGGAAAATGTTATCATTTGTGAAAAATGCCATAGGTCTGGCAAGGAGTGCAATGATAATTGCCCGACACAATACGAGGCAGGAACTGTTGGAGAGTGCATTGAGGCAATGGAAACTATTCTGGATTATGTAAAGAAAAATCGAGGATCGGAACAGGAAAGATGGTTGAGAGGAGAATAAATTATGAAATATTATTGTGAGAATTGTGGTTCTGTTTTAGACGAAGACGATCTTAAGGAATATTCGGAAGGCAGACCTGGTGCGTATGGTGCGCCTTGTGAAGAGACATTTTGGGTTTGTCCGGAGTGTGGTCATATACCTGCAGAGTATGATTACCAGGATAAGACCTGCGGCGATTGCACTCTTAAGGGAACCGATGCTTGTCCTTATGGCGGCGAATACATCAAGGTTTGTGGTGATTTTTTGGAGGAAGAATAGTGGGTGAAACGCATGTAATATCAATTCTTGGTGAATTGTGGAAAATCAATTTTAACGTAAAAATCGATGATGATGCCGATGCGCAAACCAATCCGCACGAAAGAGTCATTAACATTGCTGATGATATCGCAGATGGAGCGGATGTAAAAAGGATTATCCGGCACGAGATTATCCACGCATTTATGTTTGAGTCCGGGCTGGGCTTTAATTTTGAACACAAACCATTCGGGCAGGATGAAACAATGATTGATTGGTTTGCTATTCAATATCCCAAAATGAGGAAAGTTTTTCAGATAATGGATATAGAGGGATAATATGAGAATTGAAAAAAGGCAGACTTTTTGGAAGAAAAAAGAATATAAGGTTGTTGATTCCGGGGAAGGATGGACAATTGAAAGATTGACAACAAAACCGACTAATGCTCCTGATCTTAATGAAATGTTAAGAAAGGCATTAAGAAAGAAGAGGTATAAATGGGAATAATGAATAAAACTACATTTGATGTATATTTGAAATTTGATGAAAGAGGACAATATTTTTGTGCAGAGTTAAACGGTCATAAATATACCAGGAGAGTGGAAAACAATGGCATTCCAATTGAATTACAGTGTGATGAATTTGCCCGGGAATGTTTAAAGGCCGAAAAGATTAAGAAACCTGAAGATTTTATAATTCCTGAAAAAGAGCCAGACTTTTCAGAATTTATGTTTAATAAAATGACGAGGATCTGAATATGAATAAAAGACAAGCAAAGAAACAGTTTAAGAAGAAATATGGTATGAATCCAAAAGATTATTATCTTATTTGCAATTTTGAAGCCATTGCAGAAAACGTGCGTAAGTTGTTTGATGATATTGTTGAAATAATGCCAGATATTTTAAGTCAAATGTGTGAATCAATAAATTATATCATCGAAGATGTTGATAAATTTGTCCAGAGTGATGAATTTAAAAAGATTATACAGGCAACGAAAGAATTATCAAATGAGGGTAAATTAAATGAGATGGTACAGGACCAACAAATACAAGAACACGAAGACGATTGTTGATGGAATAGAATTTGACTCCCGGAAAGAAGCTGCAAGATATAAGGAATTAAAACTGCTGGAGGCAGCAGGCGAAATCTCTAATCTTGAAATGCAGGTAAAGTTTGTGTTGATTCCGACACAAAGAGAGCCTGATTTTGTAGGTGTGAGAGGTGGAATAAAAAAAGGCAAGGTAATTGAGAAGGAATGCTCTTATCTTGCCGATTTTGTTTATATCCGGGATGGTGAAGTTATTGTTGAAGATGTTAAGGGATATAAAAACGGATCTGCTTATAATATTTTTAAAATAAAACGAAAATTGATGTTATATTTTTACGGAATTAGAATACAGGAAATCTAAAGAAAATATTTCAAAAAATAAAATATATTGTTGCAAAGTGTTTCAAAATGGTGTAAAATAAAGAAAAAACACAAGGAGAAAACACTATGGCAAAGAAGGCTAAATTTGTTGCAAGATATTACGGCAGAGGATATGAAAAGCATATGGTATTTACCGAGTATGAATACAGAGGACATACATACACGGTATATGAGAATAAGGCTTTAGGAAATGAACCTTTATCAACGCAGCATAAATCATGGCAGGCTCGTATAGATGAGATTATCAGGCAGCAGAATTTGCCAAAGGATCCTAACGCAGAGTCTTATGAGGTAGGATTTGAGATGTTTTGGAAATCGGTCAATGAAGAATAGGAGGTGATTAAATGAGATTATGGCATAAGGATCTTATCCCGGTATTGCCAAAGCAGCAGCTTGTAGGCCAATGGGGAGAATGTTGTATGATAGCAAAAGAGATTTCCGAAAAAGGCACACCTAATCATATTTTAGTAAATAAGATTATGGATTATCCTATAGTGCATTTATACATATATGGAAGAGCAGTATATGCACAAATGCTGATAAGGGGATATAAAGCGGATTGGTATAAATTCTCCGAAAATTCTTGCTTTGATGATATGAATACCTATTACAAATGGGATGATTTATTTGAGAATTGGCACAATGATCGTTATTTAAAGCAATGCTATTTTAATTTGCAGGAAAAGTTCGATTGTGGCGGAATCGACCTTATTGAATGGGAAAAGATAGCAGATTTTATAGAAAAATACGAATGGAGTTGATGAAATGATAGTTTTTTTGAAAATGGCATGGTTTTTGTTTATAGCATTGTTCCCGTTATGGTTCGGAATAATCGGAGGCTTATATTGTATGTATTTAGAGAAGAAGGGAGAACTTTAATTATGGACAAATTATCAATATTAAAAACATTAAACCGTGAGGCTTTTATTCAGGAAGAGGCATTAAGAATAGATGAGGAAGCTGAATTTTCAATATGCCATGGAAATTTAAGAACAATTCAGATTTTAAATGAATCTGATTTAATGAAAATGGCCGACATATTACAGGCTACAATACATTTTGCGCCAAGAAAAGATGATACATTCCCTTGTAAAATGTGGTTCAACATAGAATTAGCAGGAAAGAATTATAAAGTTTTTTCAATATATGCAAAGGAAATAGGGGATTAGATATGTCAAGAACGAAGTTGTTAAACGAAAAGATAATTATGGATTTTGCAAAATATCTTATTTCTGAGAATTGTCAGGGATGCAATGAATGTGATCCATTATCAGATGAAAGACAAAGAGTTGTTTGTTTGCATCAGGGAGATGCGAAATGGTATGTTCAAAAAGCAAAAGAATTTATAAGAAAGGAATAATCAAATGAAAGAAGGCAAAAGAACGGGCTTAAAAGCCAATAGCAATGAAACAGAGATTATTTTGGATTATCTGGAAGAGAATGCAAGTGATGTACTTGTAGAGAAAATTAGAAAAAGCAATAAGACAATGGATAGCTGCTGGAAGTTCATTTTTGAATGTGCAAGAAAAGCAGCTAAGGGCAAAGGATCTTACGGATGCGCAGATCAGGAAGTGTTTGGATGGGCGGTCCATTTTTTTGAAGAGGATTCTATTAAGGCAGAAGATATTGTTAAGGATGTGCCGGTTGAATCCGAAAAGCCGAAAGAAGTTAAAAAGGCAGCAGAACAGAAAAAGAAACCTGAAGAAAAGAAAGAAGAGAAACTTCCGGGACAAATGACAATTTTTGATTTTGGTTTTGGAGGCTGATATGACAGATTCGGAATTAAAATGTGATGCCAATTTTATAAATACTCCAAAGGAGATCCTGCAGGCGATTGAAGAATGCAATTGCATGAGTTCTCGATATATTGGATGGTTAGAAATATTTGGGGATGATGTGGCCTTAAGAATTTGGGCTTGTAAAAGGACCAAAAAATATGGTCTTGAGTATAGAGAGGTCATAAGAGCCACACCTTACAATGAAGGGCTTGTATATAGAGATATGTATCTTACAGGAATGGCAGGATGGAGGGTTGTATATTCTCCCGGAAAGGCACAATCTAACAGTTGGTATGGATATAATTACTACAGTTATGATGAATCAGATTTTGGCAAATGGATGTGGATGGATAAAATTGGTATCAGTTATAGTATTTTAAATTTGGACGTCCTTAAATATACTCGCTATAAATATTGCGGTTATTCTGGTACCGGAGAGTTTCTGAAATATATTAGAATGTGGATTCAATATCCGGAGACTGAATATTTAGGCAAGATGGGATTAAGACCAAGCATAAAATTACTTAAAAAGGCCAAAAAAGATAAAGGATTTGCCCGGTTTCTTAAAAAGGTTTCGCAAGAGGATGATAAATATTATGGTGTAAATGCCATAATATTCGCTTATGAGAATAATATATCTCTTGCAGCTGCAGATACTTATTGTTATGAAGAGTCAAGTGCAAGAAGATCAATGAGAGGCAAATTGGCCATTAAAGAATCAGGATTGGATTATAGAAAAGTGATTCGTTATTGTGAAAGCCAAGAATGTTCATTATATGCTTATGATGATTATATAAGAGCATGTAAGGAATTGAATTTAGATTTATTGGATACAAAAAATTCATTTCCAAAGGACTTCAGGCGGATGCATGATTTAAGAACTAATCAGTATGCTTCACAAAAAAAGAAAATTGATGCCAGGAAATTTAAGGCAGCAGCTGAAAAATATAAGAAATATGAAATATCTAATGGATTATATGCAATCATTATTCCTGAAAAGGCAAAGGATCTTAAACGTGAAGGCAAAGAATTAAACCATTGTGTAGGCAAGATGGGATATGACAATAAGATGATAAACGGAGTATCATTTATAGCTTTTGTTCGTAAATGCGAAGAAATTGAAAAGCCTTATGTGACGGTAGAATATGGATTAAAGGATAATAAGGTGCTTCAATGTTATGGATATCACGATTCCAAACCGCAGCAGGAAGTGATTGATTTTGTTAATGACTGGGGCAAGAAAGTTAAAAAGGAGATGATGGCACAATGATAAAAGAATTTTATAATATGGATTGCATGGAATTTATGAAAAATAGGGGGGGTGCAGTGTTGATTTTGTTTTAACGGATATTCCGTATGATGGAGTAAATAAAACTAAAGATGTTGGTGCAATTAGAACGTTGACAAAAGGAAAGGCTGATGTGATTACATTTGATTTATATAAATTTTTGCAAGAAATATATAGAATTGCTAAAAATAATATAGTTATTTTTTGTGGTCAGGAACAATTTAGCAAAGTAATATCATTTTTTTTTGATAAGCAAGATATTGATGGAGATAAAATATGTGTAAGACAAATTATTTGGGTAAAGAAAAATCCATCACCATTTGGCGGTGAATATCAATATTTATCTGGAGCAGAAAATGGAGTATGGGTAAAGAAAAAGGGCGGTACATTTAATGCTTTTTGTAAGTCAAATGTTTTTGTACATCCTTGCGGTTCGTCGGAATTACATCCAACAGAAAAAAATCATAAATTATTAGCTGAATTAATTGAAGATAATACAAATCCCGGTGATTTAATATTTGATCCATGTGCAGGAAGCGGAAGTACACTATTAGTTGCTAATAAGATGGGACGACAATTTATTGGATGTGAATTAGATAAAGAATTTTACGAAAAAGCTAAAAAAAGGCTGGATGCGGAAATAAGTCAAATTAGTATTTGGGATTTATGAAGAATATAATTGCATTTTAATAAATATATAGTATAATTGTTATTGATAAGAGACCAAATTGCAAATAGATACATTATAGTAACTCCTTTGCACACCAAATTGACTGCCTATATTGGCAGTCTTTTTGTTTATGTGCTATAATGATACAAAGGAGTGCAGGTTTTATGGATAGCAGAGAAATTAGTGAAGAATATGCAATTATTGGACAGGAAGTAATTGAAAATGAGCCGAGTTTGGTAGATATTCGTAACGGTCATGCAACAATTATCTATTTGACAAGCGAAAATAAGAAAATGTCAAAGGGTAAAAAGGTTTGTGCAGAATGCGAAAAAGTGCCTGACAAATATAAATGGAGTATACCGGCGGATTTTACAATTACGGTTTTCTTGCCGAATGTTGAAGGATTTAGTGAAGATCAGAAGAGGATATTGATGTTTCACGAGCTTAAACATATCGGGATTATATTTAACGCAGACGGCTCTGAAACTTATTCTGTGGTTCCACACGACTATGAAGATTTTAAAGAGATAATTGATAGGTATGGAACAGAATGGAGCGAAATATGAGAAAAACAATGACTCTGGAGCTGTATTTTTCAGGCGGAACCATCAAAAAGGATTTATCTTACAATGGAGATTCCCTTGACGAGATAAACAAACAAATTCAAAAGGATAAGAATGATTTGCATGAATATATGAGAACGCATGATTTCAAAGGAGAGAAATCTTTTTGTTTTGCCGGATTTATGTTTCAGAAGGGAAGTATTGTAGCAGCCCAATTAACGGAACCTGAAATATAATGGAAAAATGATAAAAAACAATGATTTTTAACTAAAAATTATAAAAAAAGGCGCATATTTGTTAAAAAAGTAAGCATAAATGAAAAATAAAGGAGCTAAGTTATGGCTGGCAGACCGGTTAAAGAATTTGACAAGAAGGAATTTGTCAATTTGGTTGGAATGGGCTGTACGCAAGAAGAAATTTGCTGGTGGTTTCGTGACGATACAGGTAAAAAAGCCAATATTGACACCTTATCAAGATGGTGCAAAAGAACTTTCGGATTGAATTTTCAAGACTACTATAAAAAGAATGGCGGTATGGCAATGAAAATATCGCTGAGGAAGAATCAATTGAAGTTGTCCGAGAAGAGTGCTGCTATGGCAATTTTCTTGGGTAAGAACTATTTAGGACAAACAGACAAGTATGAACAGGGTGTTGAGTTTATTGAAGATTTGACACCATTGGCGGAGTTGTTAAATGAGCCAGACGAGGACGATTAATTGGAAACCGTTTTCCAAGAAACACAAAACATATATTAAGAATGCACTCAAGAATAAAATGAGTGTTGCTGAAGGTGCAATCAGATCGGGAAAGACGATTGACCATTGTATTATTGCGGCTATGTACTTGGAAACTTGTCCTGATAAGTATCATTTAGCATCCGGGGCAACAATAGGTAATGCAAAACTGAATATCGGTGTATGCAATGGATATGGATTAGAGTTTCTGTTCCGGGGTAGGTGTCATTGGGGCAAGTATCGTGGGAATGAGGCTCTTTTTATTTATACGCAGACAGGCGATAAGGTTGTTATTTTTGTCGGTGGTGCTAAAGCAGACAGCTATAAGAAGATTCTGGGTAACTCTTATGGATTATGGATAGCGACAGAAATTAATGAGCATTATGATTCTGACGATTCCCGGACTTCTTTCATAAAGGTTGCTTTTGGCCGACAGGTTGCGGCGATTAAGCCAATGGTCCTTTGGGATTTAAACCCTTCTAATCCCGGGCATACGATTTATAAGGATTATATTGATGCTTATAAGACAAGTTATGTAGGCGGATATCAGTATGAACATTTCACGATTGCCGACAATTTGTCCATCACTCCGGAAAGAAGGAAAGAGATTGAGAGCCAATATACTGTTGGATCTGTTTGGTACCGCAGGGATATTCTTGGAGAACGGTGTATTGCCGAAGGCCTTATTTATCCAATGTATGAAAAGGCTATAGAAAAGGCTCCTGAAATAAAATACGATGTTAACGGCAAGATGATAAATGGTCCGAGTGCATACGGAATCGGAATTGACTATGGTACCCAAAATGCATTCGCAGCTTATTTGTTTGGCAAATTTGGAAAAGTGTGGTACATTTTACGTGAATACTATTATTCAGGAAGAGATACTAAAGTACAAAAGACAGACCAACAGTATTTGAATGATTTGGTGGCTTTTGTAATGGATATAGACACAGGCCGCAGATTAGAGGTTATTATAGATCCGTCAGCTGCTTCATTTATTGCTCTGCTTAAGAAATATGAGCATAGATTTTGTGTTATAAAGGCAGACAATACGGTGTCAGACGGAATCAGAGAAACTGCCAATTCTCTGGATAATGGATATGTGAAGATTTGCCCGGATTGTAAAATGTTAATTGAAGAAATGCAGGAATACAGATGGGATCCAGGTGCGGATGATGATAAGCCGATTAAAGAAAAGGATCATGGATGTGATGCTGTAAGATATTTCATAAAAACGAAACATATTGTGAGGGAAGCGACAAGGAGGATTCAAAGATGATTACTTACCAGGATATGGAAAAGGAAATGAAACACGGAACAAAAATAGTGGATTTTATTAAATCTGCTATTGAAAAGCATAAAGGTACACCTGAATATGTGATGGCTTCTGTGGCTGATGCCTACAATAGGCATCGGAATTTAACCATTATGCAATATCAGAAGTTTTTATATTTGGCTTCAGGCAAGGCTGTAGTTGATAATTACAGTGCAAATTATAAATTAAGAACCAATATATTTAATCGTTTGGTAAGGCAACAGAATCAGTATCTTCTTGGTAATGGCGTTAAATGGGAAAAGAAAGAAACGGCGAAAAAACTGGGTGATGATTTTGATAATAAGTTGCAGGATGCAGGAGAAAAGGCGATTGTACATGGCGAAGCGTTTGGATTTTGGAATTTAGACCATGTTGAGATTTTTTCTTTGCTTGAATATGTGCCTATTGTAGACGAAGAAACAGGAGCTATGAAAGCAGGTATTCGCTTTTGGCAGATAGATGAAAGCCATCCATTAAGAGCAACATTTTATGAATTAGATGGTTATACAGAATATATCTGGAGAAAAGAAAGCCAGAACGGTGGCGAAGAACTTGCGGCTAAAAGGTCCTATCAGCTTAAAACAAAAGGCACGGAAGCAGATGGAATGAAAATTGTTGGCGGTGAAAATTATGTCACATTTCCTATTGTGCCTTTATGGGCGAACAAGTATAAACAGTCTGAATTTGAAGGTATGAGAGAAAATATCGATGCATACGATCTTATAAAATCAGGCTTTTGTAATAACGTTGACGATGCATCTGAAGTTTATTGGATTATTCAGAACGCAGGCGGTATGGATGATATTGATATTGCAGAATTTCTGCAAAAATTAAAGACCAAACATGCCGCCAATGTGGATGATGATCAGAAGGCAGAGCCGAACACTATTGATATTCCTACTGAAGCAAGAGAAAAATTGCTTGATAGATTAAGAGCCGATATTTATGAAGATTTCATGGCGCTTGATACCAAGAACCTGGCGAATGGAGCCGTAACCGCCACACAGATAGAGGCATCCTACGAGCCTATGAACGAAAAGGCGGATGGATACGAATATTGTATTTTGGAATTTATTAAAGAGATTTGTAGATTAGCCGGAGTTGAAGATAATCCCTCGTTTACTCGTTCAATGATTGTAAATGCGACTGAAATTATCCAGAATATATTACAGGCCGCTACTTATCTTAGTGCAGAATATGTCACAGAAAAGATATTAACCGTGCTTGGTGATGGAGATAAGTCCGAAGCGGTATTAAAAGCTATTGATGAAGAAAGCATGAATAGATTCGGAGGCAATAATGATTGATTATGGTCACGAACAAACCGAAAAAGAGTTAAAAAAACTTGAGAAAAGATTATCTAAAGAATATTCTGCTGCCTATAAAGAAATGAAAAAAAAGGCGGATGATTATTTTCGCAAATTCAACGAAAGAGATTCTTTAAAGCAAAAGCAGGTTAAAGAAGGAAAAATTACTCAAAAAGAATATGTTGAATGGCGGCAAAAACAAATGCTTGTAGGGGAGAATTATAAGAAGATGGTTAATTCTCTCGCTCAAGATATGACAAGAACCAATGAAAATGCAGCTACTTTAATTTCCGAAAATATGATAGATGCTTATATTGAAAATGGAAATTTTGGTGCTTATGAAGTTGCAAAAGGCATTAATGTTGATTTTACTTTTACTCTTTATAGTCGTGATACTGTTGCAAATTTAATCAAAAATAAGGATTTTCCGACACCTAAAGTAAATGTTCCTAAAGATGAATTATGGAATAAACAAAAGATAAATAGCGCAATAATTCAGGGAGTTTTGCAGGGAGAAAGCATTCCCAAAATAGCCAAAAGATTACAATCTGTGGCTGATATGAATAATGTATCAGCCGTAAGAAATGCCAGGACTTATATCACAGGGGCAGAAAACAGAGGAAGAATTGATAGTTATAAATATTGTGAATCGCTTGGAATCGAAATGGAGCAGATGTGGATTGCTACATTGGATGGTAGAACTCGTGAATCACATAGAAAACTTGATGGCGAAACGGTAAAGGTTGGAGAACAGTTTTCTAATGGATGTGAATATCCCGGAGATCCTGACGGACCTGACGAAGAGATTTATAACTGTAGATGTACTCTTATTGCTGATCTTAAGGATTATAAAATAACAAAAGAAGATTTTTATGATCGTAAACTTGGAAGTATGGATGATGTTTCCTATAATGAATGGAAAAATCAGCACGAAGGTGAAGAATAATGGCAGTAAAAAAATTTAAGCTTGTAAATCACGTGGATGATGTTACAAAAGCTGTAGAAGAAACATTGCAAACAGCTTTGGCAGAAATTGGTTTAAAGGCTGAAGGTTATGCGAAATTAAAATCCCCGGTTGATACAGGCAGATTAAGAAATTCAATAAGTTGGGCGACTGCTACAGAAAAAGGTGTTGGAGCAGATCCTAAAGCGCAGCCTGAAGAAAATACAGTTTATATTGGTTCCAATGTAGAATATGCAGTCTATCAGGAATTAGGAGATTTTTCGCATCCTGTTGGATATTCTCCATTTTTAAAGCCTGCTTTGAGCGATCATATTGATGAATATAAAGAAATATTAGAAAAAGAACTCGGAAAACTAAATAATTAAATTTAGATTTAATTATAAATCTAAATTTAATATATAATCTTGATTTAACATACAAAATGTGCTATTTTGTAGTTAAATAAACTTTTTTGAACACAAAAGAATGTGTGGCGAAGTACAGTAAGAAAAGGAGAATAATATGGCACTTACACGCAAGTTCCTTACAGCCCTTGGAATTGAGGCTGACAAAGTTGATGAAATTATTAATGCACATGCAGAAACTGTAGATGCTCTCAAAGCAGAAAGAGACACCTATAAGGACAAAGCCGAAAAGTTTGATGCAGAACAGGACAAAGTGACTAAGCTGGAAAAGCAGGTCAAGGATCTGGAAGATTCCAACAAGGATAGTTACAAAGTCAAGTATGAGGCAATAAAGGAAGAATTTGCCGATTACAAAAAAGGCATTGAATCTGAAAAGAGCAAGGCTGAAAAAACAAGTGCCTTCAAGGCATTGTTAAAGGAAATCGGCATTTCTGAAAAGAGAATTGATTCCGTAACCAAGATTTCTGACATTGACGGTATTAAGCTGGACAAAGACGGAAAGATTGAAGGTGTCGATGAACTTAAAAAGAGCCTTTCGGAAGAGTGGGCAGATTTCATCGAGAAGACCGGTACGCAGGGTGCCAGTACAGCAACTCCACCTGCCGGAGGAAATGGCGGTGGTGCTGTTAAAACTAAGGAAGAAATCCTTAAGATCAAGGATACATCTGAGCGACAGGCCGCTTGGAAAGAGTATATGAATAATGGAGGTAAATAAAATGCCCGGTATTGAAAGTTTAACTAATCCCAGAACAAACTTGCCTAATGTCTTTACAGACATTGATGCAAGAGAAAAAGATTTTGTTACAAGATTTGGTACATCATGGCAGGCACTTCAGGAAGTGCTTGGTATTGCCAGACCTATCAAGAAAGAGGCAGGTACAAAGCTTGTTTCTTATACAGCGTCTATCGAACTTGAAGATGGTAATGTGGAACCCGGATGTGTGATTCCTTATTCCAAAACCACTGTAGCTGAAACAATTCATGCAGACCTTAAATTACAGAAGTATGCAAAGGCTGCTACGATCGAAGATGTTGATAAATATGGTGCTGCAATTGCTGTTGAAAAGACAGATGATGCATTCCTTAATGAGTTACAGGTAGAAGTTATGGATGATTTCTATATACTTCTTAAGGATGATACATACGCAATCACAAGTTCTGAATCAACCTGGCAGATGGCAGTCGCAATGGCTATCGGTCGTGTAAAAGACAAATTCAAAAAAATGCGCAAGAACGTTTCTGCAATCACAGTATTTGTAAATACGCTTGATGCTTACAAATATCTTGGCGGAGCAGAGATTTCCATTCAGTCACTTTTTGGAATTGAATATGTTCAGAACTTCCTGGGCGCAACAACAATGATCCTTTCGTCTGACATTGATGAAGGAACAGTTATTGCTATTCCTGCTGATAACATGGTTTGCTACTATGTTGATCCTTCAACGGAGTTTGAGAAACTTGGTCTTGTATACACCACAGACGGTGAGACAAACCTTATTGGTTTCCACGCACAGGGCAACTATGGCACAGCTGTAGGCGAAGCATTCGCTCTTAAGGGAATGAAACTCTGGTATGAATATGCTGATGGTGTTGCCATCATTACGGTGGATGCAAACCCCTCGTAGGTCTCACAGTTATGTCCGAAACTGATGAGACCACATTCCCTTGGACAGACAAAAAAGCAAGCGACATGCAGAGCGATATAACTGTTACCGGAAATAAAATTACCGGTGAACTTAAATTTATCGAGGGCGGTCTTGCACCTGGAGTATTATCCGGTGATGGATATTTCCTGGCACTTAAGTGGTCGGATCCTGCGCAGACAGTTACAAGTCTTAAGGTTGGTTTGCAGCCCAGCGCAAGTGGAATGGATCTTGTTGAGTGCATTGATGACACGGATAGAAACGGTGTATTCAAGATTTCTAACAAGAATCAGAAATTTGTTCTTGTACAGAGCAACGATTCGAAGAAAACTAAGCAGGTATTCGATCTTACCGGCTTAACATTCGAGGAAGTAGGAGTTTAAAGCATGTATAAAGCAATCTCATATTTTAAAGATATGAAAGACAATATGCATCCGTACAATCCCGGGGATACTTTTCCCCGGGATGGTTTGAAAGTAGATGCTAAAAGGCTTGAGGAACTTTCAACAGATAAAAACCGTAGAGGCAAACCGGTAATTGAACTCGTAAAAGAGAAAAAGAAAGCCGAGGAAAAGCCTGAAGTTAAAGAAGAGCCGATTGAAGAGGCTGTAGTTGAAGAGCCGATAGTCGAAGAACCGAAACCCAAAAAGAGAGGTAGAAAGAAAAATGCTGACTGAAATCTGTGCTTATCTGCATAACTATTTTGATTATGAACGTCACAGCGGTGAGATATCCATTGTGAATGGTGTCATATCTTGCAATGGGGAAAAGATAACGCTGGAAGAAGGTCAGTATTTTGCTTTATTCAGGAACCGTATTCCTTTAGGTGTATTCAATGAGGTACCGGCAGATAAGAATTTTGAAGGATCTGTTTGGCTTATGGATGTGCCAAAAGCCGTTCTTGATGCTGATAAATGGGCTAAAGAATGGAATGAAAAATATGGAGCTGCAACATCTGAAGCAAATTCTGTATTTCAAAGTGAAAGTTTCGGTGGATATTCATATTCAAAAGATTTTGGATCAAGTGATAATAAGAGAGGCGGAAGCGTATTTGACAATTCGCAATTCAATCGAATGTTAGCTCCGTATAGGAAATTGCCATGAGTTTATTAGATGAAAGAATGGAAACATGTAATATAATGGACAAGACAACTATTCCTGATGGATATGGTGGTTTTACATACGATTGGAAAGAAGGTGCGCCTATTCAGGCCGCAATCGTTTATGATTCGTCTATGGAAGCAAGAATAGGTGATGCACAGGGTGTAACTTCTTTGTATACCATTACAACTCGTAAAAATATTAATTTGCAGTATCACGATATTATTAAGAGAAAAAGTGATGGTAAGATATTTCAAATCACTTCAGATGGAAATGACAATTATACTCCAACATCAGCAACTCTTAATATGCGGCAGGTAAGCGCCGAAAAACTTGATACATTGCCGAGGTGATAATATGAATAAAGCGCAGGCATTAGATCAATTTTGGAATGGATTTGGCATACCGGCTTGGGATGAAAATACAGTTCCTGAAGATTCTGCTGTAAGAGGTGAAAGATATATTACTTATAGTGTTTCTACAGGAAGTCTTGAAGATGTTATTGGTTTATCAGCCAAAATTTGGGATACAAACACTACATCTTGGAAATTTGTTGAAGATAAGGCGGAAGAAATTGCTCATTATATTGAGACAATGGTACCGCCAACGATACAAATTGACAATGGAAGATTGTATATAGCAAAAGGTAGGCCTTTTTCACAAAGGTTAAATGATCCTAATAAATTTGTACGAGGAAATTATATTAATATTCAGGCCGAATTTTTAACGGCTTATTAAGAGGAGGAAAACAAATGGGAAGATTCACAGTTATTCCGCAGAATACATTTAATGCATTGCAGATGGATGCCGGTGTTCTCTTAAAGAGATTTAATCCTGCGAATCCTGCTGCTCCTGCGGATGAAGATATTATTTGTGCAACGACAGGTGGTGTCAATCCTACCTGCGTTGCGACATATTCGGATCTTGGCGAAGACGTTGACAACGTTCCCAACAATATGAAGGAGTTAAAGCACCTTGATGGCTGGGAATGTGGTATCTCAACAACTTCCCTTGGCACGAGTTTGGAACTTATCAGAATGGCACTTGGTTGTGCCGATATCGATGATGAGCATAGTGCTGTTATTCCCAGAGCAAATCTTTTACAGACAGATTTCTCTGATATTTGGTGGGTAGGCGATAGAGCAGACGGCGGTCTTGTTGCAGTTCAGTTAAAGAATGCACTCTCAACCGGCGGTTTTTCTCTGCAGACAACCAAGAATGGAAAAGGTCAGATTGCTCTTACAATAACCGGTCACGTTTCAATTCAGAATCAGAGCGAGGTTCCTATGAAATTTTATTCAATGGATCCTGAAGATGTAACCGCTTGGACCGTAAATCAGATTCTTACTCATGTAAATTCAACATTTACTGAAACTGCAATTGCAAATCATGGTGAGTTCGAAACAGAACTTACTGCTGATGAAGATTATGCAATCGCAAACGTTGTAGTTCTTATGGGCGGCGAAGATGTAACTTCAAGTGCTTATGATGATACAACCAACATGATTTCAATTTCATCTGTAACAGGAAACTTACAGATTATTGCTACAGCAACAGCATCAGTTTAATCTTATAAAGGAGTTTAAGATTTATGAAAAATTTATCTAATTGTAAACCGAGTGAATTTTTGAAGCAGACATTCAAAATCAAAAAAAGTGTAGCTGATTGGCTTGATGCTACAAAATTTCTTGAAATTCGTAAGAATGTCCCGGAACTTAAAGACTTAAAAGGTTTAACCGGGGAAGAAAGAGAAAAAGCCATAAAAGAGAACAAGAAGAAAATAAACGATCAGATAATGAAAAATTTGAGCGATATTCTTGATAAGGCACTTGATGAAAATGCTGATAAAACACTCGAAGTTTTGGCACTTTGCTGCTTTGTAGAGCCTGAACATGTTGATGATTATCCTATGTCAGATTATTTTCAATCAATCAAAGAATTATTGGAAGATGAAAATGTGATGGGTTTTTTTACATCATTGGCACAATTGGGTATGAAGAGTACAGCGATTGCGTCAAATCAATAAGATTAGATTTGCTTGATTTGTTAGGAAAGGGATATGTAATAGACCATTGCATATCCCTTTTTAAGAATAAGCAGAAAGATAAAATTTACAGAATATATGTGACGGATGCTTTATATGCTATCGGCAATATGATGGGTAAGAGATATGGAGCTACATCAGATATAATCAAAAAGAGATATTCAAATATTGTTTCTTTCGATAGTAAAAAGAAGCAAAAGAAAGAAGAAACTGAGGAAGAAATAATACAAAGAATTAAGATGAAATTAGGAGCAAAACAATGAATGTCTTTGAATTAGTTGCTTTATTGACAATTGATAGTTCTGGTTTTGCCAAAGGATTAAGCAGTGCCCAAAAAAGTTTTCTGCAGTTTGGTGGAATTGCAGGAAATATTGCTATGAGTGTTGGTAGGGTTGTTGTAGATGGTTTGGCAAAGGCCTCCTCTGCTGCAATTGATTTTGGAAAAAGTTCCGTTGAAGCAGGGATGAATTTTGATACAAGTATGTCACAAGTTGCTGCTACAATGGGTAAAACTGTTGAGGAACTCGAAAATGAAGTTGGTCATGTGGAAACTTCTTTCGGATCGTTTAATGGTACCTTGAGAGAATTTGCTCAATATATGGGTGCTAATACTGCATTTTCGGCATCACAGGCAGCAGATGCTTTGAATTATATGGCTCTTGCCGGTTATAATACACAGCAGTCAATGGAAATGTTACCTAATGTATTAAGTCTTGCGGCAGCAGGCAGTATGGAACTTGCAACCGCATCAGATATGGTAACAGATGCACAGACAGCTTTAGGATTATCTTTTGCTGAAACCAATATAATGGTTGACCAGATGGCCAAAACAGCTTCTACAACCAATACAAGTGTTGCACAATTAGGTGATGCAATTCTTACAATTGGTGGTACTGCTCAATATATGGCTGGTGGTACTGAAGAATTAACAGCTGTTCTTGGTATACTTGCTGATAATGGTATTAAAGGAAGCGAAGCCGGAACTCATTTAAGAAATATGCTTTTAAAATTATCGTCTCCGACAAAAGACGGTGCACAGGCGATTGAAGATTTAGGATTAAAGGTGTTTGATGCCGAAGGCAAAATGCGTGATTTTGAGAGCATTTTTACTGATCTGAATACTGCAATGGCAGGCTTTTCTGAAGAGAAAAAGATTCAGACCTTTTCAGATTTGTTTAATACCAGGGATGTAGCATCTGCAACAGCACTCTTAAATACATCTGCTGAAAGATGGGAGGAAGTAAAAAGCGCAATTGAAGATGCGGATGGAGCAGCTGCAAAGATGGCCGAAACACAATTGGACAATCTTGCAGGTGATATTACTATTTTCAAATCGGCATTGGAAGGTGTTCAGATTGTTTTATCTGACCAACTAACACCTACATTGCGTGAATTTGTTCAAATGGGAACTGAAGGTCTGCAGACAATAACCGAAGGATTTAAGGAAAACGGATTTGAAGGTGCATTAACAAATGCAGTTTCTTTTATTTCTGAAAATGGCGGAGAAATAATATCTAAATTTGGACAAATAGTTCCTAATGTAATAAAAGGTGTTGCAGAACTTATAACAAAATTAGTGCCTGAAATGCTTACCGTTGTTTCTACAGTCATTGTCCCGGCTCTGCTTGAAGCATTGCCGCCTATATTAACAATGATCGGTGAAGTCGCTCCACAGCTTATACTAACTCTTATAAATGCGATTTTGGAAGCATTGCCGAGTATTGTTGAAGTTGCTTTGGTTGTAATTACAACTTTAGCAACAGGAATCGGACAGGCCATCCCGGAATTAGTTCCTGTAATTTTAGATGTTTTGAACACAATTATCAAAATACTTTTGGAAAATATACCATTACTTATTGATGCAGCTGCACAGCTTATTATAGGTCTTTTTAATGGTATATTAGGCAATCTTGATAAAATCAGTTTAGCTGCATTTGAAATTATGACAAGATTAAACTTAACACTTTTATCTTTAGTTCCACAGTTGATAGGTGTTGCAGTTGAACTCATTGGCGAATTTATAGGAGCATTAGCCGAAGGACTTTTCAATATGCTGAAAGCTGAATATTGGATTTCAGCACTTGATGCTTTGGTTGGTGCATTTACAAGTATCAATTGGCTTAAAATTGGTATAGAATGTCTTGAAGGAATTGTTGAAGGATTTACAATTGCACTTGTAAAAGTTGTAGATAGTGCCAGAAGTGTAGCTAAAAGTATTAAAGATGCATTTACCGGGGAATTAGATATTAATTCTCCGTCAAAAGTATTCGAACAATATGGCAAATACATAAATGAAGGACTTGCTTTAGGTATTGAAGATGATGATATAAGTGTAAATGCAATAAAAGACATGTCTAACAATGTAGATCAGTCCTTTGTTCCTTCATTAGCAGGGGCAGGCGGCGGTGGCAATTGGATATTCCCTATTTACATAGGCGAAGAGCTTATTGATACGCAGGTTGTTACCGCTTTGGATAGAGCGAATTATAAATCTGGAGGCAGATAATGGCAACAATTCCCATTCTTAAAAATTTTCCAATAAAAATAAATGATACCGCTATTCCTTTTAGTGGTTCAATGTCGGAAAATTATGATACAATAGAAAATGTAAACCAGAGTGAAGCCGGTACAGACGTTAGGCAGGTCACAAGAGTAAATAAATTGAGTTTAAATATTTCTTATACGATGTTATCGGATTTTATTCCAACTCTTGAAACCTGGCGTGATAGCCTAACCGAGTTGACAGTTAAAATTTATGATTTCCCGACCGCCGCATATAAAGAGCGTGATATGGTAATGAGAAATTATAAAAAAGACATTGTTAAAAACTCGCAGGATCTGACGGTGACAACCGGTATTTGGAAAGTTTCTTTTGATTTGATTGAGATATAAAATATGTATGCATTGTTAACCGAATCTAAACAATCTATACAGCATTACGATGTAAGCGGAACCATCGGATCCAAAAATTTTGTTCATAAAAACGTTTTTCGCAACAGTTTTTCCCTGGCAAATCAAATTTCAAGTCCGAGTGAGTTCCGTTTAGGTGGTGCGCATATTGGACAATTAAATATAACAATGATGGGCGTTAATATTTCCCGAAATAATTGGGAGGGAGAAGATATTGCGCCTATTGTAACTATCGGAAATACAGATATCCCGGTGGGCGTTTTTAGGATTGATTCTGCAAAGCATTCCAATGGTATGGTTGCGTTAACCGCATATGATCGTATGGAAAGGTTTGATAAGGCTTGCGGAACCAATGAAGGAACCAATGGTTTTCCGTATGATCTTTTAACTTTGGCTTGTCAATCCTGCGGCGTAACGTTTGGAATGACGAGAGAGGAAGTGGAAGCCCTGCCGAATGGTAATAAAACTCTTATTCTTAACACGATGGGCGATATCGAAACCTGGCGTGATTATATTTATTGGATTGCCGTTACGCTTTGCTCGTTTGCCGTTATGGATCGTGCCGGAAATCTTATCCTGGGTACGTTTCATAATTCTGTTGATGATGAAGTTCCACACAAGGTCAGATATACCGGTTCCACCTATGGTGATGAAATTATCAGATATACCGGTATTAATATTTATGTTGAAGAAGATAAAACTATTGAGTATTATCATGCAACTGTTGATGATGGTTATACGCTGAATATCGGGAACAATCCGTTTTTCCAGGTTTCCCGAATAATGAGAGAAGAATATTTGGCAAATATTGTCAACGCATTGTCAAATATCGAGTTTAATGCTTGCTCTGTAAGGATTCCGTTTGGCTTTCAGTATGATCTTGGTGACGTACTCCAATTTCCTAATGGGCAGGGAAGCGCAACTAATAAATTCTGCGTTATGGGTTATTCGTTCAAGTATAATGGCGATTGTGTTCTTTCTGGCATTCCTGGGCAGAAACATTCGCAATCGAAAACGGATAAGAACCTGCAGGGGCTTCTTTCGACAGTAAGCAAGAATGAGTTTACTTCCTATGAATTAAGAAACGTGGCTCCGATCTCGATCGGTGAAGATGAAAACGTTCGTCTATTACTTGCCCGAATAGCATCCAACACACAGACAAAAGCACAAATTCACATTGAAGTCAATCTGGAATCCGAAGCGGTTGAAGATTATACGAAAGGCATTGTAACGTATTTAATCGATTCAACCGATACCGAATTTTATCCCACAGAAACGTGGATTGATGGCAAGCACGTCTTGCATCTTATGTACATTCTGCCGTTACAAGCCAACGATATGCAGCAATTTGAAGTCTATATGCAATCAGTAGGCGGTAGCATAGAAATTCCACGAGGCGGTGTATGGCTTTACGCAAGTGGTGCAGGACTTGTCGGAGATGGCAAGTGGGATGGCACAATACTTGTTACCGATGTTGCACTTGATTGGGACATTATCGAAATCGGCTTTGATGGAGCAAGTGATTCTGTATCTTTCGAAGAAGAACAGGAAACAAGAATAACATCCGATGGTAGTACAAGAATTACAAGTGATGGTAGCACAAGAGTTATATAAAAAGGAGAAGCATAATGGCAGGAAAACTTATATCTGATTTGAATAGTGGCATATTAAGCCTTGCAGATGCTATGGAAATTGACAAGGATGTGAGTGGGACAAGAACAAGTTTTAAGACCACAGTAAAAGATATCGTTGATTTTGCGAATCATAATGTAGCAGATGAATACGATAGCACAAGCACTTATGCCATTGGCGATTATGTAATGTATGAAAGTACATTGTATAAGTGCATAACCGCCGTTTCAAGTGCTGAAAATTTTGATTCAACGAAGTGGACAGCCGTTGTTGTTACCGATGAAATGGGAAGCGGTGGCGGTGACACAGGCGGTCATACCATCATAGACGAGAACGGCAATTCAATGACGGCAAGAAGTGGTTTGCAATTCACAGGGGCGGTTGAAGTCACGGATGATAGTGCAAACAACAGAACACTTGTTGAAGTTTTGGGTGGAGATTTTTACAATCCTGTAATTTACTCCACAGAAGAACGAGAAATCGGTGTATGGACAGACGGAAAGCCTTTGTATCAGAAAACTATTGTTTTGGCATCATCAATGTCAATCACATCAAATACTTGGACAGACATTGACAATGGGGATTGGTCTTTCATTGATACATTTGTATTAGGGTTGATGATAAACGATAATGGAGCATCAGTCGGTTTTGTTGCTGTTGATAAAAATACACAGAACAACAAATTAAGGATAATGCAGACAAGGAGTACAAGTATTACTTGTAAATCAGTTACCATTCAATACACCAAAACAACCGATACCGCAGGAAGTGGAAGTTGGACACCACAAGGAGTACCTGCCGTA
Organism: Acutalibacteraceae bacterium; assembly: GCA_045593385.1. GTDB lineage: Bacteria > Bacillota > Clostridia > Oscillospirales > Acutalibacteraceae > UBA737. Next base: position 26,400 of record JAZNWP010000063.1, read on the forward strand.
CATTATTCAACGGATGAACAGGTTATTGGCACTTATTTGGGCGAAACCTTGTATAAAAAGACTTGGGTGCTTGAAAACGAAATAACATTGCCATCAAATACTTGGACAGCGATTCCGCCAATTCCAAAAACTTTGTTTAGCAAAATAACAAATTGTGAAGTCATCAATAATGCTGGAAGTTATGTTGGGTTTATTCAAACGGCATTTGACTCAGCGGCATCAGATTATTTAAGACTTATGAATGTTAGAAATGCAAATGTCGATGTTAAAGAAATCACATTAAATTACACCAAATCATCATAAGGGGGCAAATATGATTCACGGAAAAACAAAGATTGAGTTGTACAATCCGAACACCAAAATCAAGCATATTGTGAAAAGCGAAAACACATTCCAGAGCAATGTCCTTGCAGACTATTTTAGGCATTTTGGGGAAGAAGATTCCAACCCTTTTCGTGTAGGAAATTATGATGGCACAAGTCTTTGGAAAAATGCATTGGGCGGTATTTTCCTTTTAAAGAATCCCGAAACAGTTGGCAACAAGTTTATGTCTTTGGGAAATGTTATGATTGGCAATGGTGCGTATGGTATTTCCAATAGTGGAAGTCCAAACGAGTTGGGAAGTTATAACTCGCAGGAATCATCCGAAAGCGGAACAGAAATAACACAGGTCTATGATTTTGCAACGAATCAAGCCAATGGCAACATTGCTTGTGTCTGCTTGACATCAAGAGTAGGCGGTTATATCGGGTATGGCAACAGGGATGGACAATATCACGCATCAAGGACTTATAATTTCCAATCCTTGCAAAACACAAGGGGTGTTGTGAATTGCAATACGGCGAGTGCCTATGGTAATTGGCTTTTGAATGTTAGTGGTAATTATTCAGACGGAAAAATCAAAATCACAAAAACAAGGCGAAGTTTAATCACAGGAAGTGTTTTCAATGGCTTTACAAAGACAGTTGAATTTGATTTGTCAGAGGTTGGCGATGGTTACGGCATATCGGGAAACACTTATGAATTTGGTTGCTTAAAACTTTATGATATAGGCAACGGCATTTATAGATTTGTACCTTATTTCAACGCAACAAAAAATATAGCGGTAGGTGGAACAGTTTATTATTACGAATTTGATGCCGAAAACGAAACATTAACGCAGAAATCGTTTACAAACTCGTCAAGCCGTCAAATCTGCATTAGTTCATACTCTGGAAACGAAACAGTTGGTGTTATTTTCACAAAGAATTATGCTTTTGTTGGAAATGAATATATCGCAAGATACATCGAAGTGTTTAACGTAAATACAAGTGAGCATTTGGATTCCATTGATGCAAGGTTGGCAGGTGGAAGTGGAAACGATTTTCGCAGGGAAAAAATATACGTTTTGGACGATGGATGGATGTGTTTTGAAGTATTAACATCGGGCACAGCAGGTAATTTTCCAGAATTTATGTATGATGCTGTAAATAAAACGGCTTATCCTGTAAATGGCGGTGTATGTTCAGTAGGAAATAATACTATTGGACTTGTAAATAATCCGAGTTTAAGTGATGGTGCGTTGGGAAGATTAAACATTGCGCCAAGAGACAACGCATCGGGTATTATTCACAATCCCTTATACCTTGCAACAATCAATAACCTTGATTCCTATGTAACGAAAACCGCTAATCAGACGATGAAAGTTACATATACTTTGACGGAAGAATAATGGGTACGATTATTGTTTTTATCTGTTTGATTTTAATAATTGCATATTTTATTTACGAAGATTGGAGAAACTTATGAAAGAATGGGTGGAAATAACTTTGGTTATATGTGGCGGTTTAATTACTATTATGACCTTATGGAATATGGTGGAACAGAGAATTAAATCAACGAAGATGCCGACAAGCAATCTGGAAGAAAGGGTTTCATTGCTTGAAAAGAAATTGGAGTTTGAAATCAAGGCAACTTTTGTTGAGTATGATGCAAGGTTCGGTCGGGATAAACAGAAAATTGAAGCCATCGAGGATGGAAACAGGGTTACACAGCAAGCCTTGCTTGCGCTTTTAAATCATGCCATTGATGGAAATAACGTAGACGAAATGAACGATGCAAGGAAAGAATTAAATAAATATTTTATAAGAAAATAAGGAGGAAAATGTTATGCCGTATTTACCACAGAAAGTTTACGAATGGTTGCGCTGGATCATTGCGATTGTGATACCTGCCGCAATTGTATGTTATGGAGTAATTGGGAACGTACTTGATATTCCACATACGGATGTTGTTTTAACAATTGCCGGTGCGGTGCAGGTATTTCTTGGTACCATTTTTGGAATTTCAAAAGTCAGACACGACAGATTGGAGAATAAATGACCGGTGAAGAATTGGCAAGCAAATGCCTTGATATTATAAGTAAATATCGAACCAAGTACGCAAAGGGAACTTTCGGTCAATGCGCTACGCCTGCGTTTTTATCAAGCAAGGCAAAGCAATATCCGGAGTGGTATACGCCGAAAGATGCACCAAGCAAGATGCCGATGTTGCTGGATCTGCCGGATGAAACTCGTCTTTTTGATTGCGTGGGTTTAATTAAAGCGGTTATTTGGGGTTTTCCTAATGTAGTCTATACATCCAATGGCTTGCGTGATATGAATGATCAGACTATTTGGGATAAGTCTTTGGATAAATCAACCGATTTTTCAAACATCCAGGTGGGTGAGTTGTTATGGATGAAAGGTCACGTTGGTGTGTATATTGGAAACGGAAGAGCGATCGAATGCACCGGTGCCTGGGAAGGTAAGGTTATGGTTACTGCTGTTGAGAATATCGGCAAGCAGGAAGGTCTGCATTCCCGAAGATGGACAGGTCATTCCAAGATACACGTAATTTATTATCCTGACAAAGAAAACGGTTCAAATTCGCAAGAAAAACCTAAAGTCGATATTTCTACTTACCCTATTCTTAAAAAGGGCAGCACGGGGCAATATGTAAAGATTTTACAGCAATTATTAGTATCTAAAGGATATGATCCTAAAGGTATTGATGGAATATTCGGTCCCGGATGTAAAGCAGCGGTTATAAAGTTTCAGAAAGAAAATACCGATATAGATGGAAAGAAACTTGCGGTTGATGGATGTGTAGGTCCAAAGACCTGGGGATCGTTGTATAAATAGAAGGAGGCTTTATGGAAGAAAGAAACTTTTTGGCTTGGCATGAAGGCGATATGGCCAGAATGGAACGAGCTAACAAGCGATTATGGGTAGTAATTATTATTTTAATTGTTGCCTTAATCGGATCTAATGCAGCATGGATTTATTATAAAAGCCAATTTATTGATGAGGTATCTGTTGAGCAAGAAGTAGACACCGGGAAGGGTGATGCATTTGTAAATGGCATAGGAGATTTCAATTATGGCCAAAGTGAAACAAAAGATAACTAAAAAGAGAGTTCGGAAAACCGGCGGCAAGTCCGGTTATAAGAAATGTCCAAGGTGCGGCGGTGATGGCAGGGTAAAAGCATGAGGGAGTATACAAATTCGGAAGTTACTGATGCTATTGACGAATTGATTCATTCTGAACGTGACCGGTCGATTTTAAAGCGCAGACTGATTGATGGTCTTACCTATGAGAAATTAGCCGAGGAATTTGATTTAAGCGTTACGCAGGTGAAAAGAATCGTATATAAAGGCGAAGATATTATCTTTAAGAAAAGGAGGTAATCATCATGAAGAAAACTATTCAGGGAAACTAAAAACAGGCACACTATATTATGCAAAAGAGCGGCGAAATGCCGCTTTTTTGTTGCCTATTTTACAGAATGTGTGTATAATATGTATGTAGCACACAATATGTCTTAAAGGAGGACAAACATGGATAATGAAAGGTTAAATTTAAAATTACCGGCACAGGTAAAAGAGTATTTGAAAGAGGCAGCATGGAGAAACAGAATGAGCTTGACTGAATATCTTGTAAATTTGGTAAAAGCTGATATGAAAAAGCATCCTGAAATTGTAAAGGAGGTTAAGTAATGTATTTTTTATATGCACATACAATGCCAAATGGGAAAATATATATTGGCATGACAAAAGATGCGGATTCCCGGTGGAGGAACGGAAAGGGATATAGTCAGCATTATGAGTTTTCAAGAGATATTGAAAAATATGGATGGGAAAACATAAAGCATGAAATAATTGATGTTTTTGAAAATGAGGATATTTGCCATCAATACGAGATTCTTTATATTGTCATGTTACAGACAGAAAATCCACAAATAGGATATAATAAAACTTTTTATAGGAATTCTCTGGAAAAGAAATATAATGAAAAAATTGCATTTGATGGCCAGGAAAGTTTGTGTTCCCCTGATATTTCAGAAAATAGTAATATTTTTGAGATTTATAATAAATCTTATGATATGGCAATTTATCTTATTAACCAATGGATTTTTAATGATATTCATAGAGATATTGTCAAAGATCGTTTACTTAATGGATATACATTTGACAGATTATCTGAGAAATATCATAAATCTGTAGCACAGATAAAAAGAATAGTTTATGATTCTCAAAAAAAATTAGAGAAACATATGTGAAATGAAAATGTGACAAAATATTTACATTAAGGCACTCGTTTAACGGGTGTCTTTTTTATATGCTTTTATTAGTTGGAGGGCTTTTTATGGATACGAAAAAATTATCTGAACTTTTACTCAAATCTGAAGATCTGAAAGATATCCCTGCAATCTATATTCTACGGGTTGCAGTTTCCATTATTGAATTTATAAACAGCGGTGAATGTATGAAGGAGTTGGATTCATGTATGTAATGTATAATCCCAATCCTGCCGCAATGCGAAATGTGGAGGATTGTGCCGTAAGAGCAATAGCCAAAGTTTTAAATATCGACTGGGAAACTGCTTATGCAAAACTTGCATTAAATGGTTTTGCTATGGGCGATATGCCTAATGCAAATTCTGTTATAGGATCCGTATTAAGACAAAATAATTTCAAGAGATTTAATATACCGGAAAACTGCCCGGATTGTTATACAATTAAGGATTTTTCAAAAGAATATAACAAAGGGACATATGTTGTCGGAACAGGCTCTCATGTTGTAGCTGTTGTAAATGGAAACTATTTTGATAGTTGGGATTCGGGCAATGAATATCCGCTTTATGCCTGGGTTAAATCTTGATATATATTTTTTTTTGAAAGGAGAAATAAAAAATGGCTTACAATTTTGGTTATCCGTATCCTAATTACGGACAGCAGCAGATGCAGCAATTACAACCGCAACAGCAACAGATTCAGAACGGTGGGTTTATCGTTGTCAAGAGTGAACAGGAAGTTTTTAATTTCCCGGTCGGATGTGGTAATAGTGTGAACTTCAAATTGGAGAATGCTCCATACTTATATACCAAGACAATGGGATTTTCTCAATTTGATAAGCCGGTAATTGAGAAGTACAAACTTGTCAAAGAAGAAGCCAACGAAGTTATAGAGAACAATTCTTTTGATATACGTGGTGAGCTGAATAGGCTCTGGGATGAAATCAATTTGTTAAAGGAGAATCGAAATGAGCAATCCATTAAGCGCAATTCAACTTCTAAATCAAATAAAACAGAATCCAATGAGGATTTTATCGATGCGGTATAACATTCCGCAGGGGATGAATGATCCTAATGCGATAATTCAGCATTTATTGAATACGGGGCAGGTTTCGCAGGCACAGGTAAATCAAATTATGCAAATGAGAAACAATCCCCAGATTCAAAATCTTTTTGGTAATGGAAGGTAGCGTACGGGCCTTTTGTTATATACGGATCATCCGTTTCGAGGGTGGTTCCTAACCATTAAAAATTATATGGAGGTAAAATTTTATGGCTATTACAGACGAAAGTAATGGAATGGTAATGCCTGTTGCACCTATGTATGGTGGCGGCAACGGCGGTTTCGGTGGCGGCTTTGGCGGCGACTGGGGCTGGATTGTATTATTGCTTTTACTCGCCGGTGGCGGATGGGGCAATGGATTCGGCGGTGGATTCGGCGGTTTTGGAAACATGATGCTCGGTTATGATTTTCCTTGGCTCTTAAACGGACAGCAGGGAATCAACAACAACTTTTCAAACGGTCTAAGAGACAATATGCTCCAGGATAGCATTACATCCGTAAGAGATGGAATCGCATCTTTATCAACGCAGCTTTGCAATTGTTGCTCTGATATGCAGATGTCTATGCTTAACGGATTTAACGGAGTTGAGCAGAGCGCAAATGCAAGACAGATTGCGAACATGCAGACCGCTTTCAACCTGCAGACCGCTATGTCACAGGGCTTTAATCAGTTAGGCACACAGTTCGCAGATTGTTGTTGCGAAAACAGACTTGCTAATTGCCAGACACAGAATATTATTCAGAACGAAGGCAATGCGACAAGATTCGCAGATGCGAACAATACGAGAGATATCATCGAATCGACCAATAGAAATGGTCAGTTGATCCTTGACAAACTTTGCCAGTTAGAACTTGACGGAAAGAACGACAGAATCGCAGACCTTGAAAGACAGTTGACAATGGCTAACCTTTCGGCATCGCAGATCAGACAGACAGCAGATATTCAGAATAACATCGTTAATGAATTAAGAAGTTGTCCTATTCCTGCACAGCCCGTATACGGATCACAGCCTATTTTCACTTGTCCTAACAACAATAACAATGGTTGCGGTTGCGGATGCGGTAACTTTTAGGAGGTGTTAATATGGCAGAGTTTACGAAGAATGAAGTACAAACCGTATTACCCAATCAGGTAGTTACCCTGAACACAAGTATCGGTTGTAATAAAGGCTATGTATATCACAGAAATGGAAGTGGTATTGTAACTCTCCGGGGCATCACGAATAACTGTTTTGCAAGATACCAGGTTACATTTAATGGAAATATTGCGGTTCCGAGTGACGGAACGGCAGGACCAATTGCTGTTGCATTGGCATTGGATGGGGAGCCGTTATTAACGAGCAGGGCTATTGTAACACCTGCGGATGTTGCAACAGAGCCGCCCACAACAGAGAATTTCTTTAATGTAACAAGTACAGCGATTATTTCTGTACCTAAAGGATGTTGCTTTAATGTGAGTGTAGAGAATGTATCTGAAAGTACAGATCCTGCTACAACACCTGCACCGCCTATTTTGGTACAGAACGCAAACTTAACAGTTACAAGAATCGCATAGGAGGGTAAAACAATGCATGAATTATATGAATTAAAAGAAACCCTTTGCAAAAATCTTGAGGAATATGGCAGAAAAAAGGATCTTAAAGCCGGGGATTTGGATGTTATCGATAAATTATCGCATTCAATTAAGAATCTCGATAAAGTCATAGAGAAATATGAGGAAGAAGAATATTCCGGTGCCAGAGGCAGAGGAAGTAATGCGAGAAGAGATTCGAGAGGCAGATATTCAAGCGAATATTCTAATGCAATGGGTATGAGTAGAGATGGCTATTCTATGCGTGGAGATTACTCTAATGAGCGTGGTGGCTATTCAAATGAAAGAGGCGGATATTCTAACGAAAGAGGCGGAAACTACTCAAATAGAAGCGAATATTCAAATCGTGGCGGATATTCCAGAAACAGTAATATGATTATGGAGCTCCGTGAACTTATGGAAGATGCTCCCGATGAAAGAACCCGAATGGAATTTGATAAATTCATCAGAAAGATGGAATCTATGTAATGATTACAGAGAATGATCTTAAGGAAGCAATTGCCGAATGTGAAGGGATCCGAAATCCATCAAGCGCAACGTGCGTTAAATTGGCGGCTTACTATTCGCTTCTGGATAGACAAAAATCAAAGATAGAACCAATAGATCAAGGATATTCGGGCGCAATGCAACAAGAGTATATTCCATTAAGCAATTCTTATTTTTCACAGATTGTTGAAAGAAAAGGAATTGCAAACGTTTTCCCGGTTATAGATGAATTAATGGAAACATTGTATGTAATCAATAGGCCGTTATATGAAAACGTAATATCTAAAATTGAATAAGTAAAAAAGGCAGCAGAAATGTTGCCTTTTTTGTTGTTTATTGTTGCGTAATGGTGTAAAGTGTGCTACAATATAGAAAATTGCAAGAAAGGAGGGTATAAAATGAGCTTAGGACAGGAAATTAAAAAGTTCAGGGCCGACAATTCTTTATCACAGAGAAAATTTGCCAAGGAATGTGGTATTTCTCCCACTACTGTTTTAAAGATTGAATTTGGCAAAGATCCGGGGCTTATTGTTACCGGCAAGATTAAGAAGTTCATGGATAATTATAAGAAGGAGGTTTAAACATGGATTTTCAGATTACGAAAATGCAGATTCCGGAAATCCCGGAAGCGAATTTTGAAGAATTAAAAAAGGATTTGCAGGAAAAGGTCAGCAAATACGAGAATATGATCTATAACGATAATGAGATTGCACAGGCAAAGAAGGACCGAGCTGATCTGAACAAATTAAAGAAGGCTATTAATGATAAAAGGATTGCAATGGAAAAAGAATACATGCAGCCTTTTAACGAATTCAAAGCAAAGGTTAATGAGATACTTGCTTTATTAGATAAGCCTATATTGGCTATTGATACGCAGGTCAAGAATTATGAGGCACAGCTTGCAGAAGCAAAGAAACAGTGGATAGAAGCTACATTTAAGCAGAAATGCCCGTTTGATTGGATTAAATTAGAGCAGATTTATAATTCCAAATGGTTAAATTCAAGTTTTTCTAAAAATGCAATCGAAGAAGAAATGGACTTATCCTTCAGCATGATTGAAACTGAATTAAAGAGTATTGATACATTGGATTATAAGGAACAAGCTCTTGAAGTTTATAAAGAAACATTATCATTAAGCATGGCTCTTGATAAAGTTAAACAGATTAAGGATCTTGATAAGATTCTGGAAGAACAGAAGGCAAAAGCTGAAGTTAAAGAAGAAATTAAGGAAGAGCCGAAGCCTGAAGTTAAAGAAGAAGTCAAGGTTGAGACTGCTGCCGAAGATCCTAAAGAATGGATGGATATGTCTATTTGCTTAAGTGCTTTAGATTTTGAAAAGTTTGATGCTTGGACCAAAGAAAACGGTATTGAATGGAGGATTAAATAATGGCCAATAACATTTATAAAGCAATAAATGAAGTTATGAAAGAAATCGGGGCTGTTGGTAAGAATCAGAAGAACTTGCAGCAGGGATTTATGTACAGAGGCATTGATGCCGTAATGAATGCGATTAATCCAGCACTTACAAATCATGGTGTATTTGTTGTCCCGGAAGTATTAGAGCAGACCAGAGAAGAAAGAACAACAAACAAAGGCAATCTGCTTATATATTCAATCTGTAAGATCAAGTTCAGTTTCTTTGCTGAGGATGGAAGCCATATTGAAGCCATAACAATTGGTGAAGGAATGGATTCCGGGGATAAGGCAACAAATAAAGCTATGAGTATTGCTTTTAAATATGCTTGTTTTCAGGTATTTTGTATTCCGACAGAGGAAATGGTTGATCCTGATGCCGAATGTCACGAAGTAAAGCCTAAAAAAGAAACTCAAAAGTCAATGACGGATGAGGAAAAAAATGCACAGATGATGGAAGAGGTAGGAAAAGAACTTATTTCTGCTGTTCAGGTTAAGGCTCTGACAAAGAAATGTAACGATGAAAATGTTCCGATAGAATTTCTTTTAAATGCTTATAAGATTAAAGATTTAACAGAAATGAATCAGGCACAGTTCAGAAACGTTAATGATAAATGGGATGTTATTAAAGAAAAGGCAAACAAATGATATTTGTAGGTAAATTATTTGGAGTATCCAAGGATTTTGAAACAAATAAATATTTGATTACATTTTTAATGGATGAGGGCAATTTGTCCTTTTTGGATGAAATAAAGGACAAATCCCTCAAGATTACTGCCGTTTTATTTAAAAGCAAGCGCAGCAAGAATGCAAATGCTCTTTTATGGGAATGTATAAGTAAGATTGCTAAGGCCAAAAGAATGGATAAATGGGATGTTTATTTGGATATTCTTAAGCATTATGGTAAATATACTTATATTGTAGTAAGACCGAATGCTGTTGAAGGATTAAAGAAAATCTGGAGAGAAGTTGAGGTTATAGGTGATGTTGACTGCAATGGACAATTAGGAACTCAATGCTTATGCTTTTACGGATCTTCAACTTATGATGTAGCTGAATTTAATGATTTGCTTCAATCTGTGTTTGCCGAAATGGAAGGAATGGGCTTGGAATCACCAACACAGGAAGAACTTAAACGGAGTTTGAATGAATGGAATCAATATTGCAAAAAGAAAAACGGTGCTTCATCTGTGGAAGAACCGGGCCTTTAGATGAACATCACTGTCTGTCAGGAAGTTCAAACAGGGATTGGTCCGAATATTATGGATTAAAGATTTATTTATGCAGAAACTGTCATAAGCTGCATGATAATTCCCGGTTTGAGAAAGAAGTTAAACAATTTGCTCAAAGAGAATGGGAAAAGAAATACGGTACCAGAGAAGAATTTATCCGTATTTATGGCAAATCGTGGCTATAAGGAGGTTAAAATGAACGGAATAATAATTACTTCAATTATTTGTGGAACATTACTTTTGATTTGCTTGATTCAGAAGATTGGAAAAAAGTGAATAAGGTTATGCTTGAATAAAGTCATTATTTTGGTATAATATAAATAGGAGGTGTTTATATGATATCAAAAGAAGATTTAGAAAGAATGTATATATCTGAAAATTTATCGATGAATGAAATTTCAAAAAAAACCGGCATTGCGGTGGGTACAGTATTTAATTACTTGAAAAAATATAATATAAAAGCAAAGCCCAAAATGACGGAAAGAACAAAGAAAAAAATTTCAGAGTCGAAAAAAGGGAAACCGTCTCCAAGAAAAGGGACTCATTTATCTGATGAAACTAAATTAAAAATTTCCCTTGCTCACAAAAACAAATATTCTAATCCAAGCGAATTTGGTGGGCATAAGAAAAAAAGAAGTGACGGCTATATTAAGGTTTATTGTCCGGATCATCCTATGGCTACAAAAGATGGATATGTTATGGAACATATTTTGGTAATGGAAGAAGCAATAGGCAGGTATATTACAAGAGACGAAGTGGTACATCATAAAAACAAAAATCGTGATGATAATAGGCTTGAAAATTTAGAACTAATGACGTTTAAGGAACACGCAAGTCTGCACTCGAAAGAAAGGTGGGAAAATGGAGGAATACCACAAAGAACAAGAAAGGTTAAAAATATTGAAACGGGAGAAGTATTTAATTCCGTAAAAGAAGCAGGATTGAAATATAAAGTAGCACCTACAAAAATTTCAAAAGTTTGCAGAAACGGAAATAGAACAAGAAATTGTCATTGGGAATATGTTAAGGAGGAATAAAATGGCAAATAAAGTATTTTTGTGTGGCAGAGCGACACGGGATTGTGAAGTGAAAGAAAGCGGAGAAACAAAGGTAGCAAGATACAATTTGGCGGTAGACCGCAAGTATTCAAAAGGCGAAGAAAAGCAGACGGATTTTATAAACTGTGTCTGCTTCGGAAAAACGGCAGAGTTTGCCGAAAAGTATGTCAAAAAGGGAACTAAACTTATCGTTGTCGGAAGGATTCAGACAGGCTCTTACACCAACAAAGACGGACAGAAAGTTTATACCACCGATGTTGTTGTCGAAGAACACGAATTTGCCGAAAGCAAATCTTCGGGTACGCAGCAGGAAAATGAGACTGTTTCAAAAGATGATGATTTCATGGACCTTACACCGGAACAAAAGGATGATTTACCATTTTAGGGAGATATGTTATGGATAAAGAAAAAGAGCTTAATCAAACATTAGATATTGTTAAAGATACTTTAAGTCATTATCCTGCAGCAAGAGATTCTGATATGTATTTATATCATATAATTACATTAAGACTAAATCCCACAGCTGCCAGAATGCCTTTTGGTGATGTTATATTAAGACTTGAGGAATTAGGCTTGCCGTGTTTTGAAACTGTAAGAAGAACAAGACAGAAAGTTCAATCCGAGCATCCTGAATTAAAAGGTTCTGTCAAAATAAGAAGTATTAGATCAGTCAATGAAGAAATATATAAAGAATTTGCCCGGAGTTGACATTACATTAAATATAATGTAATATAAAAGTGTTTAAAGCCTTCTTTGAACATAAGCCCTTGCTGGTATCCCACCTGCCGGTAAGGAGTTGAATATTGGCAAGGGCAAATAGCCGTTTTGGATTAGTCGGTGGGAGACTATATCCAAGGCGGTTTTTATTTTGCAAGGAACTTGAATATGAATGATGGTTTTATAAAATTACATAGATCGATTTTAGAATGGGAATGGTATGATGATCCGAATACGATGCGTGTATTTATCCACCTGCTTTTGAATGCTCAATGGGAAGATTCCAGGTATCACGGATATGAGGTTCCGAAAGGCAGCCTGGTTGTAGGCAGAAAGAAATTGGCGGAAGAGCTTGAAATTACGGAAAGGGCTGTGAGAACTGCTCTAAATCACTTAAAATCGACCAACGAAGTGACCATCAAAGTGACCAACCGATTTTCTATTGTAACCATTGTAAATTGGGCAAAATATCAAGGTCGGGATGATGAAAACGACCAACAAAACGACCAACAAAATGACCAACAAGTGACCAGCGAGCGACCAGCAACTGACCACATAAAAGAATATAAAGAAATAAAGAATATAAGAAGAGAAGAATATAGTGTAGCAGATTGCGAGTCCGTTCAAATTCTTTTCAACAATATCTGCGTTAAATATCCACCTTGCAGAAATCTGACGAAGACCAGGCTTGATAAAGTTAGGATCCTTTTATCTGAGTTTTCTCTTTATGATATAAAAGAGGTTTTTACAAAGGCGAACGGATCTGATTATTTAACCGGCATAAATGACCGGGGCTGGAGAGCAGGTTTTGATTGGATTATTGAAGTTGATAATTTTGTAAA
>JAZNWP010000064.1:0-19226 GCA_045593385.1 Acutalibacteraceae bacterium
ACTATAGGCGGAATCAAGGATTTTACTGTATACGTGAAATCAAGCTCATCAAACGCTATTCGCCCCTTTTTCTGTGTATCTACCGGTGCAAGATGTAATAATAACTCTATATTTAATCTTACGGCGGGCAGCTTTAAGAAATTAAAAATGAGTGAATTACCTCAGCTTAGCACCCTGCTTACCGCCAACGGTGCTTTAGGTGGTATAAAGGATAGAGTAGTAACGGGAGTTGACTTTGACTTCAACGGCACAGGTGATATTATCGTGGGCTCTATGGAAATGGAGTTTTATGCCGTTGATGATGCTACCTTGGCCCTTGCTTCGAGCGATGTAAACGCTTTCGCTAAGGCCGCAGAAGATTTTTATAATCAGGCAATAGCAAATAACTATTATGCAGACGACGATGCTGCATTTGCCGAATTTACAAATGCAATAAACGCTTTAAATGATTTCGATGGCACTTTGGATTCTGCAATTGATTTACTTGCCGATGCTTATTCTAAAATTACTGTTACCGAAAGCTTAGTTCCAAGCGGATTATTTGACGGTACCGCGCTTACGCTAAACGATTCTACCGCATTTGCAGGTGATATTTCAGATAAGAGCGTTTTAGGAGAGAAATATATTTCATATTCCTTGACAGGCGGCGATGCAGCCGATACCAAGGACCGTATAAAATTCACGTTCACAAGAAGTGGTGCCACATATACGGTATCTCAGCTTAAGGACTTCAGTGTATACGTTTATTCTACCTCCTCAAATGCTATTCGCCCCTATTTCTGTGTACCTACCGGCTCAAGATGTAATAATAATTCTATTTTCAATCTTACCGCAGGCGGATGGAAGAAGCTTAATATGAGCGAATTGCCTCAGCTTGATACTCTTCTTACTGCAAACGGCGCTCTTGGTGGCGTAAAGGATAGGAATTTAACCGGTATTGACTTCGACTTTAACGGAACAGGCGATATAGTTATAGGCACTATGGTTGCGAAATTCAGTGCCGCATCGGAGCAAGAACTCAGTCTCGCCATATCTAACCCATACGTATTTTATAATAACGCAAAAGCATTCTATGATGCGGCGATAGCAAATAATTTATGCGATGTTAATAATGCTGAATTCAAGAAGTTTAAGACGGCATTGGAATTAACTACGGGTGTTTTAAACAGCGAGGAGTATGCTTTAGATAAGGCGACTTCCGATATTGAATATTATTGGAGCAATTTAAAAATAACCAAAATAATGGTGCCGTACGCCGTTTGGACTGAGCCCAAAAAAGAAGGTGAAGGTTTAACGGTTTACGATGCGTCTGCGTATAACGGTAGCGATATTTCTGATAAAACCGTATTAGGACCTAAATACGCTACGTATCACGCTGCAGGCGGAAATGCCTCCGATGATGCCGATGAAATACTTTTCACCTTCGAAGAAGGAGAAAATCCTAGTTTACCAATTGGTGTTATTAATAGTTTTTCTTACTATTCAAAAACCTCTAACGCTATTACTATTCGTCCTAAATATGTTTACGAAGGCAATGCAACCGCATGGAATGATAACGCGACTTTTGTATATTCTGAATCTGAAAAAGGCGCTTGGGTGAAAAAAGTTATGGAGGGCGTCTCCAATCAGGCACCACTGGCTTCTAAAGGTAATAAGGAATTAAAAGCGATTGGCCTTGATATCAATTTTGAGACCGATATAACCGTTGGCTCTATTACTATTAATTTTGATGCAGTAGATGCGAAAACCAAAGAACTCAAAAATACAAATTCATCCTTGTTTATAGCTAAGGCAATGAATTTCGTTAATGCTTCCGAAAAGAATAATTTATTTAGTTCTGACGATGCGGATTTCATTGCAATGAAGAATGCGATTTCTGAGTTGGATAAGATTGAAAGCGTTGAAAAGATTTTGACAATATCAAAACTTCAGGCCGCATGGTTAAATTTAAGTGATAATTCTACCTTCCCTAAATCAGATACAAGTGAATGGGATTTGGCCGATTGGATATATGCAGCGTGCAAGATTGATACAACTGGTCTTGGCGGACGGGATGAATTTAAAGCCGCACTTAATGAAGCGATTGATTTAAGAGATGAGTTGGGTATGCAGTTTACTTGCAATGTTTACCCTTATCCGACTGTATCCGATGCGCAAACACATCTCTCTGCATTTACTGATAATCTTATTGTGAAGTCAGTTCCTACCGTTTTTTACTATAACGGAACGGAAAAGCTTAAAATTGCCGACGTAGAATATAATAATATGCTTGACGATGATTTTGATACAGTTGCTTCGGTAGATACAGTTGCTCCAGGTAGTGATTCGTACGTAGAATTCGTTTATCGCTTTGAAGGTCAGGCAAATGTAAGTGATTTCGTTGTAGGCGCACCGTCATCTAAGCCCATCGGGAAATACAGAATATACGTTGCCGACTCTATGGATAAACTTGCAAGTGATGAATCTATAGTTGCCAGCTATGAAAATACAAATTCCGAGCAGATACAGATTTTTAATTACGCAGGCAAACCAAGTATAAGCGGTTCGTACGTTGCTTTAAGAATTTATACCGACGGCGTATCTGTTGATATAGGCGAATTCGGTGTTTATGGTACATTCCTTAAATATACGGTTTCTACCGGCTCGTATACCAATGAGCAAATGTCCGTACTCGGAGAAAATCTCCTTGCGAAAAACGATACGGTTGCATACATCAAAGGCGCTACCGGCGCTAAAACCAAATGGTCTCAAGCAAATTTGGGATATGAGGTTCAGAATTTAACCGACTGCAATAATGATACGGTTGTAGGTATTGGCGGAAAAGGCGCTAATATAAGTGTTGCGGGAGAAGAGATTACGTTCCATATTTTCTTCGACCTTAAGGAAACATATTATATCAAGCAGCTTCTTATAAATCATTACAAACAAGCGCATTTGCAAACAGGTAAATACGAAATATATGCATCAACCGATTACGCTACGTTATTTAAATCAAGCAGCAGAGTTGTTACCTATAATAATATGGTTGACAGTGAAAACGGTACTACGGAAACCCAGTTGTTTACAGCCCTCGGAGACGGTGTTATAGCAAGATATGTTTCCTTCTGCATTAAGGTTCCCGTAAATGATTATGATAAGTCAATATCCTGGTACGGAAATCTATGCTATCCTCGACTTAATGATCTTGCGGTTTACGGTGAAAGATATTATAAACCACTAAAAGAGGTTAACTTCTTAGGTCATATGCCCGTTGAAGTATATAGAACAGATGCAGCGGGTAATAAAGAAAAGATTAAAGAGGATGAGTATGGCGGATTAGATTATCTTAATGCGGCAGACGGAATATATGATATAGCTACTCCCATTGCTCAAAATGGCAAGAATATTGATTTTGTATTTAATCTTTGCGCTAATAAGAGCATTAATTCTGTTAAATTAACAACTCTTACCGAAAATGTATCCGGCTTATCTGTTTATGTTTCAGAGGATGAAGAAGGCGTTTGGAATAAGGAATCTATGGTCCTTGATTATTATAATGCAAACGCGGATAGCAAAGAAATTTCTAAAACATTTGGTGAAATGCCGATTTATGCCAGATACATTAGATTTAGCATATCGCATACCGTAAATGGAACATTTGACCCCACAGAGTTCGAAGTAATAGGATGGAATAGACAAGAATTCGTTTATATGAATCTTGCCGAAGAAAAGAGCGATCAATCAAGTATATGGCTTGAAAACAAGGATACATACGATTTTGCCATTACTTCAAGTTTGACTGGAAAATATAATGCTCCTTGGAACGGCGAGGACTATTACGATTTCATGTATGCCTTTGATGGTGACATTGCTTCTGCGGCCGATTTATATAACGGTTCTCGCGGCAACGCAAATGGTACCGGCAGAAATACTATTAATATTCTTGTAGATCTCGGCAGTCTTAATGCGGTAGATAATATTAGTTATATTTCGGGTGGTAGAAATGATTATTGGCCCAGTAAACTGAATTTTTATCTGGGCGAAGATGATCTTTCATTGTTCGGTAAGGATGCAAAGCCAATTAAGGAATTTACTTCAAAAACAGAAGACCCCGATGGAAAATACTCGTTTACTTTCCTCCCTCAAATAGCTCAATATATAAGAATTGAGATAGTAGAAGGAACGCAGAAGTATTTTGAACATAATAAAAAAATTGGCGCAATTATTTCTGAGATTCAGGTCAACGGTCTTGAAATATTGGGATATACCGCATCTGAGGGACTTGCAGCATCGATAACCGATGAAGAAACGGGTATTCGTGTAGACTTAGTTGCTCTTCGCGATAATGACGTTTACTCAGCATTGCAGGATATTTTGGTAATTAAGCGCGAATCTACCGAAGAAGAAAAGCTCGTTCTTAAAGAGCAAGGTGTTGCATTTGCTTCGGAAATATACGATATTTATCTTTTGGATTCAAACGGTAATATCATAAGCGATGTTGATGGCAGAGAAATTCGCGTGTGTATGCCTCAAACGTTGTTCCATGGCACCGGAGAAGCATATATTGTGAGAAATTCTTACGGCGAACCGGAAATGGTAGAGCATACGGTTGAAGATAATTATTATATAACCATATTAGATGAAGCGTACGGAATGAGCTTTGCCTTCTGCGAATTTGTTAATTTCGTTGAGGATGATGATAACGAAACTCCTGAAAATATGGATAATTCCTTAACTGATGAAGACAATGAAACTGAATCGGAGGATGAATCAGAATCTGAAGATGATACGGATGACGATGATAAACCTAAGAGAAAGAAAAAGATTAAGGTTATTCGTAAAAATCCCGGCGATGATTTCGATTATCTCTGGATAATTATTCCCGCCATCGCAGTGGCAGTGGTTCTTGCCGCTGGCATTACAATCTTCTTAATTCTTAAAAAGAAAAAGAATAGGGAAGAGGAATCATCCTTATAAGTAAATTAAAAAGCCCTTCGTGAAAACGGAGGGCTTTTCATTATATTATTTCGTGTTTTATTTCTTTTAAATACTTTTCTACTAGTTCTTTTGAAACATAACCCGTTTCATCGAATTGGGTGTTGGCTGTACCTGCCGCCATACCAAGCGCGATGGCATCGGGAAGGGGTAAACCATTGATAATGCCCACCGCAATACCCGCAACCGCGCTATCTCCCGAGCCCACCGCGTTCTTAACCGAAACAGCGGGGGAGTAAAAGCGATAAAATTTTCCATCAATATATGCAAATGCCCCGTCGCTGCCTAGCGTGATAATGGGCAATTCTATGCCTTTTTCATGGAGTATGAGAAGGGCCTTTTTTATATCGTTATGATTATTTGTTTCAATTCCAAAAAGTTCTCTTATTTCATCTCGGTTCGGTTTAACCATAAAAGGCGCGCATTCAATTATATCTTTAAGAGTATTGCCGCTTGTATCAACAATAATTTTTTGGTTTTTGCTCTTTGCTATACGAATAAGTTCTTTATATAGCGAACTATCTGCGCCATGGGGCAAACTACCCGATACGCAGATAATATCGCTTTTATCGGCGGCTTTTTTAAATTCATCAATAAGCAAATAAATTTCTTCATTTGTAACCGATGGGCCTGCTTCAAGAATTTCGGTGGAATTACCCGCTTTATCGGAAATATTAGTGTTTATTCTGGTTTCACCGCTGACCTTTGTGAATCTATCCTCAATGCCTGATTTTTTGATTTCATCAGCAACAAATTCACCGTTTCGGCCCGCTATGAAACCAAGCGCCATAGTTTTTTCACCTAGTAATGAGGCGACACGGGCAACATTTATACCTTTGCCGCCTGCAGTTGCAGCAGATTTAAAAGGGCGGTGAACTTCGCCTATTTTGAGTTCATTAACAAAGTAAACCTTATCAACAGTGGGGTTAGCGGTTACCGTGAGAATCATATTTTCACCTCGCGCAAAAATTTAACAAGATTATTATATCATCGTAAAAACAAAACCGCAAGGAGTAAAGAGAAAAATTTCGGACACCTAAGGTTTTATAATGATTATTGCAAAACGAAGGGTTATAGAATATAATATATTTACTTAGTGTTTCTACTTTAACCACTTTTCTCATAGGATTATATATGAGAGAAGTGATGTATTTGAAAAGAATTATACTATCTTTATTTTTTGTATCTGTTATCTGCACTATTATCGCAATTTTCTTTTCGGGAATAAATAAGATTTTAACATCGGGTAGTATTTTCCCCCGAAAAACCATAATTCTCGATGCCGGTCACGGCGGGTTAACTAATACTACACATTAGGTCCAAAACTGCCGTGAAAATTCAATATAAAATACCCCGAAAACCCGCTATTTAAGCAGGTTTTCACCATTTTACGTCAATTGAACAAGCAAAAACGAAATTAACCTACAAATTCTAAAATTTAGTGCAGAGTAGGGTAAGATATTGTATAGTATTATACAAGTGAACAAAAATGTATTTTTATAATCATTTTATAAAAACTAAAGCTCCGAACATATCGGAGCTTTAGTTTTATAGATTATTTTCAGATTTAATTGTTTTAACTTCGTCAAGAGAAAGCCCGCTATATTCAGCAACTTTTTCTAAAGCAATATTATCTTTAAGCATTTTAAGTGCAGTTTCGATTGCTTTCTGTTTTGCGGCATCTTTTCTCATGTCTTCCATCATTTTGCACATAGCACTGCTGCCTCCTTCTGTTTCTTTAAAATATCGAACCTTATTGGCTAATGTTGGATAGTTCATATCATCCGCATTTGTACACCTAAAGTCGTGCATTAGTTTGCCAATTTCGGTATCGTGATTAGTATATTGCCCGTTTACAAATATTATATGCGAACCGTCGTCAAACAATTCATTTGTTTCAAGAACCTTTCTTTCTATATGATAAAGGGGAAGATTCTTTTTCAATACGTCATTTTCAGTGATAAAGATTACATATGTTTCTATTAAAGATGAGTAATCTTTTCCTTTTTCAAGAAGATAGGTATCAAGAACGGAATTGTTATAGCGTGCTCTTTGTGGGGAAGCACCTTTGTCTGAACGCTGAATTTCTATATCGTAAGGTTTGCCGTTTTCGTCTTTGGCAAAGATATCAAACTTAACTGAATGACCGATGGTGGTTTTATATTCTCTTTGAGCATCGACTGAAACAACTTTAATATCTTTTCGCTCTAATATAATATTTAAAAGCAATTGAGTAGCCTCAATATTTTTGTCAAAAACCTTTGACATAAAGTCGTCGTCCATAAGTCGAAACCTGCGTAATCGTTCAAGATCTTCATTATTACAACAAAAATCTTTATTATTGTTCAACATCTTCCACCTCCCCGTGTGTTCGCAACATAGCTTACACACATATTATACTTATTTTTTTACTCAATGTCAATATAAAGTACTAATCTATAGGTTCGATACAGTTATCATCTTTTTTGGGTTCTTTCCAAAAGGTAAAATATATGTTTACAACAGATTCATATAGTATGAACAGTATATGTAATACGAAGAAAATATTAATACAACACATATATTTCAAATAAATAATTTCGATTACGTTACAAACAAAAGATTCAACTAACAGCAAAATCAAATAGATGATTTGTATCAATGCGCCATAAGTTACGTTTGACAATAATACCTGAAATAGACTTAATTTTTCTATTGTTTTATTTTTCCTTTTCATAGGCCTAAAATTTTCATCTTTAGCTTTTTTTCTTTTAAGCAGTTGAATGTTTGAATTATCGGTGGTCACTAAGATAGTTATTATTGCTATTGAAAAAGAAATAAGTATAGCGATAATGCTTATTTGTGAATCGATAAATTGAGAAAAATATAAACTTATGTCTATCGATTTTTTCATATTGAACAGCAAAGCACAAAATAGAGCAATGAGTGCAATTATGAGCGGATAAAATATTTTCTTCCATGATTTCTTATTGGTATAAATATAATCCCAAATAGGTAAAAAGGATTTTTTCACAATTTTCACCTCATAGAGTCAATTGCAATTTGAGCTTGCGCAAAAAAGTGCTCTGAAGAAACTTCATTTAATGCTGTTGTCTCAACGTTCAGGCACTGTTTTTTCTTAATTAGCTCGGTATCTAATCTAAAAGGTCCTGACTCGTTTCTTCCATCGACAACGATTCGTTTTACGACACTGTTATCCTGCATACTATTGTAGTAATCAGCAACTAAATTGTGTGGGATATTAATGTTACGTTTAATTTTACGTATAGATATATCTACAGTTTCGCGTATATCATCGCGACCTGAAAGAGCAACAAATTCATCGCCAACACTATTTTTGTCTACGGTTAAGGTTAATAAAGAAATCTTATTTAACCTTCTTAATTCTGTTAAAAAGTTATCTGCCGGCATGATTTCCGAACTTAAGACCCAAACGACTTCTTTGTTATATTCATCACGATACGCATGAAGCATAGTATTCAAATATTGAATGATTTTTCCAATACCAACACCGTAATAATTATTTTCGTGAATACATATGAATTTGTTTTGACCGTTTACATATCGTATACAAATATGTGTTTTTTCTTCATCTCCATCATTTAGACCTTTTATCACTCCTCGGGAGGTCATACTAGCAGTATCGATTACATCGCGACGATGATTGTATTTAGCTGTCTTAAAAATAATATCATAGCTGCCGTTGCCTAAATCATTAAAACTATCTATCCATATAATTTTCTCATCCTTATGAAAATCATATTTTATATCTACCAAATTTTTGGCAATTAAATCATTAAGGAATGTGTTGAACTCTGATAAAAAATCATTAAAAGTATATTCGTTCAAATTTGATGGTGAACGACTGTATGTGACATTAAGATAATAGAAATATACAGGAACATTTTTCATGTTAATACCCCACTATTTTACAATATTTTCCTATATTATATCGCATTATAATTGTCATTTCAACAATTATAATGAAATTTATGCATAGTAAAGGTATTTAAATGATATGAACATCAATTATTAAGATAAATTGGTGTATTATTTAATCTTGATATATTTAAAAAATTTATTCTTCTTGCTTTATGGATACTCATACTTTATGTTCAATATGTTGTCTAAAAATTGAAAAATTTTGAAAATATCGAAGTTAATGTTAGGCCACGGCGGGTTAACTAATACTATACATTAGGTCTAAAACTGCCGTGAAAATTCAATATAAAAACCTTAGAAAACCCGCTATTTAAGCGGGTTTTCGCCATTTTACGACAATTTAACTAAGGGAAGTGAATTTAACCTACAAATTTCTAAATTTTAATGCAATGCAGGTTAAAATATGGTATAATATTTTATAGTAGGTGACGAGATAATGGATAAAGCTATGAAACGAAAGCAGGATTTATTTAAACTTTGTAACGGTATGGATGAACTTAATATAAATATAAAAGAGAAATGTCTTTCTTTTTCTGAAGCAATGCTTTCAATTGAGGGAATGAAGGTTAGCAATGAGGTTACACTTGCTCTTGAAGAATGGAAAGAAGGTAAAGCAACTTATTTATCAATTTTCGAATCAACACTTCAAAGATACGGGTTTAACACATAATTAAATGCTTAACAGTTGAATTTTAAAATTATATGTTGTATAATGTACTAAATACTAAAAAGGAAAGGAGAAAAGTTTATGAAGGATTTTGAGATTTTAAGTCGTGATACAGTTGTAGCTGTTTGGAAAGATAACGAGCTTAAAGTTTTGAACAATGATTTATTGCCGTTATACTTAAAGCGTGTAAACGATGCTAAATCTTGGCTTGAAACAAGAGCTATCGATTCGCATAGAGCAAACTCCCGTCTGCTTAAAAAGGCTTTAAGACTTGCTGAAAAAGATGATGTTTCAACGGTGCTTCACGTTAATGCTGCAACCATTACTGACACCTATTGGGTTAGGGCAATCGGTAGTGATTTAAAATATGAAGATGTTCGCTTCAATAAAGACTATTTCTCCAATCTGGCTCTCAGAGGACTTTATTCAAGTTTTAATTCTGCCGCTAAGCGTAAGGATACTAAAACTCCCGAGCTTACCAATATCGGTAGTTTTGAAAAGTGTTGGAAGCTTAAAGACGGACAATGGTGGATTTATAAATCCGCTAACCAAAAAGAGCAGTTCTCCGAGCTTTTTGTATATGAACTTGGTAAAGCACTCCAAATGAATATGGCTCATTACGAGAAAGGTGATAAATGCGTTAAGTCGCTTGACTTCACAAATTCGGCAAAGATCATATTCGAACCGGCTTCATCCTTTATGGGTGATGAGGAAGATTATATTAAGGTCGTTGAGAAGTTAAAGGAACTTTGCCCGAAAGCAATTCACGATTATATTAAAATGATTTTCCTTGACACTATAACCGCTAACCCCGACAGACACACAGGAAACTTCGGTTTAATGCGTGATGTGAAAACAGGTGAGCTTTTAGGCCTTGCACCAAACTTTGATAACAATATGGCACTTATTGCCCGCGGTTATCCAACAAGCAAATCTGCAAATGACCTCTTAATCACGCTGTTTAATGAACTAATGGAAAAATATCCTGAATATAAGGAATACTTACCGAAAGTAACAGAGCAGATGATTAAAAAGGTTATCAGCAAAATTAATATGAAGGTTAAATCCCAGGTAATTGTTGATTTTATAATTAAACGTTATCAAGCAATTAAATGATTGTAAAAAACAATGAAATCCCATATAGCAGAATGAATTTGCTATATGGGATTTTTGCTTTATAAAAACAGGTATCCAATGTACATAAAAAAGATGTCGCTAAATAAGTTAAATGTTAAATATAAATAATAGATATTCAGTTTTCATTGAACAAATAAGCGATTAGTTCAATGCGATTTTTCCACTTTTCTTTATTGTTAGTGCACAGCTCATCATATAATTCGTTTACCGTATCGATCAATTCAAAATCATAAACATTATCATAAATTAAATTTGAAATATATCGCTCCATTAGTTGTGTATCAAAGTTCAGAACCTTTTCATCGGCAAGTTTATATTTGGGATACTTTTTACCTTTCTTTAATATCCAATATAACACCTCTCTTTTTGCTTGGTGTTGCTTTTTAAGCTCCTGATATAAATTAACCGTTGTATCATTATGGCGATATACAAGTGTAGCTGCAGAATTATATTCTAACTCATAAGCAAATATATTTAAATCGTTGCATAGAGTGCAAACGACTTGGTAATAAGCATTTGATAGATATCCTAAATATTCGCCAAAGGTGTTTTTAATTTTATTACCTAGATCGTTACACTTCTGGTCAGATAATTTTAGTAATAGTTTATATTCAGGGGTAGTTGTAAACTCACATCCTTTATCTGAATAACGAACATATCGTAGATCGTTATAAAACTCCATAAGAATATTAATTAGTTTTTCGTATTTGGGCTTTATTGATAGATCTGTGTGATTTTTAATCCAATCATTTAATTTCGTATGAGAATGGCTATAAAGAATATCAATGATTTTTTCCTTGTCAATTTCTTTAATATGATTCTTTTTGCAAATCAATTCAATAATTATTTTTTGGATTCTTTCTATGCCTTGTGAAGCGTGATATAATGTCAAGAAAGGATATTCAATTAAAGCACCACTATTTTGAAAATCTTCGGAAAAATTAATTTTATCTATATTTTTTATGGATTCCCAAATCAAAGCACCAGATACTTGTAATTCATGACAAAGTGAAAAATTTAATACCATTAGATTTCTGTCAACATCTTTTGTTTTTGCATGTATGTGTTTTATGTCATTATCAGATTTGATAAATGAAGATTGAAGAATTTTAGAGTTTTCAATTGAAGAATATTCAGCTTCGACATCATATTTTATTTCGAAACCTAATTTTTCTGCCAAATAAGCATACTTAAATATATCAGTTGTTGTAGGATTTTGGAAACATGTTATTACATTTTTTTCTATTGTAAAATCCCTAATTAAATTTTTCCAAAATTGTTTATTAATATTAGTTTGCGAAGTATCAATGTTGGAGAGCCCTATATATCCAGGCACATCATTTTTTAAACGCTTATCTATAGATAATGCTATATCTGAATCTATATCCTCTATGACCCAGCAATAAGGCAAATCGTTAAATTCACTATTATCAAAATTAATCGTGCAAAAATTGTCTTTAATAACATACGGTTCAATATCAATATATCTTCTGCTAGATGAAATATCACCTAATGACACCACCATCTTTTCATCGTTACTAATTATTTCTTTACCTTCCAACATAGATTCGAACACCACATCCCCATATGATGTTGAATTCAATTTTCCACTATCAAAAATAAAAGCACACATTAATTTGCTCATAACATTTTGTATCTCCTTTTACATTAATATTGTTTGATGAAAACAAATGTATAACATCAAGTATATTTTATACTTTATTAAATACAATGGCAAGTTCTGTTTTAAATTTGTTGTAAGAACATTTAATTTATTAAGTTGAATATTAGGGGAATTTATGGTATAGTATGAGTATAAAACTTTTTTGGAAAAAGTTTAATAATTCGTTATGAACTTTTAGGAGGTTAAAATTTTGGATAATAATACTGTTCTTTTTGAGGAAAATTATATATTTCGTAACAACAAATCAATTACCTCCAATAATGATATTGCTTTAACGGAATTGATTGCCAATGCGTGGGATGCAGGGGCTCATAATGTTAATATCACTATCCCGCATGAACTCAATGAAATAATTATGGTTGAGGATGATGGGATTGGAATGACTGACGAAGAGTTTCGTAGCAGATGGATGACTCTCAATTATGACCGTCAAAAGCGTCAAGGCAAAGATGTTGTTTTTCCTGCTGATGTCGAAACAAGTAAACGAATCGCATATGGAAGAAATGGCATAGGTCGTCACGGAATGCTATGCTTTTCTAACAATTATACTGTTGAAACATGGAGAGACGGAGTTAGCAATATCTATGATATTGCTGTTTCGCATGGTGACGCACCATTTAAAATTTTTAAACAGACTAGAAAAGAAAAAGATGGACACGGAACAAAAGTATATACTTTTGTTAATAGGCGTTTGCCAGATGCTGATGCAATGACCGATATACTATCTGCTCGTTTCCTATACGATCCTGATTTCTGCGTTAGTATTAATGATAAGAAAATCGACTTATCTCAACACAAAGGAATTGTTTTCGAAAAAGAATTTTTGTCCCTTTCTAATGCAAAACTTTCCATGATTGTTATTGACTCTGAGAAAACAGCAGCAAAATCACAACAACATGGCATCGCTTTTTGGGTATGTGGTCGTCTAGTAGGTCAACCCTCGTGGACCTATGGAAAAACCACATTTTTAGATGGGCGTTTTAAGGCAGCGAAGCGTTATACTATTATAATTAAAACCGATGATTTGATAGATGAAGTACTGCCCGATTGGAGTGGTTTTATCGATAACGCTAATATGGCTAATACTTATTTATCTGTAAAAAAAGAAGTTGACAGCTTTGTTAAATCAGTTATGAAAGAGCATATTAACGAAGTGAGATTAGATGTGATTCGTGAATCGCGCGACGAACTTGAAACTTTGAATATTTCAGGTCAACGCAACATATCAGCTTTCATTGAGAAGGTCACAGAGCAAAATCCTGTCATCACTCCAGACTATCTCCACAGTGCAATCGGTGCAATGATTTCCATAGAAAAAGCTCGTAAAGGTGAACTTCTGCTTAGTCAGTTGAGTCAAATGTCTGCTGACCAATTAGACAAACTTGCCGACATACTTGATTCTTGGAATGTAGATGACATTGCAACTGTAATTGGCGAAATAGATAAACGAATGGTTGTTATTGAAGCACTTGAACGTCTTTACGAAGATAAGACTACTGAAGAATTACATACATTGCATCCTTTAGTCTTAAATTCGCGATGGCTATTTGGTGCACAATTCGATTCACCTATGTTCGTTTCGAATTCTACATTAACTACTGTTGTGAAAAGTCTATTTAAAGATGAAGATTATGACTTAGAAGCAATTAGTAATCCTAAGCGCCGGCCAGATATTATATGCTTGAAGCAATTTTCGTTAAAAGCTGTTTGTACTGATAGGATTGATACAACCTCAGGGGAAATAATGAAGCCGGATCAAATATTAATAGTTGAGGTTAAACGTGGTGGTTTTGAAATTACAGATTCGGAGATGAGTCAAGCGGAGCACTACGTAAGACAAATAAGAAAATCTGCTGTTTTACACAGTTCGGCAACTATTGATGCATATGTTGTCGGAGCTAAACTTGGTGACATAGATGCGGAAAAAGCAACAACAAGTGGCAATATTCATGCAGTAACATATGGTCAGTTGGTGCAAACTGCTAACGCAAAACTATTTAGGCTTAGGGAACGTTTGCAAGAGCATTATGATGCTATGGGTCAAGAAAGTATTGTTGAACAGGCTTTAAAAGAGCCAAAACAATTAAAAATATGATATTAAAGGAGAATATTTAATATGAATTGTAAAGGTAAATTGACGGGAATAGGATTATTTTCGTTAGAAGTATTACATTTGATTTCAGCAGGAAAAAAGGAAACACTTAAGGATATAGAAACTCATTTAGATAATGCCGATTTGGTGGAATACCTTAGCACAAAATATGATTCACAGTTCAATGTAAAATTTGATAATACACAATATGATAATTCAGAAATTAATAAATATTTTACTAATTATAGCGGCTATGTAGAGGGAAACGAAGATAGAAAGTATGGGATATTGAATCAAGACGACGGCCTTTTGTTAATATTAGCATTATTGACAGACAAAATAGAACGAGAATGTATTAATTGGTCTGCAGACAATTAATCTTTTCTTGAAACTAAAATTTAATACTTCCTATGTTTTATACACGATTAAGGCTTAGAGTTTTAGTCGTGTATAATTTTTATATAGGAGGACTATATCATGGGAAATGTTTATGGTTATGTGCGAGTATCGAGTATCGATCAAAATGAAGACAGGCAGCTTATTGTTTTGGACGAAAATAATGTGCCGAAGGGTAACATTTATATCGATAAGCAGTCTGGCAAGGATTTTAAGCGTCCGCAGTACAAGAAACTCGTCAAGAAATTAAAGGCGGGAGATTTGCTCTACATACTGAGTATCGACCGCTTGGGTCGCAATTACGAGGATATTCAAAAACAGTGGCGGATACTGACAAAGGATATTGGTGTTGATATTTGTGTAATTGATATGCCACTTTTAGATACCCGTAACGGTAAGGACTTGATGGGTACTTTTATCGCTGACCTTGTATTACAGATACTTTCGTTTGTAGCGCAGAATGAGCGTGAGAACATTAAAAAGCGTCAAGCGCAAGGCATTGCCGCCGCAAAAGCGAAGGGTATTAAGTTTGGTAGACCGGAGTCTCCGTTGCCCGAAGACTTTGACAAAATCATTAAGGATTGGGATAAAGGAAAGATATCAACTGTCGAAGTTCTTAAACTATGTAATATGAGTGAATCCACCTTTTACCGTCGCAGACGAGAATACAATTTAACACATAAATAGAGAAAGCAGTCAAAAGGTGTACCTTTTGACTGCCCATTTATTTTCGTAATTATAGCATATAATTGTCGTAAGTGCAATAGTTTTTGAATAAAATGTCGAAAAATGTATTGTTGCAATATATTTTTATTATCGAAAAGCGTTTGTCAAAAGGTACACCTTTTGACAAACGCTTATTTTTTTGTAGTGAAACCAAGCAAGCGCTTGATTAGTTGCTTTGTGTCAGGAGTGATTTAATGGAAACTGATAGAAGAAAAGAAGTTGTTAATATTTGTCTTGACTTGTTTGTCGAAAAAGGACTCTATAAAACTTCGACAAGAGATCTTAGCAAAGCATTACAACTCCAAAGCGGTGGTTTGTATTATTATTTTCAAACCAAAGACGATGTAGTAGTAGCATGTGTTGAAGCAGCTATACGAAGGCTTGAAGATATTTTAATTTCGCCGGTGAGAAAAGAAATTACCAATCCTGCCAATATGATGAAACGGTTGCTTTCGAGAGCAGATGAAATGGCACCAGTCTATCAATTTGTGGTTACAGTTTGTTCCGATCAGCAGTACCGTGATAAGACCAAACCAATACTTGATGAATTAGGTGAAAGGTATGAACACTATGCAGAAGTGTTTTCTAAATTGTTAAATTGCAAAGTTCAGGAACTAACACCCTTCGTCTATATGAGTATAACCGCAATAACAAATTATATGATTTTTAGAGAGGAATCGTTTATTGCTCCTCAGTTGAAAGCGGTTCAATTGAAATTGGAACGAATAATCAAAAACCAAGACATTAGCGATGTATAGTAACTCGGTCAACCGATTATTAAAAAGTAAACACCTAACGGTGAAAGGAGAAAATAAAAATGGCAATTGCAGAAGTAATTAAATTTGAAGGCCCACAAGATGCGTTGGTGTGGAAGTTTCCTGTAGAGGACTTTAACGCCACTTCGCAGCTTATCGTTGACGAAACTCATGAGGCTCTTTTAGTTGTTAACGGTAATGCAGCAGACCTGTTTACTGCAGGTAGAAGAACTCTTTCTGTGCCGAACATTCCTATTGCGAGAAAATTAATTGAGATTCCTACCGGTGGTGATTCGCCGTTCCCTTGTAAAGTATTCTTTATCAATAAGGTTCATCAGATGGATATGCTTTGGGGAACTCAAGGCCCCATTGCTTTGGAAGATCCTCTGTATGATATCTTCATGCATGTTATGGCAAATGGTAGCATGACAATTTCTGTAGAAAATTCCCGTAAGTTCATGCTGAAAGCGGTTGGTTTCCGTGACAGATTCGATGCAACGGAATTAATTTCAAAATTCCGAGGAATTATCTCTTCTCACGTTAAGGATTACATATCCAAAATTATGATTAACGGTAAACTCAGTTACTTTATGATGAATGCACATCTGTTTGAACTGAGTGGCGTTATCAAAGAAAAACTCGATGTTATTTTCGAGGAATATGGCATTAGAATCCAATACTTCAACTTGGAAACCATTGAAGTACCGGAAGCTGATTATAAAAAGGTTAGTGAAGCAAAAGAGCGTAGAACCAGCCGCATGATTGAAGGCTACACTTGGCAAGAAGAACGTCAGATGATGATTGCTGAGAAATTCGCAGGTAACGAAGGCACTATGGGTGGTGTCGGCGGTGCTGTTGGCGGTTTCATGATGGGTGGAGCTATGGGCGGATCAATCGTTGAAATTGCAAGAAATGCCTTGGATCCCGAAAACATTCCTTCCGGAAAAACGCCCAAGGATGCAGGTGGCACAGGCTCCCATGTAGGAAACGGCCCCGACAGTATCGATGTGAATGATTTCTTTAAACCCAAGGAAGAAAAGGCAGAAACTCCGGCTGTTGCCGCTTCTGGCAAGTGTGCAAAATGTGGAGCAGATCTCCCTGAAAACGCAAAATTCTGTTTGAGCTGTGGTGAAAAAGTTCAGGTTGCAGATGCAAACACAATCGTATGTCCCGGTTGCGGCAAAACAGTTCAGAAAGGCAAATTCTGCTTAGAGTGTGGTTATAAGTTTGCAAGTAATACCTGTCCTAAATGTGGTGCAACCCTGCCTGGAGGTGCAAAGTTCTGCCTCGAGTGCGGTGAAAAAATCTAAGGAGTGTAATAAAGATGAAAAACAATAAAGCAAAAAATACAGTAGCCTTTGGCTTGATTTATGTAATTCTTTTAGGCGTATTTAATCTCTTGGTATTTACCATTTCAAAATCGAGAAATGATGTCTTTTGGCTTAGTTACGGCTTTATGACTCTTGCTTTCGTTGTTCAGATTGTAAGCATGTTTTTGTCCTTTAAGTCTGCCGATGTTGAAACCGCATTCTTCGGTATTCCGTTGGCATCTTTCTCCGTTTTCTATCTCGGCGCTGAATTGGTTATTGGTGCCTTGTTTATGATTTTCCAAATGGCAAGTTTGACTTTGGCACTTGTCATTCAAGTCCTTGTTTTAGCCGTATTTTTAATCATTGCGATTATCTCTTTGCTTTCCCGTGATACAGTTCAGCAAATCAGTGACAATGTAAAAGAGCATGTTTCGAATTTGAAATCTGTTTTAGTTGATATTGAAATGCTTATGGATGGTTGTACTGATCCCGAACTTAAAGCATCCCTTAGAAAACTTTCTGAAACTGTCAAGTATTCCGATCCTATTTCTAACGAGGCAGTGGCAGATGTTGAGCAGCGTATCATGAGAAAGATTTCCGAATTGAGAATCAATATTGATGACAATCAGATTGCTGATGCTAAGCAGTCTTGCGCTGATCTCGAAAGACTCTATGTTGAAAGAAACAAGAAGCTCGCTATATCTAAGTAATCACAAAGGAGAAGCGTCACAATGGCAGTAAGTTTTGTGGCACGTAAATGTACTCAGTGTGCCGGTAAATTAAAGTACATAAAAGAAAAGAAGATTTGGCAGTGCCTTTATTGTGGCGCCGAGATTGAGCGAGAAGAAACCTACGATGGACTTTTCACTATCAAGAATGTGGTTCGTCAGTCTTTATTGGATACCGCTTATCGCAGACTTGATAGCGCACAGAAAAATCTTATTGAATGCGAAAAAATTGACTCACGATACATTGGTACGTTAATCGCCAAAATTGCTTATGAAATGATTAGTGTGATTACTCCCGGTGCTTGTGATCCCAACAATGCAAAGAATATCTTCTCGCAACTCAAGAAGAATTATGAACAGTTAAGAGAGATTAGCACAACGGTAACGGATGAAGAAGAAGCACTGTACGAGTTCCTTGAAGAATCGGATATCTTTGCTACGCTTCTGCTTGTATATGACTCTCTTAACGATGTTTCAAGGCGAGATTTTGTTGCGCAACTAATAGAAGCTGAGGACATTTACTCAAAAGCAGCTAACACCAATTTGCTTACATATTCAATTAAGAACAGTAAATTTGAATTAGCCGATAAAGTGTTGAGTAGTACCGCTAATTTGGATGTTCTTTCGGCTTTGAATGAAGTTCTTAATAAATATCCCGATAACGAAACCAAAGCTACCAATATTGGAAAGTTATTTGCAACCGGAGAAATCAAAGCAGATAATAAGGCAATAATTGAAAACTATCTATCTTCTTCGGATAATGCTGTTAAGACCAAAGCAAGCGTTTTAATCTCTGCACTTGAGTCCGGCATGAA
>JAZNWP010000065.1:0-1822 GCA_045593385.1 Acutalibacteraceae bacterium
CCTGTTGCTTTCATATATAAAAACTCCTTTGTTGATTTGATAACACTGTTATTATCTGTAAGCATTGGAGTTTTATACTGCTTATAATTACTTTTTAAGATTAGATTCTTTTAATCTATTTTGCAGTTTTATAAATTCATCATTATTCTTAATGAAATCAAAACAACTATCACCAAGGTTATATAACAATTGTTCTTTAGTTGTTTTATCCGTATTGGTGTGTACATTTTTGGGATTCCAAGTTATGTGATTAAAAAACAGAGCTTCATATTTCTGCTCACCTAAAGACATAGCGCTATCGCAATTTTTCGCATATTTTTCCGCAAGCAATAAATATTCAAAAACTTTATCAGGGAGATTCTTTTCGCAATAAAACCTTGCAATTATAAAATGATACAAATAGAGTTGACCACTATACAACACTTCTTTTTCACCGTTACCAAACATAAATTGATTAAGCTGTATGGCGGTTTCAAGAATTTTAATTCGTTCATCCACTGTAAATCCTTGGTTTAATTCACTTTCCCAAGCCATTAAATAAAGGATGCTTGAACAAAAGTGGGTCATAAATCTTAAATTATTTTGTTCTTGTTTTAAGCGTTCTTTTCCTGAATAAATATGACTTAGTAACATTTCTTTACTAGTTAGTATATCAGGCATATTTTCAGCAAGATTAACGGCTTCTTCTTTTTTGCCGATCCGAGGATAATTGTAGCAAAGTATTTTTATTGCACTGTGTCTTATACTATCAATGGTGCAATCTTCTAAAATTCTTTCACATAAGGATATAGCTTCTTCTATAAATTTATGTTCTTTGCTATATTCTCGTTGTTCGGCTGTACAATTATAAAACACTAAATCATAAGCCAGATTTAACATCCATTGATAGTTTCTTGGATACAAATCAAGCACTTTGCGTGATATTTCGATTTTTTCTAAAACTTTTCCCTTGCGTCCAAGTTCGTGATACTCTTTATCATATTCTCTAAGTTCGGCTTCATCTTCACTTGTTTTTAAATCAAATAATTCGTCTGTGCTAACGCCAAAGAAATTTGCCAATTTAGGCAATAGCGTTATATCAGGCAGAGCCAAACCGTTCTCCCATTTGCTAACGGCTTGGTATGAGATATTAAGATAATCCGCTAATTTATCTTGAGTTATATCTTGTGCTTTTCGCAACGCTTTTATTTTTTCACCAATTTTCAATGTCATACTCTTTCACTCCTTAAAATTCACTCGAAAGCTTCCGTATGTTTATTATAAATGATGTTTCTCATAATTAGTATAACATATCAGTTTATCTAAACGCAACCGCGGGTTGAGTTAGGAGTAAAAGTTAAGCGGAGTGGATTTCCACTCCGCTTTTGCTATGTATAAAAACCGCCGAAAACCTATTTTTGACACTAATGCGTTCAATGGGGCAAACCAGTGAAAACCCTAGTGTTTATGCGGGTTTCAAGCGGTTTGCCCTATTATAACGCATTCCTCGATACGTCTTACAATGCCAGTAGCTTTCATAATATATTAACTCCTCTTTCTTTAAATTAATGAATAATGAATGATGAATATTGAATAATTAATGTGTCGGCTTTGCCGACGCTATTTATATCGTGCCGAAGGCACACCGAAATTATTCATTATTCACTATTCACTATTCACTCGCAAGGCTCCGCCTTGCGCCCCTGTTGCTTTCATATATAAAAACTCCTTTGTTGATTTGATAACACTGTTATTATCTGTAAGCATTGGAGTTTTATACTGCTTATAATTACTTTTTAAGATTAGATTCTTTTAATCTATTTTGCAGTTTTATAAATTCATC
>JAZNWP010000066.1:0-2427 GCA_045593385.1 Acutalibacteraceae bacterium
CGTCAATACACTCATTGACAATTTGTTAATAATATATTAAATCTATTACTGTTAATTTGCAAGAGCAAAGTTACGTTCACTCGTTCGAAAATAAAAGTAATCGCCTAAAAATTCTTAAAATTGGGCTATTTACGATAATGATTATTGTAATTAGGTCAGCTTTTCGGCTGTTTTTAAGCGTGTCGGAACGACGATTTATTTGCGAAGGTACTATTTTTAGTGCCCGCAAAGTGGGAGACGACCCGCAATGTGGGAGGGCGCTTCGGGGTACAGCTGTCCCGTTGTCCCGCGGTCTCGTCGTCTCGTCGTCTCAAAAGCGTGTGGGTAGGTAAAAACCTACCCGCAACGTGAGAGAGCGACCCGCAAAGTGGGAGGGAGTTCGGCGTTTTTTTTGGGGGCAGTGTGCGAGAGACGACCCGCAAAGTGAGGGGGCAGGGTGCGCTTCGGGGGAGGGCAGTGCGCGAAGATGACCCGCAAAGTGAGGAGGAGTGAGGCGTTTTTTTTGGGGGGGGAGCAATGTGTGGAAGACGACCCGCAAGGTGGGAGACAACCCGCAAGATGAGGGGGAGTGAGGCGTTTTTTTTGGGGAGCAGTGCGCGGAAGATGACCCGCAAAGTGGGAGGAGTGGCGAGGTGCTTTTTGGGGGATAGTGTGCAGAAGAAGACCCGCAATGTGGGATGGGGCGAGTGGTTCGGGGTGCGGCTGTCTCGTGGTCCCGTCGTCTTGTTGTCCCGAAAGCGCTCGGGTAGGTAAAAACCTACCTGCAAAATATTGAGGAACGAAGCATCTGCTCAGCATAAAATATGGCACTTATATAGCAGATTACACAAGGCAATAGAAAAAGGGACTGGTGAGCAGTCCCTCCCCGATTGGCTATCGGCGAGAAATGCGGACAGTAGTTCGTGTATGTACTCGCGTTGTAGTCTTGACTCGGATTTTAATCTTTGCCATAATACAAAAGTTTTTAATTAAACAATAGGGATTACTCCCTTCACCCGCTTTGGGCTAAGCCTTAGAACTCCCTCTGCGGAGTGGTAAATGACAAAGATTTCTACAAAGGTAGTAAAAAATCGGGGCTATTGCCTTTTTAATATAGAAAAAAGTTCTTTGAGAGGCAATAGAAAAAGGGGTTGCGCTAACAACCCCCACGGGAAAATCACTAACGAATACGCTTCGTTTTGTGAGTTACACTTCCAGATTTATAAATCCAAATGTGTAAATAATTCCCAATGATTTTGGTTTTAATTTTCTTTACCATAATCGCTGCTTTTAAGGGTTTATAGACCTTATTTTCATAACTTTCTACTTACATAAATGGAAGAAGTTACCCGTACAGCGATTGAGAAAAATCCCAAAATCGACACAAATATAGTGATTTTCCCGCTATTGCCTTTTTAATGTACGAAAAATTGTAAAACAAATACAAAAAAGTTCTTTGAAATTTTGTTATCTCGTTAATAATTACTATCTTGTAAGTGAATTAAAACGATAGTGGTTATGGGCAAGACTAATGGTTTTCTTTCGTTTGCAAGCACATTTCCAACCGAGCAAAGTTGTATTGAATACTACGAGCAGATTAGGTGGAATGGCAAGGTTGTTTCCCCGTATGATGAAACTTCCAAAGTCTATAAGTGTAAAAATGGTAAGTATCGTTGCGCTAATACGGGCAGATACTTTGATGTGAAAACTGGAACGCTCTTTGCCCATACTAAATTGCCGTTGAGATATTGGTTTTATGCGATGTTTTTATTCCTTTCCCATAAAAGGGGCGTATCATCTTGCCAATTAGCACGAGATTTAGGTGTTACCCAAAAGACAGCGTGGGGTATGTTGCACAAAATCCGTGAGTATATGGATTGCGAGAACGACCATCAGTTATGTGAAGAGGTAGAGATAGACGAAACTTTTGTCGGTGGTAAGAATAAGAATAGGCATAAGGACAAAAAGGTAGAAAAGTGCCAAGGTCGTAGTTTTAAGGATAAAGCCCCCGTATTTGGAATGTACCAGCGTGGCGGTAAACTCGTTGCGAAGGTTGTTCCTGATACACGAGCCAAGACCTTATCTCCAATTCTGTCCGAGTATGTAACAACCGAAAGTAGAGTATTTACTGATGGTTGGGACTATGGCGATATGAGGAGTTATGAGCAGATGTCCGTTGACCACGGAATAGGTTTCTATGGTACAACGGCTGTCGATGCCGATGGTGTTTGCGTTATGGTATGCACCAATGGTATTGAAAATGCTTGGTCGCAATTAAAGCGTACTATATTCGGAACTTATTATCAAGTCAGCAAAAAGCACCTACAACGCTATGTTGATGAGTTTACTTTCCGATTTAATACACGAAACCTTGGCGATTTTGAAAGATTTGAGTTATATTTGCAAAGCGTAGCATAGATTATGGCAAAGAAAACGACTACAAAAACA
>JAZNWP010000067.1:0-3130 GCA_045593385.1 Acutalibacteraceae bacterium
AAGTTTCCCAACTCATGAATCGTTCTAGGAATTGGGCAACATGGACATCAAGCATGAGAAGTTGGATTGACGATATTAATCAATGGCAGAAGTAGTATTATAGTGCTATGACCAAAATATCCATTCGATTTTATAATGACCGTGAGGTGCGAGCTATTTGGGATGAAGAGAATTCCATATGGTGGTTCTCTGTGCTCGATATAGTCGGGGTGCTGAACGACCAAGATGGAACGTGATGTTCTTAAAATCCTCCTTCAAGGAGAATGCGGTATTATCGTAGTCCTCGCTCGTGGAATGTATCGTAAATTGCCAAAACAATACGAGGTGGCAATGTTGCAAAACCGCCTCCTAATAATCTCCTACGAAAAAGAATCGGTAACCCGTGTCTCCGAAGCCACTGCCCATAAGCGCAACGACTACGTTAGAGAAATAGCTGACGAAATGCAAACTTCGATATGCTATGATAGAAATTAATCGCATAAACTCACCAAACTTATTTTGTCAGTCAATGTGAAGTATCACAAAGTGGCTACTTATTAGGACTTGATAGGCGGCATGAATGCGATAAGCTACCAAAATTTCGGCGTTCACTTGTTGAGGGTGAACACCGATAATATCTTTAACTTCTTCTTTTTAATTAATCTCAATAAGTGATATTATTGTATCTTTTTTATCTTCCTTTCGGCCAACTTTTTCAGTTGTTTTTCTTTCAATGATTACTTTGTATTTTTTATTAAAAGAAACACTATATGCATTTTGTTTACAGGTGCTATTAAAATATCCACTTGATTTGAAATCATCTCCTTCGGAAGATTCAAATGAATAACTACCAGTTCTTACATTCAAAGAATAAAATTTACCCTCAATGGAAATTTCTTCTGTATTATCATATTCAAAATCAGATAAGTTTGTGAGAATCTTTCCCATATCAGCTATATTTATATTTTCGTTTATTGACGCTTGAGAAGTTGCATTATACCACTTCAACCCTACAGATAAGTTCTCTTCATTCAAATATGAAATAAAATTATCATATTTCTTTATGACCTGTTTGTCGTAGTTGTTTGAATATTTCAATATTTCATCTTTTGAATAACCAGAAACAAACAAGCCTGTAAACTCTCTTGCAAAATCATCTGCAAATGTTTCACCAAAAGAAGCATCATTAAACGAGATTTGATTATTTATTGGCTTTAAAATTATTCTAATAGATCCAGCAAGAGAGTATAAGTACTCATAATCTGTATCTAATCTTAATTCCCGATCAATATTTTGTTTCGTATTTTTATCCTTGTTCTGTTTTTTATTTTTTATATATTTTGAAGACATAGACTTCCTTATATCTTCAATTTTAGGTATTATTGGAGCAAACTTATGCAATGGAATACTTCCATATTTTACGCCTCTTCCACTTATGTGGATCTCTAAGATTCCTGAAGAATACTTTTGTGATATTGCAGACAAGTTAATATCATCTCTTAATTCAAAATTATAGAAAGAATCTTCAGCTGGGATATAATCATCTGGCAATTGTGATATTTGCACAATTTGACAATTGCTAAAATTAGTATCGTCATCTATATCTATGAGATAAACAAAACCATCATTAGGATTTGTTATAACATCATATAATGTTATTTTCTTATCCAAATATTCTTGAATTGTAAATATATCAGTACGAATTATAAGCCATCTGTTTGCAATGTCATCAACATCTACCCAGTAAAATAAATAATTTTCTCCTCTTTGGCTGATATAATGAGACAACAAAGGTCCATCAAAAAATATCAAGTCGGAAACCTTGATAAGATTTTTGATGTCAAAATTCATATTATAGCCTTTTGTTACCTTCATACTAAAGATTGTTTAACGGTTAACTTTGTAGATAAATCACAATTATGAAACTCATACAAATCATAGTGAGATTCATCGTTGGAAACAGTTACCAAACCATCGTTTTCATCCAACACCCCATATGACAAGGCATCTCCTATGGAGAGTTTAATATTTTTACAGGTCGCTTTTAATAAATCATACTTCTTTATAGCTTTTTGTTCGTCCTCAAAGCAGGATAAAGCATAACCCGATGTGGACAAACAACCTTTGTTTGTATGAGTAATAACCCGTCTTGGTTTCTGCTTATAAACAGGTTTATGATTATTTGTGTTCTCTGAAGAAAAAACATATCTATATGCATGTTTGCTTGTTATATCATACAAACTAGGCAACTGCACTCCATTCTCTAAGAGCGCATTAATTTCTTCTCCATATTTAAGATCTTCAACCTGCATACTTGTGTATAAATTGCTACAAATATAGTAACAGTTTCCTTATTTGAATGCCATTTTTGCTTAAAAAAAATAATAGTTGCGCGAATTTGTATGTAGTATAAATAACCGTTTAACTAAGTCATCATGTATTTTATTCGCGAAGCCTAAATGCAATAATGTTTGTTCAACCTATCATAAAATAAAGAAAAAGTATTATCTTTGCATATTATATGATGTGTTACGGCTATGGCAAAGAGTACAATGGGGACAAAATTACCCCGAAAGTTGGAGCAGAAAATGCAGGTTGTTGGCGAGCAGATAAAGCTTGCTCGCTTGCGTCGTAATCTGAGTGTTGCACAGGTGGCGGAGCGTGCTACTTGTTCGCCTCTTACGGTGTCACGCATAGAGAAAGGTGTCCCCACAGTGGCGATAGGCATCTATTTGCGAGTGCTGTATGCCCTGCAACTCGATGATGATATTCTCTCTTTGGCAAAGGATGATGAACTCGGCAGGGCGTTGCAGGATATGAATTTGCCACAGCGTGAAAGAGCGTCTAAAAAGGAGTAGTAGGCTATGAAGAAATTGTATGTATATGCCGATTTTGATTGGCTCAAGGAGATTGAGTTGGTTGGAGAACTGGGCTACGAATCGCTTCGTGGCTCGGACAGTTATAGTTTCAAGTTTGCCGATAGCTGGATAAAGAAGTACAATGCCATTACCCTCAGCGAAGACCTTAACAACTATCCTGGGATACAATATACCCAGCCGAATAAAGATATTTTCGGTTGTTTTGCCGATGCGCTGCCCGACAGATGGGGACGCACTCTCCTTCTCCGTCGTGAACAAATATTGGCACAAGA
>JAZNWP010000068.1:0-48748 GCA_045593385.1 Acutalibacteraceae bacterium
CTTTCTGTTCACAACAGAAGATACAATAATTTTCCTATGCGTCCTCTAAATTGGAAATCTCCTGCTGATTATTTAAAAGCTTTTCTTATTAACGGCGAAGTTTTCTAATTTTGTAACACATCATTGACAAACCTACAAAAAGTTAAAATAACGGGCAAAATTGCCCGTTATTTTAGTCAAAAAACTCTTTTAGTTTATCCGTGAAAGATTTTCTCTTTTTATAATTCTTTTCATCCATGGCGTTTTCAAAATCGCGGAGCTTTTCCTTCTGCGCTTTTGAAAGGTCGTGGGGTACTTCTACCACGATTTTCACATACTGGTCGCCCTTACCCGAATAGTTAAGGCGTTGGATACCCTTGCCTTTGAGTTTAAACTCATCATCGGGTTGGGTACCCTCGTGGATAGTGAATTTAACCTTTCCGTCAAGGGTTGGAACGGTGATTTCCGCGCCTAAAGCCGCTTGTGTAAAGGTTATGGGAATCTCGCAGTAAACATCATATCCGTCACGATGGAAAATCGGATGGGGACGGACATTGACATTTATTC
The DNA here is from genome assembly GCA_045593385.1 of Acutalibacteraceae bacterium. GTDB lineage: Bacteria > Bacillota > Clostridia > Oscillospirales > Acutalibacteraceae > UBA737. The sequence goes on from JAZNWP010000068.1 coordinate 547, forward strand.
TCAAATCGCCCGAAGGACCGCCGTTTACACCTGCATCTCCGCCGCCGCGAACACTGATTACCTGACCGTCATCAATACCTGCGGGTATATCAACAGTCTTTTCTACAGTATGTCTGATTCTGCCCTTACCTGCGCAGGTTTTACAAGGATTATCAATAATCTTACCCGAGCCGTGACAGTGATTGCAAACCTGCTGAGTTTGAATCTGACCGAAGGGTGTACGCTGTACCGAAGCCACCTGACCCGAGCCGTGACAAACGGGACAGGTTTTAGCGCTGCTACCCTTTTCACATCCTGTACCGCCGCAATCGGAGCAATTATCAATCTTTGTTACCTTAACGGTCTTTTTACAACCCTTAGCGGCCTCCTCAAAGGAAAGATTAACAACGGCCGAAGCATCGTTGCCTCTTCTTGGGGCATTAGGGTTAGACCTTCTTCCGCCACCGAAGCCACCGCCAAATCCGCCGCCAAAGAACTGACTAAAGATATCGCCTAAATCACCGAAATCTCCAGTAAATCCTCCGCCGTAACCGCCGCCGGCACCAAAGTTGGGGTCAACACCCGCGTGACCGAACTGGTCGTAACGGGCGCGTTTTTCCTTATCTGAAAGAACCTCGTAGGCCTCGTTTACCTCTTTAAAGCTCTTTTCGGCTTCGGCATCACCGGGATGCAAGTCAGGATGGTATTTTTTAGCTGCTTTTCTGTATGCTTTTTTAAGGTCATCGTCGCTTACGGATTTATCAACGCCGAGGACATCATAATAATCTCTTTTATCCTGAGCCACTTATTATTCTCCTAATAGTGAATAGTGAAGAGAGAAAAGATAAAAGAAATTGTATTTGCTTCGCAAATGTTATGTATATATGTGCCGCATAAGGCGGCACACATTTTCTCTTCTCTATTCTCTCTTATCTCTTAACTAAATAATTTTTGTCAACGAAAATTATTTATTGTCATCAACATCGGTAAAATCAGCTTCGTAAACATTATCCGCGCCGTTATCGCCTTGGGGGGCGGCATTTCCTTCTGCTGCCTGCTGTGCCTCTGCGGCGGCCTTATAAACCTTTTCGCTTACGGCATAGATTTCCTTCTGAAGCTCTTCCTGTTTTGCCTTGATAGCATCGATATCCTCGCCCTTTAACGCTTCCTTAAGAGCTTCTTTAGCGGTTTCAATCTTGCCTTTTTCTTCTTCACTTAACTTATCGCCGAAATCTGCAATGGTCTTTTCGGTCTGATAAATCATCTGGTCGGCATTATTGCGAACATCTACTGCCTCGCGGCGCTTCTTATCCTCTGCAGCATAAGATTCGGCTTCCTTAACTGCCTTATCAATATCCTCTTTGGACATATTGGTGCTTGCGGTAATGGTAATATCGTTTTCTTTACCTGTGCCCAAATCCTTAGCGGAAACGTGAACGATACCGTTAGCATCAATATCAAAGGTTACTTCAATCTGGGGAATTCCGCGGGGAGCGGGAGCAATACCGTCAAGGTGGAATACACCAAGTGTCTTATTATCCTTAGCGAATTCGCGTTCGCCCTGAAGAACATGTACCTCAACTGAGGTCTGACCGTCAGCCGCGGTAGAGAAAATCTGACTCTTCTTGGTAGGAATAGTGGTGTTGCGCTCGATTACCTTTGTGGAAACGCCGCCCATGGTTTCAATACCAAGAGAAAGAGGAGTAACATCAAGAAGAAGGAGTCCCTTAACATCGCCGCCTAAAACGCCTGCTTGTAAAGCGGCGCCCAAAGCTACGCACTCATCGGGGTTGATGCCCTTGAAGGGCTCAGTACCCATAAAGTTTTTAACTGCTTCCTGAACAGCGGGAATTCTTGAAGAACCGCCAACCATAAGAACTTTATTGATTTCGCTCTTATTAAGTCCTGAATCGGAAAGCGCCTGACGAACAGGTCCCATAGTTGCTTCTACAAGGTCTGCGGTAAGCTCATTGAACTTAGCTCTTGTAAGGGTGGTTTCAAAGTGCTTAGGACCGGTAGAATCTGCGGTAATAAAGGGAAGGTTGATATCAGCGGTAGTCATACCCGAAAGGTCGATTTTTGCCTTTTCTGCGGCTTCCTTAACGCGCTGCATAGCCATTTTATCATTTGAAAGGTCAATACCCTGCTCTGCTTTGAAGGTGCTTACGATATAGTCCATAACGCGCTTATCAAAGTCATCACCGCCGAGCTTGTTGTTACCTGCGGTAGCGAGAACTTCCTGAACACCATCGCCCATTTCGATAATGGAAACATCGAAGGTACCGCCGCCAAGGTCATAAACCATAACCTTCTGGTCATCTTCCTTATCAATACTGTAAGCAAGAGCGGCTGCGGTGGGCTCGTTTATGATACGCTTAACATCAAGACCTGCAATTTTACCTGCGTCCTTGGTTGCCTGACGCTGAGCATCGGTAAAGTAAGCGGGAACAGTGATAACTGCCTCAGTTACAGTCTGACCGAGATATGCTTCTGCATCGGCTTTTAATTTCTGCAAAATGATAGCGGAAATCTCCTGAGGAGTATATTTCTTATCATCAATAGCAACGGTATAAGCGGTACCCATTTCACGCTTTATAGAGCTAATAGTTCTATCGGGGTTGGTGATGGCCTGACGCTTTGCAACCTGACCTACCATTCTCTCCCCAGTTTTTGAGAAAGCAACAACGGAAGGTGTTGTTCTGCCGCCTTCGGCATTAGCGATTACTACTGCCTCGCCGCCTTCCATAACGGCAACGCAAGAGTTAGTTGTACCTAAGTCAATTCCAATAATTTTTCCCATAATAATTTTCCTCCTAGAAAATACTTTTTAATATTTAGTTTGCCACTTGTACCATGGCGGCGCGGATGACTGTGTCACCCAATTTATATCCTTTTTGAAGCACCTGAGAAATAACGTTTTCGCCCAGTGTTTCATCTTCGATATGCATAACTGCTTCGTGGAAATTCGGGTCGAAGGTATCGCCAACCTTGGCAACCTCTTCAATTCCGAGATTACCTGCAAGGGCTTCAAACTGTCTAATTATAAGTTCTATTCCCTTCAGATAATCTTCACCAGATTTATCTGCAGCAGAGGCACGGTGTATATTATCAAGTATTGGCAAAATTTGCTTGATAATTCCTGCCTTTGCATATTCGGCTACGCTTGCGCGCTCCCTTTCGGTGCGCTTTTTAAAGTTATCAAACTCAGCGGCAGTTCTTTTAAGTAAATCGTTTTTACTTTCAAGCTCCTGCTTTAAAGTTTCTATCTCCGAATCCTTTTTGGATTTTTTCTTTTCCTTTTTTTCGGGCTCGGGAGTAGCTTGCTCATTAGTTTTAACTTCTTCGCTCATTTTAATCCTCCATATCAAGTTTTGCCTCGGTCATAAGTCCTGTTAGTTTAGAGGCAACATATTCAATACTCGGTATTATCTGCTCATAGGACATTCGACTTTTTCCTATAACGCCAATTTTACCGCAAAAACCGTTATTGCAACTATAATCGCTCAATACAATTACTTTATCAATGAGCTCGGGGATTTTCAGGTCGTTACCAAAAACAACCTGAGTTTTTTTGTTTGGCTCTATAAGCGCCCAAGGTAGCATATCGCTATTTGCCACAAGACCTAAAAGCTTATTGGCATCGGTTTCACCAAACAGATTATAAAGGTTGGGTACCCCGCTAAGCTGCATTTTAGAATTCCCCATTTCCTCAGACATATCATAAATTTCGGTTAAAAGAGGCATCAGAGAAAATGCATCAAGACCTAAAGTAGTCATTAAATTCTGAAGATTCGGTTTATTAAATTCAGAAAGGGGTTTATTTTTAAGCTTTTGCGAAACAACTCTATAAAGGTTTTCCTTGAAGCTATCGTCCATACCTTCGGGGAAACGTACCATTCGGCTTTGAGTTCTGCCATCAGAGGTTACTATAAGTAAAATTCCGCTTTTTCTTGAAACGGGTAAAATTTCAACCTTTTTAAGCGTAATGTTCTTACCCACCGAAATGCTTGAAATTGCGGGAAGTCCCGTAAGCTCCGAAAGGGCATCTGCGGCATACTTGGGAATACTTTGAGGGTCGCACCCCACACCGCCTAACTGCAGATTTATAAAATCCTTCGTATTACTGGCAAGGTCGCGGGGCTCCATAAGAGAATTTATATAAAGGTTATAGCCGCGGCTTGTAGGCACCCTACCCGCAGAGGTATGGGGTTGAGCGAGAAAGCCAAGGGAGCAAAGGTCGCTCATTTCGCTTCGAAGGGTGGCCGATGAAGGAGCATTTTCAAGGAGGGAGACAAGCACCTTTGAACCAACGGGCTCACCCGTTTCAATATAAGTTCGTACTACGGCGGCAAGTACCGCCATTTTTCTCGGCGTAAGCTCCAATGCGCCACCTCCCCTTTTTAAGCCGTTTTTGATTTTTAGCACTCTCGACTTACGAGTGCTAACAAGTATATTATAACCACCTTTTTCCAAAAGTCAATAGTTTTTTGAAAATTTTTTGACTTTCCCTGACCTTTTTACAAATTGTTAATATTTTTCTCTATAAATCCCCATAAAACACCGAGCCCCCGTGTTTCCACGGGGGCTCGGCTATGATATTTAAGTAAATTCTATATTTTGATTTTACCTAAGAAAACAAAAGTTTCTACCTCATCATTTTATCTATCAAATTCCATTCTAAAAAGAAATGTAATTTGATAAACTAAAGGAATAAATTATTTTTTCTTTAACGGGTTTACCCATTATTTTTTCTACCGCGACGGCATAGATATTAAGTTGCTCTCGGTAGGTTTCGCGAAGGATTTCAAGATTATCCACCTTATCGGTTTTGAAATCGAGGACAACTATCCCGTCTTCTTCCAAGAAACACAGGTCAACTGCGCCCTGAACTATAACGGGGGTATCCCCTATTTCACCCTCTAAGGTTTCATCAATTATGCGGGCGGGAATTTCGCTTAAAAACCGCATTTCTCTGCGGATTTCTTCTGCATTTTTAATTCGGTTATAAATGCCGCTTTCAAAGAAGCGTTTTATGGCTTCCCTATCTACCGCTTCTGCCGCTTCTTCGGTTATAAACTGCCACTCGCAAAGGCGCTCGATTTCCGCATCGACATCGGGCTTTTCCTTCATATCTATAAACTGCATAACGCTATGGGTTGCGGTACCTCTGCCAGCGGCAGAAAGTCCGCTTTTAAACATAAAAGAGGGTCTTCCCGTAAAGGCAAATTTTTGAGTTTCAGCGCGGTTTGCAAGGTCGGAAACCGAAATTTTTGACCTGACTTTTCCAAGTGGCTCAAGGGGATATTTATAGGATATATTTTCCCGTATTTTTTTCGCAATTTCCTCGTTTGCGAATACCGACGTTTCTTCCTCGGTTTCTGCATTATCACTACCTAAATTATAGGTGTTCATCACAGTAAACTCGGCTTTGCTTTCGCCTTCTTCACCCTTAACACCAAGTTCGCAAATTCTGCGAAGAGGTAAAGCATCGGGATGCATAAGGGCGGTAGCCAAAAGCCATTCATTCATATGACGGGCATTTTTAAGCCATTCGGTGTCAATTTCACCCGTATTATTTATATTAGCCGCCGCTATATTTAAAGCAGAAACAGGATTTCTCGGTGTGCTAACAAGCACAAGGCGGTCAATGGCTCTCGTTAGAGCAACATATAGAAGACGCATTTTCTCCTCGGCCGTCTTTTCGCTCTCATCCATAGATATAAGTATATGGCCTAGGTCTTCCATATCAGAATCAAGGTCATAGTCATAATACTTAAATCCTATACCAAGATTTTCACCATAAAGAACTTTTGCAGAAGAATCAATACGGTTTATCTCCCCCCCGAGATTAGAAATTATACAAACGGGGAACTGCAAACCTTTTGAGGCATGCATAGTCATAATTCGGGCGCAGTTCTCACCGCCGCCTACAGCGGATTTAATGGCCTTTTCAGGAAGATTTTTAAGATAATTTAAAAATCCGCCTATTCCGCCGCCGTAACTGCTACTGTAACACGACGCTAATTTTTTAAGGGTTATCAGGTTTACACGGCGCATTTCTCCGCCTGCCATAGCGCTTGCGAAGTTAATATAATCGGTCATAAGATACAGCTTTGAAATAAGCTTATCCACGGGCAAAACTGCGGCCTCGCGGCGCATTTCGGAGATTTTTTCAAGGAAATTTATAACCTTAAGGTTACCGCATTTAGCCGCATTATTAACCGCTGAATAGAACTCTCCCTTTTTGAAATCCGCACGGATTACGGCTAATTCTTCCGCCGTAAAATTAAATATGGGGGACATCATAACGGTTAAAAGCTCTATATCATTTTTTGGATTATCAATAATCTTTAAAAGGGCGGTAACGGTCAATATTTCTACAGTTTCAAAGAAAACCTCGGTGCCGTAGCTTACGGGAATTCCCCTTGATTTGAGCATTTCGGATATGACATTGGCTTTATTTTTAACACTGTCAAGCAAAATGACAAAATCCGAATATTTTGCATTTCGCAATTCTCCGTTATCACTGATAACCTTGCCTTCCTTCATTATACCGAGTATTTTTTCGGCAATACACTTGCCTTCAAACAGAAGCCGTTCATCCTCGTTTTCATCATCGGTTTTATCGGCAAGTATAAACTCAACACTCGGCGCACTACTTTCGGGAAAACTTCCCGAAGCGTTAAGACACTCATCCTCATTATAAACAATGGAGCCGATACCGCCGTTTAAAAGCTTTCTAAAAACAAAATTTACATAATCGCATATACCCTTTCGGCTACGGAAATTATCCGAAAGAATTATCTTTTTAGGCGCGCTTTCCTCGGCCGCCCCAATATGCTTATAAACTGCCTTTTTTCTCTGAAAATTTTCAGGGTTGGAGCCACGGAAGCCGTAAATGCTCTGCTTCGCATCGCCAACCACAAACAGTCTTTGCGACTCGCCCGAAAGGATATGGAAAAGGGTATCCTGAAGGTCATTTACATCCTGAAATTCATCCACAAGGACTTCGTCATATCTGCCTAAATATTCGCGCGCTTCGGAGTTAAGTTCATAGCCCGACGGCGTTGCTTTACAAAGGAACGAAAGGGCTAGTTGCTCGGTATTATGAAAGGTTAAAACATTTTCCTTTTTATATTCCTCAAAAAGAAGCTTGCTATAATCGTTTACCATAGCGGCGAAAAGCTCTGCTGCGGGACGGTTTCCCGAAAGCCGTGCCTCAATAACTTCACTTTCGGCATAAAAAAGCTTATTTACCTTTCCTATGGCGTTAACGATTTTTTCCTTACAGTATTTAAATACCTTTCCTTCCGCGGAATCGGAGGGCACACTGGGTTGACGGGGTATCTGAGCCCCCGAAACCTCCCTTGCCACCTCGTTCCAATTTCCTGCCGAAACGGTTTTTAAAAGAGAATCTATAAATAGGGACAAGGTTTCGCAATAGGCCTTATGTTTTTCTCCGAGAAGCAGTGAAACCTCGGCCATTTTCACCAAGGTTTTTCTCGCCTTTGAAAGTACATCGAATGCCTTTTTAAAGGCATCTACAACCCAAGGATGCTCACTGTCAAAGGTCATAATATAAGGGGTTACAAGTCCCCTAACAAACCTTTCGGGGAATGGCAACTGCTCGGAATAAAGATATACCCGCTCTATTTCATTTGCCAATTCCTTTTCATCATATTCGCAACCCGTAAGTTCTAAAAGCCGTCTGAATTCGGGGGTGTTCTCCTTCATTCGCTCCCCTATCACCCGACTCATAACGCTCTTATTTATTGAGGCAAGGGCGGAATCATCCTGTACGGCAAAATCGGGCTCCACACCGCACTTTTCAAAGTTATTTCTGACAAGATTTATGCAAAACGAATCTATGGTGCAGATATCTGCGCCCGAAATTAAATGCTTTTGCCTTTGCAGACCTTCGTCATCGGGATTTTCCCTGCAAACCTCATAAAGCCGCTTTTCGATTTTTCTCTTCATTTCCGCGGCGGCGGCATTAGTAAAGGTAACGATAAGCATTTTATCAATGCTTACAGGGTTCTCTTTTCTTGTGATTTTTCTGATAACCCTCTCGACCAAAACTGCAGTCTTACCCGAACCTGCGGCGGCAGAAACCAGAACTGTGCCTCCCGTTTCTATGGCCTTTTCTTGCATAGGCGTAAACTTAATTGCCACTCTCTGCCACCTGCCTTTCAATTTCTGCAATAACCTCTACGCTCTTCCATTTAGGAACCTTTTTATGCTCCTCGTTTCTCTTGCGACAAATAGCGGCAAAATCGCAGTATTTACAGGCGTCGCCGTCAACCCCGTCAACAGGGTCGGCGTTAATATCGCCGCTAAGCATAAGGTTGCCCGAGCTTTTAAGTTTGCTGGTAATGAAGGTGAAAATCTTCTCGAAATCACCTTTAGATATAAAGTTGCTTGTATTTCTCGCGGAAAGAACAGGGATAAATTCGCCCGAATTTTCCTTATCCATAGCGTTTACAAGGTCCATATCTGATTCCATCAGTCCGTTCATTCGGCGTTTGGATTTTTCGTTTTTATTGCGCTTTGCGGGCATATAGAATATGCCTGCAGGGTCTCCTCCGAATTCATCGCTTGCAGACACTGCGTAAAGATACAAGAGCATCTGCATATTCTGACCGAAAAGAATATCGGGGAATTTAAACTCCTTAGAACCCGTTTTATAATCCACTATTCTTATATATCCGTTCCATTTATCCACGCGGTCAACTACTCCGCCCAGACGCAGATTTGCCCCATCATCAAGTGGTATTTCAATTTCGGGGATTTCCCCGTCTTTACCTATTTTAAGCTCACAGTGCACGGGCTCAAAATCCGATTGGGCAAACTCAAGCGCCAATCTTTCGGCAACAAATTTTGCGGAACGGGAAATGGTTTCCACCAAGTATTTAAGCCGTTCATCCTCCATAGAGCGATAACCCGAAACACTGTCAAGATACTCGGCTACATATCTATCTACGCAGTCAGATATTTCTTCCTTTGAAAGCTCTGCCACGCCCTTACCGAACTCGCTTATGAGCCGCTCCATAACATAGTGAACGAGGGTGCCTCTTTGAAGCACGCTGAACTCTACGGGCTCCAACCTTTTTGCGTTCAGACCGTATTTGCAAAAATACATAAATCGGCAGGAATTAAACACTTCAAAACGGGTGGGTGAAACATACATATTTTTGCCGTACAGCCGTTTTGCAGTATCACCGCTAATGATATTTTCGGTTGGCTTTTTCATGGCAAAAACGCCATCTGCTCTACCCTTATAATCTTCATCCAATGCTTCTTTGACTGTAAGTGCCGCGCCTTCATCCTTAGAAATATGCTTACACATTTCACTGAATGCCGACTCTTCGGTTTCGGGCAAATTACCCTCAGCCAAAGGCATGGGTACGCAAACCCTGTTTACCTTCAAGTTTTCCTCTATTTCAGAAATAAAGGCAGAGGGTTCTGCAGCGCTACCATCCGACAAGCTTTGGGTATAACTGATAAAGAGCTTGTCCGAAGCCAGACAAACACTGCTATAAACAAGATATTCTTCGTCAATTGCGCTTTCAACCGTTTTATCGGGAATATCAATATCATTTGATTTAAGAATTTCTCTTTCCTTATTGCTGAATATGCCTACCGATGACACATTTCTTGGGAAAACACCCTGATTTGCGCCCATCAAAAAGACATATTTAGGTCTATAGGGCCTAATTCTGTCCGCCGAGCCGAAGGTGACTTCATCAAGGGTTTGGGGTGATACGCCGATAGTAGTAAGAGCGGCGCCGCTTTTGATGGCATCCTCAAATTCTCTCTGAGTTATTTCGCCTTCGCCGAAGCAGTCAACAATACTCTCCAAAAGTCCCATAAACATATCCCAGGATTGCCTTAAAGCATCGGCGTATACAGGATTGTTTCGAGCTTTGAATTTTTCACATAATGCTTTTATGCTCTCATCTCCGCCAACCGATAAAATAAGGTTGACGAGGGCCTCGGCCATATCCCTTGCGGAGCCGCGAAATGCCTTTTTAAATGCGATAATGGGCGCGAGCATTTTCTCGCGGATAGCGTTAAGCTTTGCGAGTTTATCCGCTATATTTTTAGCGGATTCTTCATCCCCGTCTTCACGGAAACCGTCGGGATTCATATCCCAATTTCTTAACCAGGCATCACCCTCTACACCCCAAAGGTATGTATAATTTTCCACTTCCGAAAGCTCTTCCAGTGATACATATCGGGCGCCCGATTTATAAAAGCGAAGTATTTTTTCACCTGTTAACCTTCCCGCCAAGGAGATGGCATTAAGAGCCATAACGGAAATTGGCAAACTGCCTACGGGAATTCGGCGGTCAATAAAACAGTTTACTCCGTTTCTGCTACACGCGGCATCAAGTTCTTCTTCGTAATTTTCAGTATCCCTTACGATAACCGCAAAATCATCATATTTAGCATTTTCTTCTCTGACGATTTTTCTTATGGTACGGGCAACAAACTCGGTCTCCTCACCTATATCGGCGGCGTTGCAAATTGTAACCGCAGGGCAAGTATTATCGCAAAAATCAGAGTAACCCGCCATTAGCTTTTCGATATTTTTTAAGCTCTCATTTTTATAGGAAGACTCTTTAAGAATTATATCTTCCGCTACAGGAACATTATGGCTTTTAGCCACCCTCTGTAACTTCTCTTTAGTTTTAATTATATTGGAAAATATGCCGTTTTTGTGGACTGATTCGGTATCAAGTGTAAGCGCTACAGTAACCGAAGCAGCAGTGGCAACTATAACCTTTATTATTTTTAACTGCTGCCCTGTAAAGCCCTTGAAGGAATCGATAAATACATCTTTTCCCTCGAAAAAATTATGATTTTTAAGTTGAAGATAAAATTTAGTGAGATTATCGTTACTATCAATAAACTTTTCGCCTAAAACGAGGTCATAGTTTTTATAGATAAGGGCGGTATCCGAAAGCTTGGAGGAAAGGTAGTTATCCTCAACCTTTTTCGCCGCAGACAAAAGGTCTTCATAAGAAACGGCGTGAAGCTTAAATTCGGATATGGCATTAAGCATATTTTCTATAAAGCCCACCGAATTAATGTAACCCCTCCAAAGCTTTAGCTCATCCTTACAGTTTTTCATAGCCCGAGAAAGCATTATGGTTTTATCTGCGTCAGAAAGCACCCGTCCTGCCCCGCCGCCATATATTCGACATGCTTCATCACAAAGACGGGAAAAGCTCATCACCTTAACCTTATCGGTAGCTTTTTCTCCGAAGCGGTTAAGTATGGCTCTTTCGCTTTCGAAGGAGAATTGTTCGGGCACAATTAAGAAAGGGGCACCGCCACGCGCTATGCACTCCCCTATTTTTTCGGTTATTGTATGGCTTTTGCCAAAACCCGCTCTGCCTAAAACAAACTGAAGCATTTCTGACCTCCGATGACGATAATATAAATATATATTATCATAGTTTGTCAAAAAAATAAAGCACTGTTTATAAACAGTGCTTTAAGTTAATCATTTTTATACGCATAAACAAAATCGCCAAGCCAGACTCTTATTCCGTTTCCCTTATAATATCGGTTATATTCGCCCATTTTAAAGAAAAGAGAAAGATAGGTGAAAAGGTTTTTGCTTTTAAGGAATTTTAATCTTTTTTCTTCGAATTTAATAAATTTTTCTATTTGCTTGTTAAGTATTTCGTCCCTTGAAAGAGTCGTTAAATAGCTGTGTCCATCTATAGATTCTTCCACGCCGCGAATTCTTTTTCCTAGTTTCCTTTCGCTCTTTTTCTTATCCGAAGACATAAGGGTAACATTATCTCCGTGATATCGGTAAGAGGTGAGAATTGTATTTAAGACGGCGGTTTTACCCACAATCGCACCAACCATACAAATAAGCCAATCGTGAGATAAAAGGGACTTTAAATCGATAGGTTTAATTAAGGGCTTTAATTCCTTTCTGAAGCAGATACTAAGACCTCTGATATATGAGCATCCTATCTGACTTTCAGGCGAGATATATTCAATGGAATCATCGTACATTTTGCCGAGATAGGAAACCCCCGAATTTTCGATTTTATTTGACTCGGCATCAATAACATCATACCTTGAAGAAAGCACCGAAATATGCGGATTTTCATTCATACAGGCCATCATTTTTTCGGTTTTTTCAGGATACCATTCATCGTCCTGGTCGGCAAGAAAAATTATATCGCCACAGCACTTTTCTATGGCGCCGTAGAAATTAAGACAGTAACCTACATTGGTTTCATTTTTATAAAGCCGCCAATTTTTAAGGGCGTTTTTTTCTATGAATTTTTGGCATATTTCGAAAGTTTTATCGGTGGAACAATCATCGCAGATAACCACTTCACCCACCGATAAATTCTGCTCCCGAATGCTATTAAGTTGTTTTTCGATGAACCTTTCGCCGTTATATGCGGCAACCGCTACAGAAATCATTATCTCACCTTTAAAAAGAGTTTTCGAAGCTTATATTTAAGGAAAAAACACACCTTGCTGAAATTATAAATTTTTCTATAATTTCCGCTCTTTGCAACCTTTATTATAACCTTATTGTATCTGCCGCAAAAATCGGCATTTTGCACCGCATTTTTGAAATCATTTTCGGCAATTTCCTCTTTAATAAGGTCTTTAATTTTCCTTTTTTCACAGGACAAAAACATATCAATAAAGGAAGAAAAAATCGACTTTATATAATAGAAATCGCAATAGGAATCAATGCCTTTTGTTACGGATTTCAACTGTTTTGCCCGCTTTTTGAGAAGCTCTAATTTCTCGGGATTATACTTTTTGGTAACGCTTCCCATGTTTTGAACATAGTGATAAAAGCACTTGCTATAAACCGCAATTTTGGGAGAATGCTTTAAAAGCTCAAGATGAAACGCCGTATCCTCAAATATTTCGCCAAGGGGCATTTCTACGCCCGTTTTCTTTAAAAATTCGGTTTTATAAAGCTTGTTCCAAGGGGCATCCAAAAGGTCCTTTGATTTAAGGGGAATAATCTTTTCTCCATACTCCCCTTCTATAGTCATTTCCTCGCAAAAAACCTTTTGCACAGTATTTCCAAGCTGTGTAAAAAAGCCGCAAACCACCATATCAGCGGCGGTTTCAAGGGCTTTTTTATACATAAACTCAAATGCGCCTTCATCCATATAATCATCACTATCGGCAAAGGCGATATAATCCCCTTTTGCCTCTTTAATGCCTAAATTGCGCACTGAAGAAGGGCCGCCGTTTTCCTTTTTTATATAGCGCACCCTATTATCCTTACTCTCGTAAAGCTTACATATCTCGCCGCTTTTATCGGTAGAACCGTCATCTATAAGCAGAAGCTCAAAGTCACGAAAACTTTGAGCTAGTATAGAATCCAAGGAGCGTCGCAAAGTTTTCTCCCCGTTAAAAACAGGAACTATAACGCTGATTTTCATATTAATAAAGCAGCTTACCTTCGGCCACCTTTTTAAGATGCTCGCCATAAGGAGATTTACCGTATTTTTCGGCAGATTCGAGAAGCTTTTCTTTAGTTATCCAACCGTTTTTATAGGCGATTTCCTCAATGGCAGAAATTTTAACGCCCTGTCGGTTTTCAATAACCTTAACAAATTCTGTTGCCTCTGCTAAAGCATCCATTGTGCCTGTATCAAGCCAAGCGTAGCCGCGACCTAGGGTAACAACGTTGAGAGTTCCTTCTTCTAAATACATACGGTTAAGGTCGGTTATTTCAAGCTCGCCTCGAGCCGACGGTTTAACCTTTTTCGCAAGCTCCACAACGCGGTTATCATAGAAATAAAGACCTGTTACACAGTAATTGGATTTAGGATTTTTGGGCTTTTCTTCGATAGAAATTGCCTTACCGTTCTCATCAAATTCAACTATACCAAAACGCTCGGGGTCGTCAACATAATAACCGAAAACAGTAGCGCCGTTTTCCTTTTCGGCGGCTTCGCGAAGGTGCTTTTTAAGACCGCTTCCGTAGAAAATATTATCACCGAGAACCATTGCGCAGCTATCACCCGCAATAAATTCTTCGCCGATAATAAAGGCCTGAGCAAGTCCATCGGGTGAGGGCTGAACGGCATAGGAAAGATTAATTCCGTAATTAGAGCCATCGCCTAAAAGACGCTCAAAATTAGGAAGGTCGGTGGGTGTAGAAATAATCAGAATGTCCTTAATTCCCGCAAGCATAAGCGTGGAAAGAGGATAGTATATCATCGGTTTATCATAGATGGGCAAAAGTTGCTTTGAGGTTACCATTGTGAGAGGATAAAGACGGGTTCCGCTTCCTCCCGCTAAAATTATACCTTTCATTCTTAAAGCTCCTTAAATCACATTAATATCAATAGAGTTAATTACAACATCGGTTTCGGGCTTGTCCGCGCCTACGGTTTTAACAGCCGCTATAGCATCAACAACATCCATACCCTCGGTTACCTGACCGAAAACGCTATGCTTAAAGTCAAGCCAAGGGGTGCCGCCCATAGCTTTATATGCCTCGGTGATTTCGGAGGGAAATCCTCTATCAGCAAGCTGCTCCATTTGAGAAATCATATTCATAGGAACGCTGTCGGCCTGAACGATAAAGAATTGGCTCCCATTAGTGCTGGGACCCGCATTAGCCATAGAAAGAGCGCCGCGAAGGTTGTGAAGCTCGGGGTCAAATTCATCTTCGAAACTTCTTCCCCAGATGGACTCGCCGCCCATACCCGTTCCCGTAGGGTCGCCGCCCTGAATCATAAAATCCTTTATTACACGGTGGAAAATAAGACCGTTATAATATCCGTTTTTAGCGTGGGTTACAAAGTTTTCTACCGTTTTGGGAGCATACTCCGGAAAGAGTTTAATAGTAATATCTCCCATAGAGGTATGCATTACTGCAACGGTATCTCCGCTCTTAATTGCTTCTAATTGCTTGCAAGACATAAATCTGCCTCCTATATTTCATTTACTATATTTTAACAGTATTTTACTTATTTATCAATAGTTTTGTTGATAATCTGTGTTCTTATATGTTATAATATCTAAAAAGTTCAGCAAAGGCAGGTGAGTTTATGGACGAGCGACTAAAAAATTTAAAGGCGAAGGCCAACCGATTGCCTAAAAGTCCCGGTGTTTATATAATGAAGGACAAAAGCGGTAAAATTATATATATCGGCAAAGCAAAGGCCCTTAAAAATCGCGTCACGCAGTACTTTGGTATAGGTAGCGGACATACCGAAAAAGTGCGGCAGATGGTATCCCTTGTGGATGGCTTTGATTATATAATCTGCGATAGCGAATTTGAAGCGCTTATTCTTGAAAACTCACTTATTAAGCAAAATCAACCTAAATACAACATACTTTTAAAGGATGATAAGGGTTATCATTATATAAAAATTACCGATGAAAAATGGCCTCGCATTGAAACGGCTATGCAACTTGACGGAGAGGGTGAGTTCATAGGTCCTTACTACTCTGCCGCTGTGGTTAAGGATACAGTTGAGGAAGTACGGAAAATCTTTAAACTTCCTGATTGCAACAGAAATTTTGATAAACCTTCAAAACCTTGTCTAAACTTCCACATCGGTTTATGCGATGCGCCCTGCCGCTCTAAAATATCTCATAACGAATATTTAGAAACGGTTAAGTCCGCGTCTGAATTCATCAAAAAAGGTGATACGGGCTCAATGCTTGCTCTTCTCACAGAAAGAATGGAAGCCGCCGCAGAACGTCTTGATTTTGAATATGCCGCAAAGCTTAGAGACAGGATAAATGCCGTTAAAAAACTAAATGAAAAGCAAAAGGTATTTTTATGCACCCACGAAAAGCAGGATGTTTTTGCCTCCGCTTCTCTTGGCAATATTCTTTGTATCAGCATCCTTATTTTCAGGAATAACCGCCTGACCGATAAAAAGCACTTTTTCTTTGAAGATACGGAAGGTAAAGAAGTGTTTTACGGCGAATTCCTTGCCCGTTTTTATGAAGAACGAAGGGATATTCCGCCACGAATTTTAATTGATACCCTTCCCGAAGATACACATCTTTTGGAAGAATGGCTCTCGGGAAAATCGGGCAGAAAGGTGAATATATCTGTACCAAAAGCGGCAGAGCCCCTTGAAATTTTAAAGATGTGCCGTAATAATGCCGCAGATAATCTTTCGGCAAGGTCACAGCAAGGCGGCAAGGAAATGACGGTCCTCAATGACCTTGCCTCCCTACTGGGTCTGCCGAGCGTTCCCCGATATATTGAAGCGTACGATATTTCCAATACCGCGGGGGATGAAAATGTGGCGGCAATGGTTGTTTTCCGCGACGGTAAACCCTATAAAAAGGCATATAAAAAATTTAAAATCAAGTCCTTTATAGGTCAGGATGATTACCGCTCCTTAGCCGAGGTTTTAGACCGAAGGTTTACCGAATATGAAAAGGGCGAGGATGAGGGCTTTTCTACCCTACCCGACCTTATTCTTTTGGATGGCGGCAGTGGGCAGATTTCCGCCGTAGTCCCAATTTTGGAAAAACACAATTTAAATATAGCCCTTTTTGGTATGGTTAAGGATAGTAAGCACCGTACCCGCGCCATTGCCACAACAGGCGGTGATATCGCCATAAAATCCAACCGCAGAACCTTCACCCTTATTACCGAAATTCAGGATGAGGTGCACCGATTTGCCATAAGCTTCCATAGAAAGAGCAAATCTAAAAAGATGCTTAATTCCTCCCTTTTGGAAATTGAGGGTATAGGTCCTGAAAAGGCAAAGCTTTTAATGAAACACTTTAAAACCGTAAAAGCAATAAAAGAGGCATCTTTAGAGGAACTTACCGCCGTTAAAGGTTTCGGCAAAACCTACGCCTTAAAGGTTTATGAACATTTTAATCAGTAATAGAAAAACCGCCGATGCAATGCATCGGCGGTTATATTATTCTTTGCAAAAAATAATAATTATTTCTAATTAAGCTTTGTTAAGCTTGTTTACAAGAGCAGATTTCTTTCTTGCGGCATTGTTCTTGTGAATAAGACCTTTACCTGCGGCCTGGTCAAGCTTAGAAACTGCAACCTTAACGGTCTCCGCAGCATCGGGAGCATTAGCTTCGATAGCGTTATCAGCCTTCTTTACAGCGGTTCTAAGGGCAGAACGGAAAGCTTTATTACGCTCATAGTTTGCCTGACTTACAGCAACTCTCTTCTTTGCAGATTTGATATTGGGCATTGTGGCACCTCCTCATATTTACTCACAGTAATTGATATAATAACACATCAACACTTAAAATGCAAGATATTTTTTATAAAAAAACTTTATTTTCTCAAATCCGTAACGATACCCTTAATCATAATAATTATCACTGCTGCCAAAAATACTACAGCAAGGACAATCATAGTATAAACCCAGTTGAAATTATTGCTTTGCGAGAAACTTAAGGATTTAAAAATATCTGTTATTTCACCATTGATTTCATTACCGCTATTGTAACAGGATAATTGATAAACATTTCCGTTTTTAACCGTTATATACTGGGTAGAAACATATTCACCGCCGCTATCTTTTAAGTTCTCGGTAACGCTGATAAATATCTGCTCACCCGAAACTTCTTTAGTATACGGTTTATCCTCTACCAGTTTATCCGCTATTTCGGAAAACTCATTATCGTTAAGATTGCCCATATTACCGAGTTTCTGGGAAAATTCGTTGGTGTATTTCGAAAAACGAATCTGAACAGAATTATCCTCTTTTGCGGCAATAAACAAAAGTCCGTTAGATTTGAAATAGTTACTGTATTTTTCGCTGTCCATCCCGATAATTTTTGCCACGGGGTCAGATTTTGTATTACCGTAGGAAACTACATAATCTTCCGGAAACTCAATGCTATAGCCCTTACCTGCGGCCGACACCGGCAGTGCCATAATAACCGCAAGTACAAGGGTTAAAAGAATAAATTTAAATTTCATAGCATTATCCTAAATTTTGTTTTTTAGCGGCGGTAAGTGTATTTTTCATCAGCATTGCAATGGTCATAGGACCAACACCGCCGGGAACGGGGGTGATATATGAGGCCTTTTCCTTTACCCTCTCAAAATCCACGTCTCCGCAAAGCTTGCCCTCGCTTCTGTTCATACCCACATCAATAACAACGGCGCCGTCTTTAACCATATCTGCGGTTACAAAATTGGCTTTGCCGACGGCGGCTACGAGAATATCCGCTTTACTGCAAACCTCTTTAAGATTTTCGGTTTTAGAATGACAAACCGTAACTGTGCCGTTTTTATGAAGAAGGAGCATTGACATAGGTTTGCCAACTATATTAGACCTGCCTATAACAACACAGTTTTTACCCTCAACGGAAATATCGTAATATTTTAACATTTCCATTACTCCCGCTGGGGTGCAAGGTGCAAAATCATAATCGCCTATCATTATCTTACCCACATTGGAAGGATGGAATGCATCCACGTCCTTAAGAGGCGAAATGGCATTTATAACCTTTTTTTCATCAAGACCTTTGGGTAACGGAAGTTGACAAAGAATTCCGTTTACGCTTTTATCCTCGTTAAGCTTTTTAATAAGATTTAAAAGCTCTTCTTCCGTAGCAGTTTCGGGAAGCAAAAACTCTTTTGAGATTATGCCAAGGGCTTCACAGGCCTTTTTCTTATTGGCAACATATATCTGAGAAGCGGGGTCATTTCCCACTAAAATTACAGCAAGACAGGTATCTATACCCTTGCTCTTAAGAGCTGAAACCTCTTCCCTTACCTTATCCTTAATAAATGCGGAAACCGCTTTACCATCTATGATTTTACTCATTTTCTTGTAACTCCTCAGAAGGTGCCTCTTCCATATTTTCGGCAAACATTTCTTCATATTCGCCTTCGCCCGTCGCCTTCTTGCTTTTCCTTAAGAAAACCAAAAGCAATATTCCCGCCGCCACGAAAATAAGAGCGGAAACAAGACAGGAAACTCTGATTTTACCTATCATCAAGCTATCGGTACGAAGCGTTTCTATAAAGAATCTTGCAAAGCTATACCATACGATATATGTAAGGAAGACCTGACCTTTAAACTTGCGGTTTTTAGCAACGGCATTAAGAATGAAAAATCCTATAATGCACCAAACCGATTCATATAAGAAACAGGGGTGAACCAGTCCTTCGCCCATTTCGTAGATAGTGCGGGTGCTCTGCATACCCCACCAGCTACTACCCGTAAAGGTACCGTAGGCCTCTTGATTTATAAAGTTGCCCCATCTGCCTACGCCCTGACCTATAATAAAGCCAACCGAAGCCAAATCGAACATATCAAAAAGGTTTACCTTTCTGATATAGCACATTAAAGCGCCGCAAAGAAAGGCGCCGATAACTCCGCCATAGATGGCAATTCCCGCAAATCCCGAGGAATCGCCAAAACCGAAGAAATCCTTAATACTCGTAAGCGGCACACCGTCAAAAATAACATAATACGCTCTTGCACAGAGAATAGCGACGGGTGTGGTAACAAGGACTACATCAAGCATTTTATCCGTATTGATTCCAAAACGCTTTTCGTTATATATGAGGGCATAAACAACGGCAAGTAAAAATCCCGTTGCAATAATTATACCGTACCAATAAACATCCCATCCGTTTTTGCCTATGGGAAGAGTGAAAGCAATAGGATTTATGGTAAGGTGCAAACCGAAAATTTCTACATCGTAAGTCATAATTATTCCTCCTTTGGAAGTATTACTGAAAGCACGGCATTTTCCGCGCTGAAAGAATCCAATCTCTTAACTACGCTTTCGGCGGTTACGGATTTTAAAAGTTTGATTTCCTCATAAAGTTCGTGACCGCTTACTGCAGATTCCACCAAGCTCATAGCGCTTCCCGAAACGCTGCCCATTCTTCGTACGGCATCACCGTACATACCGCATTTAACGGCAGAAAACAGCTTTTTATCGATACCGTTTTGGCGGATTCTTTCTATTTCTGCATTAATTTCTTCGGCTACTTTTTTAGGGTTTGTGGACTCGCCTTCAAATATCATGGTAGCATAACCTCTGCCGCAGAAATATTCGCTGGCAAACTCATCGTTAATAAGACCTTCTCTTACAAGACGGGCATATAAAGGCGATGCCTCACCGCAGATAAGTTCTAAAAGAAGGGACATACAAACCTTGGTTTTTAAGCTTCGGTGGGGGGTGGTAATTTTCTGCTTAAATCCATAACAGAAGGCGGGGACCAGAACCGAAAGCTCCTGCTCAACATAATTTTCCACTACCTTTTCATCCTCAAGAAATTCTTTTCTATTGATTTCCACGGGGGGATAGTAAATTATGCCTTCTTCTATCTGCTTTAAAACCCTGTCCGCATCCACATTACCTGCAATACAGATAAACATATTGGAAGGATTATAAAAGGTTTCGTAGCACTTATAAAGGAGCGATGCATCTATCTCAGCGATAGATTCTACAGTACCTGCAATATCTATTCTCACGGGGTGCTCACGGTACATATTTTTAAGCATATTAAACATAACGCGCCAACCCGCATTATCATCATACATACCGATTTCCTGACCGATTATACCCTGTTCTTTCTCCACGGTTTCCTCGGTAAAATAAGGGTGCTGAACAAAATCAAGCAAGATTCCCAAATTCTCATAAAAATTATCGCTGCAAGAGAAAAGATAGCAGGTGCGGTCAAAAGATGTATAGGCATTTGCCGAAGCGCCCGTAGCAGCGAAGCGGGTAAAGGCATCCCCTTCTTCACTTTCAAACAACTTATGTTCAAGAAAATGGGCAATACCTTCGGGAACGCTTATCTCTTCGCCACCGTCTTTGCTGAAAACCGTATCAATAGAGCCGTAACGGGTGCCAAAAACCGCGTGGAACGAGTCAAATTTAGGTTTCTCCATTATATAGATTTCAAGTCCTGAAGGGTGAACGGCTTTAACATAGCCCTCATTAAACGGGCCTTCAAAATACTGCTTTTTCATCATACCTTCTCCACCTCACATGGTCTCAAACTATATACAGTATGAAGTTCTATTCCCTTTGCCGCCTCGCAAACTTCCTCTTTAGTAACAGAAGAAATAAGGTTCCAAAGTTCTTCGGGGGATAAGGGATTTTCCTCAAATATTTTAAGAGAATACCACATATCAAGGGTTGTTTGGCTATCGTAATATGACTTGAGAGAATCCTTCATACTTTTAACAGCCGACTCAAATTCAAAATCTGTAAACATACCTTTTTTCATTATGAAAAGCTGGTCGCATATTGCTTTTGTGGCTTTTTCTTCGTTTTGCGGGTCAATTCCGCAGTCAACGGTTAAAAAGCCCTTAATTTTAGTAAGTCCTACCGCGCAATAATAGCAAAGACTCAATTTTTCACGAACATTATTAAAAAGTCTTGAATAAGGTCCGCCACCAAATATATCACACATTAGTGAAAGTGCGGCAGTATCCCTATCGGTACCATGCATAGTACTTGTAAATCCAAGAACAAGTTTGCCTTGGGTAATATCCATATTTTCGGTAACTGTTGCGGGTGTCTTTACGGGTAAAAGACTGGTGTTCAAACTGCAGTCGGTAATTTCACCACGCTCAATTCCCGAGAAATTCTCGCTTATAGTTTCAAAAAGACCTTTGGGAAGGGCTTTTGAAACCACATTTACCCTCACATAACCCGTCTTAAGCATATTTTGCCAAGCGATATATAGACTTTTGCCCGTAACCGATTCAACCTGCTCTACGGTACCGCATTTTGAAATGCCGTAAGGTGTGCCCTTAAACATTTCTTCAATAGCGCGTTTTTTAGCATAGGTACGCTTTTCGCTCATTTCGCCCTTAATATGCTCTACCGCTTTTCGCTTTTCTCTTTCGGTATCCTCTAGAGCAAATTCGCTGTCTTCCGCTTTGGGTTTGAAAATAAGGTCTGTAAGCAATTGACAAGCCTCACTAATAAGTTCTTCTTCATCAATAGTAAATTCATCATTTATTACGGAAATCGCTATTTTAAGCAGTTGATAATCCCCTACCTTTTCGCAAGAGGAAATTAATTCTGCGCCGTAAAGACGGGTGAGCTTGTAATTAAGCTTTGAAAAATCGGGATATTTTTCACTGCAAGTAGTAAGCACAAAGGGCAAAAGGGCATTTTCAGCCACCGTTTCCTCTTTTAATGGCACATAAAAATTGAAGGAAATAAGGGTGGTATTAAATCGGTCATTTTTAATAAATCTGCCGAATACTCCTTCACCTAATTTAACACAATCGGATATCATAAAATCCTCCCGCCGTAATGTAATAATTATTCGTTTTATTATACCACAAATATACACTAAATAACAAGTACCAAATGACACACTTTTTTCTTGTATTTATAGCGTATATATGTTATAATATGGTATAATTATACTATATTTAGGTGGTAAATGTTATGAGATGTCCTTTTTGCGGTTACGAAGAAAGTAAAGTTATTGACTCCCGTCCTACCGATGAGGGTGAAAAAATCAGACGCAGACGCGAATGCCTTAAATGTGAAAAACGCTTCACTACCTATGAGGTTATCGAAAGTTTGCCCATTATTGTTGTGAAGAAGGATAATTCCAGACAACAGTTTAATAGAGAAAAACTTCTTAACGGAATGTTGCGCGCTTGTGAAAAACGCCCTGTTTCCATTGAAACGGTTGAACACGCTATTGATGACATTGAACTTGTTATCCAGAATTCTCTCGACCGCGAGGTTACCAGTGAACGAATCGGTGAACTGGTTATGGAAAAACTTAAAGGCATCGACGAAGTTGCCTATGTGCGCTTTGCCTCTGTTTACCGTCAATTTCAGGATATTGATACATTTATGTCCGAACTATCAAAGCTACTCTCTAAGGAGAAAAAATAATGACCGATTATAAAGCACTGGCAGACCTTTTACTGCCCCATATTGATAAAACACCAGATTACTATGAAAATTTGTACCCCGAAAGAAATCTCCCCGAAGGCGCAAGAGTAACAAGAATTGCACCCAGCCCCACAGGATATTTGCATCTTGGCACCCTTTTCACCTCACTTGTTAACCGTATTACCGCTACAAGCACGGGTGGTATATTCTTCACCCGTATTGAAGATACTGATAAAAAGCGCGAGGTTGAGGGCGGCATTGAGGATATCATTGACGGACTTAATCGCTTCGGCATAAATATTGATGAAGGTTTTATAAGCGGCACCGAAGAAAGTGGTGTTTATGGCCCTTATCAGCAAAGCAAACGCGCCGAGATTTACCAGACCTATGTTAAAGATTTGATTTTAAAGGGACTTGCCTATCCCTGTTTCTGTACCGCAGAGGAACTTGAAGCGGTTAGAAATGAGCAGGAAGCTCAAAAAATCCGCACAGGTTATCACGGCGAATTTGCAAAACATAGAAATATCACCTTCGAGGAAGCAAAGGCGCTTATTGACAACGGCAAACCTTTCGTTATCCGCCTTCGTTCCCCCGGAAGTGAAGAAAACCGCATAACATTTGAAGATACTATAAAAGGTAAAATCGAAATGCCCGAAAACGATGAAGATTTTGTTCTTCTTAAATCCGACGGCATTCCCACCTATCATTTTGCTCACGCTATTGATGACCATCTTATGCATACTACCCATGTGCTTCGCGGCGATGAATGGATTTCATCTGTGCCCAAGCACATTCAGTTATTCAAACTTCTTGGCTTTAAGGTTCCAAAGTACGGTCACGTTTCCCCCATTATGAAGCTCGATAATGGTGCAAAGCGTAAAATCTCCAAGAGAAAAGACCCCGAAGCCGCAGTTCATTTCTTTGCGGAGCAGGGTTACGATGCGGCGAGTGTTATCGAATATCTTATGACCATTGCCGCTTCCGATTTTGAAGATTGGCGTAGAGCAAATCCCGATGCACCTTTAAGCACCTTTAAGTTTAATCTTAAGAAGATGAGCGTTTCGGGCGCACTTTTTGATGAAAACAAGCTTAACGATGTAAGTAAAATCAAGGTTGCGGCTATGAATAGCGAAACCGTTTACGAAAAGCTTACTACTTGGGCAAAGGAATTCGACGGCGAGTTTTATGAACTTTTAACCGCCGACCCCGATTTCTCCAAGGCGATGCTCGGTATTGATAGAGATGACTCTAAAAAGCCCCGCAAGGATATTGCTAAATGGAGCGAGGCAAAAGAGTATTTTGCGTACTTTTTTGATAGCTTATATACACCTTCGTTTGAACTCCCCGAAAATATATCGGCTGAAGATGCAAAGACATTCCTTACCGAATATAAAAAGGTTTACAACGAAAATGATGATAAGCAAGGTTGGTTTGACAGAATTAAAGAGGTTTGCCCCATCCTTAATTTCTGCGCGGATACTAAAGAGTATAAAGCAAACCCCGATGCCTATAAGGGAAGCGCGGGAGACCTAAGCACAGTGCTTCGTATTGCCGTTACAGGCAGAAGAAACACCCCCGACCTTTGCAGCATTATGAAGGTTTTAGGTCGTGAGCGTTGTTTTGAGCGTATCGATACAATGATTAATTCACTTTAAGAGGTTTTTAAAAATGGAAGAAAACAAGGTTTTAAATGAAGAAAATGAGGTTATAAAAAACCAAAATTTCATCCACGATTTTATAGATGAGGACTTGGCTGAGGGTGTTTACAATAAGGTGCAAACCCGTTTCCCACCCGAGCCAAACGGATATCTTCATATAGGTCACGCCAAGGCCATTTGCATTGATTTCGGCGCCGCCGAAAAATACGGTGGAAAATGCAACCTTCGCCTTGACGATACCAACCCCACAAAAGAGGATGTTGAGTATGTTGACGCTATAAAGGAAGATATTGAATGGCTTGGCTTTAGGTGGGACAACCTTTACTATGCCTCTGATTATTTCGATTTCATTTATGAGTGCGCTCTACGCCTTATTGATAAGGGACTTGCCTACATTGATGAATCGACCCCAGAACAGATAAAGGAAATGCGCGGCACTCTTACCGAGGCAGGTCAAAACAGTCCTTACCGTGACCGTCCCATCGAGGAAACCCGCGATTTATTTAAGCGTATGACCGCGGGTGAATTCGAGGAAGGCAGTATGGTGCTTCGCGCTAAAATCGATATGGCTTCATCCAATATCAATATGCGCGACCCCATTATTTATAGAATATTAAAAGCTCACCACCACCGCACAGGTGATAAATGGTGCGTTTATCCTATGTATGATTTCGCTCATCCTTTAAGCGACGCCAAAGAGGGCGTTACCCACTCCCTTTGCTCCTTGGAGTTTGAAAATCACCGTCCCTTATATAACTGGGTACTTGAAGCGGCAGATATTAAGAATCCCCCGAGACAAATCGAGTTTGCCCGTATGAATGTAAACTACACTCTAACGAGCAAACGCAAGTGTTTAAAACTTGTTAACGATAATTTGGTTTCAGGTTGGAATGATCCCCGTATGGCAACCCTTTGCGGCATGAGAAGAAGAGGTTACCCTGCCGAAGCCGTAAGAGCATTCGTTGATAAAATCGGCGTTTCAAAGGCGTATAGCGTTATTGACTATGCCCTTTTAGAATCCTGTGTTCGCGATTATCTTAACGAAAATGCCGATAGAGCAATGGCAGTGCTAAGGCCTTTAAAGGTTATTATCGACAATTACCCCGAAGGCAAGACCGAGGATATAGAGGTTGAAATCAACCCCAATAAACCCGAGCTTGGCAAAAGAGCGGTTTCCTTCTCAAGAGAGATTTATATCGAGCAAGAGGACTTTATGCTTAATCCCCCCGGAAAATATTTCCGCCTCTGCCCCGAAAAAGAGGTTCGTCTTAAGGGCGCATATTACGTTAAATATGCTTCTTGCGAGACCGATAGCGAAGGCAATATAACCGCAGTTCACTGCACCTACGACCCAGAAAGCCGCGGCGGTGAAACCCCCGACGGAAGAAAGGTTAAGGGTACTTTGCACTGGGTTGACGCAGGCAATTGCATTGATACCGAAATCCGCCTTTACGACCGACTTTTCAATGTGGAAAACCCCAGTGATGAAGAAGGCGTATCGTCCTTTGCGGATAATCTCAATCCCGATTCTCTTACCGTTCTTTCGGGTTGCAAAATAGATAATTCCTTAAAGAACGTTAAGGTTGGCGACACCTTCCAGTTTATGCGTCAGGGTTATTTCTGTGTTGATAGCGATTCTACCTCTGATAAAATTGTCTTTAATCGCACCGTCGCTCTTAAAGATTCATTTGGTAAAAAGCTATGATTAAGGTAAAAGATATTTTTGGATTTTTAGCCGAAAGATACCCTCTGGATACCGCTTGCGATTTTGATAATACGGGTTTTTTAGTGGGCGACAGTAACGAGGCAGTAAAAAAAGTTTTAGTTTGTCTTGACTGCGATATTACCGCAATAGAAAAGGCAAAAGAGCTTGGTTGTAACCTAATCGTAACTCATCATCCCGTAATTTTCGGCGGACTTAAATCCATTACCGAAAACAGCATTGTTTATAAACTCATCAAGAATGATATTGCAGTAATCAGTATGCATACAAATCTTGATATTGCCAATGACGGCGTTACGGTTAGACTTTGCGAGGCGCTTGGGCTTAAAAATATTAAACCTTTCGTAGCAGAAAACGGTTTTGCCCTTCGAAGCGCCGAGGTAAATAATCTCACTCCCGAAGATTTTGCGGCGCTTATTAAGGATAAGCTTAATTTTTCTGTAAGATACGTTGAGGGTGACCGAAATATAAACAAGGTTCTCGTTTGTTCGGGAAGCGGCGGAGAATTTTTAAAGGAGACAGTAGGTTTCGGCTTTGACGCTCTTCTCACCGCCGACATTAAACACAATGTGTTTATCGACGCTATCAACTCGGGCGTTTCGGTTTTTGACGGCGGACATTATGCTACTGAAAATGTAATAGTAAAGCCGCTCGCCGAACTTTTAGCGGATAATTTTAAAGAAATAGAATTTATCCCCTACTCCCCCGATTTAATTAAAAGTATATAAAAAAGTTCCCTTTAAGTTCAAAACTTAAAGGGAACTTTGCTTTTCTTTTGTTCTGCACTAACTGAGGCAGTTTTATCTAATGCCGTATTTTTCGATAATATAATCCATATCCTTATCGCCTCTACCCGAAAGGTTAATAAGAATTGAACCTCTGCCCATTTCCTTCGAGAGTTTCATTGCATAGGCAACAGCGTGGGCACTTTCAATAGCGGGGATAATGCCTTCAAGGCGGGAAAGTTTATAGAAGGCATCGAGGGTTTCATCATCGGTAATAACATCATATTTTACTCTGCCGATTTCCTGTAGGAAAGCGTGTTCGGGACCTGATGAAGGATAATCAAGGCCGCTTGCTACGGAATATACGGGAGCGGGTTCACCGTTTTCATCCTTAAGCATTATACTGTTAAATCCGTGCATAATGCCCTCGGTTCCGTATTTTAAACTTGCGGCGTGGTCACCAAGCTTTTCACCGCGACCGAGGGGCTCAACACCGTAAATATTAACGGGGTCGTTCAAAAAGCCCGAGAAAATACCCATAGCATTAGAACCGCCGCCAACACAAGCGACAACAGCGTCGGGGAGTTCGCCGGTCATACCGACAAACTGCTCTCTTGCCTCAATTCCCACAACACTCTGGAAATCTCTAACCATCATAGGAAACGGATGGGGGCCCAAAACTGAGCCGATGCAGTAAATGGCATCCTTATATTCGTTTGCATAAGCGGCAAAAGCAGCGTCTACGGCTTCTTTAAGGGTTTGAAGACCTTCCTTAACCTCAACTACATTTGCGCCTAAAAGCTTCATTCTGGCTACATTGGGGGCCTGTTTTTTAATATCAACGGAACCCATATATATATCGCACTCAAGGCCGAAATATGCGGCGGCGGTGGCAAGAGCAACACCGTGCTGACCTGCGCCCGTTTCGGCTATAACCTTCTTCTTGCCCATATATTTAGCAAGTAATGCTTCACCCATACAGTGATTAAGCTTATGAGCGCCCGTATGGTTTAAATCCTCTCTTTTGGCATAGAGCTGAACATTACCAAGGGAGCCGGAAAGGCGTTCAAGGTGAGAAATAGGGGTAGGTCTGCCCTGAAAATCCTTTCTTATTCTGCGAAGTTCACTTATAAACTTGCTGGATTTACAGATAGTGAAATAGGCCTCGGTGATTTCTTCCATTGCCTTTTTGAGCTCGTCAGAAATATAGCAACCGCCGTATTTACCGAAAAATCCATTATTATCGGGATAATTTTTAAGATAGGTATCGAAATTTATATTATTGAAATTCATTTTATTTCCTCCAAAAATTAAATAGGTCTAAAATCATTTCAATCTACACCATCGTTTAGTTAATAACATAACATTCTCCTTGAAGTTTGTCAATAGATTACATTAAATTCTATCTGCAACAAGGGTACCCATCTCGCTGCAAGATACCTTTTTAAATCCGTCTTCCATAATATCGCCTGTGCGGTAGCCCTCATCAAGCACATTATTAACTGCGGTTTCGATAAGGTCGGCTTCCTTTTCCATATCAAAGGAATAACGAAGCATCATAGCGGCAGAAAGAATTGTACCGAGGGGGTTAGCAATATCCATTCCTGCTATATCGGGAGCAGAGCCGTGAATTGGCTCATACATACCGAGAGTGCCTTCAGAAAGTGATGCGGAAGGCATCATACCGATAGAGCCCGTAAGCATAGAGGCCTCATCGGAAAGAATATCACCAAACATATTTTCAGTTACGAGAACATCGAACTGTGTGGGATTTTTAATAAGCTGCATAGCGGTATTATCCACAAGAATATCGGTAAATTCTACCTCTTTATATTCTTCGGCTATGCGGTGCATTGTTTTTCTCCAAAGGCGAGAGGTATCAAGAACATTGGCTTTATCAACGGATGCGAGTTTCTTACCCCTTTTCATAGCGGTAGCAAATGCCACTCTGCCTATACGCTCAATTTCGCTTTCGCTATAGGGCATAATATCGGTGGCAACAAGTTCGCCGCCCACCTCTTTGGTTTCACGGCTACCGAAATAAACGCCACCCGTAAGTTCGCGAACAATAAGTAAATCAATTCCGTTTCCAACTATTTCGGCTTTCAAGGGAGAAGCGTTTTTAAGTTGGGGGAAAAGTTTGGTGGGGCGCAAATTTGCAAAAAGATTAAGCTCTTTTCTAACTGCGAGTAGGGCCTTTTCGGGTCTTATAGATGGGTCAACGTTATCCCATTTAGGACCGCCAACGGCACCCAATAAAACACTATCGGAATTTTTGCAGACTTCCATACCTTCGCGAGTTATGGGAACACCGTGCTTATCAATAGAGCAACCGCCTATATCCACATAATTATAATCGAAACTATGGCCGAATTTATCTGCCACTTTATTTAAAACTTTAATTGCTTCGGCAACTATTTCGGGACCTATTCCGTCGCCCTCAAGCACCGCTATATTCTTATTCATCGATTATGACTCCTTTAATGATGCGAGTAATCCGCCTTTTTTGATAATATTCTGAATAAAGGGCGGGAAGGGTTGGGCCTTATAGGTTTTGCCCGTAGTGATATTGGTGATAACACCTGTATCAAAATCAACCTCAACCTCATCATTTGCACTTATTTCCTCTGCTGCCGCTTCACATTCAAGAATTGGAAGACCGATATTTATAGCGTTTCTATAAAAAATTCTTGCAAAGCTTTTGGCAATGACGCAACCTGTGCCGCAGGTTTTGATAACCAAGGGGGCATGTTCACGGGAAGAGCCGCAACCAAAGTTCCAGCCCGCAACCATAACATCGCCGCTCTTTACATTTTTAACAAACTCGGTATCAATATCTTCCATACAGTGTAATGCTAATTCCTTAGCATCGGGGGTATTAAGATAACGGGCGGGAATTATAACATCGGTATCCACATTGTCGGGATACTTGAAAACTTTACCTTTTGTGTTCATTATTCCGCCTCCTTAAAATCTACTATGTAACCTGTTAGTGCACTTGCGGCGGCGGTCAGAGGAGAAGCCAAATAAACTTCGCTCTCGGTATGACCCATACGACCTACAAAGTTACGGTTAGTAGTAGCAATACATCTTTCACCTTTAGCGAGAATGCCCATATATCCGCCAAGACAGGGTCCGCAAGTGGGGGTGGAAACTACTGCTCCCGCATCAATAAATGCGGTGATAAAGCCCTTTTCTACACATTCGCGGTAAATCTGCATAGTAGCGGGAATTATGATACAGCGAACACCGTCTGCTACCTTTTTACCCTTTAGTACCTTGAAGGCCGCTTCCATATCTTCCATTCTGCCATTGGTACAGCTACCGATAACAACCTGGTCGATTTTTATATTTGAAAGCTCATTTGCAGGGTGGGTATTTTCGGGAAGGTGGGGACAAGCGACGGTGGGAACGATTTTACCTAGGTCAATATCAATAACCTTCTCGTAAACCGCATCACTATCAGCTTCGTAAACCACGGGTTTACGCTCACTTCTGCCCTCAAGGTAATTCATAGTAACTTCGTCAACGGGGAAAATTCCATTTTTAGCGCCCGCCTCTATGGCCATATTGCAGATACAAAGGCGGTCATCCATAGACAGATTTTTAACACCTTCGCCTACGAATTCCATACTTTTATAAAGGGCGCCGTCAACGCCTATCATACCGATAATGGTAAGAATAACATCCTTACCGCTGCAATTAGGGTTGAGTTTACCGATAAGATTAAATTTAATTGCGGAAGGCACCTTGAACCAAGCGGTACCTGTTGCCATTCCTGCCGCCATATCGGTTGAGCCAACGCCTGTTGAAAAGGCACCGAGGGCACCGTAGGTACAGGTATGGCTATCTGCGCCTATAATGCAGTCACCTGCGGTTACAACGCCTTGCTCGGGCAAAAGGGCGTGTTCAATACCCATTTTACCAACATCATAAAAATGGCTTATGCAATTTTTACAAGCAAATTCTCTGCAAGTTTTTGACTGTTCTGCCGCCTTTATATCCTTATTGGGAACAAAGTGGTCAAGAACAATAGCGATTTTATCCTTATCGAAAACATCGGTGAAACCGCCCTTGTTAAACTCGTTAACGGCAACGGGTGTGGTTATATCATTACCGAGAACTATATCAAGCTTGGCGCTGATAAGCTGACCTGCCTCCACGCTATCAAGACCAGCGTGGGCGGCAAGGATTTTTTGTGTTAAAGTCATACCCATTGCTTATTCTCCTATACTTCTGTTTATGGCAGAGAAAAGGGCGTTAATTGAGGAGGCGATAATATCATCGTGGATACCTGCTCCCCAAACTTTAAGTCCGTTTTCTCTTAATATGCTCACATAGGTAATCGCCTGAGAAGAAGATCCTATTGAAAGAGCGTGTTCTTCGTATGTAAGGTCTGAAAATTCAATTCCAAGGCGGTTTTTGACCGCATTGCTTACAGCATCAAGTCGACCGTTACCCGTAGCGTGTAAATCCATACGCTTGCCGTCAATTTCAACCGTTAAGGCAACATTAATTTCGGGCGTTCTGGTAAAGTGATAATCAATAAGTTTTATATGTGTATTTATATTTACATAGGTATCGGTAAATACATCAAGTACCTCTTTAGGTGAAAGCTCAGCGTGGGCGTGGTCGGAAACGCTCTTAACGGTATAACCAACATCCTCACGCATTTTAGCAGGAAGTACATAACCGAAATTATGCTCCAAAAGATAACCGATTCCGCCTTTGCCCGACTGGGAATTTATACGGATAACATCGGTTTCATACTCTCTGCCAACATCGGCGGGGTCGATGGGTAAGTAAGGTACTGTCCAAGTATCGCAGTTTGTTTCTTCACGCCACTTCATACCCTTGGCGATAGCATCCTGATGGGAGCCCGAAAAAGCGGCGAAAACAAGCTTACCCGCATAAGGTTGACGGTCATAAACATGCATTCTGGTAACCCTCTCATAAAGCTCCGCAATTTTAGGCATATTTGATAAATCAAGCTCGGGGTCAACGCCCTGGGCATACATATTAAGAGCCAAAGTTACAATATCCGCATTACCTGTTCTCTCGCCGTTTCCAAAAAGGGTGCCTTCAATTCTATCGGCACCTGCAAGGATACCGAGTTCGCAATCGGCAACGGCGCAACCGCGGTCGTTATGGGGATGGAGAGAAACCTCAACCGCATCTCTGTATTTAAGATTATCGCACATATATTCAACCTGGTCGGCGTAAACGTGAGGTGAAGACAATTCCACCGTTACGGGAAGGTTTATGATGGCTTTTCTATCGGGTGTGGGCTTCCAAATATCAAGAACGGCATTGCAAACCTCTAAGGCATACTCGGGCTCGGTACCCGTAAAGGATTCGGGTGAATATTCATAACGGAAATTTGCGCCCGTTTCTTCGGCTATTTTGTTAAAAAGCTTGGCACCCTCTATGGCTATCTGCTTTATTTCTTCTTTGGATTTTCTGAAAACCTGCTCTCTTTGGGCAAGAGAGGTAGAATTATAAAGATGCACCACCGCATTCTTGCAACCCTTAAGCGCCTCAAAGGTTTTGCGGATTATATGCTCGCGGCTTTGGGTTAAAACCTGAACGGTAACATCATCAGGAATCATATTATTGTCAATAAGGGTGCGAAGGAATGTATACTCCGTTTCACTTGCGGCAGGGAATCCCACCTCAATTTCCTTAAAGCCCACTTCAACTAAAAGCTCAAAAAACTCAAGCTTTTCTTCCAAAGACATAGGGATTATAAGGGACTGATTTCCGTCCCTTAAATCCACTGAACACCAAGTGGGTGCTTTTTCTATATAAATTTTATCCGCCCATTTTCTAGTAGGATTTTTTATGGGGAAAAACTGGCGGGTATATTTACTTACATTCTGCAACTTAATTTCCTCCGTTAATCAATAAAAGCGATTACCTCAACCTCAACAAGAGCACCTTTGGGTAGGTCCTTTGCAGCTACACAGCTTCTGGCTGGGGCTTCGGTTATATATTTGCCGTAAACCTCATTAAAGGCGGCAAAATCAGCAATATCGCTTAAAAAACAGGTGGTTTTAATAATATTTTTCATATCGCTTCCCGCCTCTTTTAAAACGGCAGAAAGGTTTTTCATAACCTGTTCGGTCTGTTCGGTTACATTATCGCCTACCAAGTTGGCGGTTTCAGGGGATAAAGCTATTTGGCCCGAAGTATAAACCATATTTCCGTAAATAATTGCTTGGGAATAGGGACCAATTGCCTTGGGGGCATCATCTGTACTAATTCTATTTAACATAATTTATCTCCTTAACGAGTTATCCAATAATCTTTATGCCCGCATCTGTAAGGGCTTTTTTAATAGTTTCAATATGCTCAAAGTTACGGGTTTCAAGAGTTACTCTAAGGTAACATCCGTTAACATCTGAACCCTCTCCTGCATGCTCGTGGTGAACAGAGGTAACATTTCCGCCGTGTTCCGCGATAATACGGGAAACGGCCAAAAGCTGACCGGGTTTATCTACCAATTCTATAAGAAGTCGGCACTTTCTACCCGACATCATAAGACCGCGGGCGATTACTCTTGAAAGGATTGTAACATCAATATTACCGCCCGAAAGCAGACAAACTGCCTTTTTGCCTTCAAGGTTAACCTTACCGAACATAGCGGCGGCAACTGCAACGGCGCCAGCGCCTTCGGTAACTAGCTTATGCTGCTCCATAAGAGCAAGAATTGCGGCGGCAATTTCATCATCATTTACAGTTACTATTTCGTCTACATATTTAGAGCAGATTTCGTATGTAAGGGTACCGGGCTCTTTAACGGCAATACCGTCGGCAATAGTAAATACCGAATCAAGTCGTTCAATATGTGAATCGTTTATGGAATTAAGCATTGAGGGGGCGCCTGATGCCTGAACACCGTAAACCTTAACATTGGGATTTAGGGCTTTAATAGTATAGGCAACACCCGAAATGAGTCCGCCTCCGCCTATGGGAACAATTACGGCATCCATATCCGGTATTTGCTCTGCAAGTTCGAGGGCAATAGTTCCCTGACCCGCTATAACATCGGGGTCATCAAAGGGGTGAATAAAGGTATAACCTTCATTATCGCGAAGTTCTAATGCCTTATTATATGCGTCATCATAAACACCTTCAACAAGGCAAATTTCTGCGCCGTAACTTTTAGTTGCTTCCACCTTGGAAATGGGTGCGCCATCGGGCAGACATATAACAGATTTTATTCCGTTCTTCTGCGCAGCAAGGGCTACACCTTGAGCGTGGTTGCCTGCAGAACAAGCTACAACGCCTCTCGCCTTTTCTTCATCCGTGAGGGTGGACATTTTATAATAAGCGCCGCGCACCTTAAAGGAGCCGGTTATCTGCAAATTTTCTGTTTTAAGATAAAGTTCAACGCCCTTTTTAAGTTTAGGGGCATAGAGAACATCGGTCTGTATCGCAACATCTTTTAAAGCATATTTTGCTTTATAAACATTATCAAGAGTCAGTTCCTTCATATAATTTACTCCTCTGTTTTCAAACTGTTTATAAACTGTTCGGCGGCTCTCGGAGAGCGGCTTCCCTTTTGCAGAGCAAAGGCCTCTGCTTTGATATCAAGTTCTTTTTTATCGGTTTTAATTCCGTTTTTATCTGCAAGTATATGCACAATATCAAGATAAAGCGATTTATTGGGTCTTTCGAAATAGACCGTTAAACCGAATCTATCGGATAGGGACATAAGTTCCTGTACCGTATCATTATGATGAACATCATCCGCCACTTCCCTATCCGAAAAGTTTTCCTTAACGATATGGCGGCGATTACTTGTAGCATAGATAACCGCATTGCTTGCCTTTGCCGAAGCAGAGCCCTCAAGGGCAGCTTTTAGCATACTAAAGCAGTCATCATTCTTATTAAATGAAAGGTCATCAATAAAGATTATAAATTTAAGAGGATTATCGGCAATTCTGCCCATTATATAAGAAAGGGAGAAAAGCTGGTCTTTTCTGATTTCAATGAGGCGAACGCCCTCATCAAAGTAATAATTGGCGCTTGCCTTAACGGTTGAGGATTTACCCGTTCCCGCATCGCCAAACAGTAGCACATTTGCGGCGGGTTTTCCTTCTACCAACGCTTTTGTATTATCAAATACTTGTTTTCTTTCCTTTTCGTAACCTACGAAACTATCCACAGATACCGTATCTGCGGATTTAACGGGAATAATCTCCCCGTCTTCCACCTTGAACATTTTAGAGGTGGCGAAAATTCCGTAGCCATGACGCTGGATACTCTTAAGTCGTTTATTGTATCCTTGGTTAAAATCGGTTCTTTCATTTGAAAACTCAGGTTTATATCCTTCGTACTCATCACCTTCCCATAAATCAGAAACCGTTATTTCTGAAAGGCGGGTGAAAATAGAAAGTTCCTTTTCTGCGTTACCTTTGAGCGCCTCGGGTATAACGGCTTTCTGCGCCGTGCTAACAATATATTTATTCTCATCGGAATAAACAACACGGCGCAAAAAGTCAGAAAACGAATAATTATCTTCGGATAAAGAATAGACGAATTTTCCGTAAGCAAGAGCTTTATCTTCTATGCAGTTTGCTTTTAAAAATTCTATGAGCGCGTTAACGGTTTCGGTCTTTAAAATTTCTCTAAAAACCGAAAGGGACATTAACTCTATACATAGTTTTCTTTGCTCTTGCTTAGTCATAACTTTCTATCCTTCAAATTTATTTATTACAGCACCCTTATCGGCCGAACTTACCTGAGCGGCATAACGAGCTAAAGCACCCTTAATTCCGCTTTTGCGCTTGATTTCAGTTTCGGCTTTACGGGCTTTAAGTTCCTCGTCGGAAACCTTGAGTTCTATAGTATATTCAGGGATATTTATCGAAATAATGTCCCCATCCTTAACATAGGCGATAGTTCCGCCTCTTACGGCTTCGGGAGATACATGGCCTATAGATGCGCCTCTTGTAGCGCCCGAAAATCTACCGTCGGTAATAAGGGCAACATCCTTATCAAGTCCCATACCTGCAATAGCAGAAGTTGGGTTAAGCATCTCTCTCATACCCGGTCCCCCTGCGGGACCTTCGTAACGGATAACAACCACATCACCCTTTACGATTTTACCGCCGTAAATAGCCGCGATTGCCTCTTCCTCACTATCAAAAACCTTTGCAGGACCCGAATGAACAAGCATTTCGGGAGCAACCGCACTGCGCTTAACAACGCATCCGTCGGGAGCCAAGTTACCGCGTAGTACCGCAATACCACCTGTTTTTGAGTAAGGATTATCTACTGTGCGGATAACATCGGTATCCTTATTAAAGGCAGATTCAATATTTTCACCCAAAGTTTTTCCCGTGCAGGTTAAAACAGAGGTATCTAAAAGACCGAGTTTAGTAAGTTCCTTAAGTACAGCATAAACACCGCCTGCTTCGTTAAGGTCTTCCATATATGTATGACCTGCGGGAGCAAGATGGCAAAGGTTAGGAGTTTTCTCGCTTATTTCGTTTGCCATACCAAGATTAAACTCTACTCCGCACTCATTAGCAATTGCGGGAAGATGAAGCATACTGTTGGTAGAACAACCGAGAGCCATATCCGCAGTAAGCGCATTTTTAATTGCGGCGGCGGTCATAATATCGCGAGGACGGATATTCTTTTCTACAAGCTCCATAATCTGCATACCCGCGTGCTTTGCAAGTTCAATTCTCGCTGAATAAACTGCAGGGATGGTACCGTTGCCACGAAGTCCCATACCCAATACTTCGGTTAAGCAGTTCATTGAATTAGCGGTATACATACCAGAGCAAGAGCCACAGGTGGGACAGGTGTTTTCTTCGCAGATGCAAAGTTTTTCCTCATCTATTTTACCCGCTTTATATGCGCCTACCGCTTCAAACATACTGGAAAGACTTGTCTTTTTACCGTCAACCCTACCCGCAAGCATAGGTCCGCCGCTTACAAAAACGGTGGGTATATTGAGTCGTGCGGCGGCCATCAATAGACCGGGTACATTTTTATCACAGTTAGGTACCATAACAAGTCCGTCAAAGCCGTGAGCCATAGCCATGGCCTCGGTAGAATCGGCAATAATATCACGGGTAATAAGAGAATATTTCATTCCCGTATGACCCATAGCAATACCGTCGCAAACGGCAATTGCGGGGAAAACAATGGGTGTTCCCCCTGCCATTGCAACGCCAAGTTTTACGGCATCAACGATTTTATCAAGATTCATATGTCCGGGAACAATTTCGTTATAGGAACTTACGATACCGATTAAAGGTCTTGACTGCTCCTCTTTTGTAAGACCTAAAGCGTGATACAAGCTTCTGTGAGGAGCATTCTGAAAACCGTCAACGATTTTTTCTTTTATCATAGTGTTTTCACCTAAAAGTTAATGATTAGTTATTGATAAGCTTATCCTCATCGCTCCAGCTATAGAGTTTGCGGATATCCTTACCAACGGTTTCAGCGGGATGCTCAGCCGCAATCTTTCTCATAGCGTTAAAGTGTACCTGACTGCCTGCGTCAGACATATCAAGTAAGAAATCTTTAGCAAAGGTACCGTCTTGAATATCGGAAAGAACCTTCTTCATTGCCTTCTTGGTTTCTTCGGTGATAATCTTGGGTCCTGTTATGTAGTCACCGTATTCAGCGGTATTGGAAATGGAATAGCGCATACCCTCAAAACCGCTCTGGTAAATAAGGTCAACGATAAGCTTCATTTCGTGGATACACTCAAAGTAAGCGTTACGGGGGTCATATCCCGCTTCGGTAAGTGTTTCAAAACCTGCCTGCATAAGAGCGCAAACACCGCCGCAAAGAACTGCCTGTTCACCGAAAAGGTCGGTTTCGGTTTCGGTGCGGAAGGTTGTTTCAAGAACACCTGCACGAGCGCCGCCGATACCGAGGGCGTAAGCCAAGCCGATTTCGAGCGCATCGCCTGTTGCATCCTGATGAACAGCAACAAGACAAGGAACGCCCTTGCCAAGCTGATACTCACTGCGAACAGTATGACCGGGGCCCTTGGGGGCAACCATAATAACATTTACATTCTTGGGTGGCTTAATGCAACCGAAGTGGATATTAAATCCGTGAGCGAAAGCAAGGGTTTTACCCTCGGTTAAACTGGGCTCAATGCTCTCTTTATAAAGCTTTGCCTGTTTTTCATCGTTGATAAGAATCATAATGATATCGGCATTTTTAGCAGCGTCGGCAGAGGTCATAACCTTAAGACCCTGCGCTTCTGCCTTTGCCCAGCTCTTTGAACCCTCATAAAGACCAACGATAACATCAACGCCTGAATCCTTAAGGTTTAAAGCGTGAGCGTGACCCTGAGAGCCGTAACCGATAATAGCAACGGTTTTACCGTTTAATTTGGCTAAATTACAATCCTGCTGATAATAAATGTTCTGCATAATAATATCTCCTTAAAATTTCTTTTAATTTTTATTCAGTGATACTGCGGTTTCTTTCGAGAGCCACAACACCTGTTCTACAAAGTTCAATAATGCCGAGGGGTTTTACAACATCAATAAAGGCGTCGATTTTCGAGGGCTCACCCGTAACCTCAACACAAAGGGTTTTGGGGTTATAGTCAATTATCTTGGCTCTGTAAATTTCAGAAGCCGCCATAACCTCTCCTCTGTTTTCGGGGCTATTCTTAACCTTGACGAGCATCAATTCTCGCTCAACGCTCTGCTTATCGTCAAGAAGTTCCACATTTTTAACATTGTGGAGTTTTTTGAGTTGGTTAATAAGCTGCTCTCTTAGGTAATCATCACCCGAAACGGTAATGGTAATTCGGGAATATGCAGGGTCATCGGTGGCGCCAACCGTAAGGGAGTCAATGTTAAATCCCCTTCGCATAAACAGGCCCGAAACCCTTGTAAGTACGCCGTACTTATTTTCAACCAAGGCCGCTATTACAAATCTATTCATTCGCTCGCCTCCTCAACAGAAGTAATCATATCATCAATGGAGCCGCCGGGTGGCAACATAGGAAGAACAAATTCATCCATACCAATTAGCGTATCAATAAGATATGGTCCATCATAACTCATAGCCCTTTTGAATGCGGCTTCAAATTCTTCCTTTGTGGAAACTCGTTCAGCGGGAAGACCAAAGGCATCTGCCAGTTTTACAAAATCGGTTTTTCTGCCGAGAGTAGTATTTGAATATCTCTTGCCGTAAAAAAGGGTTTGCCACTGTCTAACCATACCAAGAACGCCGTTATTCATAATAACCGTAACAACGGGGGTATTATATGTAACTGCGGTGGCAAGTTCATTGAGATTCATACCGAAGCTTCCGTCACCTGTTATAAGCACGGTGCGGTCACCGCTTCCTACTTGGGCTCCTATGGCGGCGCCGAGGCCGTAACCCATAGTTCCAAGACCGCCGCTTGAAGCAAATCTGCGAGTCTTTTCAAAATCCACATACTGCGCGGTCCACATCTGGTGCTGACCTACATCGGTAGCAATTACGGTATTTTCATCCTTAACCGCATTTATAACATCAAAGACCTTTTTAGGAGTTAAGATGTCTCCCGCCTTCTTTTCGGCTTCTTCTCTGATTTCGTTGCCACGAAGTTTGAGGGCATTTACGGTTTTATTCCACTCTTTATTTTCGAGGGTATCAACCTTATCTAAAATTCGCTTTAAGGAATCAACTATATCGCCTATAACGCCTGCCGATACCTTAACATTTTTATTGATTTCCGAAAGGT
The DNA here is from genome assembly GCA_045593385.1 of Acutalibacteraceae bacterium. Classification (GTDB taxonomy): domain Bacteria; phylum Bacillota; class Clostridia; order Oscillospirales; family Acutalibacteraceae; genus UBA737. Next base: position 40,213 of record JAZNWP010000068.1, read on the forward strand.
CGGTATCAAGTTGAACAATTTTAGCGCCCTTGGCGTATTTTTTTGTATTACCTGTCGCTCTATCGCTGAATCTAACGCCGATACCGATAATTAAATCGGCCTCTTTATTTGCCATAGAGGATGCATACTGTCCGTGCATACCCTGCATTCCTAAAAATCTTTCGTAGGAATTGGGGAGTGCCGAAAGTCCCATAAAAGTGCAGCCGATATATCCATCAATTTTTTCTGCCAAGGCCTTGATATCCTCGGTCATACCCGCACCTGCGGCGCCGCCACCGATATAGATATAAGGTCTTTTTGATTTATTGATAAGGTCTACCGCCTTTTCGATTTCCGCTTCGCTTGCCTTCTTCTGCTCCGCAAATGGTACAACGCCCTGGCTTTCAAAATCGCAAAGAGCAATCTGAACATCCTTGGGAATATCGATAAGCACGGGGCCCGGTCTTCCCGATTTTGCAATCATAAATGCCTCGCGTATGGTATCGGCAAGCTCATTAACGTCGCTTACGAAATAATTATGCTTGGTTATGGGAAGGGTTACGCCCGTAATATTAATCTCCTGAAAACTATCCTTACCGATAAGGGAAGTCGGAACGTTTCCCGTTATTGCAACCATAGGAATGGAATCAAGCATAGCCGTTGCTATACCCGTTACAAGATTCGTAGCTCCGGGACCCGAGGTAGCAATAACCACGCCTACCTTACCCGTTGCTCTCGAGTAACCGTCTGCCGCATGGGCGGCGCCTTGCTCGTGGGCTGCAAGATAATGATTTATCCTATCCGACGCCTTATATAGTTCATCATAAATATTGAGAACCTGACCGCCTGGGTAACCAAAAACATCGGTTACGCCCTGCTCTATCAAGGTTTCAATAACTATACGGGAACCCGATACTTGCTCTAATTTCATAATTTACCTCCAAGTAAAGAAAAAACGCTCTGTCTCAAAGCCATAAGCAAAGAGACGAAAGCGTTAAAATCAAATATAACTTCCGCGGTACCACTCTTTTTCGTTCATAGAACGCTCTTTAGTGCCCAAGACACCTTAACTCTGTTACGGGAGTGCCCGTTTGCACCTACTGACAAAAATTTCAGCGCAACCGCTCCGTGGTGAGTTCGGCAAGACTTACCCGATGTCTCGCACCCACCGACACCTCTCTTAACGGCAAAATTCTTTGCTTAATATTCCACATCAATGCGTTTAAATTGTGATTTTCTGTAATTATACCATCTGGGGAGCCCCTTGTCAACACTTTAAACTGTAAAAGTTTTATGAATTTAGTACTATATTATATATACATATTGTACAACCCCATCTTAAATCCTATTTATCATAAGGATACGGTTAATAAAAAACTGTCCGTCTTAAAATTAGCGGACAGTTTTTTATTATTTTGACATATAAAGCTTTTCAAGGTCGGTTTTTGAAATAAGCATTTTTTTGGCTACTCTTTTGCAATAACCGCACTCATTGCAATTCCGTTTGCAACTTGTTGTTACCTTAAACCAATCATCAGGGAAAAGGGTTGCATCAAGAATATGATTCTTAAATCTCTTCGAAAAAGATGGCTCGGTTAAATCAAACATATTTCCCGAAAATTTACCCATTATATACGCCCTTATCACCCTTCTGGGATTAGAATGCATACGGGTTGCAAGTTTAATCTCGGAAAAATAGGGCTTATAGGCATAAATATCTTGAGGTCTTACCCAGCTTTCCTGCAAAAATACCGCCGCCGCCTTTTCATCCTTTAATCCATACATCATATCCCAACAAGGACTTGGATTTCGGCTCATAGCGTTATCGGTAGCAGTAGTTCCCTTTTCGTGCGCCACGAGATTATCGTGGAAAGTATGAAACGGACAGGTATAAAGGCAACCTGAATTGGCAAGCATTTTAAGCTGTTTGCCGTTTTCTCGGCACCAGGATGATAACTCTTTTATTTTTGTGAAATTCCGATTATATTCCCTTTGCATATAATAGCCATCGAAATTTTCGCCCAGATATTCCATCGCCTGCCGTGTGCCAATCCACATATTAACCGAGGCAAAAACCTTTATTTCAGGAAAATGCTTTTTTACTATCTTTGCAACAAAGGGCGAAGTAGTTGTTATATCGGTTATACCAACTTTTTCTATTGCTTCCTTTACCGATTCGGCTATTTTCTTTTCAAAATCAGAAGAAACTGCGTTATCCCCATAGCAGTTGGCATTATACAGCAAGGTCAAAGAAACGCCCTGCTCTTTGATATATTTCAGTTCCTCGAACATACCGTCTTTATACTCACCCTTGATTATCTCACGGGCGCTCGCGTTTTCGGGGAGGGAAAAATATACGCTTCCGATATGCTCTTTATAATCATTAACAATTTCTGCCGTAGAATCCAGTTCATCGGGCAGTTGATAACCTATAGAAAATTTCATAGCTTAAAGAAGGGTATTATCTTTGCTCTGCTTACTTCCAACAACGATATCGGGGTATTGAGAGCGGTCTATTTTCCAATGCTTAAATCCGGGCTTACGGAAGGGGGTAGTAAATTTCTTGGTGAGTTTACCCGTTTTTTCAAGATGATTATAGCATTCACGCATACATCCCCTTGCACCCTCAAGAGCGGAGCCGTGACGCATATATAGTTCTATACCTACGGCCTTTTCAAGCACAGGGCTACCCATCCAAAGTTGATTATAATCTTCGGGTTTAACGCCCGTCGCCAAGAAGGGATTATAATCGGGGTCGCCGCCACGGTAAGCAATAGAACAAGCTTTTAAATCAAGTTTTGCATATTCAACATCGTGACCTGCAATAGTGATATGCTCCGATTCATCCATAGAAATAGCGTGACCCGTACAACTTCTTGCGCATATTTTACAGCGGTCACAAATCTTGCCTTCAAAAATCGGGTCGGGCTCAAGTTCTGCCGTAGTTAAAAGGCAGGCGAATCTCTGCAAAGGACCAAATTCGGGAGTCAGAAAAACCTTGCTCCAACCATATTCGCCAAGGCCCGCGGCATAAGCGGCAACTCTTTGGTCTATCATAACATCGGGACAGGGTTTATTGGGAGAAACGGGAACGCTGACAGACGGGTCTCCCGGTTCCTTATCAAAATAAACGCTGGGCCTTAAATAAATATTGGGAAGGGGCACTGATTCATAGCCCTCATCCTCGAGATAACAGCAAAGTTCACGAAGCACAACAGGGCCGAAAACCTCATTTATACCTGCATATCCCATAGCTGTGTATGTAGAGAAGAATGTGCCTTCTTCAATTCCGCGTAAATATCCGCGGGGAATTCTGAAAGCTAATACTATACAACTTTTAGCATCGGGCTGTATGTAACGGGGGTCTTGCTCTTTGGGAGCGCCCTCAAATCTATCCATAGATGCAATACCGCAAAGGTCTGCTCCTAATTGTTTTGCTAATCTTTTAATTCCTTCTGCAGTTACCATATTTACCTCCAAGGTGTAATTTTCTTAATTATATTATACCATACATAAAATAAAGAATAATTCTATATTTGCTCATAAAAGTGCTGTTTTGTTCCTTCTTTGCCATACGAATCTTGATTTTTAAAGTGACTATAATACAATATGATAAGAACTTTCAAAAGGGGTGAAGCTTTGAATAATAAAGAACCTATGTATTATCTTCGCTTTGATGAAGATGACATTGACCTTCCGAAAAAACTGTATATTGAGCCCACCTCCATGTGTAATCTTAACTGCTCTATTTGCTTTCGCCACGGATGGATAGATGAGAAACTCGGCCATATGGACTTTTCTTTATTTGCAAATTTAGCAGAAGAACTTAAAACACTCCCCCATATTGAAGAAGTATTTTTCGGTGGAATGGGTGAGCCCCTTTTCCACACGCAAATATGCCAAATGATTTCTATTGTTCCTAAGGGTAAAAAGATATCTCTTTTGACCAACGGTACTATGCTCACCGAAGAAATGAGCGAAAATCTTATAAAATCGGGACTCGATGAACTTTGGGTATCTATGGATGGTTTTGAGAAATCTATTTATGAATCTATACAACTCGGAAGTCATTTTGATATAATTACGAAAAATTTAAGAAATTTTAATCTTAAAAGAAACGGCACCGATACGCGCCTTTGCATCACCTTTGTGGTAACAAGTGAAAACGCGGAGCAATTAAAATATATAAATAAATTTGCCGATGAATATAGCGTGGACACCCTCAATATAAGTCATATGATTCCCTCATCCCCAATTAAAAAGGAAGAGCTTCTATACGAAAGGGATGATATACCCGTCGGCAAAATGCACCGATTTATCCCCAAAGCAAATAAAACCGAGCCGTATGTATGTCCTTTCATAACGAGCAATTCTGTTTTCGTAAAATGGAACGGAGATGTTTCTCCTTGTATGCAACTTTTACACGGGTGCCATACATATCTTTACGAAGAAAAGCGTGAAATCACCAGTTTTTCCTATGGAAACATTAAAACGCAGGGTCTTATGGGTAGTTGGAATAATCCGCAGTACGCCGAGTTCAGAGAAAGAGTTCGCATTTTTTATTTCCCCTTTTGCGATATATGTTGGGGGTGCGATGACCGAAAGAAGAATTTAACCGACTGTGTTTACGGTGATTCCCCCACCTGCGGCGCTTGTCTTTGGGCTTCAGGCAAAGTTTTTTGCCCTTAATTAAAAATATAAAGGAGAACTAATTTATGGAAAGATACGCTTGGAAGGCAACCGTTTTGCCGAATAAACTCGAAGAATACATTTACCGCCACGACAATATTTGGCCCGAACTTAAAGAAGTTTTAAGTAAGGCAGGCATCAGAAATTACACTATTTGGAATGTAGGCAACGACCTTTTCGGCTATTATGAATGCGATAGCATCGAAAAAGCGGGAAGGGTGCAGGCGGATAGCCCCGTAGTTAAAAAATGGAACGAATATATGAAGGACGTTATGGTTATGGAAAAGGACCCCGTAACCGGCGCTCAACCCCTTCTTAAAAAGGTTTTTTCCTTTAAAACCGAAGAATAAACCAATAAAACAAAAGGCACGGATTAAAAATCCGTGCCTTTTTGCGTTAATTCAGATAAGAATTATTGGACTTCGCCATCTTCCTTCTTCTTTTTCTTAAGAATCAAGAGAATAATGAGTGCTGCCGCGATAACGACTACTGCCGAACCTGCCGCAATAATTACCCAAAGATAATTAAATCCGTCTGCATTCTTTTTAGGACGTTTAATCTTATGAATTATTGTTTCATATTCATCCTCATCATCTTCATTGTCATCCTCATCCGAATCTTCATCATCTTCGAAGAAGAAATTATCATTTTCATTATCGGTATCTATGATATTATCATCTTCTTCGATAATATTTGAAAATTCACAGAAGGCAGCGCTTATACCGAAGGAATCTTCAAATTCCACACAATAGTAATCATCTATTGTAACGAAATCGACCATAAGATACTCGCCCCAGACATTAGCCACCATATAGATGTCTCCCGTCCCATTAAAGAGAGACCCGGGCAGACAGAGTCTTACTTTTCTTCCCTCCGTATCATCTATTATATTCCCGTTGGCATCAAGAAGGAATACGTCATACATATCAGAGGCATAGATAGCGCCTTTCGAAGCAAGTGACTTCTTCTCCTCTTCGGTGGTTGCTCGTTTTACAACAAGTATATCCTGCAGCTTGGTGAAAATGTCATTATCGCGAAGAGAGAGAACATCAACACGGATTCCTGTTTCGGTATCGGTAACAGATGCGGCTACACCCTCTGAGTTAGAGAATCCTACAATCTCAAGTCCATCAACCTTGATGTCAGCAATAATAGAAACCAAATAGTTGTGTTTGGAGAAATATTCGTGACTTGATTCAGCTATTTCCACCCTTACGTATTGAGCAAGCGCGGGAAGGAAATTATAGGCATAACTTCCGTTTTCGGTATTGGATTTTTCCATAAATGTTTTAACTGGCTTTGCATCCTTACCAAACAATTCTGCATCGGTTTCACCAAAATAGAATTTGAGCTCACTTGGCCAGTAATCCTTGCTGCTTCCCGCAATAAATTCAATGCTATCAATAGCCATTAAATTACCAAGGTCAAATAAGAGGTTTATAGTTTCCTTGCCATTGCCGTCTTTATCACCCAAATTTCCGCCGTAAAGATCTGTAACCGTGTCTTCATCGCCATCAAATCCATATTCCATATCATATTGTGACTTACTAAACCAACTCGGAATATACTCGTTTTTGTCTTCCGAACAGAATTTTAAGCTGAAATCATCCTTGTTTTCCGTAATTACAGAAACATTACTATGATTATCCATCATCAAATTGGTATATGAAAATTCCTGAGTGTTCCAACCGATTACCTCAAACTCGGTGGGGTCAAAAGCCCCGCTTTCAGTTTTAAGTATTCTAAATCTCACGTAACGCGCCTTAATAGGTGTCTCCGCAAAGGTTCTTGAAACTTGATTAGTAGTTTCGCCATTATAATCAAGTACGCAAGAAGTTTCATTCCAGATTTCCTCTGCGGTTTCTGCCGCATAAACCTTAAAATGTTTAATATTATCTGTAGCCGTAGTCAATCTTATAGTATTAATATTTTGGGCAACACCAAGGTTGAATATATAATCGATATATTTGCCGTTCTGAGCAATAGGTGTATCAATAGTCGTATATAGATCGCCATCGTAAGCGAGCTTATAATCATCACCGCTATATTCAGCTTCACCAATGGTAGTTCGATTACCACCTGCATCGGTTCTATAAACATCTACTGGTACGTGGCTAATGAAGTTAATCTCCTTCATAGGCTTCATATATTCAGTTCCGTAAACGCCAAGCTCATAAAATCTAGGGTAAGCTAAACCTGCTTGTTGTTTTATGGCTTCATAATCGCATACGGGTACGGTCACGCGGTATCCGATAAATCTGGCCGCCACACCTTCTCCCAAAGCTGTAAACACTTGAGTTAAAGTACAACCGTTAGGGCCTGATTTCATATTATTGTAAGAGATAAATCTGCTCTCGCTTCTTGTGATAAGTGTCTTGTCCATGGAGGCATATAATTCATATTTGCCTGTCTGTAGATTATTACCTGTTGCATGGCTGAATAAAATCTTATCAAGGTTATATGCCTTGCCCAAATCAAACACTAAGAAAACAGAAACCTCTTCGCCTTCCCGTGTTAAGAAGGAGCCGGCGCCGCTTATACCAATTCCCGTACCTACATCGCCATTAGTTATGCGACTAAAATCGTTTTCTATGCCAACGTATCCCGAAGTTCTTACAAGACCGGTGTTACCAATTTTCACGTAAGAAATGGTTTCCTCATGAGCCAAAATGTTATCGCCGAGAGCGGCAACCTGTTCGTTGGTAAAGTCACCTGCATAGATATCATAGAGCTTAACCTCACCGTATGCTCCAAGCTCACTCAGGGTTAAATGCTCGTTTTCTTTTCCGTAGAATCTGAATGCTAAATAAGAACCGCTTGCATCCGGCTTACTATCAAAATTGAATTTTTGAACTTGTTCGCCATTCTCGTTGTAGAATGAAGCGATTACGGAATCTGAAAGGAATAAATTCTCTATACTATCAGCAAGGTATATTTTATAATTTGTGTTAGACAAATCATTATTACCGCCAAAACCAACAAGGAACTCTTTTGCATTTAAACTGCCTGTAAAATTATATATTAATTCAACATATGAATCTTCGCCGGTGAAAACACAGTCGCTTAAAGCAAGTTCAGTATTGAAATCGCCGTCGCAAATACCACTTGACAATTTAATTTCGCATTTTGTTTTTTCCGTGCCGTCATAGTAATAAATGGCAGGATCTACTCCGCTTAAAAGATTTTCTCCTAAAGAAGATGCATCACCCTCTGCATCGGATGCGGTAGGATAACTTGTTGTGTTGCAAGTCTTTTGAGAACCTAATACATCTCTAATTTGGGTAGCGTTTGCTAAGGCCTTAACAAATGGCTCTGTATTTTCATAGCCGCTGATGTCAACCTTGTTTGCTTCATATACCCAGTCGGCTAATGACCAACTCTGAGTCTTACTGTCATCGGGCATAGGCGCACTCTTAATGCCAACAAGACTTCCAAACCAACCCTTCGGCTTAACCTTGTTATCACCGAAATTAAATTGAAGCCAACCTAGCTTTATATTACCCAATCCTGAAACAATTGTTGCTACTCCACCATTAACCAACTCTGATGCGCTAAGAGTAACCCATTTTCCCTTTTGTTCAGGTTTTATAGTATAACTAATGGCATATGGTTGAGAACTCGTATTATAGAACTGGATGTTGAAGGAATTTTCTTCTCCCGTTACGTCCTCAACATAAAAGCTCACCTTTAAATCATCGAAACCATCTATATAATCAGCATATACATCTTGGTCTGGTGCCGTACTCGTGGTGCTCTTTTCCCACATAATACGGTTATTACCTGTACCGGTGGTGCTGAAAATTTTAGAATGATATGCATAATAATCACCCAAATCATCGGCACTAATTCCAGCAGGCAAAGATTCAAC
>JAZNWP010000069.1:0-9139 GCA_045593385.1 Acutalibacteraceae bacterium
CCGCTTGGCCTCCGACTTGAAAGCTCGGGGCGTTTTGTTGTATAAACAGATATTAAAAAGCCGCTCTTATTTGAGCGGCTTTTAGCTTAATTAAATTTAAAACTTCCCGAAAGAAGAATAACGGATGATTTTGATACGGTAAGTACGCCGCCATCAGTATGTCCTGCTTTTTCAGTACCATCGGGTAAGGTAAGATTGCAGTCACAGGGAACAACCGAGGTTACAAAGGGAATATGTCCTGCCATAATAGCAAGGTCACCTTCCGCGCCGCGAAGAGTTAGCATAGTGGCTTCGCCCTCAAAAATATTACCGTCGGGGGAAGAAATAATCAATTTAAAGGTGTTCATCCTTGTACCTTCTTTGCTTTTTCTACCGCCTCATCAATGGTACCTACAAAGAGGAATGCAGATTCGGGAAGGTCATCATGCTTACCTTCTACGATTTCCTTAAATCCTCTAATGGTTTCACTTAAGGGTACATAGGTACCTGGGATACCGATAAACTTTTCAGAAACATGGAAGGGCTGCGATAAGAAACGCTGAATTTTTCTTGCTCTGGCAACCAGAAGTTTATCTTCATCAGAAAGCTCATCCATACCCATAATTGCGATAATATCCATAAGCTCTTGATAGCGCTGTAGAATTCTCTGAACCTCACGGGCAACATTATAATGCTCCTCACCGAGAACTTCGGGGGAGAGAATTCGGCTTGTGGATTCAAGGGGGTCAACTGCAGGATAAATACCCAAAGATGCGATACTACGGGATAAAACGGTGGTAGCATCAAGATGGGCGAAGGTGGTTGCGGGGGCAGGGTCAGTAAGGTCATCCGCAGGTACATAAACCGCTTGAATAGATGTAATAGAGCCGCTTTTTGTAGAGGTGATTCTCTCTTGCAATGTTCCCATTTCGTTAGCAAGGGTGGGCTGATAGCCAACGGCAGATGGCATACGGCCGAGAAGTGCCGAAACCTCACTTCCTGCTTGGGTGAAACGGAAAATATTATCTATAAATAAAAGCACATCCTGACCTTCTGTATCACGAAAGTATTCGGCCATTGTAAGTCCCGAAAGGGCGACTCTCATACGGGCTCCTGGTGGCTCGTTCATCTGACCGTAAACCAAAGAGGTATTATTAATAACTCCTGATTGTTTCATTTCGTTATAGAGGTCGTTGCCTTCTCTGGTACGCTCACCAACACCTGTGAAAACAGATAGACCGCCGTGCTCTTTGGCAACATTGTTAATAAGCTCCATAATAAGAACGGTTTTACCAACACCTGCGCCGCCGAAAAGACCGATTTTACCACCCTTGGAGAAGGGACAGATAAGGTCAATAACCTTAATACCGGTTTCAAGAATTTCGGTAGAGGTGGAAAGCTCATCATAGGAAGGAGCGCTACGGTGAATATCCCATCTTTCCTCTGATTTAACGGGTTCACCGTTATCAACCGTATCACCTAAGACATTAAAAATTCTGCCCAAGGTTTCGCGGCCAACGGGAACACTAATGGTCTTGCCCGTATCGGTAACCTCTGCGCCTCTCGTTAGTCCGTCGGTAGAGGACATAGCGATACAACGGGCGGTATTATCGCCTATGTGTTGCGCTACCTCAACGGTAAGCATACGCTCGCCAATTCCTACTGTAAGAGCGTTATATATAGCAGGAAGGCAACCCTGCTCAAACTTAACATCTACAACAGGTCCCATAACCTGTGAGACCAAACCTTTATTTGTATCAGCCAAAAATAATACCTCCTGTGTGAAATTACTGGCTTCCGCCTGCAACAATTTCGGTAATTTCCTGAGTAATAGAGCTTTGTCTTGCGCGGTTATATTTAAGCCCAAGCTCATCAATCATTTCTTGAGCGTTCTTACCCGCAGCGTCCATGGCGGTTCTTCTAGCGGCAATTTCACATGCAAAACTTTCTCTTGCCGCCGCTACAATTTTACCTGCAATATATTCGGGAACAGCAGTATTTAACACTGTAAGTTCATCGGGTTCAAATATAGCGCCGTTTACCTTTTCTGAATTATCTGCGGTCAGGGGCAAAACAAATTCCGCGGTGGGCTCACCCACGAGCATAGAAACGTACTTGGTGCTAACGATAGCGAGCTTATCAAATTCACCGTTTTTAAAGTCCTCGCAAAGCATTTTAGCAAGGGTGATAGCGTTATCGTAGCTATAACCTTCGGCAAGTATTGTTTCGCCACCGAAGCGGTCACAAGCTCTTTTGCCGATGGGATAGACAGTCGCATCGGGATACTCTCTCATAAGGCGAAAAATATTTGCATTATATCCGCCTGCAAGACCTCTGTCACCCGCAATAACTACCATTCTGGTGCGGCCGCTTTCGCGGACCTGCATATAAGGACTTTTTTTACATTCATTAAGTCCCGTTAAAAGCTCAACAGTTTTACTAACGGCCTCTGAATATTCGCGACCCTTAAGCATACCGTCGGTAGCTCTTTTAATTTTAGAAGATGCCACAAGACCCATTGCTTTGGTAAGGTGCAATGTGGAATTAACACTTTTAATTCTCACACGCAAGCTTTTAATATCTGCGCCCACCCTTTATCACCTCTGCATTTCAGCGAGGGCTTCTTTTAAGCGCTCGATATCGGTGTCTTCATAATGGTTTTCTTCAATTCGTTTTAGAAAATCACTATATTTATTTCTAAGGAGTGAGAATAGTTCTTGCTCGTAAGTCTTAACCTCTTGTACTGGAACATTATCTAAATATCCGTTTGTAACGGCATAGATAATAGCAACCTGACAACCAACCTCAACGGGTGAGTTACGGCCTTGCTTTAATACCTCAACTATGCGCTCACCAAGAGCCAAACGGGCTTTGGTGTCGGCGTCAAGGTCGCTTCCAAACTGAGCGAAGGACTGCAATTCTCTATACTGTGAATATAAAAGTTTAAGTTCACCCGAAACCTTTTTCATGCCCTTGCGCTGAGCGGAGCCGCCAACACGGCTTACCGAAATACCGGGGTTAATAGCGGGCATAACACCCGAATGGAAAAGTTCGGTTTCGAGAAATATCTGTCCATCGGTAATAGAAATAACATTGGTAGGAATATATGCCGAAACATCTCCCGCCTGAGTTTCGATTATTGGTAGAGCAGTAATAGAGCCGCCGCCATATTCTTTAGAAACACAGGCCGCTCTTTCGAGAAGACGGGAATGGAGATAGAAAACATCACCTGGGTATGCTTCACGGCCTGGGGGTCTTCTAATAAGAAGGGAGAGGGCGCGGTAGGCAACGGCGTGTTTGCTCAAATCATCATATATTATAAGAACATCTTTGCCTTGCTCACGGAAATATTCAGCCATAGCGCAACCTGAATAGGGGGCGATATACTGAAGTGGCGCGCTTTCGGAGGCAGAGGCGGAAACTACTATGGTATAATCCATAGCACCAGCCCTTGTCAGTTCATTAACAAGCTGAACAACACTGGTTGCCTTCTGTCCGATAGCAACGTATATACAGATAACATTACTGTTTTTTTGGTTTATTATAGTGTCGATGGCAATCTCGGTTTTACCCGTCTGTCTGTCACCGATTATAAGTTCACGCTGACCGCGACCGATGGGTATCATACTGTCGATAGCTTTGATACCTGTCTGCAAAGGTACGGAAACTCCTTCACGCTCAATAATACCGGGGGCCTGCGCCTCAACGGGCTTCTCACCCGCATATTCAATAGGTCCTTTGCCATCTATGGGCTGACCTAAAGCGTCAACAACGCGCCCGAGGAGCGCATCGCCTACGGGTACAGAAAGAACTCTGCCTGTGCGCTTTACGATAGTACCCTCGCGGATACTGTTTTTATCAGATAAAACCGCAACCGAAACAGAGTCTTCCTCTAGATTCTGTGCCATACCGTAACTTCCGTCATCGAATTCAAGAAGTTCGCCTGCCATACAGTCGCGAAGTCCGTAAACACGGGCGATACCGTCGCCAACAAGGATAACCGTACCTGTTTCGCGCATTTCGGTTTTGGCTTTATAATTTTTAATTTGTTCTTTGATTATATTGCTTATTTCTTCAGGTCTTGTGTTCATCTGTTAATCACATCCTTTATACCTTGAAGTTGGGATTTTAAACTGGCGTCAAATATCTTGCCGTCAACAAGCGCTTTAAATCCGCCTAAAAGGGTTTTGTCAATTTCACATTCCAAAACAATATCGTGACCGCAAAGCTCCGTAAGTTTTTCCTTTATAGATGATTTTTCACCATCGGAAAGGGGAGCGGCGCTCGATATCTTAGCGGTAGAAATATGCTTTGATGCCTCGTACAGCGCTTTGAAACCATCAAAAAATTCACTAAACTCTTTAATTCTGTTTCTCTCACAAAGGATACATAGTGTGTAAAGAGTGTGATTTTCTATTTTACCTAAAAGGGTATTTTCAAGGGCGCTTACTCGCTCGTCTTTGGGAATAGAAACACAAGAAATATAATCTACAAATGCAGGGTTATCTATAAATACTTCATTAATACATTCGAGGTCGGAAAGTATTTTATCTTGAGTTTTTTCTTCCAAAGCCAAGGCGAATAGAGCTTCGGAATATTCGGTTATAGCGCTATTCATCTGCTTCACCTAAATTCTTTAGGGCGTTATCAATTATATCCTTATGGTCATCTGCATTAATTTCGCGCTCAAGAATTTTTTCGGCAATAGCGGTAGAAACCTCTGCGATTTCACGCTTGATTTCCTGTCGCGCTTTCTTTTGCTCAAGTTCAATTTCGGTTTTTGCGCGGCTAACCATACCGTCGGCCTTTTCCTTAGCATCAGATAAAATTTCTTCGCTACGGGCGGAGGCGGTGTCTGTGGCAGATTTAATGATTTCGGTGGCCTTTGTACGAGCGCCCGAAATTTCATCCTCGAACTGCTTTTTAGCGGCATTAGCGTCATTAAGAGCTTTTTCGGCCTCGGCATACTGATTATCAATATTATCCTGACGCTGCTTCATAAGCTTTTTAACGGGGCTGAAAAGAAACTTTTTGAGAATAAGGAATATGAGTAAAAGATTGGCAAGAGCAATAAGTATCTGCCAAAGATTTACGGATATAACATCCAAAGATTGTACTTCTAAAGTGAACATTATATTATCCTACAAATTTCATAAGAGTGTTGATGAAAATATTGGGTGCAACAAAGATGAGTAGGATGGCGATAACCAAAGCATAAAGACCTGTGGTTTCTGCGATAGCGCATCCCATAAGCATTGTGGTAGTAACTTCACCTTTGCACTCGGGCTGACGGCCGATGGCCTCACACGCCTTAGCAACAGCGTTACCTTCACCGATACCGGGGCCGATACCTGCTATCATAGCAGTACCTGCACCTAATGCGCAACATCCTAAAATAATACCGATTGCGATTTCTAACATTTTATTTTACCTCCGTTTTAACTGATTTGTTTTTAAGTTTCTTTTGTTGTTTTAATTTATATTCATCAGCAGGGAATCCGCCGGAAATATAAAGCATTGTAAGCATTGCAAAAATATAGGCCTGAAGGATACTGCTGAATAGGTCAAAATAAAGAGAAAGAACGGCGGGGATACCTATTTGCAGAAGTGGAATTTCGCCTAAAATTCCAGGTAGCCACCCGAGAAAAATTTTTGAAAGACCGCCAAGTCCCGAAGCTAAAAGCACTGCTATAACCGAACCTGATAAAATGTTTCCGTAATGACGAAAAGCCATCGAAATAGGCGTTGCTACTTCGCTTATAATATTGAGGGGGGCCAAGAAGGGAACGGGGTCGCCGAAGCTTTTAATGTAACTCATGGGTCCGCATTTTGATTTATAATAGGTAATAAGAATAAATACCAGAATTGCCCATCCGCCTACAATATTTATATCAGAAGTGGGTGAGTAAAGACCTACAAGACCCAAAAGACTTGAAAATGCCGAAAGAGCTAAAATCGCGGAAATGAAGGGCGGAAAACTTTTGAAAAATTCACCCATATTACCGATGGTCATATTCTCAGCTTTCTCAACTATCCATTCGGCAAGCAGTTGCCTTTTAGTGTCGGGAACTTCCTTAATTCCGTGTGTAATAAAAAGGCAAAGCCCCAAAATAAAGAGGGTCACGATTAAACTATTGGTTTGGGATTCGGTTATAATCAAATCTTGAATAGGCATAGGCACCGTAAAGAAAACTTGTGCGCCTGTAACCGAAATTCCTTCGCTTAAGGGCTTCGTTAAAACCTTAAGCACGATTCCCGCGATAATAGGCAGAATCATAAGGCACAGGTAAATTATATCCACCGCTATAAAAGCGGCGCTTTTTTTCTTCAAGTTATTTAACCCCCTTTCGCACTAATGGGCTTAACGCTATGGCAATTCTCGGGAAGAGAAGAGGAATAATCGTAGACCAAGTATTAAAAATGTTTAAAGCGGCACCGAGAGCGGCAATGACGAAAAGCATAAAGGTTCTAATACCTTGAGAACCTTTTATGAATGTTTTGGCATCCTTTTCATCTTTGGTTACTGCCTTTTGCACGGTTATGCCGAGAAGCAGAAAATTGAGAACACTTGCGGCTCCGCCCAAAATATTACCCAAAAGAACATATATATCCCATTTGCCGATAATGAGAAATACGGCTTCCATAACGGCGCTAAATATCAAAACCCAGTATGCGATATATAATGTTTCTTTTTTTACAGTATCGTTTAATTTAAGCATTAAAGGTACCCTTTCGAATTTGTAGGGCGGGGGTTTACTCCCGCCGATTTACTAAAAACAAATAATATATATATTATATCCTAACATACATATATTTGCAATAAAAATTAATAAATTAACAATCCCCCTTAAAACAGGGGGATTTTAAGGCAATGTTAATTGTTTGAGCCCACGGTTATAGAAGTGGTGTAATATCGTCCGGAACGGTAGATTTTAAGGGTGATTTTTTCCTTTGGCTCACAGTCTTCAAGAAGATTTATAAATACGGTATAATCAGTGATTGCAGTGCCGTTCATTTCGGTTATAATATCACCCTTTTTAATACCCGCCTCTCTTGCGGGGCTGTTATAATCAACGCTTAGCACTACGGCACCGGTGGGGAAGCCGTAGTATTTGAGAACTTCGGCTGTATAGGTTTCGCTTATATTTATGCCCACATAGGCCTCAGGATTATCTTTTCTTGATATGATTTTTTCGCATCTTTCAACAACCGTGTTAACGGGTATGGCAAAGCCCATTCCTTCATATTCTTCGGCAACGATTTTTGAACTGTTAATACCAACGAGTTTGCCCGTTGTATCAAGTAAAGCGCCGCCAGAGTTACCTGGGTTTATGGCGGCATCGGTCTGGATAAGCTTAATGCCTGATGAACTTGAGATTTCTCTATCAAGGCCGCTTATAATACCGAAGGTAACACTTCCCATGAATTCAAGACCGCCTGGGTTACCTATAGAAACTACATACTGACCGACCTCGAGATTCCCCGAATCACCTAGCTCTACGGGAGTGAGTCCCGTAACATTTATCTTTAAAACCGCAAGGTCAGAAGCAATATTGTAACCTATAACAGAGGCGGAATGCGGGTCATCCTCGGTATCGCCTATAAACACCTCGATTTTAGAGCCTGAGCCGCCTTCTACAGCGTTCTCAATAACATGGTAGTTGGTAATAATATAACCATCAGAAGAATATACAACGCCTGAGCCCTCGCCTGTGGCTTCCTCGCTACCGCCAAAGAAGTTTATAACAGAGGTGGTGGTACGGATTCCCACAACACTGTTTTTAACCTTCTTAGCAACTGCAACTGCTACTGATTCGGCAGTTTCTTCAATATTTATATTAACATTTTGGGAAGTATAATCTTTAGAAGGGGAATTATCGGTCTGCTTATTTCCTATCATAGAGAAGGTAGCTGCAGCTCCGCTTACAGCGCCAATTATTGCTGCTAATATGCAGGATACAATAACTACACCGAAACTATGACCCTTTTTCTCTTTTTTTGGTTTTTGAGGTTTTTCGTTGGGAACATAATTATACGAAGTGTATTTTGACGCATTAGAAGGGTTATCTTGAATGATATCCTCTCGATTTTTTGTGTAATATCCGTTTACCGAATCAAACCCGCTGATATCACCTTTTTGCTCATTATGTGGATTGTTATTAAATTCGTTCATAGAAGTCCACTCCTTTTGTAAGTTTTATTTTATATGGAATTTATTGCAAAAGTCAATAAAATATATGAATATTCCGTTAATTATTATTTTACAAATATAAAATAAAATGCTTTACATTTTTGAAACTTTGTGGTATACTCATTAAGCTACCGTATTCTGTGCTTTTGGCGGCTGCCGCTTAAAGCGGAATTACTAAGACCTTTTGCTCGGAATATGGCGGACAAAAATTAAAAGGAGTAAAGTGAAATGACCAACGAAGTAAAGCAGCAGATTATGGCTGAATATGCTACTCACGAAGGCGATACCGGTTCTCCCGAAGTTCAGATTGCAGTGCTTACTCACCGCATCAACGAACTCAATGAGCACTTAAGCGTTCATCATAAGGACCATCATTCTCGCCGCGGTCTTCTTAAGATGGTAGGTCACAGAAGAAACCTTCTTGCTTACCTTCAGAGAAACGATATCGAAAGATACCGTGCAATCGTTAAGAAGCTCGGTCTTCGTAAGTAAATCCGCAAAAATTAAGGCAGACCAAACGGTCTGCCTTATTGCAGTTTTTAAAAGCAGTTTTTAAAAAAGTTAATTAAGGGATTTTTTCGTCGTTTAGCGGTAAATCGAGGGCCCGTGCCTCCCTTGCCTAAAGGGAGGGGGACCAACCGATAGGTTGGTGGAGGGATATAAATACTTTCTTGTGTGATTAACGGACTTTGGATTTATTGCTAACCGAAAAATCTCTTGAAATAAAAAATAAAAGGAGATAAAAAGATGTTCGAAAACTATAAAGTTTATGAAACTACCATCGCAGGCCGCCCCTTTAAGCTTGAAACAGGCAAAATGGCAGGCCTTGCAAATGCCGCATTTATGGCATCCTATGGCGAAACAAGCGTACTTTGTACCGTAACTGCATCGGATAAGCCCCGTGAAGGCGTTGACTTTTTCCCTCTTTCTGTAGATTATGAGGAAAAAATGTATGCAGTAGGCCGTTTC
>JAZNWP010000070.1:0-8738 GCA_045593385.1 Acutalibacteraceae bacterium
ATCATCGGCACTAATTCCAGCAGGCAAAGATTCAACTATGCCATCTGCCGTTGCATATAAATTATCTGCCAGAGTATTTGTGCCCGAAACCTTTTGTACCGTAGGATAAAGAAGGGTTTCCGTCTTGTACATTTTACCCCAGGCATCTATAAGGTTGGTTATTGCCGCCTCCTTATTGGTAGTTTCTGCTTTAACCAAGCCCGCATTTGACATGGGCATGAAAACACCTAATATTAATGCAAGGCAAAGAAAAACAGATGCATACTTTTTAAAGCGCATTTTCATAGAATTACCTCCGTTTTCTGTGATAAAAAATTAAATCTCATTATATTACCGCTTTTATTGTATCATCAAAATTTTCTTTTTTCACTTCTATAATAAATCATTTATTTGCTGATTTGTTGCATATTAATGCCAATTTTATCCTATTGTGTCTTTATTTGTTGACAAAAAATAAAGGCGGTGTTATACTTCTTGCATGATGGAAAAATGTAAAGTTGAAAATTATCAAAACTTCGAAAAAACCAAATATTATTACCAGTTAACCTATGGCAAATCTTTACTTATGCGGGAGCATTCTCACGAATTTTACGAGATTGTTTTAATTTTAAAGGATAAGGTTTGTCATTCCTTTAATGGTAATGAGCAGTGGCTTTATGAAAATAATTTTATTTTCATTTCTCCCGATGACCGCCATTGCTTCTTAAATCAAAATAATAATTCCAATGTTTTCGTGCTTTCGGTAGAAAAGGAAAGATTTGAGACCTTTATAACCTCTCATCAATTCACACCGATTTACGGGCGCACCTACCACGCCAATTCCGACCGTTTGGTAAAAAAGGTTAATCAGCTTTTTGAAAACTACGATTCGACTATACAATTGCTAAACGCATTTTTGTCCGATTTGTTCACCTATGCCGTCAGGGATTCGGTGCTTAGCAATTATATCGCTATGTCCCCCGCCTTAACAGAATCTATCGAACTTATGAGGCAACCCGAAAATCTTACTAAGGGTGTTCGCCGTTTTTCCGAGCTTTCGGGATATTCCCGTTCCCAGCTTAACCGTCTTATCAATAAATACTACGGTAAAACGCCTCATAAATTTCTATTTGATATGCAAATGTCGATGGCGAAGGAACTTATTGAGCATACAAATCTTTCTTTTGAAGAAATTGCGGCAAGCGTCGGCTTTACATCTACAAGCCGCTTTTATGCCGTTATTAAATCTTATTTCGGTTGCACACCCGGAAGTTTGCGCAGCAAAAGCAAAATGTCCACATAAATAATCCCCTATAAACACCAAAACAGTGATTTTACCGCAAGTCCGATAAAATCACTGTTTTTTATTTTATTAAAAACAAATCATACATATCATATTATACAAGCCCTTCTTAATATCCTACTAATAGGGATGAAAGGATAGTGTTTATATATGAAAATATTTGTGGTAACGAAAAAGCAGATAATGCTCTGTCTTGTGATGGCGGTGGTTTTAACATTTGTTGGCGTCGGCGCGGGGGTTACTATGGCAAACAGCGATAGAAAGCTGCCGATTTACTGCGTCGAAACCGACAAAAAGCAAGTGGCAATTTCTTTTGACGCCGCTTGGGGTAACACTAAAAAGGCACAAAATATAAATTGATTACAGCTTTTCGAATTTAAAACCGACCTCAACCGTAAGGTTGCTTTCTTCCTTATTGGTTTCAGGGTTGGTTTTTGTTTCTTCATATACCAAAATTGTCGAAACAAAAGCGTCCATAATTTCTTTTGTTAGCTCGGTAAACTTCTTTTGGTGCATTAAGTCTTTAACAGTAGGATTGTTTAAGGCTAATTTCGGGTCAGCAGATAATTTTTCTTTGCAAATTTTCAGCTCGTTTTCAATATTGTCTCTTTCGGCGATTTTTTGGTTTGCCCTTTCTCTCATTCGGTCATATTCTCTCTTTTGGGTGGGGTCGGTGCGATACTCAGCCAATAAATCATAATACCCGTCAATTTGAGTGTTTATTTTTTCTAATGCCTTTTTCAATTCCTTAATATGAAGTTCAATTTCTGAGGTTTTGGTTTTTGTCTTTTTATCCTTTCTATCGGTCAAGGTCTTTTCTAAATCCTTGTATTTTCCAAGTTGTTCATTTAAAACCGAAATAACATGCTCTTTTAATATGTCCTCATTTATTGAGTGAGCCGAGCAGATTTTAGTTGCTTCGCCGTTAGATTTGTAAGAACGGCAAACGTACCTTGTGCTAACCTTGTCTTTGTACTTGTTTTGAATTTTAGCCATTGCTCTTCCACATTCGCCACATTTAATATGCCCTGCAAAAATAGATATATTTTGTGTGAAATCAATATCTCTTGTAGCTGTTTTTAAGCGTTCTTGCACCTTATTAAATGTATCTTTGTCTATAATTGGTTCGTGGCAATCTTCGGCAATTACCCAACTTTCAGGATTGTACTGTGTTGGTACTTTTTTCGGCTTAAACTTACTATGGTTTGTTTTGTGCTGAACTAGGTCTCCACAGTAAACTCGATTTTGCAAAATGCGTTGAACGGTTGAATACGTCCAACTGTTTGTTGATTCTAATTTCTTGTAATTTTGATAATTTAAACCTTGTTGTTTCTTGTAAACTGAGGGGCATACGATTTGCATATCATTGAGTTTTTTTGCAATAGTATTTTTACCTGTACCTCTTAAAAATTCTTCAAAAATGAATTTAATATTATCACTGACCACTTCATCAATTATGAGGTGGTTTTTATTTTCGGGATCACGCTTGTAGCCGTAACTTGCAAAAGCACCGATAAACTGACCTTTTGAAGCTCTAATTTTAAAAGTGGATATTAAATTTTTCGACAATCGGCGTGAATAATCTTCATTCAATACATTTTTAAAAACAGCGTTCATATCAAATTCGCCGTCAGCAACATCAACATTATCGAAAAGTGCTATAAATCGAGTTGGATATTCCTGAAAGGTATTTTGCATATACTCGCCTGCTTGTATATAGTTTCGGGCAAATCTTGATAAATCCTTAACTATAATACAATTTATACGTCCTGCTTTTAAGTCTTTTATCATTTCCATAAATGCAGGTCGCTTTAAATCGTCAGTTCCCGATATACCATCATCAATATATTCTTTATAAAGATTAAATTCATTAGTTCGCGAGTCAATATATTCGTGTAAAACAATCTTTTGATTTTCTATACTTTCAGAAAAACGGTCTGCACCCTTTCTCTCATCTGCTTTTGATAATCTTATATAAAGAGCCGTCGAATAAATTTTTTTCTTCTTTTCTTTCATAATATCACTCCAAAATTTATTGTGTATCTTCATTACCTATTATATCAAACGGTGGGTACAAACTCAAGCTTTAGTTTGAAAAAAGTATAAAAAATAGAGGGTGCTTCTGCACCCTCATCAGAGTAGTATGTATCAAGGAGATCGTTAAGGCAATCTCCAAAGCTCTTACCTTCTTCGAAAACGTCTTCGAACTCAATGGTAACCTTTCTCATAGGTTTGCCGCCTTTCCGATAAACTTATTTTAATATGTAGCTGTTTTACGCTACTTCGATATTCAATTTTATGTGGATTGAAATGGAAAAATGCCTGTCTGTCGCAAGTTTTAGGACTGCGAAGACACCCTACTTTAAAATGTGTTTTCAATCACAAAAATTATTATATCGATTAGGTGTTCGGAGTGAGGGGCAAAAGTGCCAAAAACAATATTCTATATTATTATTGTCTTGTAATGGTGTTTTCAAAAAGTATCCTTAACCATAACCATTGACCGAATATTAAATTAAATTGTATCTATTTCGTGGTTGGTGCTAATTGGCGGCATTATTAAAGCAACACAGGACATTACAACTGAATCACAGAGAGTTTTGGAGCAAATCTCTTTAAAAATTGCAGGTCTACCGACCACTCCTAAAAAAATGTGAAGCGTGTGGGACACTCCACCCTGTGTTTCCTACAAGTTTTGTTGCTTGATACTCGTTTATATTGCGAAAAATACTGGTGAGCAAGTAAAAGAATAGACAGTGGCTGATAATGGCTGTTAGCTTACGGGCTGTTAACCTAAATCGGTGCAGTTCGGTGCCCCATTGTGAAAATATGAGATGCAAGTGAGTAATCATATTTAAAAGGTTCAGGGCAATAGCGAAGAGGTAGCACACGCATAGCACAATTATGTATCGGTGCAGGGTTGAGCCTGTTAACACGCAGAACAGATGCGTAAATGGTTCGTCAATCAGGCAATGGGTTGACAAGTCAGGGTGGCAAATAAAAAAGCATACGGAAACCTCACCTCTAGGACGTGACTTAAGCTTATGGACTTCTCCCCTTTGAACACTCAAAGGGAGAAGTCTGTCCAATTAGCTCCGTTTCCTACATAGGACGTGGGTGTTTCGGGGGATATTTCAACCGAAAACGCCCGACGTCCTTTTTGTTTGCACCCCACACCCGTGTCCCACATTTTACCCACATGTTTGTCCCAAACATAAAAAATCAGGTGTATCTCTTAAGGTACACCTGATTTTTTTATCGTTCGTCACGTTCAATGTATTCACGTTCGTGTTGTTTGGTTATAAAGTCCATAAAAAATTCCCAAATACTCTTGCCGTTTCGGGTGACTTGTTTTTCCATCCATTCTTGTTGTTCCCATGCTTGTTGTTGCAAATCGGCAATTTCGGCTTTGGCGTTTGCAAGTTCCACTTCGGCGGCACGGGCTTCTATTTCGGCAGAATTTGCTCGCTCTTGCAACTCTGCAACCCTACGGCGCTGATTGAGTTCACGGGTTAATTTTTCACCCGTGTGCTTAAGTTCTTTCAATGCTTTTATAATCCAATCCGTTATGCCTATTCTTTTGTTCATTAAATCATAATCGGATTTTTTCAGTAAAACAAGTTCGGGTGTTTCTTGCTTTGTGATGGGATTCTTCTTTGCAGGAATAATTTTAGCTTCAATATTTAAGTCGGTTTCGACACAAGCCTCTAAAACCGATTGTGATAGGCTCTTTTTGGCCTTTAGGGTTTCAAAATCGTCTTGGAGTTCAAGATATTCTTGCTCTTTTTCGGCAATGCTCTGAACTAATGTTGCTTCTCTTTTTTCTAAATCTTCAAGTTCTTTAACCTTTTTATAGGTGGCGGTGTCTAAATGCTCTTTGTTTCCGTTGCCACGAATAACCTCAAAACCTGCATGTGTGCAAAGTGTTGCCAAAAACTGATTTTCTCTGCTCTCCCATTGCATTTGGGCGGTGTTGTTCAACCCTTGCGATTCAAAACCCTGTTGCTCTAAAGCACGAGATAATGAACTTTGCATACTCATACCACGAGCGAATCCATCACCGACAGGGATATAATCAATGTGAACGTGTCCGACTTGTGAACCGTTTACACCTACAGACTCGTCGCAATGATAATACAAACCACAAAGTTTTAACTGTGGATTTCTTCTTTCCCAATCCTCAACAAATGCTCGGAGGATTCTCTTTCCGTCATTTTTACTGCAAATAGGTGTGCCGTCTGCTTTCTTGCCATAGATACCAATAATAAGCTCATAAACGGGCTTTTTCTTTTTGTCTTCGCAAATCTGCTTGTAATAGTCGGTAATCTTGCGGTCTTCACGTGTCTGACGTTTGTTATATTCTTCTACGGATTTCCCGAATAGTCTTTCGTAGGCGGTTTTTGGATCTTCATCCAACCACACCTCAAAATGACCGTTCGGATCAATGTGGTCTTCCTTTGCGATAACCTTTGGATTTCGCAGATTGTGCTGACGTGCCACTTGGCTGCCGTTGTGTGTTGATATTGTTACGTTATTTTCCATTGTCATTGCCCCCTTTGGCGTGTTTGCTGATATTATAGATGATTGAAACGGGGGCTTGACAATGTCAATAACCCAATATCACTAACGGCAGAGCCATTAGTTATTGGGGGCGGCGGCCAAGTGGGGTAAACTTTGTAATATATAGAAAAAAGCTATGCCGAAGCATAGCCTTTTTAATTGTATAATATTTATTCCTCGGTAGTAGCTGTTTCTACAACCGCACCGCACTGTGCTAAATAGCTTGTTGCGGCATCCAAAGTCCTTTTGTGCTGAACATAGTTGATGCCGACAAAAATAACAGGCACAAATAAGAGACCAATAACCGCAAAGAAGAAGCACGCAAGGGCAATAAGAACATCAGCAGGGAATACAGGAATTAAAAACCAACCGATTTTTGTAATTTTCCAAGCGACCTTTAATGCTTTGAAAATACCGCCACCAATTATGTAAGATGGAATTGCAAGAAAAACGGCGATACCTACAAACATACTTGTTTTTTCAGGATTTCCCCAAATTGCAAGTGCAGTGAAAACGATAGCAATAAGAGAAAAAACAAAACCTATCAAAATTCTGATTTGGTTTATTTTTGCAAATTTAACTTCTCTTTTTGCTCTTTCAATGTCTTGAAATTGCACTTCTTCAAATAATTTTTCCTTTTGTTTTTGTTTTTTAGCCATGATTATTCATAACCCCTTTTAATTATTTTTAGCGACACACAAGTTCACTTTTCAACATTATACTACTAAGTTATGCAAAAGTCAACTACTTAGTAGAATTTTATACATTAAAAATCCACCATTTGTATATTAAAAGAGGTTAAAATATTAGTAGAATTGAGGTGTACTAAATGGTAGAATTTGGCGACAGATTGCGACAGCTTCGCAAAGAAAGAAAATTAACGCAAAAAGAACTTGCAAGTCTAATAGGCGTAAAAAATAGCGTTATCAGTTTTTATGAGGTGGGAGATAGAACACCGTCCTTAGAAGTTGTTATCAAGCTATCTAAAGCACTCCATATAAGTACAGACAAACTACTCGGCATAGAAAAAAGCGAAACAATAGATATTTCGGGACTATCCGAAAAGGATAAACAGTATATTCAGTCATTGGTAGATAGATTAAGAAACAAGTAAAAGCAAACCCACAACACAAGGGAAATCGGTGTTGTGGGTTAATTTTGTACCTTTTTACTTTTATCGTGGGGAAATGATGATACCGAACAGCTTATCGATATACTCAAAGAGTATGATGTCCCCGCTACATTTTTTGTTGTGGGCTCTTGGGTGGATAAATATCCCGAGTCGGTAAAACAACTTCACGACGCGGGCCATCAGGTGCAAAATCACTCTAATACCCACCCCTATATGACTCAACTTTCTAAGGAAGCTATGAAAAATGAACTTGATTCCTGCAACGATAAAATCGAGAAGGTCACAGGGGTCCGCCCTACCCTTTTCCGCCCACCCTATGGGGACTACGATAATGCGGTGGTTGAGGCCACAGAAGAAATCAAAATGTACCCGATTCAGTGGTCGGTAGACAGCCTGGATTGGCGTTCAAATGCCACACCGGAAAGCATCTGCCAAAGGGTTACAAGCAAGGTTGAAAACGGCTCGATTGTGCTATTCCACAACGACGCTGATCATACACCTGCTGCACTCCCTAACATTCTAAAATGTCTCAAAGATGAGGGGTACGAGTTTGTATTTATAAGCGATTTGATTTTAAAAGAAAATTACGAAATAAAGCACGACGGAACGCAATGCAAAATTGAAAACTAAAAGCCCTCCTTGCCTAAAGGAGGGGGGACCATCGTAGATGGTGGGAGGATAAGTTTAATTATCGCTGGATAATTATTAAATTTATATCCCTCCGTCTTTTGCTACGCAAAATCCACCTCCCTTTAGGCAAGGGAGGCAAATAGAAACACGGCGAAAATTCGCCGTGTTTTTAATGCATATTGTAGGGACAGGCGGTGAGGGTGTCCAGTGGACATCTCTGCGAAGCAGAAGCACCGACCGAGGCGACAGCCAAGACAACCCCAAACCCCTTGACAGAAAATCTTGCTTTTGCTCGATTGAAAAGTATAATGAAAAAGACGTTGTGCAATAAAAACACAACGGCGAATTTTTATATTCAGGGGGTGCGTAACGAAACGGAGCGATTATAATATAATCAATGCTCACTTCTTTTTATAACAAAGCATTCAGCTATTTTAGCAAAGCCTATCTTCTCTGCTAATTTAGCGGAAGCAAGGTTTTTATAATGGCACGCCCAGACAGGTTTCTTATTATGTTCCAAGATATATTTTAACATAGCTTTTGAAACAATTGCAGCAAATCCTCTGTGCTGATAATTCTCCTGTGTTTCAACTCCGATGTCTATTTCGTTGTCGCTGACAGCAGCAGAAAATGCCCAAGCTGCAATTTCTCCATTTGTTATAACACAGTATCCTTTGCCGTTTGAAAGAAAATCATTTGCGTTGCTCCAAGAAAAATACGGTGTAATTCTCCCTTCCATTTTTGAGAGAATTTCTGCGTCAATAGTCCTTAATTCACAGTCAGATGGCAAGTCAGGTATTTCAGCGGAAACCTTATTAAATTCAAAAAAATATCTGCGTTCAATATCAATATTTTCTTTATCACTGAAAAAAGACTTTAGGGCATCTCTAAAAACCCCTGTACAAAAACGAGGAAACATGATATAATATAGATATGAAAGTAAGACAGAAAAGCTTCTTTGATGAAGAAAACAGAATGGAAAAGATAAGTAAAATAGGCGATCCGTTAGAGATGCTGAATAAAGTCATAAAGTGGGAAATGTTCCGCACCATCCTAAAAAATGCAGTAGTAAGAAAGGGAACTACAAACAAGGGTGGACGTCCGCCATACGACGTAGTGATGATGTTCAAGATA
>JAZNWP010000071.1:0-7008 GCA_045593385.1 Acutalibacteraceae bacterium
CAGAAGCTGATTACCAAGATACGGGTGGATAACATCACAAAGGAAGAAATCGAGGATTTGCGCCGGTGTAAGGCACAATTGGAAGCATCCGCAGACAGTCTGTTAAACGGTGGGATGTAGTACATCATAAATTGATGTATGGTTGGAAGGAGTAAAAGAAAATGAAAAAAATCGGTAACTTTTTTCGGGATTTCATGCAGGGAAGAAACGGAACGGATGATTTGGCAAAGGCGGCATTGTGGGTATCGGTTGCCTGTTATCTGCTTTCACTTTTGACAAAGCTGTCTGTGTTCTCTATGCTGGGAATCGTTGGAATTTCCTATGCCTTGTATCGGTGTATGTCAAAGGACATTATGAACCGTAGTGCGGAAAACAGACGATTTCAGAAATTTTTAAGCTTGCAGAAGTTAAAATGGGAACAACGGAAGGACTATAAAATATTTGCTTGTAAACGGTGCGGCAGAACGATTCGCGTGCCGAAGAGAAAGGGCAAGATAGAAGTGACTTGCCCTACCTGTGGACACAAATCGATTCATAGAACATAAAACGAATGTGATATTTAGGTGAGAATAATGTTTAAAATGATTTATGTGCGTCAGATTTTGCAAAATTTAATATATATGATTCCGGCAATGTTAATTGCGATTACGGTGCACGAATATGCTCATGGGTTTGTGTCATACAAGCTGGGTGATCCTACGCCTAAGCGGGATGGAAGATTGACTTTGAATCCGTTTGCACACATGGATCTTTGGGGAACAATTTGCTTAGTTCTGTTTCGCATGGGTTGGGCTAAACCGGTGCGGATTAATGTAGGATGTTATAAGAACAGGAAGCAAGGCATTATAATGGTTGCATTGGCGGGACCGATAATGAATTATCTGGTGGCATTTATCAGTATGTTATTGTATGGATTATGCTACCGGAAAGGATTCGCAATCGGTGTATGGTTCTATTATTGTGCTGCGGTAAATATTGGATTAGGAACATTTAATCTGATACCTATTCCGCCGTTAGATGGTTCAAATGTGTTGATGGAACTGGTCCCAAGGGTAAAGAATTTTTATGGGAGAATAAGAAAGTATGCACCTATATTTTTGTTTGTCTGCGTAGCAACCGGAATTCTTCGATATCCGCTTAATTGGGCAAATGAATGGGTAATGGAAGGTATGTGGAAGATTGTCAAGGCGATACTAAAACTATTCATTATTCCAAAGTCAGCAGGAACATACATATAGTTATTAAAGGAAAAATATTTTTGACGAAAAGTTATAGGCTTGTGAAATAATTGTGCAGTGAATTGACAATATGGATATAAAGTACTATAATTAAAGTGTTGATAGTTTCTTGGCGAACTAATGGAGGGGTTATGGAAACAAATGATGTTGTAGTGTCAGGAATACAATTAAAAAAACTTCTTGCAAGAAAATCAGATCCTATTATGCAGGAGTATGATTTGCGTCCGGTAGAGTTGGATATTCTGGTATTTTTGCGAAAAGAAAAAGAAGTGGATACAGCAAAGGGCATTATAGAAAGGAAACATTTGTCTAAAGCGCATATTTCAAAATCTATTGAAAATCTTCGTAATGGTGGATTTATACAAATTATTGAAGATGAGAATGACCGCAGAATTTTACATATCCGATTGACTGAAAAGTCAAATGAGGTTATCAACAAAATGAATCAGATTTATTCAGAGTGTAAAGAGATTATGCAGAAGGAAATTGATTCTGATGAGTTGGCTGTCGTAAAAAGAGTAATAGCAAAAATGAGTGAAAATATTAATCGGGAACTGGGAGAGTAAAAAAATTTACCTGAAAAGTTCGCTGGCGAACTAAAGGAGATGAGTATATGAAATCACTTGCAATTGAAAGAGAATATGGAACAGGTGGCTGGGAACTTGGAAGAAAAATCGCAGAAATAAAAGGTATTCCGTTTTATGATGAGTTGGGGATTATTACAGAAGCCGAAAGGATGGGATACAAACTCACCTTACTTAAAAATTATGAAGAAAAGAAAAAGGAAAGTATTTTATATAATATTGCAGTGATTGCAAATCATGAGGCAGAGTTAAAGGATGAAGTAGAAAAATTGATACGGGAGCTGTTTCGGGAATTAAAGGAAACGGTAGCTCAGTTATGCGCCAGAGAACCGGCAGTATTCGTAGGTGGAGCTGTGTGCGGAATCTTAGATGAATCAGATGATTTTTTGAAAGTTTTTTTACATAGTAGCAGAAGTGATATTAAGAGTGTTTATTTGCATCAGTGTAAGGGTACTTTTCCCAATGTGGAAGTCGGAAGGATAATGACAAATAAGGATAAGCAAAGAAGCATTTATTTTCGTATGTTGACACATAAGGAATGGAAAAATACAGAAAATTATGATTTGACTTATGATGTTTCTAAAATCACAAAAGAAACGATTGTAAATACTGTTTGTGAAGAAATGGATAATCACAAGTAAATAGTTCGCTGATGAACCAAAGGAGGACGGATTATATGAAGTATCAGGTTATTTATGATAGCAGGACAGGGAATACTCAAAAACTTGCGGAACACATATATAGGTGTCTGGAAGGAGAAGAAAGAGACATAAAGAAGGTATCAGAATTCGATGGTACAGAAGTTGCTGATTTATATTTCATCGGTTTTTACACAAACAGAAATTCATGTTCCATGGATGTTGCTGATGTATTGGAAATGCTGGAGGGAAAAAAGATTGCTCTATTTGGTACTTGTGGTATGGGGAATTCACAGGAATATTATAAGAAAATCCGTAAAAATGTGGATGTGTGGATGCCGGAAGAATATGAAGACAAAGGATTTTTTATGTGTCAGGGCAGAATGAATGATGAAATCAAAGAAAGAATTGCAGTTATGAGTGGGAAAATGTCAGATGAGGTAAAGTGCGAGACTTGGCAGATGTATGATGCCGGGCTGTTGCATCCGGATGAAGAAGATTTAAAACAACTGGAAATATTCATTAGAAATGCTATAAGCATGTAAAGGAGAGAGATGGATGCAGGATTTTATAAGTTATGTGGAAAGTCAGGCAACTCTCTGCGAGAAAAATGATAGCATTAGTAAAAACTTGTATGCAGAGTATGAAGTAAAGAGAGGACTGCGTGATGAAAAAGGACAGGGAGTATTGACCGGACTTACAAATATTTCAGATATTAAAGCATTTGAGTATCGGGATGGTCAAAAATACCCTTGTGATGGGGAATTGTCTTATCGTGGATATAACATAAGGGATTTAGTGGAAGGAAATAAGGGAAAAAGGTTCATTTTTGAAGAAGGAGCCTATCTGCTTTTGTTTGGGGAACTGCCAACAGTTGAGCAGTTAAAGGAATTTCAGGAGAAACTAGCCACCTGTATGAAGTTTCCGACTAATTTTACAAGAGATGTTATTATGAAAGCTCCGTCTGCGGATATTATGGGAGCTATGACAAGAAGTATTCTTACACTTGGGTCTTATGATAAGAAAAAAGATAATTTGGAGATACCGAATGTACTTAGACAGAGTATGCAGCTGATAGCTACCTTTCCTATGATGGCAGTATATGCTTACCATGCATATAACCATTATGAAAAAGATGGGAGTATGTATATTCACAGACCAAAGAAGGAACTTTCTATTGCTGAAAACTTCCTACGCGTGTTAAGACCGGATATGCAGTATTCGGAATTGGAAGCACGAGTGCTGGATATTGCACTGTTATTACATATGGAGCATGGAGGTGGAAATAATTCCACATTTACCACAAGGGTTGTAACTTCATCCGGTTC
This sequence comes from Acutalibacteraceae bacterium, assembly GCA_045593385.1. GTDB lineage: Bacteria > Bacillota > Clostridia > Oscillospirales > Acutalibacteraceae > UBA737. The sequence goes on from JAZNWP010000071.1 coordinate 3,789, forward strand.
AGATACCTACTCAGTCATTGCAGCAGCAATGTCTTCGCTGAAAGGAAAAAAACATGGTGGTGCAAACCTAATGGTAATGAATATGATGGATGATATTAAGGCTCATGTAAAGGATTATGCAGATGAGGATGAAATTGCCACATATCTAAGTAAGATACTAAAAAAAGAAGCATTTGATCATAAAGGACTCATTTACGGAATGGGACACGCTGTATATTCTCTTTCTGATCCTAGAGAACAGGTATTTAAAGGTTTTGTAGAAAAGCTTGCGTGTGAAAAAGGGCGGGAGAAAGATATGCTTCTTTATAATAATATCGAAAAAATTGCTCCGCAGCTTATTGCAGAGCAACGTCAAATATTTAAGGGTGTAAGTCCTAATGTGGATTTTTACAGTGGTTTTGTCTATGAAATGCTTAGCATACCGAGAGAATTGTATACTCCATTGTTTGCCATTGCGAGAATTGTAGGATGGAGCGCACACAGACTGGAAGAATTGATAACAACGGATAAGATTATTCGTCCGGCATATAAGAGCCTTGTAAGTAAAAAAGAATATGTGGCAAGGGAGGCCAGATAATATAGAAATATTGGGAAAAATCAGACAGTTTTGGAGGAAATAAAATAACATGGATGAGAGAAAGTGCGATATGGTATCGTCAAATTTATTGAAAATCAGAGAATGCACAGGTTATTCGAGGGAAACGCTTGCAGAATTACTTGGTTTTGATGAAAAACTGATAGAACAGTGGGAGTCCGGAGAAATAGAACCGACTATATCACAGGTGTTGTTGCTGAGTAGTTTGTATGGAGTTTCAGTGGACGACATATTTTGTGACTGCAAAGTTATGGATGTTTTACCAGAAAATAAAAGAGAGGAATTTAATCATAATGCGTGGTTAAATCGTATTGCAAATCGAAGATATTGTTGGTAATCAGGAGAATAAATAAGCGTTTAGGTTCTGGTGTCATAGGTAGGTGCCTGGGTTACATCAGTGGTGCAAACAGGCGTAGAATATCCTGAAAAAGCCGCGTGAAGACACTTTTACTGCAATCTTCTTCTTTGATTTGCTGACACTCGGATAAGGTATGTAAGAAGTCTGCTTTTATATCGTAAATTGCACTGTTATTGTAAATGCAAGTACCACACTCAAAGTGCAGATACAGACTGCGAAAATCCAGGTTTGTGGTGCCTACGGTTGCTACCGTGTCATCGGACACAAAAACTTTGGCGTGGAGGAAGCCCTTAGAGTACTCGTAGATTTTTACACCGGCATGAATCAGTTCGCGGTAATAGGAACGTGTTGCCATGTGAACGGCCCACTTGTCCCATACATGAGGAGTGATAATCCGGACATCGATTCCGCTTTTTGCGGCTAAGGTAAGCGCGGTAATCATGTCATCGTCGATAATCAGGTATGGGGTATAAATGTAAAGATATTCTTTGGCATTGTTAATGATTTGTAAATAAACATGTTCTCCGACGTTTTCGGAATCAACGGGACTGTCGGCATATGGTTGGATGAAACCGTCGCCGGGAATATTATAATTATTATCTTTCTCCGGGTAGAAAACAGAAAAATCCTCTTTGACATTTTTACAGAGTTCCCACATTTGTAAAAACATTAAAGTAAAGCTCCAGGCAGCTTTCCCTTTTATCATAATCGCAGCATCTTTCCAGTGTCCGTATTTTTCTTTTGCATTGATGTATTCGTCCGCGAGGTTGATGCCACCGGTAAAAGCGGTTTGGCCGTCGATGACAACAATTTTACGGTGGTCACGGTTGTTCTGCTTTACGGTCAGTATAGGCTTAAACGAATTGAAGACAGCGCATTCGATACCGAAGGTCTTTAGCGTCTCCGAATAATTCTGCGGCAAAGTAAGGAAACATCCAAGATCATCATAAATCAAGCGGACGATCACCCCCGATGCGGCTTTCTTCTTTAATATCTCAAGGATTTCATTCCACATAATACCTTCTTGAACAATAAAATATTCCAAAAAGATATAGTGCTTTGCCTTTTCGAGCTCGATTTTTAGTGCTTCCAGTTTTTCTTCTCCCGATGCGAAATAATGTGCTGTGGAGTTTGTATAAACAGGGAAGCCGGAGTGATTCTGAAGATAGTAAATTTGAGGAAGAAGGTTCGGAGCTTTTTGGACAGCATCATCATAACCGTCTTCCGGAAGGTAAAGCAGGGAGTGTGTTTTGCTTTCAATGCTTTTTATCCGTCTTGCAAATTTTTTTGTGGAAGTCTGACGGGTAAAAAGTAAATAGAAGAGGCCTCCGAAAAGGGGAAACAACAAAATCTGGAAAATCCAAGTCAGTTTATAGGCACCTTTATCATGTTTTGATACGATATATAATGCTGTCAAGACACTGAGTGCAGTAAAACCGGAACTGATGATTTGGGACGTCTTACTGCTGCTGAAAATAAGGTAAGCAATGACGATAAGTTGTACTAAAAGTAGAAAAATAACCAGTACACGTCTACGGAAGATTTGTCGAAACCATTTTTGACTGAGTGCCTTTTTCATATCAGTTGTCTCCTTTCTGAACTTTTCTTTTATAGAGGTAATTAATCAAGAAAGAGATTCCGGTAAGTACCACCATTGATATCACAGATACCAGGAACAGCGGAGATGTAGGGTCACTGATGCTGGTGCCCAGTAGTGTGGCGAGAACAACACCCGGTAGGGTTCCAAACATTCCGCCGATGATGTAATGGAAATATGGGGTATGGGTTGCACCGAAATAAAGGCTTATAATATCTCCCGGAAGGATATGGATGCTTCGAAAAAGAAAAGAGGAAAAGAAAGCGTTATTCAGTTGTGCATTCAAAATGGTTGCAAATTTCGGATAACGTTTTTTGAGCTTCTCCAGAACCGTGTTACCGGAGAAATAACCGATCCAATAAGGGATGGTGTGGCAAATCAGAACTCCTGCAAAGTTGATGAAAAGAGCGGTTCCGGTAGGGAACAGATGTCCCACGGCAACTTCGAGAACGAGAATAGGGAAGAACACGGAAACACTTTTTAGTGCATATAAAAGCAGCAGTATCAGTGCAGCTGCTACCGGATTCGGAGGTGTGTATTTTAAAATCATATCAATGAAAAAGTCTTCCATGAGATTCCCCTTTGTTATGCGGCAGCCCTTTGAGGACTGCCGCATAGTGTTTATCTTAGTGGTGATGCTTAATAAGACCGAATGCCTTGGAACCTTCCA
>JAZNWP010000072.1:0-2144 GCA_045593385.1 Acutalibacteraceae bacterium
GCATATGTTTGGGGTGCGCATACACTAACTACAAGACATCTTAAATGCCCCGAATGTAACGAAAAATCCTGGTGTACAAGAAAGAAGATGAAGTAATATGAGCAAAATTGTTTTCTTTTGTATTCCTGCACACGGACACACTAACCCCACCTTGGGTGTTGTCAGGGAACTCATTTCTCGGGGACATCAGGTGTGGTATTATTCGTATAACATTATGCGTGAAAAAATTGAGTCGGCAGGTGCAACATTTATATCCTGTGATGATTATGATACGGAGCAGAAACTTAGTGCCAAAGACTCTACCCGTGTGGGAAAAGATTTGGCATTCTCTACAAAGATACTTGTAGATACCACACTGGCTCTTGATGACAAGGTTTGCAAAGAGATGGCAGAGCTTAAGCCTGATTGTATCGTGGCAGATTCTATGGCTCTATGGGGAAAAGCCGTTGCATTAAAGCTCGGCATTCCCTTTGTTTCTTCAACAACAACCTTTGCATTTAATCAGCATTCAGTAAAGATTATGAAACAAAGTATCGGAGATTTGTTTAAGATGCTTTTCGCTATGCCAAAAACATCTAAACAAGTCAAAAGATTAAAGGATAAGGGGTATCCCGTAAATAATATTCTTGATATTATCGCAAGTGACGACAACACCCATACGATTGTCTATACCTCGCCCGAATTTCAGCCTTGCTCAGAAACTTTTTCGGAAAAGTACGCATTTGTCGGCCCTTCAATTCGTTCTGCAACCGAAGAAATAGAAAAAAAGAGGGATAAACTGATTTATATATCGATGGGGACTGTCAATAATGATATGATGCCTTTTTACAAAGCTTGTATATCTGCTTTGAGGGATACAGATTATCAGGTAATTATGTCAGTTGGTAATTTGGTGTCTATCGAGGATTTTGGAGAATTGCCTGAAAATATATCTGTTTTTTCACATGTTGACCAGATTTCCGTTTTAGAAAAAGCTGACGTGTTTGTATCACACTGCGGAATGAACAGTGTTAGTGAAAGTTTATATTTTGAAGTTCCGCTCGTTATGCTACCACAGACCTCAGAGCAAAAAGGTGTTGCCGAGCGAGTATCTCAGCTTGGCGCAGGAATAAAACTTGATAAATTGGACGGGCTTTCCGTTTTGAGCGCTATAAATAAAATATTCGACGATAGCACCTATAAGCAAAATGCCGTAAAAATTTCTGATGGATTTAAGAATTGCTCCGGTGCAAAAGGTGCAGCAGACAAAATTATAAAGGTTTGCAATGATATTAAACTTTAATTTGGAGTGGAGAATTAAGCAATGAAAATTTACGATATTTCACAAGAAGTTTTCGGTTGTCAGGTGTATCCCGACGATCCACTACCTGAGAAAAAGATACTTAAATCAATGAACAAAGGTGAAGTGTATAATTTGACAGCATTTAATATGTGCGCACACAACGGCACGCATATAGATGCACCATTCCATTTTGTTAAAGACGGCAAAACTGTAGATGAGATATGTATAGAGACATTTGTGGGAATGGCTTATGTGGCAGAACATCATGGTATTGTCACCGGTGATGGTGCTATAGAAATAATTGAAAAAGCAAAAAAACAGAACATTGAAGCTGCAAAGAGAATTCTGATTAAGGGTGATGCCGAAGTATCACTTGAGGCAGCAAAGGTATTTGCATCTTCAGATGTTTTGCTTTTAGGAAATGAATCCCAGACAATCGGTCCGCAAAATGCCCCAATGGCAGTACATCTTGTGCTTTTGAGTGCTAATGTTATATTGCTTGAGGGAATTCGTTTATCAGAAGTGCCTGAAGGTGTTTATTTTTTAAATGCTGCACCGCTGAATTTATCAGGTGCGGACGGTTCGCCATGTAGAGCTGTATTGATAGATTTCGAATGATAAATTCCAATATGTAGAACAGTTAAACAAATAAGAATTTTTCGAACATCAATCCATATTTTTTCAAAAGGGTATTGACTTTCACGCTCCGTCATAGTGTATACTCTTGTTGTGAGGTGATAAAATTGAAAATGAAGATTAAAGAATTTGCCGATTTTACGGGTGTAAGTGTGCGCACACTGCATTATTACGATGAAATAGGATTGTTGATGCCAGCCTTTGTTGACAAAACTACAGGCTATCG
>JAZNWP010000073.1:0-1721 GCA_045593385.1 Acutalibacteraceae bacterium
TATAAAAGATGATTAGGGCAAATCATCTGATAGTCGTGAACAGTTTGCACAAGGGGGATATTTCTCTTTTTCACCGCATAAATGATTGATGGAGTAAGCTGAAAATTGATGTTATTCATATGAACAATATCAGGCTTAAAGTTATCTAAAACTTTTCCGATTTTCTTGTACGCTTCCCTTGAGTATATTATTTTAAAGGGATAGAGCAATCTAGACAGACCTTCAGAGTGAAAATCCATATTGGTTGTATAAAGCCCTAAAGAATTTCCTACTGTATTTTTTTTATCGTACATACCGAAATATTCAACTTCGTGTCCTTGTGATTTAAGCTCTTCTGAAAGCTTTAACATATAGCTCTCGCTGCCGCCTCGTGGGTATAGAAATTTATTCACCATCAATATCTTCATAATATTATCCTGCCCTCTGTTTCTCTGTTAACATCTGAAATATATCCAAACATTTTTGTCTCGCGGGTTCGCACCTTTTCATCAAATCCGTGTCCAATCATTATAATGGCAAGAACAGTTGTAAGAAGCGGATAATTCATAGTGTTATCGGTTGATGAAACTATAACCAAATATATACTGAGTGCAAGTGCGATAATTCCATTTTCAACCTTTCCTTTTTTGCCAAAATAACATACTCTGACCAAAGTCATAGAAACAAGCCATAAGATATATCCCCAAAAGCCCAGGTCTATAAAATACTGCAAAAAATCGTTATGAACCGATGAAACACCCACATTCATATTTGTGCTTAACTGATATGTCAAAAATCCGATTCCGTTGCCCAAAAACTCCGGTGAAAATTCGTAGAACTTATCTACGGCATTGTAAATGGTCACACGACCGCTTGTGTCTATTCCTGCTTTTTCAAGCAATGTAAAGACATCAAGCTTTATGATAGCAATATATCCTATAAGCAAAACTACCAATATAACAGAAAAAATCACGGTAAGTCGCATAGCTGTATCTTTTTTAAATTTTGCAATAAATTTCAAAAGCCAACCAAATGCTAAAGCGATTACAATAGCGATAATACCAATTCTCTTGAATGCTGTAAGAAAACAAAAGACTGTGAGTCCAAGTAAAATAAAAAACACAATATCTTTCTTGGGTTTTAAAAGCATATATATGAGATACGCTCCAAGGCAAAATGCAAGCTCGTGAATCTCTGCCTGAACAATAATATCTCCGGTTTCTGCTGCAAAAGTCATAACAAGGGTTATAAATTCTGAAAAGAAGCTTCCAATGCCATTTTGTGCTATAATCGTCAAAAGCATGAGTATATTTGAAATAAGAATTGCAATAAGGTTATACCATATACCTTTTTCGCCGAACACATACAAAAACGCAACTGCAGCCAAGGTAAATGAAAGCATATTGTTATATACAAAAGCACCTGACAAACCTCTTGAAATAACCGCCGTATCAACGCGAACTATAAACCATATGAAAAGAGATACTATGATTGTTACAAGCAAAGGAGTAGAATATACGAAGGCTTCTTTAAGTGAAGATGTACCTCTTGCAATATTTGGCTTAAATAAAAATGCAAAAAACGCTGATACAAAAAGAACAAGGGCAAATGCATGACGGTATGTAATAAACAAACCAAGGTTAATTACTTCTGTAAGAAAATAGTACATAAGTACTGCTATTGCCATAAAGTAAACCTTAAAAGCTGTTTGTACAAATCTGTTTTCCATAGTTCATTTGCCC
>JAZNWP010000074.1:0-2681 GCA_045593385.1 Acutalibacteraceae bacterium
GATAATATGCATTGTCTTCCTAAGACCGCTTGGCCTCCGACTTACTTCTTGGCGGTGCATATGCGCCATCGGAATTGTGCGGTATTACCTTAAAGCACTCTCTTTCACATTCGATTTTCAAATATTGTAAGGCTTTATCGCTTCTTATGACTGATTTTATGGCTTTTTGTGGAGGAGAGCGTTATCTCTCCTCTGTTCAACATATTGGAATTTGTCAGTATCACAACTGCTTTATCTCATTGGCAATCATAGCCACGGCTTTTGCGTTTGTATCAATTTTAATAGTACCCAATGCTTGATACATCGGTATTCTTGCTATGCTTCTCTCAATTACATCTTCAGAGCGAATACCTCTTTCTACATCCATTGATAATCTTTCACACAGAGTCTTTTCATCCGCTACAAGCGAGACGCATTTCACCTCACAGTTCTGTGTATCCAGCTTCTCAAGTATGGAATCGATAATTCTCTGCTCATGCATCACCCAACAAAAAATAATATTATCGTATGCAGAACATTTCAGAAAATTATTGAGTAAGTAACAAATATTATCCGTCACCATTGCTTTTGTTTCATCGGTTACTTGGAACGGACTTGCATCCCAACACCAATCTCCGTCAAGAAATACGCTATTCTGTAAATCTCGTTTTAGCTGTTGGCACACAGTTGTTTTTCCCACTCCCATCGTGCCGCCAATCATATATAATGTTTTCATCATTCACACCTTCGTCAAATTCAAGTTTATCGATCAGATATCTAACGCCCTATTTGTATTTACTGTAATTCTTATAATTATCTTCAATAAATTCGTTCCACTCCTTTACCAATTCGGCATAGGATTTTGGCAGCGGATCGCCGTTTCCGTAAATGGAGTTGATGACAGCCTCTTCGCCATACTGTTTTACCAAATACTGCACAAACGAAGAGCCGGTTGCATAGCTCTTATTGGGGTCAGTAAGGTTTCTGCTATATACGGCTATGTTTTCAAGCTCCGTAAAGTCCTTTGCCATATCTATCGGTCTGTTTATTGTGGCTAAATACTCGTGAATGTACTTTAGCTCGGGGGTGTCGGGGGAATTATTGTAATCTTGATTCAAAAAAGCTATTCCGTAGAAATCGTAATAGTAAGAAAAGTATCTTGCAAAGCCCTCTGCTTCCCAAAGCTTCATGGAATATTTAGGCTGCGTTAATGCGTGGATATATTCATGCATTAGCGAATCAACGTTTTTGAGGTATATCGTATGGATATTGCTTTGATAAAAAGATGTTTGAGGCAACTTAGTATTCTCAAAAATAATACTCAAGTCATTATTATAATAATCAAGCGCAAAAAGCTCTTGATACTGCTTCATTTGCTCGAGATTTGTCTCAAAAAATGCTTTGGTTTCTGCATAATCGGAATGCAAAAAGCCGTCGGTTATCAACGGATTGTATTCCGCATGCATATCAACCCAATCTTTTTTGATATAAAAAACGCCAAGGTCGGCGGAAACGATATAGTCAAAAGAATGACCGCCGTAACCGTAACGAAGATTGGAAGGTAAGTAATCCAAGCCGTTATCTTTATAATAATTTGCCAAAGCATCGCTGACTGATCTTGCGCCGTTTGAAGTTTTCGAGTCGGACAGCAATTCTTGCATTGCCGATTCACCATTGGCGGCAATATAAGCTTGAACAAAATCACACGCGATCGATTTTGCCGTTGCAATATCACTATCGGAAGCAAATGCGGTGTCAAAGCACAACAAGTTCAGATCGCAAACATCGGTTGAGTCAGGGGCTTTAAATGTGCTGTCCGTGATCTGTTCGTCACAGATCACATTAGCATAGCCGTATGCCAATCCGTAATGGCTGTATGCTCCATAAGCGGTGAGCAATACTTTTGTTGTGAATTCAACTGTCTGCCAATCCTGCACCGATGTATATAACTTGTTTTCAACAACAGAGGTGTCGGGGTATCTCGCCTCGGTAAAGATGTAGATCTCGGGCAGAAAACCAAGCGCAGTTTGCTTTTCAAGAATTTTGTCAGTTGTTTCTATGCAAAGTGTTCTTTCAGCCTCATCTACGGTTTGTTCAAAATAGTACCGGGCGTATTTGGTTTCGGTACAAGCCATATCGACACGAAAACCGTATTGCACGGCAGACTCGGAATAAGTGATCTCTTGCGTATAATATTCATAAGAACGCTTATCTGCGCATCCGCACAGCGGCAGAAGTATAATAAGCATCAATAATATACATTTTTTCATATCATCACCCGCAAAAAAGCATTATACACATTTAATATACTACAAAGCTATCGAAAAATCAAGGTTTTGCAGACTGATCGATACTTTTCATTTGCATTCCACGTAAAGAAGCTGGCTCATTTAACATAGATACTATTTGCGTTAACCGATAGTTGCGCGGTCTCCTTTCACCGCTTCCGCGGTCCCAAGCTGCGGGACGCAGGTAGTTCCTCACCGGAGGAAGGCTAAATGGTGCGTGCAACCTTCATTGTTTGTGCAGCGAATTTTGCTCAAATCTATAATTTTGGATACAAAAAAGGAATATTTTATTTGAATCAATTTGCACTCGTAATAGAGTTCTCGCAAACTTTTTCAATAAAATATTCCTTTTTGCTGTTTAAGGCTTTAGTTAATACGATATTCGCTGAATATCCGAAGAAGTATGCTCTCACC
>JAZNWP010000075.1:0-16970 GCA_045593385.1 Acutalibacteraceae bacterium
TATTTTGCTTCGTACTGCGAGCCTGCGGATCAATGTTGCCGTAGTATAAATCTTCAAGTGTTGTCATTTTAGCACCTCCCCATAAGAGAAGAGCGGCTCCACACCAATCGGTGCAAAGCCGCTCTTTTTGATTGTATTTTCTTTTCGTGCCATATAAGCACCTCCTTTGCAGTACAAACATATACCACAAAGGTTTTGAGAAGTCCAGATATTAATTATTACTTGGAACTCTTTTTTGCTTTTTGTAAGGTTTCTGCCAAAGAACCACCTATGACATCTTTAACTTCAGTTGAGGAAAAAGCCGATCCAATGATTCCATTTATCAGCGCATTTGCCGCATTACCAGCCGCCTGATATTTTACGCCATCTTCTAATTCCTTTTCCTTGCGAATCATCTCATTTTCATGCTCTTTTTGAAGTATTTCCAACTTGTATTCGTGTTCTTTATCTTTTGCTTCCATTTCTAACCGATGTTTTTCTTTAAGTGATTCGAGATTAATTTCATGTTGCTTAACCAGCCTATCAATCTCAATCTTGCTACTCTCACTCAACTTTTTTATGTCCGTTTTACCTTGATATCGAGCAACAAAATAAGAAATAATAGCTGGTATTATTGCGGCAACAGCAGTAATAATAATTTGCAATTTATCCATGTTTTACTCATCCTTCTTTTAGTGAAGTTTCTATGCTTTTGACGCTTGTATTTTATTGGGGCGAGCGTCAATAAGAATAATATTAGGATTGTTATTAAGTTTCAATTCATTAAGTATATCATATGTTTTCTTCTGCTCTTCATCTGTGAAATAAAGAATTACCTTTATATCCAAATTCGTTTGATTTGCATTTTTATATACTTCGACCTGCTTTTCAAGATTCTTTTTTAATGTGCGTGTCAACTTGAACTCAACTAATGTCTTGTCTTTTCTGGAATTAGAAACCGCAAAATCAACAGGACCGCGTCCATTATTAACTTCACTATTCACATCAGCGAAGGTATCGTAGCATACCAGCTTGTACATAATATGTAAATCTGCTTCACGCCGAATCGGTTTATCTCCATCAAAGAACCAACGATAACCATCACAGTCTTCAATTACATGCTTCAAATACAAGACTCGCTGTCTGGCCTCTTCATAGGACGTGGGTGGCTTTTTGTAAAAATCTGTCTCTGTTTGCAGCTGAGCAATTAAACCCTGCAGTTGCTCAACAAATACTTTTTTAACTCCACCTACCTCTTGTATGCTTTCATTTACTGCTCCTTCTTCATCGTCCTCTTTGCTCTTTATGTAAAGATCAATCAATTGAGGATATTTTATTAGAGTTTCTGTTGCTGCCTTAGCCTTTTCTTCTTTTGTTGGTTTTTCAGAAAGGAAGCTCATAAAGTATTGATTAACCTGAAATCTTAACACACTATCCTCTAATGATTCTCCCAGCGTTTCAACTCGATCATACAAATCTCGCTTGTTAATCCATGTTTCGGTCCTAACTAAAAGATCAATTGGCGTTAAAATAACATAGTCGCCATTATAGCATGGAAGATAAAAACTTTTTGCCTTCCAAACACCGAGTTCGTAATCAAACTCAACATGTTGGATGTTATAAAAGGTTTTGCAGAGGGAGGGATCGATATATTTTTTAGCAAACTTCTCAGTTAGATCCAATAAAAAGCCTTTTATAAGATTGGTGGTAAAATCACTGATATTGTCTTTTCCCACGCGTTCTTTAATCAAGCACAATTTCTCCAAGTGAGGACTTTGTGTGATTTCCTCATTCCCGAAATTAGAAAAGATTTCTTTTAACCCGCTGTGTAGCGCTACAGCAAAATCGTTTCCTAACGCACTACCACCATTTCCGCTCTTGCAAAAACCAAGATAATTTTGTTTTACCTCTGGAAACCGATACAGTGCTTTGAGCATGGGTTTTGTTGGAATAGGATTTTTAAGTGAAAAATCACGCAAGTAAATCATATATTGGATAATGTTGTTGTGTAATTCTTGATACTCCTCTTTTTCACTACAGAAAATCAAAAAAGGATCAACAAACAACGGCAAATCATTCAACAGTGAAATGTCGAAAAACCCTTCTTTTTCAATTGTGTCACGATCTACATTAAAAAAATCACTAAAGTATATCCTTTTCATTACTTCTCCTTTATATTAGTATCCCATTGCAATGGTCGATTTCATGCTGAATAATTTGAGCAGGCCAACCGGTAAAGGTTTTAATGCGAGTTTTGAACTCGGCGGTTTGCCACTGAACTTTGATAGTCTCATAGCGTTTGCACGGACGGGGGCCTCCGAGCAGGGAAAGACAACCTTCCTCAGTATCATATGGTACTGATTTTTTGACAATCGCTGGATTAAACATCGTCATATATGTACCTTCATTATCAAATACAATAATGCGTTTGCGCACACCGATCATATTCGCCGCCATACCAACGCAACCATCTTTATTGGCAATAAGCGTGTCCAACAAATCCTGCGCCACCTGCAAATCTTCTTTTGTCGCTAACTCCGACTTTCCTGCAAGAAATATCGGATCGTGTATTATTTCTTTAATCATTTCACACTTTCCCCTAATTTTATAAGAGCCAAATATTTTGCATCTTTCATTACACGTTCTTTGTTCTCTGGGGAAAGCTTTTCAAAATCCTTATGAACTTCATTTGCTTTATCAATTAACTTTATTACAAATTCTTGATATTCTTTTTCAATTTTATCCATGTTCATCAGTCCATTACTTTCATGATATTTTCTGCTATGCGCCGTATCACAGGTACAACGACGCTATTCCCGCATTGTTTATACGCGCTTGCCATTGGGATTTTAGGGAAACGATAATCTTTTGGAAATCCTTGTAAAGCCAAGCATTCATACGGCGTTATTTTTCTAATTCCAAAATCGTCCAACACTATTGGAACTCTGTCGGGATATGTACCCATGTTTGCCGTTAATGTCGGGCACATATAATGAGCTTTTTTTGAAACTCCTGAATCGTAAATTTTATATAGTGCATTTTGGTCAGTAACGATCTTCTTCAGATCCTCATAATAAAAACTTGATGCATTATAATAATAGCTATCATCGTGCTTTTGGTTGCGAACAATAAAATCGTTGATCTTTGTATTCAATTCTATCTTTTCGGGGAAGGTGAACCTATCACACGCTTCTTCGTTTTGAAAAGCAACTATAAATATACGAGTGCGATATTGAGGTATGTTGCTATATTCGATTGCATCCATCACTTGATAGCGAAAAGCGTATCCTTGTGGTGCTAATGCATTATACACCGTTAAAAATGATTTACCGTCATCGTGTTCTAATAAATTAGCTACATTTTCTAGAAAAATCACCTTTGGTTTCTTAGCCTCAGCAATACGTGCAATTTCAAAAAACAGATTACCTCTAGGATCGTTAAATCCTTTTCTAAAACCCATTATAGAAAAAGGCTGACACGGAAATCCTGCAACTAAAATATCAAAATCTGGGATTTCATCAACATTTACTTTTCTAATATCTTTTTCAACAAGATATTCTCTGCCAAAGTTATGACGATATGTAGTTGCTGCATCTTTATCAAACTCATTTGCCCAAACAACATCAAACCCTGCTTGCTGAAAAGCAAGGTCAATACCGCCTATTCCACTAAACAAACTACATACTTTCATGATAACCTTCCAAACAACTATTTACATCAGCTATTTGATATATTATAACATTTTATTACAAAAATCGCAACAGCGCATTGAAAATGATTCACAAATGCAAAAGTCCGTTTTATGGGACACTTTTTGTTGTATGCTTATAATAAACAAGAAACCATTCGCGCTTTAGCTTTATTTTTGATCTGTGAAAATAATTAGTAAGAATATTTCGAATACTATTTGATTAATTCATACTTTTATGGTAAACTAGACTCATCTGATAAAGCAATTGAATTTATTCTTGTTTAATAAAATAGACGAGGTTGAAACAATGGTACAAAGTAGCGCATTGATATCTTTTCGTGTCGAACACGATATGACACGAAAAGAACTATCTGACTTTTTGGGATTATATCGTCGGGAGGACTTGCTGAAAGAGTGGGAACTTCAATCTATCATTCCTGAAGAAATATTGAACAAATTACATAACTATCCACAAGCTCCTCCGCTAAAAAATCCTTCTCGGGAAAAATGCAAATTTACACAAATAGATTTGTTTGCGGGTATTGGCGGAATCAGGCAAGGTTTCCAAAACAATGGAGGCTATACGGTTTACTCCTCGGAGTGGGATAAGTTTGCTCAAAAAACCTATAAAGCAAATTTCGGCGAGACTCCGGATGGAGATATCACTAAAGTGGATGAATATAGCATTCCAGATCACGATATATTGCTTGCAGGATTTCCGTGTCAGCCATTTTCACAAGCAGGTCTCAAAAAAGGATTTGAGGATGCTCGTGGCACTTTGTTTTTTGACATTGCTAGAATTTTAAAAGCAAAGCGTCCTAAAGCTTTTATGCTAGAAAACGTAAAGCAGCTCCGTGGACATGATGGCGGAAAAACACTGAAAGTTATTTTAAATGTACTAGATGAATTAGGATATTACGTTCCAAACCCCGAAGTGTTAAATGCATATCATTTTGGTTCCCCTCAAAACAGAGAGCGTATTATCATAGTTGGATTTAATAAAGATTATCTTCCTGAGAATTACAGAACGTTTACATATCCTCAAGGCCAAATTGATGAAGCAGTATGTGTTGGAAATATATTAGAACGAGATGTATCAGATGCATTTACCATTTCTGACAAACTATATCAAGGGCATCTGGCGCGCAAAAAAATGCACGAAAAGAAAGGTAATGGATTTGGTTTTTGTGTGTTTAATGAAGATAGTCGACATACCAATACTATTAGTGCTAGATACTATAAAGATGGAAGCGAAGCACTCATATATCAAAGAGATAAAAACCCCAGAATGTTAACACCTAGAGAATGTGCTCGTTTGCAAGGATTCCCCGAAAACTTTATTATTCCAGTTTCCAACTCGCAAGCTTATAAACAGTTTGGCAATTCTGTCTGCATAAATGTAATTGATGCTGTTGCCAAGAAAATGGTTGAATATTTAGAACAATATGACATCATATAAGGAAAGCTGTCTGTGCTCATGACACAGACAGCTTTTTATAATATTCCATATACTCTTTCATTGGGATAACTTCTTTTTCCAAAAGTTCTTCGGAAATTTGATGTCTATTATCAAGAATATAACCACTGAACTCATCGGTCAAAAGCCACCGGTTTGTCGGTTTCTTTCTAACAATTTCTTTTACGAATACTTTTTTAGGAACTTTATTCTCAAATAAGCAGACAAAATCTAAACTCTCTGTATTGATGGTGTTAGGTAAAATCAAAACATCATTAAACAACTCATATTCTAATTGGCCATTAATCAGTAAGATGTTTTTGTCGTAATTCTTCTTTAATCCGACACAGGTGCCATTTAATTTGCACTCACTACAAGCAATAGGATTAATACCACGCAGCTTACCATTTCCGATTGTTCCATATCTTTGACACCAAAGCAAATCAAAAAAGTTTTTCATATTAGTTTTATTTGCTTGACTTGCCAACCAAATCAAACGCTCGAATTTACCTAGGTCTACAAAAGTATCATAAAATTCTTTTATTGTTTTTATTCCTAACGAATATTCATAGAAAGTTTCAATCCACGTGTCTACGGGAATTACCTCTTTATTCTTAAAACCTTGTTGCAAAAAACAAGCGATTACTTTTTCTGAATATCCCTTTAGTTTGTTACCTTTAATATAGACTTCGGCAAAAAAATCCTTTGTCCAAGAATAATAATTATGGTCAATTGTCATATAAGAGCTAATATAATATGCAGCTCTCCAAGGATGGCGATTAAATGCATCAACTAGTTTTTCTAAACAACCTCGTTCATCTTCATTAAGAACGCCGTTATCATACAAAGGCAACGAAACATCGTTCATAAAATCATCTTTGTTATTTGCCCACGCCTTAGGCATCACTTTAAAATCAACCCCTTGTATGGAAACTGTTTTATTGTATTCATGTGCATATGTTTTTCTCATAGCTGAATCCAAAAGGTTGAATTTATAGAATTCATTTAGCTTTTTGCCTTGAACATCCCGCAAAGTTGGAGTTAAATAGCACTCTAAATGTTTCCAGTTTTTAGGCACATTAACTTCTTCACCAAAAGCGCTCATAAAATTGTAGAGCATACGCATCTCGCTTTGGCGTCCGGTTTTAGGTTGCCAAGCGGAGACAAACCTAGCAATAGAGTAGACCTCTTCAAAAAATTGACCATAAGGGATGCTGTCGCCATAAGACATCGAAACATATTCCCATATGTCATTTATAAAATTTTCATACGCTTTGTTACCTTTACAACAAGCAAGAGCGACTGCTTTGGTAACTAAATCTGACAACCCTATCCGTTCTTTGATTTCAGATTGTATTTTCACTTTGCTTTCTTCATCATCACGATTACACAAAACGCAAAAACTTGCATCGCAGTAATCATCTTTAATATCAAAGCTGACTGAAACGGGAAAGGCAAATAATCTTTCTCCACTTTCAAGATGAGTATGTATATACATTATGGGGAATTGAGGAAGATCTGGATAATAAATTTCAATCTTGGGTATCCACTGTAGAGGTATATTAGAAACCTTTATTTGAACTTCTTTTTTCGCTTCAAACATATTATTGCTCTTTTCATTCGTAAGTTTCAACTATTAGACTATCCCAATAGTTATTGTTGGCGCGCCATTGAGAATATGGGCGTTTATTACCAACATACATTCCGCTATCAAAGAAAACTACACCTTGTTTTACTAGTTCAATCCAGTTTTCAAAATTCATCGGTTCACCAAAACAGATTTTGCAATAATGACCCTGAGCATCTTTTTTGCAAGTAAACCAGCCTTTATCATTAAATTTATCTTCCAATTTATCTTTAAGACATTTATCCGTTCTTTTTTTGCTAGGAGATTTTTCTCCAAACCAACGAGCAATTTCCAAATTTTCTTGATGTAAAACTTCGGGAACTATAGTAGCTTTATTTATTCTTTTGTCTTGGCTGTAAGAATAAATTGCTACAATATCATTATTTGGCTCGATAACAAGTTTTTGCCCATAATCATTATAATCGCCTATTTTGGGGCAGGGACTTCCTGACCAAGAGCATCTACCTTCTTTTTCAGCATTAGGTTTACCGAAGGTTTGACAAAAGACATCTTGCTTTGTTCCGAACTGCGGCTTTTTAAAGCAATCAACATACGGCCCCGTTTTAAAGATATATCTATTTGCAGACCAATCACCAAAAGTTGTTTTTGAAGTTGTTTGGTTTTTTAACTCATAACCAAAAAAGTCTGCATGGTTGTCTGCATCAGGATGTTTTCCGAACTGTTCTTCTAACCAGTTACCTTCTCTGCCATCATGACGTTCATTTCTACCACTAACATCAGGCATTTTACCTTTTACATTATTTCTAAATAAATCGATAAGAATTTCCTTATTTGTCATTTTAGTACCTTCTTTCGAAAATAATTCCTTAAATATATGTTCCATAACAGGAACCACTATACTATTTCCGGATTGTTTATACAAACTGGTTGCACTAACTAAGGTTTGAGCTTTTTCGAAATCTTCATCACTTACGCCCATTAAACGCCAAGTTTCTCTAGGTGTAAGACGACGTGCTAGATATTTTTTATCACCTATTTTTCTTGTGGTCACAAGCTGTCTTCTTCTTTTTAACAAGAAATCACGAAGAAAAGTGCCTTTCCAATAATTAGAATCCAAGCAATAACAAACATTGTTATCGATTGGTTCTTCGGAATACTGGTCTTCACTTAGTTCGTATTTAGGATCAACTTCGTTTTCCAACAAATCAAACATAGATAGTTTTAGTTCAATGGGGGTCGGAAACTCAAATTCACTTTCTCCCAAAACGCTAATGCAAAAGACTCTTTCTCTGTTTTGGGGAATACCATAATCTCTTGCATTTAAAACTTTCCATTTATTTTTATATCCTAATGATTCAAGATAAACTAGAAACTCCTCAAAATTAGCTCTATGGTTAATGCCCACGAGATTTTTTACGTTTTCCATCATAAGATATTTAGGCTTTTTTGCTTCTATTATCTTACAACATTCCCAAAGCAAAGAAGACCTCGTTCCGGAGTTCTTACTAAGACCTTTTTGATATCCGGACACAGAAATATCTTGGCAAGGAAAAGAATATGTAAAGAAATCAAAATCAGGCAGTTTATCAGGCTCTATAACTCGAATATCGCCAAAGTTTTTGATTAATTTGTTGGCCAAGTAAATATCTTTTAATCTTTGTCCATTTAATCTTGATACACGATTTTCAAAAGTTCTATAATCTAAGGGCACATTTTTCGACAACAAAAATGTTCTCATCTCAGAT
Organism: Acutalibacteraceae bacterium; assembly: GCA_045593385.1. GTDB lineage: Bacteria > Bacillota > Clostridia > Oscillospirales > Acutalibacteraceae > UBA737. Next base: position 8,460 of record JAZNWP010000075.1, read on the forward strand.
TCTGATATTTCCAGTGGCAATTCTCTAATTTTTAGAAAATCAGTGTGTATTGAAGCGTAAGATACCATAACAGCTTCATCTATTTCTGATACGCCAACAACCTCAAAAGGAATACCACAGTTTCTTAAAGCCATTCTTTGGCTACCGTATCCGGCAAAAGCTTCAAATACTCTCAACATATTATCACCTTACTTTATTTGAACGATAAAAATCCAATACTGCTATTGCTGTGTTCTTCACGTGTGGCTTAATTTCATATTCCTGTAATTCATCATAGGTAAACCACTTGAACTTTTTACTTTCGTTTCCTTCTGGGTGCGGATTCGTTTCGTTCGTTTCAGCAATGTAAATGAAATCGAAAAAGTTTTCTTCATGACCTATACCTTCATGTAACAAGCAGAAAGGAGCAGGTATTCTTTTCACTCTCGCTAGTTCAATTGGTGGAGCTAGCTCTGTTTCAAGTAAAGTTACATTAAATCCCGATTCCTCTTTAACTTCGCGAATGGCTGCTTCATGGGGAAACTCATCAACCTCAATGTGACCTCCAAGCGGAAACCATGTATGATATTTTTTATGTTCATGCAGCAACACTTTATCCTGATTTATAACATAAACAGTTGCTGTAATTGATTTATTATACTGCATTAAAATTCTTTTTACTCCTCATAAATAACAAACACTCACACACCATCAGTGCACAGTTGACCATAATAAGAGAAAAACTCTTTATCGAGAGCAAGTAAGGCTTGTTGTTTTACAGATACATCAAGTCCTTTTTCAATATCGTTGTCAATGCTCGCACTAAGTTCTTCTCGTTTTTCTTTTAACTTTTCAACCATAAAAATAGTTGAGTGTCGCTTTAAATACAATTTCAGATGTTCATACATGTATTTGCCAAGTTCTGTTTTGTAATAAATACATCCTGTACTATCATCTCGATCTAAATGCTTATAATATTCATCTGTACACGGGTCTATGTATCCGCGTTCCCCCACAACATTGATTGAGGGGGAATTGCTAGGCCAATCATCACTTTTAGATGTGTTGCAAAATCTACAGGCATATAGCAAATTGTCGTATGTGTATTTTAACTGTGGAAACTTTCCTTTCGGAGCAAAATGCTCAACAGCATATGAAGCTTGTCCACCATAAATGCTATCCAGATCGTCGCAATATGCGCACCTGTGTTTGAAATCTACTGCTAAATGTTTTTTGTTTGTTGTGTTAGTTGTCCATTTTTCTCCCGTGTATGAACGTACAGGGACTTCCTTTTTTAACATCTTTTTATATCACTCCGTGCCTATGATTTTATCTATTTTATCAATAAGCAATTGTACGCGATTTGTATCATCAAGTTCTTGTTTTAGTCTTTGCGGCAAGGCGGATGTTCCATCAATGCTATTCTCAATAAAAGAATCCAGCAAAAGAATTCTTTCATCAACAGCCGCGCTTTCCCCTGCACGTGGCAACAATGCTATCAACTCTGTTTTCCATTGATTCAAAGTGGTGTTATACTTTTTAATTTGTTGAACAATTTTAGAATTTATCTCAAGACGCTCTTGGAGATCATTTATATATCGTTCAAAATCAAAAACTTGATATGCATCAAAATTTTCCTTTTCATATAAGTCATCTTCATATGATGTCAATATAAATATAGGAAATCCACGTAATCTCTGGTCAATTGCTTGTGCTAATGAAACGCCAGAGTAGGATATATTTTCCTGTGATGACAACTTAAAATCAATAATCAACGCATCCGGCTTATCAGCCACAACTTTCTCAACCATTTGGTTGATATCACCGTCCAATTGTATCTCGTTTGGAACCAAGGAAACATCCTTATATTTTTCCTTAACCAAATTACCGTTATCGTCACTCCATCCTTGAGCGGTAAAAATCAACAATTGGGTAATTTTTGCTTTATCGTCGTCAATAATGCCAATACGATATTCCATATTAGTCAACCTCCACTATGCTATTGGAATTATCACATCAAGACCAAATCCATCAGTAATTTTAGTAATAGTATATGTACCTTGGTACTCATTTACGCTTGATGCAACGATATACATTCCTAAACCTGTACCGATTTGATTCCCTTTAGCATCGTATTTACTTGTTGTACCATATTTAAAGATTTCGTATGGATTAGATTTAAAGCCTTCGCTTAACCCATGACCATTATCGAGATAATGGATATATAATCTTTCTTCATCAACTTCAATTGTTATAGAGATTCTTCTGTTATCACATTTTGTGCTTTCGAAAGACTCTATGGAATTGATTATAAGATTATAAATAATGCTATCGAAATCTGTTTCGAAAATTCGTTTAATTGCAGTACAATTATTGGTGTTTAACTCCAACGTCACTTTCTTTCTAAGTAAAATAGGTGATAAAAGTTTAACACCGGTTTCAATCGTTTTTACTACATCTTTCTTTAATCGTTTGCGGCGATCTTTGTTGGACTGAGTAGTTATTACCGTAATCCACGCCTTTAAAAATTCATCATTTGTTTTAAGGTCTTCTAAATTGCGTTCTATTAAAGTTTTGTCTTCTCTGTTAAGGGCGATTCGAAAACCGTTAACACGTGACACTAAAAGAGAATTGATGGTCTTTAGATCGTGAGCCATTGTTGTTGTCATTAACCCATTGGTTGCCAATGCTCTTAATAACTTGATTTCTGAAATCAATTCTTCTCGTTCTTCTTCATAAATCTTAACAGCTTTTGCAAGTTGTTCGCTATTAGCTTCCTCCTTTGATTGCTTCTTCTTTGACTTTTTCTTATTTTTTAAGATTTCGTTTGCAATATCAGAAGCTTTTTCTTTTGTAGAGGCTTTTTCCTCTTTTGAATCACGATAGATTTTAATATTATGTGCGATATAGGATCTATCTTTTTCAAATAACGAAATAATATCTTGGAGTATGTTTGTCAACACCTCAAAATGCTCGTTTTCAATAATACCTTCTCGGCTCGATTTATCCAAAATGGAAGAATTATTGGTGCGAGAAATTAAAACAGTACCCTGTATTTGAGAGTTGTTAACATGCCATTTCTCTGATTTATGAGAAACTGCGACAGGGTTTCCACCCTTACGTGCATCCAACCCTAACCAATCGTATGATTTTGAATTCGGATCGCCATAAGGCCTTACAACAAAGTTGTCACGGTAAATCTTTATTCCGCCATGCTCTTGCATCCAAAGCTTTCTTCTCGTATTTACTGCTTTACTATAGTAGCTACCTTCGCCGCCACCTAATTTCATAAATACATATTGGAATTGAAAGGGACCAATTTCTTTTGCTTTTTTTAGAAATTCTTCGTTGCTATTACCTGTCAACTCAGATAAAGTTAATGTCTTTTCAAAAATACCTTTTGAGAAATCATCAAAAGTAAACGGCTCAACTTTAAATGCTGCCTCCTCAAATAAATCTTTCGGAATAATATTTAAATCGTATTCGTTTCTATGAATAGTGGCTTTAATAGTTTCACCGTTAAATGAGGCAACTACTTTATAATCATAGTCCTCAATCACATGACACTGTATTTCTTCCGCTTGTTTATCTAATCCGCTTTGCGCAAAAATATAATATTGAGTTTGCTCTCCTGGAGGAACAAGGAAGCCCAACACGGATAATATCTTGTCTATTTCAGTGTCATCCCATTTATCTCTAAGTCCCTCAATTTTAAACAGAGTACCTGTTTCCAATGAGAACTGTGGAGGTTCTTTCCCAAGTGCTATAAGTTCCTCGTTCTTGTCTTTTATTAAAGCATCGAGATTTTCAATTACTTCTTTAGGTATTATGCTTTTAAAAGTTTTATCTAAATATTCAAAATCAGCATCAATCTCATCCAGCGTTTTGCCAATTTCTTCGAATTTATTCCAATCATTAAACCAATAAATTAGTGGTTCAGAAGTGTTCTTGGTGTACATTGTACACTTGCTACCTAAGCGATCAAGGGCAAATCGACCTATTCCTTTTTCACCAGATTTTACTCGCTTTCTATCGCTCAAATAATTGTATTTCTTGTTGTCTGTACCAATAAGCATCCAATAACTTTGAATTATTTGCTTGGTCATTCCGATACCATTATCCAAAATATACAAAGCATCACTAGTAGGATCAAAAGCGATATAACAAAAGTCTGCATCTGCATCATATGTATTTTTTATCAGCTCAATTATTGCACCATCTGCCCTTGATACACCTTCTCTACCAATCAAAATTGTTGTACGAGCAGAAATGTTATATTTCATTTTTTCCATGCTTTTTCGCTCCTTAAAAAATATAGTTTTCTATATCTTTGGGTGATATTCTTTTTGATGTCCCGCTGACACACACGCCGGTACTTTTTATATATTCCTTGAATTTTGTTGATTTTAAAACGGAAATCAATGAATCTAATGACATATTGCTGATAGGCATTATGTATAGACCAGAATACGGAACTTCATCGACCTCAATCATGTACGGTTCTGTGCAATCGGAAATAACTGATGAAATTAATACTAATTTTTGATTGATATTTTGTAAGGCTTGAGAACGGCCATACTCAAACCACTTTGCAGTGCTATCAGCATCTCTCTTTTGAAGTTTTTCTTTATATGTTTCCAAAAACGTCATGGCATTCGGAAAACTTGCATACATTTCTTCCTCAGAATAATGTTGTAGTTTTCCCTGATCGTCATAAAAATACGGAAAAATAATATACTCCGTTGATTTATTGTATTTCTTGTTTTTGGGACTGGCTGCTTTGCGAATCAATGTTATCTCAACCTTATGATTGGCAAACTCATAAAAGCCATCTTTGATACCTCCATTTTTCAAAATGAAGGCTTCATTTAACAATGTTGCCACAGAACTTGAAACTTTAAAAAAATCGCCAACCCGTTTGCCAGTAGAAACATTGACATTATCAAATATCCATTTGCTTTTTAATTGAGTTTTATCTATTGATTTTTCGACTCCTGCAACGCGATAAAGCAATTTAGAAGAGTTATTACCCTTAATTATGCTAATTATTGCTGGAGATACTAATACTTTTCCAAAAATCTTCTCACTCGGGAAATCATCTATGGAATATATATCGTTTTTTATTATGTTTCTTAATTCGTCGGCAAAGACATTCTTAAAAATATTACTTGGAATTATATAAACCAAGGAACCTTTTTCGCTTAGTTCTGAATATGATTTTTCGATAAAAGCATAGCTATAATCGAATTTTCCTTTTTTACATGACACAAAATTCTCTTTGACGTATGTCTGCACATCTATTGGTAAATCGGGATACGCAATGTATGGTGGGTTCCCTACAATAAAATCGTAGGTCATTTCACTTTTTGAGGCGAGATAATCTTCGCATCTAATATTCCAAACAACATCGGTGATTTTATATTGTTTTGTTACTTTGTCTAATCGAATTTTGCATTCTTCAATCCTTTTATTATCAACCTCATAAGCAATAAAATCGGTTTCCAATCCTAATTTAATTTTCTTTTTAGAAAACCTTTTCTTTTTGCAGTCCTCAATATATCTAACGACAGCTTGAATAAGAATTTCACCGTCACCACATGAATTTTCCAAAAATCTTTTCCCATGTAAGTCTTTGGTATATAAAGCCAAATCTAACATTTTTGAAACTTGCTCTTTTGGCGTAAAAATCTGACATTTATCTTTAATTCGAGAATCTTTAATCACCGAAAACATAATAACCCCTCGCAAACACTTATTTTACAATCTCAACAATATCTCCGAAATCGCAATCAAGGACTCGGCATATACGAACCAAAACATCCATAGATACCAGTTCGTTCTTATTAAGTTTCGTAAAAGTGGATGGGGATATATCGGCCATCTTGCGAAGCTGTGGCTTACTCATATTTTTTTGTATTAAAGCAATCCATAATTTTTTGTAATCAACCATTATATGAGCACCTCTCAATAATTAAACTTACTCATAATATATAATAACATACTTCGACGGAATTTGCAATAAATCCTATTGAGATTTCAGTAGTTTTAATTGAGTTCTCAAATCTATTTATAAGATTTCATATCAAATATAAAAAATAAACCTCGGCTAAAGTATGAGATTTACTCATTTTAGCCGAGGTTTTCATCTTAGATTAAAAGAATATTGTACACGTTAGCGATAAAGCTACAGCACATTAAAGTAATCATAGTTACTTTATACCAGAAAATCTTTTTTTACGCTTCCGATCTCCTCTTTTAAGGATTTTTTCATTTCCTTGAACATTCCTTTCATATGTTTGTTCAATTCGGCACTAACAGTTTGGCAAACATATTTAGAAAAATAGTTTAACTGTGCAAAAAGGAATTTTGTTGCTTCTTCTACAAGCCTATAACATTCTCTTTTTTCGTTTATACTTATGAAGTCCTCGCCCTCGACTGTAACGATGCTTTCAAACAGTTTTGTATAAATAAACAACACAATAACTCTTACCAAATATCCATTAATAACATTGTCACAGGTATAGCAATCTTGCCCATCTATATAATAATACTGCGTCGAAAAATTACAGTGTGCAAAATCGCATAAGAAAGCATATAAATCATAAAAATACTTTTTATCTTTGCCAAGTTTCATATCAGATGGGTTCCGTTGCAAAAATGATACAATTTCATCAGTGCCCCTCACTTTAGCTTCTCCGTTATCGTAAATGATTTTTCTTTGTGATATTAATTGTGGAGTAAAAATGAAATCATAAACAAGACTATCATCATACATTTCATCCATATATCTGCTTGCTAAATAACCTTCAAACATAGTACGGGCAAGGATAAAAACGTCTTCAGTATGTCCTATTTTTAACAATGCTCTAATCGATTCTAATGATTTAGTGCCTTTAGTAAGGACAAAATATTGGAAATCGCTAATAAACGATGCATCCGGCTCGTTTGAAATTACGTAATTATATTTTCCATACTGAAAGCAACCGTATTCAATAAACTTTCTGGCTCTAAATATAAATCTGTTTATTAACTTGTCGCATTCGCGTATTTCTTTCTTTTTATCCATAATTCAAACATCCTTTCTAAATTTTCAATATACAGACTTTTATTAACCAACCTAATTATACCATAAAAAAATATTTTTTCACCATAATTATGTCGGCAGGGGTTACTTGCCGCCGGATTGTTTAAAGAACTTTTGCATAAGTTTAATGTGCTTATCGGACATATTTGTTATGGTATAGGCGTAGGAGCAGTAGAAGTCGATGAGCCAGAGTTTTGGGATTATTCTTGTGGTTTGGGTTTGGACGGACTTCAGGTGGTCTTGGCGGAGCCAGCGGTTGATTGTGTTATCGGTATAGCCGGTGGTGGCTATGACCTGCGGCACGGTGAGTGCATCGGGGACGGTTTCGAATTCCTGTTCAAGCCATGGGCGGAAGTCGGACGGCAGAAAGGAAGGAAATCCTGTTTTGCGAGGTCGGGGTTTTCGTGTGTTTCCATACTTTGCAGTTGAGAACTCGGCGTGGGGTGTAACGTATTTTTCGGGGTGCTTTTGCGAGTCCTCTATGTAGGTGAGCAGATCTTCCTTGAGCACAGTATATTTTCTTGTTCTCTTGCCGGTGTTCTGGCATTTGATGAAGCCGTTGTTTAGCATCCACGCGCACTTGCGTTTACTGATATGCAAGGCGCACCGTACCTGTTCGCCCGACAGCACTTGCGGTAAGCTGCTCAACATTTCTTATCACCTCGTATGCTATATCGCTTTCCTTTATCGTTTGCGGTCTTGACGAGGTAATCAATGAAGGCATCCTTGGTGAATATGTAACCGCCTTTGTAGGTATAGGATTCGATCTCGCTATTTTTGAGGGCTGAGTAGATCGTATTCTTGCCGACGGGCGACCATCGAGCTGCTTTCATAGGTGTTAAGATATCGGGGCATTTTTTAAGCATCTTTTCGTATGCTTCTCTTTGTTTTTCTTGGTTCATAATGTTTCTCCTTTGATATATTCGCCCGAGAATACACAAAGGTTTTAGGTTATTTCTCGCATCTATCTCGCAAATTTCTCGCAAAAATTCAGATGTTTTTCAAAATCTCGCAGAACGGATGGAAATATTGCAGTTTTCAGGGACGGAGAGAGGCGGTGCGGTAGATACTGCCTTTTGCTCGAAATCAGTTAGGGAGCAATCCCCCGCGAGTTCGAATCTCGCCGTCTTCGCCATCAAAGGGCTACAAAAAAGATATAGCCACAGAAAAACTCTGATTTTATCAGAGTTTTTTCTGTTTTTATGGGTGAAATTTTACTTTTCGGTTTGCACGTACAAAAAAGATATTTTTCTCAACACAGACTTGAACTCTCACAAAGTCGCCACATTTAAGGAGCATAGAATAAACTATGCTCCTTTTTGCTTTTGCCGTTCGACTTATGACTTTTTCGAAACAATCCCGAATAAACCCCTATTAAACCTTGAAAAATTCCGAAAATTGTGTTATACTATATAATGTAAAATTGTATTTTTGTAAAAACGGAGGGT
>JAZNWP010000076.1:0-176623 GCA_045593385.1 Acutalibacteraceae bacterium
CATTGTTTGTGTTACAGTTTTCATGACGAATGGTTTATCCTCCTGTACGTTTTGATTCAGCAACTTAACTGTAACACAGGATTTTCCATTCGTCACTCTTTTTTATTACCTACTGTAACACATCTATTGTAAACCTACAAAAAGAGAATGCGCCCCATCATGCGTGAGCAGGATGGGGCGTTCGAGGGAGTTAGGTTGTTAGATAGGTTGCTTCAATCTCGTAACACAGAGGACCGTCACCTGTGTTACGGCTGAAAAATTTTTTTAATTTTTTGATTTTAATACTTCATCGGCGATTTGCTTCAAAATTGGGTGCTTAAGATCTGCATATATCCCGATTATTTGCGTTTTAGCTAAATCATATTTATCTTGCATATATAGTTTTATGCTTTCTAAATATGTCCTATTTATTACCGTTTCATCACTTACTTTTATATTCGCGTAATGTGATTGAAAACTATCGAGATCATTTTGGCGAAGATAGTATAACGATAACCAAAACTCTTTTATATCAAGATTTTGGTTCAAGGAATTTATGTGATATAAAAATTGTTCATAGTTTTTTACCGAGAAATATGAAACAGCCAACATAAAATGCAAAGACTCTATCCATGATAGGGTATTTTTGTGCTTATATCTTTTTGCATATCCTTGATATGTTTTTAACAGTTTTTCGCCATTGATTAATACACTGTCATAATTGCCAGATTGAAAGGATTCATTCACTTTTTTTCCACGATACATTACTAATAAAGCGATAATCAAACATGCAATTAATGTCGCTACAATTACGATAATGAGCGGTTCAAAATGAACGATTACATTTCCAAATTGTTTTGTAAACATTTATAAATCTCCTATGTTATATTAAGCATCACCCTACTGGGACAAGTGACGATCCTCCAAGAGATGTCAAGAGTGCTCCCAGTGCAGATATTACCACCGAACCTCCATAATAGATAGCCAATGCCGTACCAGCAATTTCAGGACCATTAAGAGAATATTTCGTATATGCGTACCCATCTCCTACTTCGTATGCAACTTTATGGGAGATTCTTCCAAGGGTGTTTGTGCTTACTTCATGAGAAATATTTCCTGCATGGACACTTATGGAGTTTTCTCCTCCCATGGAAAATCCTGCACCATAACCGTCGAAATTTATATCAACACCTACGGATCTTTCCCAAAATTCCCACCAGTTTTCTCCAGCGGATGCAAAAAATGTGATAGGCTTTTCATCACCAAAATCTTTGCTATACCCAATTCCTTCTTCTACCGTTGCAAAGAAATAGTATTGAGGCGGGGCAGATTCTTCCTTACCAACACTTATTTTGGCACCAACATTTTCGGAAATTGCATTGGCAACCGTAGTAAGCCCATCTTTAATCTGTTTGCCAGCACTAGTTATGGCTTCGCCTGCGGGTTTAACTATATTGTCATCAACCCATGCCGCAGCATTTTGAACGTCTTCTTTTACATCCTGATAGGTGTCAACGACTTTTTCCTTTACGTCGTTATACGTATTGACGACTCGCTCTTTCACATCTTGGTAGGTGTCGGTCACCCATTCTTTGGTCTCACGATATGCATTGCTAACCGCTTTTTTTGCGTCATTGTAGGTGTCAACAACATAATCTTTCACATCGTTATAAGTGTCTACGACCTTCTTTTTAACTTTTTTATACTTGTCTTTTAACCAGCTCCATGCTGAGAGACCAAACGGGTCAATGAAGGAAACCGGATTGCCATTGGCATAGGCGTAACGATTAAGAGTAATCGCATTGGAAATGGCACCTGCAATAATATCCGCATTAATAAATCGCTTCATCTCAGGTGAGTAATAACGCGCTCTCATATAACACACAGAACCGTCCCCTGTGTTCTGGAACCGTCCCCTGTGTTCTGTGAGACGTTTCACACTACTTACCATATAAGCGTTGCTACCTTTCCATTAAATTTCCATGGGCTCTCCGAATTGTTTTTATATGCTGCTGAAAATCCCTCGTACAAATCGGCATTTTTGGAAAAATCTGCAGATAAGTTTTATTAAGTATACCATAAAACTATATAAAATTAAAGATAAAAAACAAAAAATCATATTTTTCTTGACATCTTGACTCCGGTGTGATAAAATGTTCAAGCCGCATATTGTGGGCTTTTTAAGTTGCGCCTAAATTTTGGGTGCGCGCCTATTGTAGCGAGACTGAAAAGAAGCAGGTGGAAAAGAATGTACGCAATTATCGAAACCGGAGGAAAGCAGTACCGTGTTGAAAACGGTGATACTATCTATGTTGAGAAGCTTAATGCCGAAGTTGATGAAGAGATAACCTTTGATAAGGTTGTAGCTGTAAGCAACAGAACTCTCAAGGTAGGTAAGCCCTATGTTAAGGATGCTTTCGTAAAGGGTACCGTTGTTAAGAACGGTAAGGGCAAGAAGGTTACTGTATTTACCTATAAGCCCAAGAAGGGTTGCGCCCGCAAGATGGGTCACAGACAGCCCTATACAAAGGTACTTATTACCGAAATCGGATAATTACCGATTGATTATGGGTTAATTATGACCAGTGTTAAATTTTTAGAAAAGCAAAACCGTATCTGCGGTTTTGAGTTGAGCGGTCACAGTTCAGAAAACTATAGTGACCAAGAGGGGAAGCTTGTTTGCTCGGCGGTTTCTTCGGCGGCCTATATGGCGGCCAACACCGTAATAGAAATTATCGGTGATAAATGTGAAACGCAGGTAAACGATGGGTTTATGAGGATTTTTATCGAAAATCCGAGTGATAAAACCCTTTCGGTATTAGATGGCTTTAAGCTTCATATAACCGAGCTTTCCAAAGAGTATAGAAAACAATTAAGAATCATCACGGAGGTGTAAATCATCATGTTGAAGATAAACATTCGCCTGTTCGCTCATAAGAAGGGAATGGGTTCTACCAAGAACGGTCGTGACAGTGAGTCAAAGCGTCTTGGCGTTAAGAGAGCAGACGGTCAGTTCGTTCTCGCAGGTAACATTCTCGTTCGTCAGAGAGGAACACATATCCACGCAGGCAATAATGTAGGCCGCGGCTCTGATGACACCTTATTTGCTCTTATCGACGGTAAGGTTAAGTTTGAGCGTTTAGATAAAGACCGTAAGCAGGTTAGCATCTACGCAGTAGAGCAGTAATTTTTGGGTAAAATAATCCGAGCGGCGAAAATAAGTCTGCTCGGATTTTTTATTTATTAAAAGGCAGGTAATTTTATGAAAAAGTGCAGAGTTTGCATGAGCGAGTGCGAGGAGTCCTTGGAGTTTTGCCCTGTTTGCGGAGCAGAGCTTGATTTTGAACCGCAAGAAGAAAAGAAAGAAGAAATTATAGAAAAACCTGTTTTGGTAGCAGCGGTAGAGGATATTGTTACCGCAGAAATTTTTAAGGATATTCTTAACGATAATAAAATCCCTTATTCTCTTTCCGAAAACGGTGAGGATAAAGGTATAAAAATAGGTTTCGGCGGAGAATTTATCAGTGAGAAGATATATGTTGATGAAGTGAATCTCGAAAAAGCCAAGGAATTATATCAAATGGTGCTTGAAAGTGAGCCCGAGTTTGATGAATTCGAAGATTTTGAGGGTTTTGAAGAAGAGAACTAAACTTTTTTAGCGGAGAGTAAAAAATGTTTGTAGATATAGCGAAAATTTATGTGAAGGCAGGAAACGGCGGAAACGGAGCCATATCCTTTCACAGAGAAAAATATGTTGCGGCAGGCGGTCCCGACGGTGGCGACGGCGGTCGCGGCGGAGATATAATTTTCCAGATTGATGATAGCTTATCAACCTTGGCGGATTTCAGATATAAAAGAAAATACGTGGCAGAAAACGGAGCAGATGGCGGAACATCCCGTTGCACAGGTAAAAAAGGCGCACCTCTTATTGTAGGTGTTCCCAGAGGCACCGTTGTTAAGGATGCTGAGAGCGGCAGAATTATTGCCGATATTTCCGATGATGAACCCGTGGTTATCGCAAAAGGCGGTAACGGCGGTTGGGGTAATCAGCATTTTGCCACGGCTACCCGTCAGGTACCCCGATTTGCTAAACGCGGCAATCCGGGTGAAGAACTAGAGGTTATTTTAGAGCTTAAACTTCTTGCTGATGTGGGACTGATAGGTTTCCCGAACGTTGGTAAATCCACTCTTATTTCAGTAGTAAGCGAAGCAAAACCCAAAATTGCCAATTACCATTTTACAACCCTTACCCCCGTTTTAGGTGTAGTAAGGGTTGACGAGGGAACTTCTTTTGTTATGGCAGATATCCCCGGTCTTATTGAGGGCGCAGGCGAGGGCGTAGGCCTTGGCCACGAATTTTTGCGCCATGTTGAGCGTTGCAGAATGCTGGTTCATGTTATTGATATTTCGGGCAGTGAAGGTAGAGACCCCAAGGAAGATTTCGATAAAATCAATAAAGAGCTCGCGGTTTTCAGCGATGAGCTTAAGGACAGACCTCAGATTGTTGTGGGCAATAAGTGCGACTTGTGTGACGAAGAACAAATCGAAGAAATGAGAAAATATTTTGAGGGAAAGGGCTATAAGTTTTTTCCCGTTATGGCGGCTATTGCCGAGGGTACTGACGATGTAGTGAAAGCGGTAGCTGAGGAGCTTTCCCGCCTTCCTGCCATCAAAAAATATGAGGCAGAGCCCAAACCTGTTGAGGATTTCACCTTTGAAAAGAAGAGAAGCTTCAATATCCGCGCTTGCGACGGAGTTTTCTTTGTTGAGGATGCGCCATGGATTTTGCAGGTTATGGATACCATAGACCCCGAGGATTACGAATCCTTGCAGTATTTTGAAAGGGTGCTTCGCAGCAGCGGAATTATAAGCGCCCTTAAGGATGCAGGTATAACCGAGGGAGATACCGTAAGCGTTTACGATATTGAATTCGAATATATGGAGTAATATAAAATTTCCTATTATGCCTCCCTTGCCTAAAGGGAGGGGGACCGCGTTTGCGGTGGAGGGATTTTAATGGATAATGTAAAAATTTTGAGCCCCTCGGTTCTCGCTTTTGTCGGCGATGCGGTTTACGGGCTTTATGTAAGAACTCATTTAGCGAATGTTAACAGACCTTCGGGTGAACTTCACAAACTTTCGGTTGAATGGGTTAATGCATCTTCCCAAGCCAAAGCATTTAAGGTTATTGAAAATTCTTTAACCGAAGAAGAAATGGCGGTTTTTAAAAGGGGAAGAAATTTCCATACGGGTAACACCCCAAAAAGCGCTACGGGCGGAGAATATCATACCGCTACGGGACTTGAGTGTGTTTTCGGTTTTCTTCACCTTTCGGGTAAAACCGAGAGGGTAGAGGAATTATTCGGTATAATAATCAACTCTTATAACTAGTTTTCGTTTTTTGGGAAAACGGCATATAATATATATGTAAGATATAGGTAGGTGGCGCTTATGAAGAAAAAAGTGTACAAGTTTATTGCAGATATGCTGCTTATGGCAGTGGGCAGTTTTCTTTATGCTCTATCTATTACGGTTATAATTGATGCCAATATGCTCAGCGCGGGCGGGGTAACCGGTATTTCCACTCTTATTCACAGATTTACGGATATACCAACAGGCCTTTTGGTTTTTGTTATAAATATACCTATTATAATATTGGGCTTCGTCAAGCTTGGTAAAAAGTTTATAGTAAAAACTGCGATTGCTACAGCCATGGTTTCGGTGGCCCTTGAAATAACCGAAGCTTATCTTCCTATCTATCAAACAGATAATATTCTGGCCGCTATTTTCGGCGGTATGGTTATGGGCTTGGGACTAAGCTTTGTGTTCCTGCGAGGTGGTACCACAGGCGGCGTCGATATAATCGCTAAGGTAATTAACCGAAGATTCCGTCATCTGACGGTGGGTAGAGTACTGCTTACTATGGACGGTATCGTAATTCTTGTTACCGCCATAGTTTTCAGAAATATTGAAACTGCTCTTTATTCCGTTATCGCTATGTTTGTTTCTTCAAAGGTTATGGATACCGTTCTTTACGGCTCTGATAAAGGCAAGATTATTTATATTGTAACGGAAAATCCCGAGGAAATCAGCAAGGCCATTATCGAAAAGGTGGGCCGCGGCGTTACAATGCTTAAATCAAAAGGCGCCTATACGGGTAAAGAAAGAGAAATGCTTATGTGCACCGTGCGGCTTAATGAGGTCTCTGCGGTTTATTCGGTTGTGAATGAATTTGACAGACACGCCTTCGTGGTTGTTGGTGAGGCGGGGGAAATCTTGGGCGAGGGCTTTAAGCGAATAAATTTATAGAATGTTTTAAAAACGAAGGTTTTTATTGCGCCCCACTGTTTTTATGCTATAAAATAAGCCGTGAACTTCACGGCTTATTTTTGCATATATGGGTTGTTTGTCCTTTCAAGTAGGTAATCCACAGATATATTAAAATAATCTGCAATTTTTATGAGTTCATTTATGCCGGGTTCGCGTTCGCCCGTTTCGTAACGACTAATTGTGTTTTGGTTCATGTTTAAGTCCATAGCTATTTTAAGCTGAGAAATGCCTTTTGAGCTTCTGATTTCTTTAAGCCTCATAAAATCACCCCTTGACTTTATTATCCCACACTGGTATAATGAAAATATCCCAATATGGTATAAAGGAGAAAAAGCAATGGATAAAAAATCAATTATTGGAATTATCGTAGTAATTCTTGTGATTTTAGGTCTTTTAGGCAGTTGTGCAGGAGAATCGGAATACGAAAAAGCAGGCAATGAATTCGGAACGTGGATAAACGAAGACCCAAAAGGATGGAGTGACACGGAGAAACAATATTTTAATGATTTTATGGAATGGGCTGATAAAAATTAAATTACATAATAAAATTCTCGCTTTTCAGGCGAAGGGCGAGTGAATCTTCGCAAAGCGAAATTCTGGGTAGCCCCTGTTTAATTTTCCTATAATAAAAATTCTCATCATAATTCCTGCTTTTTTGCCGATAATATCTTCAGGAGGGAAAATTATGATAGAACGGGATACAATAAAGTTACTTCGCGAATGTGATGCGGGAATAAAAATGGGCGTGTCTGCTATTGACGATGTTCTTCAGTACGTTAAATCAGAGGAGCTGAAGAGATATCTTAATGCTTCTAAGGATGAACATGATAGGTTGGATGGGGAGCTTCAAAAGCTACTGGACAAATATAAAGATGACGGTAAGGAGCCAAACCCCATTGCTAAGGGTATGTCCTGGATGAAGACAAACATAAAGCTTGTTATGAACGAATCCGACAGTACCATAGCTGACCTTATAACCGACGGCTGTAATATGGGCGTTAAGTCATTAAGTAAGTATCTTAATGAATATGCGGCAGCCGATGAAGAATCAAAGGATATTTGTAAAAAACTAATAAAAATGGAGGAAGACCTCTCCCGTCAAATGAGAGATTACCTCTGATTGAAAATAAAAATCAAGCCGTGAAATTTCACGGCTTTTATTTTTTAGTTTTTAATTAGAATTATTGAACTTTACAAAAATCCATGTTATAATCTTCGTGATACATTTTCTTAAAAACTATACATATGCTATAAACTAAGGAGAATTTGATTATGATGTATTTAGCGTTGGCGCTTTTTGCGGTGACTTATGTTTTAATGCTGGTATTCAGTAAATACCGCCCATATATTGCCCTTGCTTCTGCGCTTATATTTATCCTTACCGGTATGCTTCCTGTAGGGCAGATTTTAGGCAATATTGATTTCAATGTTTTACTTATGATAGCGGGTACGATGGGAATAGTCGCTCTTTTTATTGAAAGCAAAATGCCTGAACTTCTCGCTGATTTAATAATGGAAAAGGTGCCTAATGTTATGTGGGCAGCGGTGGCAATGTCTTTGTTTTCGGGAGTAATTTCCGCCTTTGTGGATAATGTGGCTACCGTGCTTATGGTGGCTCCCGTAGCCCTTGAAATCTGCCGCAAACTTAAAACCAACCCCGTTCCCTTTATTATAGGAATTGCCGTATCATCTAACCTGCAAGGCGCCGCAACCTTGGTTGGCGATACCACCGCCATTATGCTTGGCTCTGCTCTTGATATGAGCTTTATGGACTTCTTCTGGTATAAGGGAAGACCGAGCATATTCTTTGCGGTTGAACTGGGAGCAGTTCTTTCTGCCATTATTTTGGCATACCTTTTCCGCAAGGAAAAAGCACCTATTCCTAAAATAAATGAGCGCACCAAGGTGACAGATTATGTACCTACCGTACTTCTCACCGGCACAATACTTCTTTTAATTCTCGCTTCGTTTATACCTAATAAACCTGATGTTACAAACGGTCTTATCTGTTGCGCATTACTGGTTATAGGCCTTATCTATAACTTTATTAAGAAGAGAAATCTTTCGGCAATAGTTTCTCCCTTAAAGGAAATTGATTTTCAAACTATTGGACTTCTTCTTGGACTCTTCCTTATGATAGGCGGTATTGCAGAGCAGGGCGTAATAGATGCGGCGGCAGGACTTCTTGCTAAGGCGGGCGGCGGAAATATCTTCGTGCTTTATACCGTTATAGTTTGGGCATCGGTGCTGATTTCTGCATTTATTGATAACATTCCTTATGTTGCAACTATGATACCTGTTATTGCGGGTCTCGCCTCGGCTCTTAATGTGGACCCCACGGTGCTTTATTTCGGTCTTTTATCGGGCGCTACCTTGGGCGGCAACTGTACACCCATCGGCGCATCAGCAAACATTACGGGAATTGGTATTTTACGCCGAGAAGGATACACCGTTAGAAACTCTGATTTCTTCAAAATCGGAATTCCCTTCACCTTGGCTGCAATTATCCCCGCGTATATTTATTTGTGGATTATGTATGGAATTTAAATAATATACAGTAAAAAACGGGCGGAATTTTCCGCCCGTTGACTTTTTATATGCATAGTTATATAATTAAATAGTACAGAAGTACGGGAAAGAGGAGATTATTGTGAAGAAAATTTTAGCATTACTTATGGCAATTACCCTTTTATTTTCACTCTGCGCTTGTAAAAAGGATGGAGATGTTCTATCCAACAATGAATCCGATGTAACAGAAACGGTAGAATTTGTTAAGCCCGAAGATTATGCGACTGTTATTGGGCTTAAAATCAATCCCGAATTTGAGCTTTATCTTGATAAGGAAGATAATCTTTTAGCACTTAATGCAGTTAACGAGGACGCTAAAGCTATGGAAAAGGATATTGATTTATCCAAAAAGGATTTGGCTTCCGTAGTTTCCGCTATAATTACAAAGGCCGATGAGAGCGGTTATCTCAAATCGGGCGGATATATGGTTTTTAAAGCTATCCAAGTACTTGATTCGAATATAAATTCAAGCAAGATTCTCAAAAAGGCCAACGATTCGGCCAAAGATACACTTGATAAACTTAATATAGATTTTGATGTTAACATAGAAGAAGGAACGGATGATACGGTTTCTGAAACTTCTTCAAAGCAAGACACCTCTTCAAAGCAGGAAACTTCTTCGAAACAAGACACTTCTTCGAAACAGGAAACTTCTTCTAAAACTGAAGATGCTGATAATAAGGAGGAGACTTCTTCAAAGAATGAAAGTGCAGATAACAGCCCTAAAGAACCTACGGTTGTTAATCCCAAAACCAATATTAAAGTCGGTAAAGAGTATGTGGGCAATAAATATAGCGTAGAGGATGAAAACACAATAACTGCCGGCGGAATATGTATTGATGACAGCGCGATAGTAATTTTGCTTTCGGCGAACTTTGTTGTTGAGGGGTATGACCCCAATATGCCCACTGATAGAACACCTTTAATATACGGCGGCAAAAAGTATTACCGTTACGGAGCAGGTCAAACGCCCTGCTATTACGAGCTTACCGATACAGAGTTAATCGTTAAAAATACCGTGTGGAGTGAAACGGAAACTATAAATGCAAAACTTCAGCTTTTATCCGACGGAACATTAAAGGTTACCTATGTAGGCGAGGAACAGGCATCGAGATTTAAGGTTGGCGATATTCTTTCAATAGAGTGGAATTATTTATCGTAAATCAAAACAGAGCGGAAAAGGCTACTTGTCATAAGGATGATTAAGGGGCTGTCTCATTAAAGGAATTTTGCACAAACCCTGCCTCCCTCTGACGAGGGAGGTGGCACGGCTTAGCCGTGACGGAGGGAGAGAAAATAAAAATTCTACAAATATGTAGTTTTTTTCTCTCCCTCAGTCTCGTTTCACTCGACAGCTCCCTCGTCAGAGGGAGCCTATGGTGATTACTAATCTTGTAATTTGTGCATTTTAACCTTAGTGAGACAGCCTCTTTTATACTTATCTTATAGAACCAGCATCGCATTTGTATGCACAAATGCAGTTGGGCAGTAGCCCAAACCCACTAACAACAGAAAAGAGAAGGCTCAAAAACGAGTCTTCTCTTTTGTTACATATAGTTATGTATTGCTTTCAAAACGAACCGGTTTTTAAAGAACTAACATTAAATTGTTATAGTTTAATTCCTTAGCCTTTTTCTGTACTGAAAACCAGTCTATAATTGCCAATATGCCGCAAAGACCGCCTGTTAAAAGTTTTAATATACCCATGCCTGTTTCACCAAGCATAAATCTATCAATACCTAAAACGCCTAAGAACAAAGATACTAGCAAAATAGTTGTAGGGTCTTTAAACTCTACTGCTGATGCCAAAGCGAACTTGCTTTCATCTGCATCGGCTAATTTTTGTTTTAAAAACACCATCTTTTCTGCAGGAAGATACTTTTGATTTGTAATGACAAACATGTCAACTTTTTGTGAATCCATTTACAATTCCCCTTTTGTTTCAATTTTATATCATAATTCCATTTGAATTATAACCAATTAAAAATTCTTAAAATGTTAAAAATAAATGATATACTTGACAAAATTAAGTATATAAGAGTTTCCGTTTTTTTGATTTTTATATTTCTTGTATCGCAAAAGATTATACGAAAAAACATAATGGTCAAAGGTATAAACATAGGATTACTGTTAAGCGCACTTATAATTTTACCGTTTAAAAAATATATCCATGCATGAGTAACTCCACATGCCGGACAAGTTATATTAAATAATTTCAAAATAGGACAACCAAAATTAAAGGCTAAAACCAAAAATAAAATTAATCCCGCAATTTTAAAAATCTTTAACATTAGTATATTCCGCCTCGCAAAGTACAATATTAATATACTATAGTATTTTTATTTTGTCAAGCATTGATGTACAATAGTATTGTAAATTTTGTGAAGGATATGTTTATATGTTAGGTGATAAAATCCGCGAAATTCGTTTGGCTAAAAAAATAAGTCAGGTAGAATTGGCTAAAATACTTGATGTAACTAAACAAAGCGTATCAAATTGGGAAAATGAAAATATTCAACCGTCTATAGAAATGTTATCTAAAATAGCAGATGCTTTTAATGTTTCTACTGATTTTCTGCTTTCTCGGGACGATAGAAGATATTTAGATGTGACAGGTGTTTCTGAGAAATCAATACAAAATCTCCAATCAATTATTGATGAGATTAGAAATTAAAAATGCTTTTAAGCGGATATTAAAACCGATAAAGAAAAGAGAAGACTCATTTGTTTATGTGAGTCTTCTCTTTCTTTTTTCTGTTAAGCGATATGCCGCCGTTGGCAGCGTGATATTTTCGCTTTCGAAAGCGATATTACTTCCCTTTGGTCGTAGTGATATTTTATTCGCCGCTAAAACTCGCGAAGCGAATACCACTCTTTTTTGAATATCTCGCCTTTGGCGAGGAATTCAAAAAAGAATAACACTGCGAAGCAATAGAACTCGCCGAAGGCGAATAAAACTGCCCAACATCCTTATGGGAAGTTGGGCAAATCCGCTCTGTTTTTTTATCTTCAATCAATACTGCATTTTACCACGCAAGCGGTAGAGGTTATGAGTAAGGATAAGAAAAACAATAAAACGCCAAACACTATGGCGCCTATAACGCTTGTTGCGGCGAATCCAACTCCTAAGAGTATGAGAGAAGTGAGTGTTGCGCCGAGGGCGCCTATTATAAAAGCGCCAAGGGCAGAGCCGCGGCAACGATCTGCATTACAATCACGGGCCGTAAGAGAGGTAGCAAGGGCGATAGCCAAAAAGCCGACCGCTATACCTAAAGCTACCCAATAAAATACGGGGGCTACGGTAATAACCGCTGTAAATAAAAGTACGGCGGCGATAATGCCTACTGCTATGCTAACAACTACTGATAAAAGGGTGCAATTACATTTGTTTATAAATTCTGACATTTTTTCACCTCCCGTATCATTATATGTACGGGCTTTCTTGAGGTGATGAGAGTAAAAAATTTGAAAAATATTCAAAAAATGGGTTGACAAAATTTTACAGAAGGCATATAATATCATAAGGTTAGTTTTGGCTAACCGCTAATTTATACAATATAGTTAGCGTGGGCTAACTTATTTTCGGGCGGTGAAAATTATGACTCTTATGGATGCTCAAGAGGGCAAAGAATATATAATCAAATCCATAGAGGTAGAAGATGATGAGGAACTTATTTCCTTTTTATTTTCTCTCGGTTGCTATAGCGGTGAAGCCATAACCGTAGTTTCACAAAAGAAAAATAGTTGCATAGTTTCCATCAAGGATGCAAGATATAATATAGATAAGCAGTTGGCGGAAGCTATAATAATTTAACAATGTAAAACGGTCCTATGGGCTGTTTTCAAATGGGCGGCGGTTAGCGGCCGCTAACTTATTTTGGGAGGATTTACCAATGAGAATCGCATTAACGGGCAACCCCAATTCGGGTAAGACAACAATGTACAATGCTCTGACGGGCAGTAATGAAAAGGTGGGCAACTGGGCAGGTGTTACCGTAGACAAAAAAGAGCACCCTATTAAAAAGGCCTATGTAGAAACCGAGCAGGTTACTGCCGTTGACCTTCCCGGTGCATATTCAATGTCACCCTTCACAAGTGAAGAAAGCATCACGAGTTCCTATGTTAAGAACGAAAATCCCGATGTTATCATCAATATCGTGGATGCGGATAATTTGAGCCGTAGCTTGTTTTTTACCACCCAACTTTTAGAGCTTAAAATTCCCGTTGTTGTGGCTCTTAATAAGAGTGATATCGGCAAAAAGAAGGGCAATAAAATTGATGCGGATGCCCTTTCCGAAAAACTTGGTTGTCCCGTTGTGAAAACCGTTTCCACTTCGGCCGATGGATTAAAAGTTCTTGTTCAAACGGCTATAGAGCAGGTTGGCAAAGAACAAAACGCGCCCTACATACAAGGGGATATCGACCTATCTGATAAATCGGTAGTTGAAGAAGCCGACCGTAAACGCTTCCGGTTTGTAAACGGAATTGTAAAAGAGGTTGAAACCCGTAAAGTTCTTACAAAGGATAAAAACTTCGGAGATAAAATTGATGCCGTTCTTACAAATAAATGGCTCGGACTTCCGATTTTCGCTGCAGTTATGTTCCTTGTGTTCTATATTTCTCAAAGCACCCTCGGCACCTGGATTGCAGAAGGTTACGAATTCAAAAACGGCACCTTTATTCCGGGACTTGTACCCCTTTTGGAAGTTTTTCAAGGATGGGTAGCAGGGCTTCTCGAGAATGCAAATCCTCTTATTTCCTCTATTCTTGTTGATGGTGTAATAGGCGGCGTGGTTGCCGTTGTTGGATTTTTACCGCTTGTTATGGTAATGTATTTCCTAATCGCCCTTTTGGAAGATTGCGGATATATGTCCCGCGCGGCAGTTGTTCTTGACCCCATTTTTAAGAGGGTTGGTCTTTCGGGTAAATCGGTTATTCCTTTTGTTATTACCGTTGGTTGCGCGGTTCCCGGTATTATGGCAAGCCGCACCATCCGTAATGAGCGTGAGAGAAGAGCTACTGCAATGCTTGCTCCCTTTATGCCTTGCGGCGCTAAAATCCCCGTTATTTCTCTCTTTGCGGGCGCGTTTTTCGAGAACGCTTGGTGGGTAAGCGCCCTTATGTATTTTGCGGGTATTGCCCTTATATTCCTCGGCGCATTACTTATTAATCTTATTACGGGATATAAGGCCAGAAAATCCTTCTTTATTATAGAGCTTCCCGAATATAAAGTTCCTTCCTTCTGGGGCGCATTTAAATCTATGTGCTCTCGCGGTTGGGCCTATATCGTTAAGGCCGCTACTATCATACTTCTTTGCAATATGGCGGTACAACTGTTGCAGACATTTACCTGGAGTTTTAAGGTTGCTGAAACTGCAGATGCATCCATTCTCGCTTCCATAGCAACCCCCTTTGCATATTTACTTGTTCCAATTGTTGGCGTTCTTTCTTGGCAACTTGCCGCAGCCGCAGTTACCGGCTTTATCGCAAAGGAAAATGTTGTTGGCACTCTGGCTGTTTGCTTCATTGGTCTTGAAAATCTTATCGATACCGAAGAACTGGCGTTAATGGAAGGCGCAGGCGCAGAGGTTGCAGGTATTATGGCTATAACTAAAGTTGCGGCTCTTGCGTATCTTATGTTTAACCTCTATACTCCTCCTTGCTTTGCGGCTATCGGCGCTATGAATGCCGAAATGAAGAGCGCAAAATGGCTTTGGGGTGGCATAGGCCTTCAACTTGCCGTTGGATATACAGTAGCATATTTGGTTTATACCATTGGTACTCTTATTGTGGGTGAAACTCTTAAAATCGGCGCGGCTATCGGCGGTCTGATTGCCGTAGTTGTTATGGCTTTATCTATTATTGCACTTATCATACGCAATAATAAAAATTTAAATTCAGAGTACGCTTTAAAGGGCGCTAAAAACTAAAATTTTACCGTTAGGATTTTGATTATGGAAAATATTATTATTGTTTTGATTTTGCTTTTTATCGCGGCTGGAATTATATGGTATCTTGTTCGCGCAAAAAAAAGAGGGGAAAAGTGTGTGGGCTGTCCATACTGTAAGCAATGCGGCAGTAAGGGTAACAGTGGTTGCACCTGCGAACCGACAAACAAAGATTCCCATAATTAAATCAGTACTAAACAGCGGTAGGGAGAAAAAATCTCTCTACCGCTGTAGCAATTTCATGAACTTTGTGGTATAATTAATCATAATGAGTTTTAAATATGGCGGAAAGGAGAGTTCTTCAGGTATGGAACAGTATAATGTAACGGGAATGAGCTGCGCGGCGTGTAGCGCCAGAGTAGAAAAAGCCGTACTGAGTGTGGATGGCGTTACGGCGTGTTCTGTAAATCTGCTTACAAATTCTATGGGCGTAGAAGGAAGCGCTGATGAAAACAGTGTTATTGCCGCCGTTGAAAATGCGGGTTACAGCGCCTCGAAAAAGGGGACGCAGGTAAAGTATACGGGCGAAAAATCCAAAGATTTGGCAGATAAGGAAACCGTGCTACTGCGAAGACGGCTTATCGCTTCACTTATATTCCTTGTTTTACTTATGTATTTATCTATGGGATATGTTATGTGGGGATTTCCCTTGCCGCCATTTTTTAATAATAATCCCATAGCTATCGGGGTTATGCAGATGATACTATCCGTCGTGGTAATGGTTACAAATCAGAAATTCTTTATTAACGGCTTTAAGGGTATTATTCACCGCTCTCCAAATATGGATACCTTGGTTTCTCTCGGCTCCGCCGCATCGTTTATTTATAGCGTGTATGGGCTACTTATGATGACGGTGTCCGACTCACCTCATAAATATTTACACGAATTTTATTTTGAATCGGCGGCAATGATACTTGCCCTTATTACTCTCGGTAAAATGTTGGAATCGCGTTCTAAAGGCAAGACTACCAACGCTTTAAAGGGGCTTATGGCTTTGACACCCAAAATAGCCACCGTGATTCAAAACGGCAAGGAAATAACTATACCCGCCGCTTCGGTAAAGATAGGGGACATATTTGTTGTTCGCCCCGGTGAAAGAATTCCCGTTGACGGAATTGTGCTTGAAGGCCATAGCGCCGTTGATGAATCGGCGCTTACGGGAGAGAGTATTCCCGTGGATAAGATTGAGGACGATAATGTAAGCGCCGCTACGATAAATAGTTCGGGCTTTATCAAATGTAAAGCCACAAGAATAGGTGAAGACACAACCCTTTCGCAGATAATCAAAATGGTAAGCGATGCGGCAGCCACCAAGGCGCCCATTGCAAAGCTGGCGGATAAGGTTTCGGGTGTGTTTGTTCCTATTGTTATTATAGTTGCAGTTATCGTTTTGGTATTGTGGCTCATATCGGGGGCTACTATAGGATTTGCCTTAGCCCGCGCCATTTCGGTATTGGTAATTAGTTGTCCTTGCGCTTTGGGTCTGGCAACACCCGTTGCCGTTATGGTAGGTAGCGGTAAGGGTGCCAAAAACGGCATACTTTTTAAAACTGCAACCTCGCTTGAGATGGCAGGAAGGGTGCAGATTATCGCATTGGATAAGACGGGCACCATCACTAAAGGTGAGCCCGAAGTTACGGATATAATAGGCGATGAAACCCTTTTACAAATAGCGTACAGTATAGAAAAAAAGAGCGAACATCCTCTTGCGAAGGCAATAGTTAAAAAAGCCGAGGAGAAAAACATTACCGCTTTGGAAGTGACGAATTTTGAAATTTTCTCGGGCGGCGGAGTTTTCGGGGAAATCGAGGAAGAGACAGTTTGCGGAGGAAACGCCGATTTTGTCGGCGGGTATACTCAAATTCCAACCGAAACTCTTGAAAATGCAAGGGGCTTTGCAATGAAGGGCAAGACCGTAATGTTTTTCGCCGCGGGCGGCAAATTCCTTGGAATTATTGCTGTTGCCGATACAATAAAATCGGATAGCGCTAAAGCAATACGGGAACTGAAAGACGCTGGAATTCGCGTCGTTATGCTCACGGGAGATAACAAAATAACCGCTAAGGCAATCGGTAAACAGGTTGAAGTAGACGAGGTTGTTTCTGAGGTTAAACCTGATGAAAAAGAAGCTGTAATTCGCAAACTTCAAAATGAAGGCAAGGTTGCTATGGTGGGCGACGGTATTAACGATGCTCCTGCGCTGACACGAGCCGATATTGGAATTGCCATAGGCGCGGGGACGGATGTGGCTATGGATGCGGCGGATATAGTTCTCGTAAACAGCAAACTTTTGGATGTTGTTGAGGCCGTAAGAATCGGCAGGGCAACACTGCGCACCATACGGCAAAATCTCTTTTGGGCATTTATTTATAACGCTATATGTATTCCTGTTGCTGCGGGTGCTTTTGTATGGGCAGGATTAACACTTAATCCTATGATAGCCGCCGCTGCCATGAGCTTATCAAGCTTTTGCGTTGTTACAAATGCGCTAAGATTAAATTTTTGCAATATAAGCTCTGATAAAAAAATCAAGGAAGAAAAGAGAAAAGAGGAAATATTTATGAAAAAAACAATGGTAATCGAAGGTATGATGTGCCCTCACTGTGAGGCAAGGGTAAAGAAGGTTCTTGAGGAAATTGATGGCGTATCGGAAGTTGTTGTAAGTCATACAGACGGTACTGCTACTATAACGATGGCAAATCCGATTTCAGACGATGTCCTCACTAAAACCATTACCGATAACGGCTACAAGGTGATAAAAATAGATTAAAATATAAATTAAAAAACGGCAGAGAAATTTTGGTTTCTCTGCCGTTTTTTAATGAGTCGGTCGGTAAGCCGAGTTCTGTCTTGCACGGTTATCTATCTCGACGCCAAGTCGCCTTGACGCTCCAGCCGCTTTTCGTGGCACATCGGGCAAATGTATAGCCACACTCAGCGTTGCTCCGAATAGGGTTTACAGGGCCATTGTGTCTCCACAATGCCGGTGAGCTCTTACCTCGCCTTTCCACCCTTACCGTAAAGGCGTCAGAAAAATCTGAACTCAAGGGAAATCCCAAGCATTACGGCGGTATATCTCTGTTGCACTTTCCCTAAGGTCACCCTCGGCAGCCGTTAGCTGCTATTCTGCCCTGCGGGGCTCGGACTTTCCTCACATTCCAAACGAATGTGCAACCGTGTAACCGACTCACAAGGTGATTATATCATAAAAACCGATTTGTGTCAAAGCGGGATTTAAAGAATAGTATAGTTTGGTAGAAAACTTAAGATTTATTTTAATTTTCGGAGGGAAACTATGGAAAAAACTTTTGAAAAATATTTTTTAGCCGCAAATTCCTCTGAGGGCTTTTGCGAACATTTTACCGATTGCTATGATTTTCACGATGGATGGAGAGCGTATATTATAAAAGGCGGTCCCGGTACGGGGAAATCCTCTCTTATGAAATATGTGGCTAAAAAGGCGGCGGATAAAGGATACAAGGTAACATTATGTGTTTGTTCATCAGACCCTTTGTCCCTTGACGGTGTGATTATAGAGGATATAAAAACCGTTGTATTAGACGGTACAGCGCCTCATGTTGTAGAACCTAAAAACCCAGGAATTTGCGAAGAAATACTTAATTTGGGCGAGTTTTGGGATAGCGATATTTTAAGACATAATAAAGAGCGGATTTATGAGATTTCGGCTCTTAATAAAGCCCATCATAAATTGGCATCCCGCTATCTTTTTTCAGCAGGGGAGCTAATGCGGGATAATCTACGACTTTCCCGTGAGTTTACCGATAAAAACAAAATAGATAAATTTGCGAACGGTCTTTGCAAACGGTATATTCCCGTAGGTGAGGGAAAGGAAAAAGAGCAGATAAGATTTATCGGCGGCATTACCCCTATGGGTGTAATTTCCTATCTTAACACCCTAGCAAAAACTTATAAAACCAAGGTGATAATTGAGGATAAATACGGCGGCGCCTCGGGGCTTATTATGGAGAAAGTGAGGGAATATGCGCTAAAAAAAGGCCATAGTATTATAACCCTTAAAAATCCGTTTTTGCCCTCTCTTTTAACCGACCATATTTTAATACCCAAGCTTTCTTTGATGTTTGCTACTGAGAACGAATATAACCATATAGATTCGGCTGACAGGCGAATTCACGCGCGAAGATTTACCGATTTATCCCTTAAAAAACAGTATAGAAGCAGAATGAGATTCGGCGATGAAGTAAGCCGTGAGCTTTTGCTTGGCGCTGTAGGCACGCTTTCTGATGCAAAGAGAGAACACGATAAGCTGGAAAAATACTATATTAAGGCAATGGATTTTGATTCCTTAACAAAATATGCAATGAATATAGCAGAAAAAATTTTGAATCCATAATTTAAAGGGCGGAAAACCGCCCTTTAATATATATATATTTATACTACAATTTAGTTGCATTAATAAGCAAATTGTGGTATTATAAGATGAAATACTATAAATTAAGGGGAAAGGAAGATTTTTTATGAGTGATAACCGTCCTATCGGTATTTTTGATTCGGGACTCGGCGGTCTTACTGTGGCCAAAGAAATAATAAAACTTCTACCCAATGAAAATATAGTTTATTTTGGTGATACGGGACGCGTACCCTATGGTACCCGAAGTCACGAAACCATTAAAAAATATGCGGCGCAGGATGAAAGATTTTTACTTGCGAAAAAGGTTAAGATGATAGTTGCCGCTTGCGGTACAGTTTCATCGGTTGCAGGAGAAGAAGAAAAAAATCTTCCCGTTCCGTTTATCGAAGTGGTTTCCCACTCGGTAAAGGCGGCAGTAGCTGCAACAAGGAATAAAAAAATCGGCGTACTCGCCACCCCTGCTACCATAAAAAGCGGCGCTCACAAAAAGCAGATACTTGAAATTTTGCCTGATGCTCTTGTTATAGAAAACAGCGCAAATCTTCTTGTTCCCTTGGTTGAGGCGGGTTGGACCGATAGGGAAGACATCGTAGTTAAAGAAACGGTGCGACGATATGTTGAGCCAATGAAGGCGGCAGGGGTTGATACTCTCATTTTAGGTTGCACACATTTCCCTGTACTCGCCCCCGTAATAAGCCAGGTTTTAGGAGAAGGTGTTGAACTTATCAATATGGGCCTCGCCACCGCTTTGGCGGTAAAAGAAAAGCTTACCGAAACGGATGCTTTAAAGGGTGATGATACACCTTCTAAAAAAGAGTTTTTCGTAAGCGATAAAACCCAGACCTTTAAGGAAACTGCGGCGGTGCTTTTAGGAGAAAGCGCAGATAAACTTCTTATCGAACAGGTGGATATAAACAAGGTATGACAGAAGGAATAATAAAAATAAAAAGTACCCAGGGACTCGGAAGCGAAAAGGAAAGCATAGAGCTTCAAACCCTTGGAAGCTTTGGGATAAAAGATAAAACGGTGACCTTAACCTACGATGAAACCGAGCTTTTCGGGGCGAAGGTTGAAACCGTTCTTACAGTAAGCGAGGATACCGCCGTTATGGAGAGGAAGGGGCAGTATAAGTCCCGACTCGTTATAAAAAAGGGTGAGCGGAACAACTGCTTTTATAGTACCCCTCACGGAGAGCTGATGATTGGTATATTCGGCGAAGAAATTAAAAGTAAGCTTACAGAACGGGGCGGAGAAATATTTCTCGGCTACACCCTTGATTCAAATCTTCAACCCATTAGTAAAAATACTGTTGAAATCACAGTCAGAAAGGCAGAAAAATAATGTCAGTTGTAGTAGCAAAAGCAAAGGAAGAAATTAAAAATATAATTTATGGCGCAGTAGAAAAGGGAATAGAAAAAGGCGTTTTCGAAAAATCCGAGCTTCCCGATTTTACCATCGAAGTTCCCGCGAGCCGTGAACACGGTGATTATGCTTTAAATGCCGCGCTTGTGTGGGCGAGAGCTTTTAAAAAGGCGCCACGTATGATAGCCGAAGCTCTTATGGAAAATGCAGAGTTTGAGGGCACCTATATTGAAAAATACGAAATAGCAGGACCGGGATTTATTAATCTTTTCCTTTCGGATAAATACTATGCCGACATTGTTCTTGATGTTCTCGATAAAAAGGATGATTACGGCAAGAGTGATTTTGGCTGCGGTAAAAAGGTGCTCGTTGAATTCGTTTCCGCAAATCCCACAGGTCCTATGCATATCGGTAATGCCCGTGGCGGAGCTCTAGGCGACTGCTTAGCCGCCGTAATGGCCGCCGCAGGTTACGAAACCGAGCGAGAATTTTATATTAACGATGCGGGTAACCAGATAAATAAATTCGGTCTTTCTCTTGATTTAAGATATCAGCAGATTTATAAAGATGGCGTAGAGATGCCCGAGGATTCCTATCACGGCGATGATATAGTGGCTCACGCTAAGGCGTTTGCCGAAGCTAACGGCGATAGCTTTATGGATAAAAGTGAAGCCGAAAGAAGAGCCGCTCTCGTGGAATTCGCCCTTCCTAAAAACATTGAAGGTCTTCACGATGACCTTCTTAAATACCGTATCGAATATGATACCTGGTTTAAGGAAAGCACCCTTCACAAATCGGGCGAAACCGATAGAATTATTAAGCTTCTCAAAGAAAGCGGGCATACCTACGAGGAGGAAGGCGCCCTTTGGTTTCGCGCTACCGATTTTGGTTGCGATAAGGATTTCGTTTTAGTTAGAGCTAACGGCGTTCCTACTTATGTAGTGCCTGATATTGCTTATCACTATAATAAACTTGTGGTTAGAGGGTTTGATAAGGCCATTGATATTCTCGGCGCCGACCACCACGGCTATGTACCCCGTCTTAAAGCGGCGCTTACCGCTCTCGGCGTTGATGCCGACCGCCTTGATGTAGTTCTTATGCAGATGGTACGCCTTGTTCGTGACGGCGAGGTTATCAAAGCTTCTAAGCGTTCAGGTAAGGCGATTACTCTTGTTACCCTTCTTGATGAGGTGCCCATTGACGCGGCAAGATTCTTCTTTAACCTCCGCGAACCCAACAGTCACTTTGATTTCGATTTGGATTTGGCGGTTAGCGAATCTTCAAGCAACCCCGTTTACTATGTTCAGTATGCTTATGCTCGAATTTGCAGTATTATCCGCAATCTCGAAGAGGAAGGCATAAAGGCAAGAGGCTGCTGTGAGGACGAGCTTAAGTTATTAGCTCTTCCCGAAGAAAGAGAGCTTATTTTGCACCTTGCCGCCCTTACCGATGAGATAGTGCAGTCGGCAAAATTTTATGACCCTGCCCGTCTTACCCACTATGTAACCGAGCTTGCAACCAAGTTCCATAAATTCTATGGCGCTTGCAGGGTAAAATGCGAGGACGAGGCTCTTTGTCAGGCAAGACTTTCCCTTATAAGCGCAGTAGCTACCGTCATTAAAAATGTTCTTACGATGATGAAAATCACCGCTCCCGAAAAGATGTAAAATTCATATAGCCCAAAGCTTTAGTTTGAGAAGGTGAGGTTTGAAAAGATAATGCAAGAAACAAAATTTGATGTCTTGACACCTATTAACAATAAAAATTTCATATCACGGGCTTTTTGGATAATCGGCAGTCTTGTATCGTTGGTGTTATTGGGTGTTTCATTTTGCATTGAAAGCGCTGTTTTGTCTACGCTTGATGTGATTTTGCCGGTGGGCATTATTCTTTACGGACTTATAAAACTCGAAAAGTTTCCTATTTATTATTACATTCCTTGCTTAAGCGGACTTTATCCGATAATTTGGTTGCTTGTTACTGATAACCGTGATTATAGTAAAGAAGTTCTCGGAACACCAACTCCGCCTTTAGTGGTCGCTATTATATTTATTGCAATTGTTGCGGTTTTGCTTGTGCTTTTCAAATTTTGTATATTTCCGCGAAATATTTCTCTAATGAAAGATAAAGTTAATAAAGTCAGCAGAATTTTAAAATTAGATATAGTCATTTTATATTTATTGCTGTTTGCAATTTTAGGCGCGCAAATTTTGAATCTAAATGCTATTTGTGATAAACCGTATAAAACCGAATGGGTCTGTTTGCAGGATATGTGGCATTATAGATATCGGACTAGTGTTTCTTATATTAAACAGGATTCTGATTATCAATATATAATTGATTTTAATGACTACAGGATGATTCAAGATTATAATTGGTTATATACTGATGAAAACGGAAATGAAGTTTTTCAAATAGAATATGGCAACGGTGTGCTTGGTATACCGTGGCGGCGCATAGTACAAAATAAATAGTTTCTAGCGAGGTGCTTCAAAATGAAAATGGATAACCGTAATTTAACAATGCTGATGGACCTATATGAGCTTACAATGGCCAATGGTATTTTTAAAAGTGAATATAAGGATACGATAACCTATTTTGATATGTTCTTCCGCCGTGTTCCCGATGAGGGCGGCTATGCCATTATGGCTGGAATTGAGCAGCTTATCGAGTATTTTAATAATCTTCACTTTGATAAGGATGATATTGAGTATCTTGAAGGTTTAAACCTCTTTTCAGAAGAGTTTATCGACTATCTCCGCGACTTTAAATTTGAGTGCGATGTATGGGCAGTACCCGAAGGCACACCCATCTTTCCCCAAGAGCCCATAGTTACGATTAAAGGCCCCGCAATTCAGGCAATGATGGTGGAAACAATGGTGCTTTTAACCATTAACCATCAGTCCCTTATTGCTACCAAAACCAACCGTATCGTGAGAGCGGCGCAGGGCAGACCTGTGTTGGAATTCGGCGCCCGCAGAGCGCAGGGCGCAGACGCGGCTTACTACGGTGCGAGAGCGGCTATAATCGGCGGCTGCACAGGCACATCAGATATTAAAACCGCCAAGGACTTCGACGTTGCCGCTTCGGGTACTATGGCTCATAGTTGGGTACAGCTTTTTGAGGATGAATATTCTGCATTTAAGGCGTACGCCGAAAGTTATCCCGATAGTTGCCTTTTGCTTATTGACACCTATAATGTTTTGAAATCGGGTGTTCCCAATGCCATTAAGGTTTTTGATGAAGTTTTAAAACCTCTGGGTAAAAGGCCGAAGGGCGTTAGAATCGATAGTGGAGATATAACCTATCTTTCCAATAAAGTTCGCGAAATGCTTGATGCGGCGGGATATGAAGACTGTAAAATATGCGTATCCAACTCTCTTGATGAATATTTAATCCGCGATATGATTTTCCAAGGCGCTAAGGTGGATAGCTTTGGTGTTGGTGAGCGTCTTATAACTGCTTCCAGCGAGGCGGTTTTCGGCGGAGTATATAAACTTGCCGCCGTTGAGAAGGATGGAGAGATTATACCTAAAATCAAGGTTAGTGAAAATACCGCTAAAATTACTATCCCAGGCGTTAAAATCCCGTGGCGACTTTTCGATAGAAAAACAGGCAAGGCAATTGCCGATGTTATAACCTTAAACGACGAAAAAATCGATAGCAGTGAGCCCTACGAAATCTTTGACCCTATTCACACCTGGAAGCGTAAAGTAGTAACCGATTTTGTTGCGGTTAAGCTTCAAAAGAAGATTTTCGAAAAGGGCAAACAGGTTTACGAATCCCCAAGCGTTAAGGAAATTTCCGATTACAGAAAAGAGCAGGTTGATTCTCTTTGGGATGAGGTTAAGCGTTTTGAGAAGCCCCACACCTACTATGTGGACCTTTCGGAAAAACTCTGGAATCAAAGAGATTCTTTGCTCAAAGGAATTTCTAAAAAACTTAAATCTTAAATTTTAGAGGAAAATTATGAAAAGAATAATTGCATTGCTTTTAGCTTTGACCTTAACCTTATTGGTTGGTTGCGGCGGCAAAAAAGGCAAGAATGATTTTAAAGGCGTAGATGTGGAGTATTACGCTAAGCTCGGCCAGATTCCCGAAAGCGAGGTTAAACTAGGTGACGACGCTGACACTACATACACCGACCTTAAAGACAAATATGAACACAAGGAAACAGATGAGGAAGAGTTACCCCACGAGGATACCTTCTGCCTTACATTTACCGAAGGCGAATATACTGTAATATCCGTTCCTACGGTTAATTATTATTATAAAACCGCTGAGAAAGAAAAGGGTATCAGCGCCATAGCAATTTTTGAAAAGGCATACGGTTTCGACCTTGGTACCTTGTATATTGAAATACAGGATGAAATGACGAGGAGGGGTTTTGAGGCCGAAATAAAGCCCCTTGATAGAGAGGTCGGCTTCTTTATGCCTTATGTGGAAGGTTGCCAATATCTTCAATATGAATTTGATGGCGCAAAGGTTATTTTCGTTTTCCACGAAAACGCTTTGAGCGCTACGGCGATTATCAAAGAATAATCAAAAATATCAGCAGAAGTGAGTTAAAATGTCAGCAGAAGTTAAAATAACCGATAAATTTTTCCCCGTTTTGTGTTTAAGGGGCTTGGTGGCTTTCCCCGGAATGATGCTAACTTTGGATGTAGGCAGAAAGAAATCCGTCAGAGCCCTTACCACCGCTATGGATACTAACCAGACGGTATATCTCGTAACCCAAAAGGATATTACGGTGGAAAACCCCACCGCACAGGATGTTTACGCCATCGGTTGCGTATGCAAGGTCCGTCAGGTGCTTAAAATGAATGACGGGGTAAAAGTTTTAGTTCAAGGACTTTATAGAGCCCGTCACCAAGGGCTTAGTGATAACGGTGCTTATTATACCGCCCTTGTGGAAAAGTGTGAGGAAACTCCTATCCGTAACCGTCAGGTATATAAAGAGTCACTTATCAGAAGAATAAGAATTGAATTCGAAAAGTATGTTAATGTAAATCCTCATATTGCCCCCGATATTATAAGCACGGTGGCGACCAATGAGGATATACCATATCTTTGCGATTATATCGCCTTTAATATTCCTGCGCCCTTTGATGACAAGCAATATATTTTAGAGCAGTTAAACCCTGTAAACAGGGCTAAAATTCTGCTTGAAATGATAAATAAGGAACGTCAGATTTCGGAAATAGATAACCGAATCGGTGAGAAAACCCGTAAAGGAATTGATGAAAATCAAAAGGAATATTACCTCAAAGAGCAGATGAAGGTAATAAGCGATGAGCTTTACGGCGACGATTCTGCCGGTGAAATAGATAATTATTATGAAAAGTTATCATCTCTCGACGCTAAAGATGAGGTAAAGGATAAAATCAAGACCGAAATCGGCAAGCTTGCTAAAATGCCTCAGGGCTCCCACGAAGGCACCGTTCTTCGCGGTTGGCTTGATTTATGCCTTGAGCTTCCTTGGAATAAAAGAAGTAAATCAAAAGTTGATATTAAGAAAGCGGAAAAGATTCTTGACCGAGATTTCTACGGAATGAACAAGGTTAAAGAGCGAATAATAGAAATGCTTTCGGTTTACGCCCTTTCTCCCGAAATTACGGGACAAATTTTATGTCTTGCAGGTCCTCCCGGAGTGGGTAAAACCTCTATTGGCAAAACGGTAGCCGAGTGTATGGGAAGAAAATTTGTCCGCGTTTCTTTGGGCGGCGTTCACGACGAGGCCGAAATCAGAGGACACAGAAAGACCTACGTTGGCTCTATGGCGGGTAAGATTATAAACGCCATAAAGCAGGCGGGTACCAGCGACCCACTTATCCTTCTTGATGAGGTGGATAAGCTTGGTAGCGACTATAAGGGCGACCCCTCTGCCGCGCTTTTAGAGGTTTTGGACCCTGAGCAGAACTGCGCATTTTGCGATAATTTCCTTGAAATCCCCTATGATTTAAGTAAGGTTGTGTTTATCACTACCGCTAATATGCTCGATACTATTCCAGCCCCCCTCCTTGACCGTATGGAAGTTATTACCCTTGACGGTTATACAAGGGAAGAAAAGTTTAATATTGCTAAAAAGCATTTAGTTGCAAAGCAGCTTTTAAGCCACGCCGTAAATAAGAGCAATTGCCGTATAACTGACGGCGCTCTTTACGGAATTATCGATTTCTATACCCGAGAAGCAGGTGTGCGAAAGCTTGAAAGAGCTATAGGTTCTCTTGCGGGTAAGGCGGCCAAGGTTATTGCGACGGGCGAAAGCCAAAAGGTTGTTATTAAGGATAGCGACCTAGAAGTTATGCTTGGCAAGAAAAAATATAAACCTGAAGAA
Source organism: Acutalibacteraceae bacterium (assembly GCA_045593385.1). Taxonomy (GTDB): domain Bacteria; phylum Bacillota; class Clostridia; order Oscillospirales; family Acutalibacteraceae; genus UBA737. Next base: position 26,915 of record JAZNWP010000076.1, read on the forward strand.
ATTCTTGAAAGTGACCAAGTTGGTATTATTAACGGCCTTGCCTGGACGGCGGTAGGCGGCGAAATAATGCAGCTTGAGGTTGCCGCAGTAGAGGGTACGGGAAAAATTGAGCTTACTGGCTCTCTTGGTGAAGTTATGAAGGAATCTGCCGCGGCGGCGGTTACCTTCGTCAGAGCAAACGCAGAAAAATACGGCATTGACCCCATGTTTTACAAGAATAAAGATATTCATATTCACGCTACCGAGGCCGCAGTTAAAAAGGACGGCCCTTCGGCTGGTGTGACTATAACGGTAGCCCTTATTTCCGCACTTACGGGAAGGGAAATCAAGCGCGACATCGCTATGACGGGCGAGGTTACTATAAGAGGCAGAGTTTTAGCCATCGGCGGACTCAAAGAGAAGGCAATGGCGGCTCACCGCGGCGGCGTAAAGACCGTATTTATTCCTAAGGATAATATCCCCGATATCGATGAGGTTGATATAAGGGTAAGGGAAAATCTTAGATTTATTCCCGTGTCCTTTGTTACCGAAATAATTGATAAGGCCTTGGTTTCACATATTGAAGAAAAGCCATTGAATTCTATCCCTGCCGAAAGCAAGGCAACAAGAATAAGCCAGTAGGTGTTTTTATGAATTTTAATAATGCGGTCTTTGAGGCGGCTTTTGGAACACTCGAACAGTTAAAACCTTCGGATTTGCCTGAGGTTTGTTTTTCGGGACGTTCCAATGTGGGAAAATCCTCGCTTATAAACAAAGTCCTCGGCAGAAAGTCGTTAGCGCGTGTAAGTTCTACCCCAGGTAAAACCGTTACCATAAACTTTTATAAGGTGGGGGCTCTGCGCCTTGTTGACCTGCCAGGTTATGGCTACGCAAAGGTGCCTTTTAAAGAGAAGGATAGATGGTCTACCCTTATGGAAGGTTATTTTGGTACGGGCAGAGATATTAAGCTTTGTCTGCAACTAATTGATATGCGCCATAAACCGACGGATTTTGATATTTCGATGCTTGAGTTTTTGCAGTATAACGAAATTCCTTATGCTATAATTCTCACAAAATGCGATAAACTAAATAAGACCGAGTTCGGCGCTCGGCTTGAAGGTTTTAAAGAAGAGCTTGGTGACCTCGGGGAAGGAATTGATATGATTCCTTTCTCTGCCCTTAAAGGTATAGGGGTAGAGGAAACCCGTAGGTGTATAGAAAAAGCTATTGACAATTAAATTTTCGGGTGATATAATTCACATATAAATTAAAAGACATTGATGAAGAAAAGTACCTTTGAAGGCGGGGCAAAGTGAACTGCGGATAGTGGAAACGCAGTCTTGCGCGCAAAGTGAAGAACACTTCGGAGTCGCAAACTGAAAAGATTTCTTAGTAGGTAAGCCGTAGCCGATGCGTTAAATCGGTAACAACTGTCAGGTTGGAAAGGGACCGTTTTAAAACGGTAATTTAGGTGGCACCGCGGATATGCGTCTATTCGTCCTAAAAGTTTAGGGCTAATAGACGCTTTTTGTTTTGTATAATATATTAAAGGAGAAAAGATATGAAACACATTGATATTATTGATATTATGAAGGACGCTTCTTTTGTTGGCGAAACCGTTACGGTTTGCGGTTGGGTGCGCACTTCCCGTGATTCTAAAAATATGGCATTTTTGGAGCTTAATGACGGTACTACCCTTAAGCATTTGCAGATAGTTATTGATAAAAATGTTTTAAGCGATATAGGCGAATTTATGAAGCTCGGCACCTCCTTAAAGGTAGTAGGTAAGGTGGTAGATAGCGTTGTTGCCAAGGATAGCGTTGAGGTTAATGCCGAGGAAATTACCGTTCTTGGTGTTTGTCCTCCGGAATACCCTCTGCAGAAGAAACGCCATACCCTTGAATATTTAAGAACCATGCCCGCTTTGCGCGTTCGCACCAATACTTTTAATGCGGCTTTCAGGGTTCGTTCGGTTGTTTCCGCTTGTATTCACGAGTTTTTCCAAGCCCGTCACTTTGCATATATTCATACACCTCTTATTACCGCAAGTGACTGCGAGGGTGCGGGTGAAATGTTTAAGGTAACCACCATTGGTTACAGCAACGAATATAAGAGCGAGGAAGAATATAACGAGGCCGATTTCTTTGGCAAGAAGGCGGCTTTATCCGTATCAGGTCAGCTTGAAGGCGAGGTTGCCGCAATGGCTCTCGGTAAGATTTACACCTTCGGTCCTTCCTTCAGAGCTGAAAAGAGCAATACCCCCCGTCACGTTGCAGAGTTCTGGCACGTTGAGCCCGAGGTTGCCTTTGCAGAGCTCCCCGATATTATTGAAATTGCCGAAGCTTTAATTAAGCATATTATAAATTCTGTTCTCGAAAAGTGCCCCGAAGAACTCAAATTCTTTGATGCTCACTTCGAAAAGGGACTTATTGAAAAGCTCAGAAGCGTTGTAGCAAACGACTTTGCGGTTATGACCTATACTGAAGCCATTGAAGCCCTTAAAAACTGCGGCGAGGAGTTCCAGTACCCTGTTGAGTGGGGATGTGACCTGATGACCGAGCACGAAAGATATATTTCTGAGGTTATTTGTAAGCGTCCTGTTTTCCTTACCGATTACCCGAAGGAAATTAAATCTTTCTATATGAAACAAAATGCTGACGGTAAAACCGTTGCCGCTACCGACCTTTTAGTACCCGGTGTTGGCGAAATTATCGGTTGCAGCGAAAGAGAAGCTGACCTTGATAAGCTTTTAGAGGCAATGCAGGTTAGAGGCATGAATGTAGAAGATTACGAAGATTATATTGCTCTTCGCAAGTTTGGCTCTGTTCCTCACAGTGGCTTTGGTCTCGGTCTTGAAAGAATTATTATGTATGTTACGGGTATCCAGAATATTCGTGATGTTATACTTTATCCCAGAACTGTAGGTTCTATTTCTTAAGGTGATTTTATGTATAAAGCAAAATTAGATGTGCTTGAAACACAGAAAGCCATTAGGTCGCTAAGACATAGATTTGAAGAGAATCTTTGTGATGCTTTAAATCTTTCCCGTGCTTCCGCACCTTTATTCGTAAAGAAGGGTAGCGGTCTTAATGATGACCTTAACGGCGTTGAGCGTCCTGTTAGTTTTGATATTGCCGATGGGGGAGAGATAGTTGAGGTCGTTCACTCTCTTGCTAAATGGAAGCGTATGGCTCTCGGTGAATACGGTTTTAAAATGCATACGGGGTTATATACCGATATGAATGCTATTCGCCGTGACGAAAAATGTGATAATATTCATTCTATTTACGTTGACCAGTGGGACTGGGAGAAGGTAATATCTACGGAAGATAGAAATGAGGAATATTTAAAGGATACGGTAAGAAGAATTTATTCCGCCCTTTTAAATACGGCGGATGGAGTTGAGCGTAAATATCCTGTTCTCAAAAACTATCTCCCCCGAGATATTAAGTTTATAACCAGCCAAGAGCTTTATGATATGTATCCCGATAAAACCTCTAAGGAAAGGGAAAATGCCATCGCTAAGAAATATGGCGCAGTTTTCCTTATGAAAATCGGCGGAAAACTACGGAACGGCGAAAAGCACGACGGCAGAGCCCCCGACTATGATGATTGGGATTTGAATGGTGATATTCTTATTTACAATAAGGTTACCAATGCCGCTTTTGAGATTTCCTCGATGGGTATTCGAGTTGATAAGAAGTCCCTTAAAAATCAGCTTGAAGCCGAGGGTAAACTCGATAGATTAGAGTTGCCTTTCCATAAGGCACTTATGGAAGATAGATTGCCTCTTACAATAGGCGGCGGTATAGGACAGTCACGACTTTGTATGCTTCTTTTGCACAAGGCGCATATAGGGGAAGTACATGCATCTGTTTGGCCTCAGAAGGAAATTGAAAGATGCAAAGAACTGGGAATTGAGCTTCTCTAAAATCAGATAAAAGAGCAAGGAAAACCGGTGGGTGAATTTATCACTCATCGGTTTTGTTGTTTTCGAAAAGACTTACGGCAAATCACGGGTAGTCTTTTGTGTTTTGTGGGTGAATGGCGCGTTTTGGCGGAGTAATATGAATCTGGGTTGCAGAAAAATATTTTGAGAAAGCGAGAATAGGTATGATTACTGTTAATGTAATAGGGCAGGAAATCACGGTGGGAACGGATACGGTGGTATCTGATAGCGTCCTGTATCTTACGGCAGAATTTATCTGCAGTGAGGAATGGAAGGGTTATCTTAAAAAGGCGATTTTCACGAACGGTGGAGAGACCTTTGCGGTAATTCTTGAAGAAGGCAACCCACTTTTCAAAGAAGGCAAATGCTATGTGCCATATGAGGTAATAAAATATCCCGGTTTTGAAATTAGTATTGTGGGAAACCGTGAAGATAGCATTATTACTACCGCGCCCAAATTTATTTCTGTGATGAAAAGCGGAGAAATTGACGGCGCCGAGCCGGGAGAGCCCACACAAGACCAATATGACCAGATAATAGCGGCTTGTTTAAACGCGAGAGATATTGCTCAAACAGTTAGAGACGATGCGGATAACGGTCTTTTTAAGGGTGACAAGGGCGATAAAGGAGATAAAGGCGACAAGGGTGATACGGGTGCCCAAGGAATAAAAGGCGACCAAGGACCTGAAGGAAAACAAGGTTCAAGAGGCCCCGTGGGACCGCGAGGCGAAAAGGGCGATAAAGGCGAGCAAGGGATACAGGGTATCCAAGGCGAAAAGGGCGAAAAGGGCGACCAAGGAGATAAAGGTGAAAAAGGCGATAAGGGTGAGAAGGGGGAGAAGGGGGACAAAGGAGATGCGGGGGAAGTAGATTATACGCTTGTTTCCAATGTTCTTAAGGGGAATAGAAGCGGTGGAACTGTAGTATTAGACGATATTTCACCTTTTGAGCATACTCTTAAAGTTGAATCGGCGGGTGCAAATTCCGTAACCAGAAGGGGTAAAAACCTTATACCGTATCCTTATAGTGATGGAGACAATGTAAAAGGCGGAATAACATACACAACGCTCCGTGACGGTGGCGTTAATGCTAATGGTACTGCCAATGCTAACGCTACCTATTATTTTGCCCGAGAATATTCGTTGACAATGGGACAATATACACTTTCTATTAGTGGGAACTATGTTATTACAGGCAATCCGTTCTTTTATGTATATGATGCCACAGATAAAAAGGTTTTAAGAGCGATAAAGTTGGGCGAGTCATCAAAAACGTCTTTTGCTTTAGATAAATCGTATGATAATTTGAATATTTATATTTATTGCGACGGTACAAATTATTTTAATGGGACTATTTATCCCCAACTTGAACTTGGTGAAACCGCAACCGAGTATGAGCAATATATAGAGCCGATTGTCTATCCCGTAAATGAAGATGGAACGGTGGATGGTGTTAAGAGTATTTATCCCACTACTGTTTTGGTAGGCGATACCGAAGGGGTAACCGTTGCGGTAGAGTATAACAGGGATATAAATAAGGCGTTTGCCCAGTTGCAAAATGCCATTATGGCGTTAGGGGGAACGGTATAATGTTGAGAGTATTAAAAAACGGTGCACACCGAATAACACAAGAGTACAGTAGCAAACATCAGGCGGTAGACCTTGTAAAAGCGCCTTCAAACCTTGAAACCGTAATTGCTCATTCATCGGGCAAGGTGGTTTTTTGCCAAACAGGACATAAAAATAACAAAGGTTCAAGCGGCAATGCAAGTTACGGCAATTGCCTTCGAATTGAGCACGGTAACGGCTATTCCACCCTTTACGCCCATCTCGATAAGGTGTATGTGAAATTGGGCGACTTCGTAACCGAAGGACAGGAAATCGGTTTTATGGGTAACACGGGCAATTCCTACGGCGCTCATCTGCATTTTGAAGTGAGAAAGGACGGCAAGAGAATTAACCCAACTCCTTACCTTGATAAAGACCTTCCTTTGACACCTTCCGTAATATATGCCGTACATACCAACAAAGGCAAATGGCTGTCGAATATCGTGGATTACAACGAGGCGAACAGCAGCGGATATGCAGGGCTTATCAGCAAATCTATTGATGGCATTAGAGCTAAACTCACAAAGGGAAGTATTGTTTACCGAGTACATACAGTCGGTGGTAAATACTTGCCGTGGGTTAAAGACCTTGACGAAGCACAGAACGGCTATGCAGGTATTTACGGCAAAAATATCGATGGCATACAGATGAAGCTCGAAGGGCTCGCTGGTTATGCGATAGAGTATCGAGTATCTCCTAAAGGCAAAAAGTATCTTCCTTGGGTACGGAACTGTGACGATACAAACAACGGTTACGCAGGTATTTACGGACAAGCCATTGACCGCATACAGATACGGATAATAAAGGTATAGCGGGGGAAAGAAATGAGCGCAGAACAGGTTATAGGTTATGTTGTGACGGCCGTTGTAACACTTGGCGGATTCATCGCCCTTATGCAAAAAATTACCCAACCCATAAATGATTTGCGGATTGTTATTCAGGAATTAAGGGACTGTATAAATTCCCTTAAAAATGATAACACCACCCAAAACAAACGGCTGGACAAGCATGGCGAAGAAATTGATAAGCTTAATAACCGTGTAGGCAAAATTGAAACACAAATCAATTTATACCACGGCAAATAATAAAAGAAAGGTTGATTTTTTATGACAAAAGCAAAAGTTATCAGATGGTTAAAAGCAGCGGGAGTAAGAGCGATTAAAACCGTAGCAGAAACCGCCGTTGCCACAATAGGCACAACGGCGGTGATTTCACAGGTGGATTGGAAACTTGTGGTTTCCGCTTCTCTGCTTTCGGGAATTTTATCATTGCTTATATCTATTAAAGGTTTGCCCGAAGTACAATTTAATTGATTTCTGTTAATTTGGAATTTTGATAATAGTGGGCAAGGATTTCTTCGAAGTTCTTGCCCTCTTTTGCCATATAGTTTGCTCCGTTTTGACTCATTCCTACTCCGTGGCCATACCCCTTTACTATAAAGGTGTAAATGCCGTCGGCAAAGCTTACCTGAAAAGCGGAGGAACGCAGTTCAAGCGCCTCACTGACGGAAAATCCTGAAACCGTTTTACCGTTTATATCAATTTCCGTAACTGTTCCTGCCTCGCTTGTTTTCGGGTTACTGAATATATTGTTGTCCCCTGAGGTGTCTGCAAGATGGGCTATTTTTGACTTTAGCTCCTCAGCAGAAAAGGAGTTTACCGAAAGATAGGTTTCTGCAAGCTTGTCGCCGCTACTGTCTACAGTAGTAAGATAGGGAAGCTCGGTTCCCCATACATTTTTGCTTTCCTCTGTGACACCCGAGGATATGGCATGGTAGACGCTTAAAATTATTTCCTTATTATAGGTTAAAACAAGACCTTCGACTGCCGAGATGGCGCTTTCGATTTTTTGTTCATATTCTGCCGCCTTCTCGCCCCATTTTTGTCGGGCGGCATCTCTCGTTATAAAGCTCTGGTCGGTCTTATGGTCGGTGGAAATATCATATTCCCGATCTGCTTTTTCCGCCTCGTTTTTTCGGTATAGGGCGAAGGTGTACGCGGCAACGGCTTGCGCCTTAAGCGCCTCTGTTTCGTAAAGTGCGGGCATTTCCGCCGCTACAACGCCAAATATATATTCAGCTGAGTTTATTTCGGTTATACTGTTTGTGGCGGTATCAAGAAGTTTAAAACTTTCCGCCTTCACTATGGTTTCTTTTTTTACGGTCTCTTCCTTGGTGCCCACTTTTACGGGACCCTCATCACCCTTTATGGCAAAGATGGGGATAAGTAGCATTGAGCAAATAATACACAGTCCTGAAATTAAAACAGATTTCATTTTAAACCTCACTTAAATATTGACTTTTGCGGATTTCCCGATTACACTAATATATATGTTATATAAGAACATAAAATACTTTTTGAAGGTGTAAAATGAAATATAAGCATATACTTACTGTGTTTTTTGTTTCCTTAGGTCTGGCTTTGGGGCTTCGTACCTATGAGATAGTGGCGCTTACGGATTCGGCTACGGGATTTGTTGAAAGCGATATGAAAACTGCGGCGGTTATAATAACCTGTATTATCGCTGCTTTGGCTTTAGCGGTGGCGGCTGTTTGTTTTGCCATAAAACGAAATCCCGTAAAACTGCCAAGAACAAACGTGGGGCTTGGTTTAGCTTCCTTCCTTTTGTCCTTTGGAATTCTTTTTGATATTGCCAATGTGTATTTTTCAAATAATGTGCCCGAGTGGCAGGCGGCCCTTGTTAATATTTCGGGACTTGTTTCGGTGGTGTTCTTTGTTTGTTACGGAGTTACTGCCTTTGTAAGCATACGTCTTCCAAGAGCCCTGTTTATAGCTCCTGTTATTTATTGGCTCTTTAAATTGGTGTGCGTGTTTACTGCCATTTCGTCCATATCACTCCTTACGGATTATGCATTTATGATGCTTGCAATCTGCGCTATACTTCTATTTATGTTTGAACTTGCCAAATTGGCAAATAAAATCGAACTTAAAAAAAGCTATAAAAGAATTCTTCTGTGGGGACTTTTGGCGGCATTTTTCAGCATCTTAACCGTAGTTCCATCCCTTGCGGCCCGCCTTTTTGGCGCTGAAACTATTTTCAGAGAGGGTAGCTCGGATGCGGTGGTTTATCTGCTCACAGGCGTGTTTGTTATAGTATTTATAATGAATTTTTTCAAAGCGAAAAATCTTACAAATGCTAAAAAATTGAGTCTTTAAAATTTAAAGGTTGATTTCTTATGAAGTCAACCTTTTTTAAATTGACAAAATGAGTTAATTTGTATATAATGGTGAATGGTAGCCGAAATCTTTAGTTTCGATATAAAATCTTCGATTTTATATCAAATTTCCTTTCGAAATTTGCCATTCACCATTGAAATGATTGGTTCGTAATGTAAATAAGTTTACCAAAATAAGCATAAGTTTAAAACTTTAGCTTATTGGAAATACTAAATTTGATTTTAAGAAATTCTTTACGGGAGTGCCGGATATGGAAAAATTTGTTATATGCGGCGGAAGAAGGTTAAAGGGAAAGGTAAGAATCAGCGGCGCTAAAAATGCGGCTGTTGCCATCCTTCCCGCAGTTCTTCTTGCCAGCAGCCCCTGCACAATTGAAAATCTCCCTGAAATATCTGATGTTTCAACCCTTCTAAAAGCTCTCAGTGCGCTCGGCGCCGATATTCGTCTTATAAACAGAACTACCGTACTAATTGACCCACGCGGCGTTCGTTCTCATACCGTTTCTAAGGAAATGGCAGAGGGAATGAGGGCTTCGAGTTATTTCTTAGGCGCCCTCCTTGGCAGAGGCGGCAAAGCGAAGGTTGCTCCTCCCGGAGGTTGTGATTTCGGTGTCAGACCAATAGACCAGCATATCAAGGGCTTTGAGGCCTTGGGCGCGAAGGTTATTATCGAAAACGGTATGGTTGATGCGAGGGCCTCGCGTCTTTCTGGTTGTTCGGTTTATCTTGATGTGGTTTCGGTTGGCGCTACAATTAATATAATGTTGGCTGCCGTTAAAGCCAGAGGACTTACGGTTATAGAAAATGCCGCGAGAGAGCCCCATATCGTTGACCTTGCCAACTTCCTTAACTCCATGGGCGCAAATATTATGGGCGCAGGTACAGGTGTTATTAAAATCCGTGGAGTTGAAGAGCTTCACGGAACCGAATATAGCATTATTCCCGACCAGATAGAAGCGGGAACATATATGGTTGCCGCCGCTGCCACAAGGGGCGATGTTATGATAGAAAATGTCACACCTAAGCACCTTGAATCCATAGTTGCCAAATTGGTTGAGGCGGGAGTAACCGTTGAGGAATTCGACGAGGCGGTAAGAATTAAAATGGATGGTCGCCCTAAAAAATGTAACGTTAAAACTATGCCTCACCCCGGTTTCCCAACCGATATGCAACCTCAGATTGCAACGTTTTTATCCGTCGCTGATGGGACAAGCATTATAACCGAAGGTGTATGGGATAACCGTTTCAGATATGTTGACCAGTTGACCTTTATGGGCGCAGATGTTCAGGTTGACGGTAAGATGGCGGTGTTTACGGGCGTTAAAGAGCTTAAAGGCGCATCGGTTAAGGCAGTGGACTTAAGAGCGGGCGCCGCAATGATAATTGCAGGCCTTATGGCAAGCGGCACTACCGAAATAACAGATATTGTTCATATTGACCGCGGATATGAAAATGTCGTTGAAAAATTCTCGGCTCTCGGAGCCGATATTAAGAGGGTAGATGATACCCCCGAAATTCATATTTTAAAACAAGCATAAGGTAGCCAAAGCATTTAAACCCGAACCATCCTAAAAGGGCGGTTTTAAGGCATCTTTTGGCTCTTTGTCGCACATAAACGATGAGTATAATAAAGGCGGCTTTATAGCCGCCTTCAGTTTTAAGGAGGTGTGTTTGTGGCAAGAGTGTGTCCGCTTTTCAGCGGCTCTACGGGGAATAGTACATATATTTCATCAGGAAATACGGCTATTCTTATTGATGTGGGCGCATCAGGTAAGGGAATTTGTGAGGCCCTTGAGAATATAGGAGCTTCGGCTTATGATATTAAGGCGGTTGCCATCACCCACGAACATATTGACCATATTAAAGGATTGAAGCCCTTCCTTAAAGCTACGGGGGCATTGCTGTATGCTTCCTCTAAAACCTTGGAAACACTTATAGGTATGGATAAAATCCCTGCGGGTATAAAAACAGTCCCTGCCGAAGAAAATTTGGAGCTTGGGGAAATAACCCTTTCCCGTTTTGCCACAAGTCACGACTGTGAGGGCTCAAGCGGTTTTGTGGCGGAACTTTCGGGCGGCGCTAAAATCTCTCTTTGCACCGACCTTGGTGTTATGAGTGAGGATATAAGAAAACGCCTTTCGGGTAGTGACCTTGTTTTACTTGAATCAAATCACGATATTGATATGCTCAAGAGGGGACCGTATCCCCCTGAGCTTAAAATAAGAATTCTTTCTGATAAGGGGCACCTTTCCAATAATGCCTGCGCCGCAGAGCTTCCGGGGCTTCTGAAAAGCGGTACCAGAAGGGTGGTTTTAAGTCATATAAGTCAGCATAATAATCTGCCAATGCTCGCGTCGAATGCGGCTAAAAGAACCCTCGGCGCCATGGGAGCCGAGATGGGCAAGGATTATCTTTTGTATACGGCAAAGCCGAAGGATAACGGGGTAATTGCTTTATGATTAAGGTGGATATTATTGCCCTTGGCAAATTAAAGGAAAAGTATTTAAGGGATGCCGGCGATGAATATAGTAAGCGACTGTCCCGCTACTGCGACCTTAAAATGACGGAATTAAATCCCGTTACACTTTCTGATAACCCTTCGAAAAGTGAAATTGAAAACGCTTTAGTGAAAGAAAAGGAAATGATTTTAAAGCAACTGCCGAAGGATGCTTTTGTGGTTGCTCTTTGTGTTGAAGGCAAGGAAATCTCAAGTGAAGAATTGGCGGTGCTCTTTAAAGGAAAGGCGAACGAAGGAAAGAGGATTTGCTTTATTATAGGCAGTTCTTACGGTCTTTCAGAAGAAGTTAAAAAAATGGCAGATATGCGGCTTTCGGTCTCTAAAATGACCTTTCCGCACCAGCTTTTCAGAATTATGCTTTTAGAGCAAACCTACCGCGCCTTCAAAATAAATGAGGGTAGCACCTATCACAAATAAAGGAGTTAATAGCTATGTTAGTTTCAGCGCCTATTGAATTGCTTGATGAACGAATAGGGGAAAAGGAAGCGATTAAGCTCTTTAAGGATGCAGGTTTTGAGGCCTTTGATATGTCCCTTTTTAGAATGATAAAAAAGGATAATGATTATTATACCGATGAAGATTATATAAATAGGGCAACGGAACTTCGAAAGTACATAGATGAAATCGGTATTGTGTGCAACCAGTCCCACGCGCCGTTCCCGTCGAGTTTCGGTGATGAAAGAGACGAATGGATTTTCGGTCAAATTGTAAAGAGCATGGAAATTGCCTCTATACTTGGAGCAAAATGTATTGTAGTTCATCCAAAACAGCACCTTAATTATGCAGAATATGCAAGAGAGCTTTTTGATATGAATGTGGAGTTTTATAAAAGTTTAATTCCGCATGCCCAAAAGTTCGGTATTAAAATCGCTACAGAAAATATGTGGCAGACAAATAACGGCTCCAGAGTTCCCAGCGATTCGGTTTGCTCAAGAGCGTGGGAATTCTGCAAACTTATTGACGCAGTGGATAGTCCCTATCTCGTAGGTTGCCTTGATATCGGTCACGCCGCTTTAATGAATGCGGATATCCCTAAATTTATTAGGGATTTGGGCGCCCAGCGTCTACAGGCGCTGCATGTTCACGATGTGGATTTGGTCCACGATAATCATACCCTTCCTTTCCTACATAAGATTAATTTCGCCGCCGTTACAAAGGCCCTTGGCGAGACGGGATACAGAGGGGATATTACCTTCGAGGCCAACTCAATTTTCAGAAATTACCCCCCTGAGCTTTACCTGTCAGTTGCCCGACTTATGAAGGATACGGGCGATTATCTTGTAAGGTCGGTTGAGAATTCAAAAAACTGAATATTTAATTAAAAAATGCTTGACCTTACAGAGTATTTGTGGTAAAATGTTATCACCTCTGTAAGGCCCTTTTTTAGCCAAAAAAGAGCCGTTTCAACGCAGATATACCTTATGTTGTATAGTGCTTTCCGAAGTGCGCTATATAGGGTACTTCGGTACAACGCAGGTAGTTTTCTGTAATGAGGGAGGCGTTTACTTTACAAAGGTGAAAATCCTTTAAGTAAAGCAAAAATAATTTCCGTAAAGCGGGAGGTGCCGTTAATGAGAGTAAAAATTACACTCGCTTGCACAGAATGCAAGCAACGCAATTACAACACTATGAAAAACAAGAAAAATGACCCTGACAGACTCGAAATGAACAAGTACTGTAGGTTCTGCAGAAAGCACACCTTGCATAAGGAAACGAAGTAAGGAGGGCAAAGAATGAAAATTGTAAATAGAATTTGTCAGATTCTCGCAATAGTTTTCGGTCTTGCTTCTCTTGCGCTCTTCTTTATGAATTTTGCAACCGTTACTTGTGACGGTGAGACAGTAAGCTTCATCGGCGCGCAGTTGGGATTCGGTGGCAAAATGAAGGTTTTGGGCGAAACCGCAAAATTGGCTAAGTCGGCAGATATTCTTTTCTGCTTCGTTCTAACAGCCATCGGTTTTGTACTCAGCATATTTGGATTCAAGTCCAAAAAGGTGAGATATTTCACACCCGCATTTGGTCTTGCATCTGCAATTTATATGTTGGTTATAGCCCTCAGCGACCCGAACAGATTTGTGGATATTCGTCCTCTTAACACTATGTTTAATGTTACTAAGGTTGAATACTCTTCCTTTGTTCTTTTCGCTGCAATTGCACTGTTTGCGTTCACAGTATTTGCTGTGGCATATTTGCTCATTGATGATTATATTGAGGTTCTTGAATCCAAGGGCTCCAAGAAAACCATCTTTAAGCGCGTAGTGCTTTTCCTTCGCGACTACAAGAGTGAAGCTAAAAAGATTGTATGGCCAAGCTTCAAAGATGTGCTTAAAAACACCCTTATCGTTATAATTATCTGCGTACTAGTGGGTATTATAATCTGGGGCGTCGATTTTGGCCTCGGAAAACTTCTTGAACTTATCCTCGGCGCATAAGCAAAGGAGGATACAAAATGTCAGAAAAAAGCGAAGCAAAATGGTATGTCATCCATACCTATTCCGGCTATGAAAACAAGGTTGCAAGTGACCTTGCAACAATGGTAGAAAGCCGCGGAATGCAGGAACTTATTCAGGATATCAAAATTCCTACCGAAACCGTTACAGAAATCAAGGATGATGTAAAGCGTGAAGTAGTAAGAAAGATATTCCCCGGTTATGTTCTTATTAAAATGATTGTTACCGATGATAGCTGGTATGTTGTCCGCAATATTCGCGGCTGCACAGGTTTTGTCGGCCCTGCATCGAAGCCCGTTCCTCTAACTGACAGTGAGGTTGCGGCGCTCGGCGTTGAAAAGCACAGCGTTGAGGTACAGTATAAGGAAGGCGATAATGTTAAAATTATCAGCGGTCCTCTTGAGGGATACAGCGGAGTTGTTAAAACAGTTGATGTTAATAATAACAATGTTTGCGTTGTTCTCTCAATGTTCGGTAGAGAAACACCCGTTGAGCTCGAGCTTGACCAGATTTCTCTCGATGATTAGTGTTAATACGCATAAAGCTTAATATATGCTATTAACTTCCGGCAAATCAAGTTTGTTTTACGGTTTAGGTAAACCGTCCGTAAAGCAGAAAAACTTGTTTGTCACGGTGGGAGGAGTAAGTATATGATTACTCCGCCAAGTGTTATCTAAACACGGTTACCACGAATTTTGGAGGTGCTATTTATGGCTCAGAAAATTACAGGTTACATTAAATTGCAGATTCCCGCAGGTAAAGCTACTCCTGCTCCCCCTGTAGGTCCTGCCCTCGGTCAGCACGGTGTTAACATTATGGAATTCACCAAGGCCTTCAACGAAAGAACCAAGAACGATGTTGGTCTTATCATTCCTGTTATTATCACTGTTTATGCAGACCGTTCATTCACATTTGTCACTAAGACACCGCCCGCCGCTGTTCTTATCAAGAAGGCTTGCGGTATCGAAACCGCGTCTGGCACACCTAACAAAACCAAGGTTGCCAAGATTACCAGCGAGCAGGTAAGAAAAATCGCCGAAACCAAGATGCCCGACCTTAATGCAGCAAGCATTGAATCTGCAATGAGCATGATTGCAGGTACTGCACGCAGCATGGGCGTAGAAGTAGTCGATTAATTCTCTCTCGTGGGAGGAAAATTCCGATTTAACCACTTATTGGGAGGTAAACTTAAAAATGAAACACGGAAAAAAATATAATGATAGCGCAAAGCTTATTGAAACCGGTAAGCTTTACGATGTTGAAGAAGCAGTAGCTGTTGCTGTTAAAACCGGCACTGCAAAGTTTGATGAAACTGTTGAAGTTCATGTTCGCCTTGGCGTTGACTCCCGTCACGCTGACCAGCAGGTTAGGGGCGCCGTTGTTCTTCCTAACGGTACTGGTAAAACCGTAAGAACCCTCGTTCTTGCTAAGGGTGACAAGGCAGACGCTGCTAAAGAAGCAGGCTCTGACTTTGTTGGCGCAGAAGAACTCGTAGCCAAGATTCAGAACGAAAACTGGCTCGATTTCGACGTTGTTATCGCAACACCCGATATGATGGGCGTTGTTGGTCGTTTGGGTAAGGTTTTAGGCCCCCGTGGTCTTATGCCTACCCCCAAGGCAGGTACTGTAACACCTGATGTTGCTAAGGCAGTAACCGAAGCTAAAGCAGGTAAGATTGAGTACCGTCTTGACAAGACCAACATCATTCACTGCCCCATCGGCAAGGTTTCTTTCGGTCCTGAGAAATTACAGGAGAACTTTGATACTCTTATGGGTGCTATTATTAAGGCAAAGCCCGCAGCAACCAAAGGTCAGTATATCAAGTCCTGCGTAATTGCTACTACTATGGGCCCCGGAATCAAGCTTAACGTTGCTAAATTCGGCGCTTAATTTTTAAAAAATAAAACCCTCCAAAACGGAGGGTTTATTTTTTTATTTAACTTCGCAATTATTAATAGCGTAATCCAATAACACATTAATTAATTCGTTTCGTGAACGGTTAGATTTTTCTGCTAATTTATCAAGCTCGTTAACAGTTTCATCTTTAATTCTTATAGAAAAGGTTTTGTATCCATCTTCGCCTTTTAATGCTCTTTTGTTTATAACCAATTTTTCCTTCATAACATACACCTCACCATTATTATGGCTTGAATGCTTTTATTTTTGTTCTTCTAAATTTTCAATTGCAGTGCGTACCGCTTCAACAACGAATGCTGTAAAAGTGCAATCTTTACCTCTAATTTGTTCATTTACTTTTTCTATTAAATCATTAGGGAAACGAATGCATTTATTTGTTGTGGGCGGAATGCTTGGTATTTTAAATTGTTTCATATCACATTCTCCTTTATATATAATTGTATATGAGAATGTATATTAAATATGCATAACAAATGTATTGCAATATCTCGTTAATTCCTTTATAATGTTATGTGTTGGAGAGTGATATGATGATTTGTACATTTTTCGGGCATAGGTATTTCGATGAAACCTACATACCTAAACTTAAAGAAACGATTGAAAATTTAATAATAAATAAAAATGTTAATAAGTTTTATGTAGGGAATAACGGTCAATTTGATGCTGCTGTGGAGAAATTGCTCGAAGAATTTAAAAAGAAATATCCACATATAAAATATTATATAGTGTTGGCATATTTACCGCGGGAAGCGGAAAAAGAAGGATATCACAAGGATTTTTCAAGAAGTATAATGTATGATGGATTTGAGAGGATTCCGCCAAGAGCCGCGATTATTAAGCGGAATAATTGGATGCTTAGTAAGGCGGATTTTGTTGTTTGCTATATAACACGTACCGCTTTGAGCGGTGCGGCTGTTTTTGCTGAAAAAGCCAAAGTAAAAAATAAAATTTGTATAAATATAGCAGAATGAAGAGTTGTAGGGGGCTTCCGCTGGTAATTATATTTCAATTAAAACATATTGATTTTTAATTTCGATAATGCTAATATATTTTCGGTGATATAAATGGATTTACCGAAAAGAAAACCTACAAGGTTAAGAGATTGTGATTATAGTGCGGATGGATATTATTTTATAACAATATGCACCAAAGACCGTCAAAATATATTATCAGATATTGTAGGGGAGGGGTCACCCCTCCCGCAATTAACGATATACGGCAAAATTGCGGAAAAATATATTTTAAATATAAATAAAAAATATCCTCATATAAACACGGAAAAATTTGTTATAATGCCAAATCATATTCACATTATTTTCAGCGTAAATAATGGCGGGAGGGGGAACCCCTCCCCTACAATCGTCAATGCAGTTGGGTGGTTGAAATATAGCATTACAAAACAAATCAACCAAATATACGGCAGTGTCGGAAACAAAATTTTTCAACGCTCCTTCCACGACCACATTATCCGAGGTGAAAAGGATTACCTTGAAATTTGGGAATATATCGAAAACAATCCGCAAAAATGGGAAGAAGATAAATTTTACGCAGAATAATTACAGATGCCTGTAGGGGAGGGGGCGCGGGTGTCCTGTGGACACCTCTGCATAGCAGAAGCGCCGACCGAGGCGGCAGCCGAGACTTCCCCCTCCCGCTTTGATTCCCATCCATATAAAAATAAAAGGCACTACCAATCGGTAGTGCCTTTTTGGTTTTGAGCAAAAATTACTTAAGTTCAACAGTTGCGCCAACTTCAGCAAGCTTAGCCTTGATTTCTTCAGCTTCTTCCTTGCTTGCAGACTCTTTAAGAGTCTTAGGAGCACCATCAACAACTGCCTTTGCATCAGCAAGGCCAAGACCGGTGATTTCGCGAACAACCTTAATAACCTTAATCTTTTCTGCGCCTGCTTCCTTAAGAACAACCTCAAACTCGGTCTTCTCTTCAGCAGCAGCGGCAGCGCCTGCAGCGGGAGCAGCAACTGCAACAGCAGCAGCAGCGGATACGCCAAACTCCTCTTCCACAGCTTTAACGAGCTCAGAAAGCTCAAGAACGGTAAGAGTTTTTAACTCTTCAATCATAGCAGTAATCTTTTCAGATGCCATTTTAATTTCCTCCAATTTGTGATTTGTTTTAGTTTAGTTAATTTTAAAATTTAATTATTCTGCAGATTCATCGGCAGAACCGTCTTTATCGACGATAGCTTGTACTGCGCGAGCGAAGGCAGCGATAGGTGCCTGGAAAGCGCTGCAAACAGTAGCAAGGAGTACTTCCTTGGAAGGAAGCTTTGCGAGAGATTCGATGGTTTCAACGTCAACCAACTTTCCATCGAGGAAACCTGATTTAACCTTGAAGTTCTCGTGCTTCTCTGCGAACTGGCAGAGAATTCTTGCTGCGGCGGTATAATCCTCGTTTGAAAGGGCGATAGCGGTGGTTCCTTCAAGAACTTCCTTCATACCTTCAAGCTCGGTACCCTCAACAGCACGGCCGAGAAGAGTGTTTTTAACAACGAAATATTCAACGTTGTTTTCGCGAAGCTCTTTACGAAGGGCAGTGTCATCAGCAACGGTAGTACCGCTATAATCAACAACTACGCCTGTGATAGCTTTGCCGAGTTTTTCGGAAAGCTCAGCAACGAGCTTCTGCTTTTGCTCTAAAACCTTTGCGTTAGGCAATTGTTTCACCTCCGATAAAATTTGCTCTTTGCATCGGACGGAACATAAAAATGTCCGCCCAAAGACCTTGGGCGGACATGAAAAAGCTAAAGTATTTCACGCGCACCTCGGTAGGCGTTAAACTTACGGCCATAGGCCACCTACTGTCTTTGGTTTTGCAACATATTGATTATAAAGGGTTGTGTGTTATTTGTCAAGCATTTTTTCAAAAAAATAGCAAAAATATATCGCTTTAAAATCTTGCTTATTTATATAAATTATAGTATAATGAGATAAATATATATTGGAGGATTATATTTTGTCGTTTTTATCACCCCAAGGTTCATATCCGCCCGAGCAAACGGCGTATATGAAACGGACTCGTGAAATACTTTTAGATAAATATTCGACCACCCCAAAGGCCCATATTATAACCTACGGTTGTCAGCAGAATGTAAGTGATTCCGAGCGAATAAAAGGTATGCTTGTGGCTTGTGGTTATGAGCTTACAGATACCCCCGAGGGTGCAGATTTTGTTCTTTTTAATACATGCGCTGTCCGCGGACATGCTGAGGACAGGGTTTACGGAAATGTGGGCGGTATGAAGCAGTATAAGCGGAAGCGTCCCGATATGATGATTGCGGTCTGCGGTTGTATGGCGCAGCAGGAATCGGTAGCAGAGAAATTTAAGTTTAGTTACCCTTATGTTGATATGGTTTTCGGCACTCAGGTTGAGCACCGTTTACCTGAATTTATATATCGCCGTCTTACCGAAAACAAGCGAATATTCGAACTTGCTCTCGATAACGGAGAAATAGTTGAGGATATCCCCGTAAGCCGTGACGGCAAATTTAAGGGTTGGCTTCCTATAATGTACGGTTGCAATAACTTCTGCACCTATTGTATCGTGCCTTATGTGAGAGGCCGAGAGCGTTCAAGAGAGCCCGAAAAAATTCTTGAGGAAGCTCGAAATATGGTGAAGGCGGGCTATAAAGAAATTATGCTTTTAGGTCAGAATGTTAATTCCTACGGCAAGGGCTGTGACCACGGTGTTAATTTTGCCAAGCTCCTCCGTATGCTCAACGATATTGAAGGGGATTTCCGTATAAGATTTATGACCTCCCACCCTAAAGATTGCACCATAGAACTTTTAGATGCAATAAGGGACTGTGAAAAGGTTGAAAGGCGTCTTCATCTGCCCGTTCAAAGCGGAAGCAGTGAAATTCTTAAACGAATGAACAGAAAATATACAAGGGAACAGTACTTAAACCTTATAAACGAGGCAAAAAAGAGAATTCCCGACGTGGTATTTACAAGCGATATTATAGTGGGCTTTCCAGGGGAGACCTATGAGGACTTTAAGGAAACTTTGAGTATTGTAAAAGAAGTTGGATATTCATCGCTTTTCACCTTTATATTTTCACCGCGAAAGGGTACGCCTGCTGAAATAATGGACGACCCTATCAGCCGTAAAGAGAAGGGCAAATGGTTCTCAGAACTTTTAAAAGTTCAGGATGAGATAGGACTCCAGAAATATAAAGAGCTTGTAGGTAAAACCGTGCGAGTTCTTTGCGAAGAACCTTCAAGCAGGGAAGGATATATCGTAGGAAAAACCAACGGCACCGCCAGTGTTGAATTTTTAGGCGGTGATGAACTTATCGGTCGATTTGCCGAGGTTAAAATTGAATCTTTTGAAAACAATATATTAAACGGTAGTTTGATAAATAACTAAATTTAAAAAGTGAGGAATTTTAAATGGGAATTTTAGAAGCAACAAGAGCTCTTGGAAAAGAAATGCAGAAGGACGAGCGTTTTATCGCTTTCGCTAAGGCAAAGCTTGCTAACGATACAGACACCCAGTTACAGAAGGATATCGGCGAATTTAATATTGTCAGAATGAATCTTGAAAAAGAAACTAGCGCCGAAGAGGTTAACGAAGAAAAGGTTAAAGAACTCAACGAGGAGCTTCGCGCGATTTACACCAAGATTATGTCCAGCAAAACTATGCTCGATTATAACACTGCAAAAGCAGGACTTGACGCAATGCTTAACGACATTAACAGTGTTATTATGCAGTGCGCTATGGGCGCGGACCCTGAAACCTGCGAACCCGAACACGCTTGTTCGGGAAGCTGTGATTCCTGCGGTGGTTGCCATTAATTTTTAGCATTTAATTTTAAAGACAAGGGGACTAATATGGGCAAGAACGAATTATCGCCTATGATGCAACAGTATATGCAAATTAAGGCGGAGAATGAAGATTGTATGATTTTCTTCCGCTTGGGCGATTTTTATGAAATGTTTTTTGATGACGCTAAAAAGGCGTCCGAAGAACTTGATTTGACACTTACGGGTAGAGATTGCGGTCTCGAGGAAAGAGCGCCCATGTGCGGCGTACCGTATCATAGTTGCGAAGGATATATTGCCCGTCTTGTTGACAGGGGCTATAAGGTTGCTATCTGTGAACAGACCGAGGACCCTGCTTTAGCTAAGGGACTTGTTAAGCGCGAGGTTGTTCGTATAATTACCCCGGGTACCGTTATTGAGGACAGTATGCTTGATGAGGCGCGGAATAATTACCTTGCGGGTATTTTTTTTGAAAACGGTGTTGCAGGGCTTTGCTTTGCCGATGCTTCTACGGGTGAAACCCATGTTACCGAAATTTCGGGTGAAAATTGCCTTTTGCGTGTTACTGATGAGGTTATGCGTTTCCATCCAAGCGAAATAATTATGACCGAAGCCCTAAAAAAAGAGATGGCAGAATTTTTAGCCATAGGATATGAAGGCACAATTACCGTAAGGGAAGATTCTGTTTTTGAAAGGACGTATACAAGAGAGCTTATTTGCGAGCAGTTTTCGGTTATAAGTCCCGAAAATTTGGGCGTTGCCGATAAGAGTACTGTTCAGTGCGCTTTGGGAGCGGTGATAGATTACCTTAAAGAAACGGGTAAGATGGAAAATACTACGCTTAATTCTGTGGAGGTTTATACCGAAGCCCAGTTTATGCGCCTTGATATGACGGCCATAAGAAATCTTGAAATTTGCGAAACTATGCGCTCAAAATCCAAGAAGGGCTCACTTTTATGGGTGCTTGATAAAACAAAAACCCCTATGGGTAAGCGACTCATAAGAAGCTGGCTCGGGATGCCCCTTTTATCCATCCCCGAAATCACCCTTCGTCAGAACGCAGTTGAGGAGCTATCAAACGATACGGTTACTCGCGGTGAAGCATTCGAATATATGAGCGGTATCAGGGATATTGAGAGAATTATAACCAAGGCGGTTTACGGTTCTGCAAGCCCCCGCGACCTTTTATCCCTTGCCACGACCGCTACCCGTTTTCCATATATTAAATCCCTTTTATCAAGCGTCGAGAGCAGAATGCTTAAGGGGATTTATAAGGATATTGATGTTCTTGACGATATAAAGACACTCATTGATTCGGCAATTTCAGAGAATGCTCCTATAACAGTTAAAGAGGGTAGGATTATCAAAGATGGCTACAATGAAGAGGTTGATATATTAAGAAACGATATGAACGGCGGCACCGATTATATTGCCGAAATTGAAACAAGGGAAAGAGAACGCACGGGAATTAAAAATCTTCGCGTTCGTTATAATAAGGTTTTCGGTTACTATATTGAGGTTACAAATTCCTTCCTTGATAAAGTTCCCGAGGATTATGTTCGCAAACAGACACTCACGGGCGGCGAACGCTTTATAACCGAGGAGCTTAAGGACCTTGAACGCAGAGTTCTTACGGCTAAGGATAGAATTGTCCGCCTTGAATATGAAATTTTTGATGCCATCAGAAAAACGGTTGCCGATAGCGCCGAGCGTTTCAGAAGAACGGCTAACGCCATTGCCCGACTTGATGCGCTTTGTTCCTTTGCCGAAACGGCAGTTAACAATAATTATTGCAGACCGCTTATAAATAATAGCGGTACTATAAACATTAAGGCGGGAAGGCACCCTGTTGTTGAGCAGATAATAAATACGCCTTTTGTTACTAACGATACTTTGCTTGATAACGGCGAAAACCGTTGCGCCATTATAACGGGACCCAATATGGCAGGTAAATCCACCTATATGCGTCAGGTTGCAATTATTACTATTATGGCGCAAACCGGCTCATTTGTTCCTGCTCAAATGGCGGAAATCGGCCTCGTTGATGCGGTTTATACCAGAGTTGGCGCATCTGATGATTTGGCTTCGGGTAAATCGACCTTTATGGTGGAAATGAATGAGGTTTCTGAAATACTCAAAAATGCCACCAAAAACAGTCTGCTTATTCTTGATGAAATCGGCAGAGGCACCTCCACTTTTGACGGAATGTCCATTGCCCGCGCGGTGCTTGAATTTGTAGCTGATAAAAAGAAGCTTGGCTCAAAGGCCCTCTTTGCTACCCATTACCACGAGCTTACGGTTATGGAAAATGAGCTTTCGGGGGTTAAGAATTATAATATTGCCGCAAAGAAAAGGGGCGATGATATTATATTCCTTCGCCGAATTGTAAGAGGCGGAGCCGACCAGAGCTACGGTATAGAGGTTGCTAAATTGAGCGGTATACCGTCTGCGGTTATTGAAAGAGCAAAGCAGATTTTAAAGGAAACCGAGGAAAACGGCACCGTTACATATAAGACGGTTAAGGACGCCGACAGTCAGTTGCCTCTCGAAATGGCAAACGCGGCAGAAATTCTCGATGAACTTAAAGCCCTTGATGTTAATACTCTGACACCAATTGAGGCAATGGGCGTACTTTTCGATATTGCCAACAAGGCAAAATCGGTTTAAGTTTACTTAATTTTAATGAAAGGAAGGGAAGAAGATGCCGAAAATAAATTTATTACCAAGGGATTTGGCGGAACTTATTGCCGCAGGCGAAGTGGTTGAAAGACCTGCCTCTGTGGTAAAGGAAATGGTAGAAAACTCCATAGATTCGGGGGCTACCCATATAACCGTTGAGATTAAGCGCGGCGGTGTTACATATATCCGTGTTACCGATAACGGTTGCGGCATTTCTCCCGAAGATGTGCCTGTGGCATTCTTGCGCCACGCCACAAGTAAAATCGCCAAAAGCGATGACCTTTATAATATTGCTACTCTGGGATTCAGAGGCGAGGCATTGGCCGCTACCTCAAGTGTTTCCCGAATAGAGATGTTCACTAAAAGAGCAGAAGACACTCTCGGTACTCACTATGAAATAGAAGGCGGAATAGAAAAGCTGAAGGAAGAATCGGGTTGCCCCGACGGAACTACCATAATCGTTAGAGATATTTTCTATAACACCCCCGCTCGAATGAAATTTTTAAAAACCGATATGGGCGAAGGAAATGCGGTTACCGCAGTTTGCGAAAGAGCCGCACTTTCCCACCCCGAAATCGCATTCAAGCTTATTAAGGACGGTAAACAGGTTATATCCACCTCGGGCGACGGCAAGCTTCACTCTGCTATTTATTCGGTTCTCGGCAGAGAGTTTGCAGGAACTCTCATAGAGGTTGAAACCGAACTTTCGGGAATAGGCGTCAGCGGTTTTACCTGCAAACCTATATATTGCCGCCAATCAAAGACCTTGCAGATAGTTTTCCTCAACGGAAGATTTGTCCGTTCGGGAACGGTTAGCGCCGCAGTTGAAAGGGCCTATAAAAACAGCGCTATGGTGGGGAAATACCCTGCCTTCGTGCTTAACCTTAAAGTTCCCTTTGGGGCGGTTGATGTTAATGTTCATCCCGCTAAAACCGAAATTCGTTTTTCTGATGAAAAGAAGATTTTTGATGCGGTTTATTACGGTGTTAAATCCGCCATTGAACTTGGGGATACAAGACCCGTTATAAATATGGGAACGCCTAAAAAAGCCATACCCTTAAGCGAGGAAACCGAACAGGTAAAATACCGTCAGACAGGTGTAGATTTTTCCATTTATAATAAAGCTCAGGCGGAAAAGGATTATGCCGCGCCGAAGCCCGTATTTAAAGAAAATTTAAAAACAAATAATGAGCATCTGGTGCTTCATCAGGATAATACCCCGTTTTTCGCCAGAGAAGATGTTAAAAGATTCCTTGAAAAAAGGGAAGAGGAAAAAACAGTAACTAAAACAGAAGAAAAAATCTCAGAACCTATCAAAGCTGAGGGAAAAGTCCAGGAATATACCCCTGAAAAAGAGGTTCGACTTATAGGCGAGGCGTTTTCAACCTATATTGTTGCGCAGATGGGCGAGAGTATTTTTCTTATAGATAAACACGCCGCTCACGAGCGAATTCTCTTTAACGATTTTAAGAAAAAAGAAAAAATCGAAATGCAAAATCTTTTATCGGCTGTAAGCGTAAGATTAGAAGCCGAGGAATATACCGCCGTTGTAGGCAACCTAGAGTTGCTATTAAAGGCGGGATTTGAAATAGAAGATTTTGGTGAAGGCACCGTGCTTGTAAGGGCGGTACCTGCTATGCTTTCGGGAGAGGATGTGGCTTCTATGGTAAATGAGGCCGCCGCTTCCCTTGCCCGTACAGGTAATGTAGATATCGAGCGGATAGAGGATATATTCCATTCTGTTTCCTGCAAGGCCGCCATTAAGGCGGGATATATCACAAGCAACACAGAGCTTTTAGAGTTGGCAAAAAAGGTGCTTTGTTCCGATGATATAAGATACTGCCCCCACGGCAGACCCGTGGCCTTTGAAATCAAGAAAAAAGATATTGAAAAACAGTTTGGCAGAATACAATGAGTGAAAAGAAAAAAGTAATTTGTGTCCTTGGTCCTACTGCTTCGGGTAAAACCGAGCTTGGCATAAAAATTGCGGAAAAATTTAAAGGCGAGATAATATGCGCCGATTCTATGCAGATTTATAAGGGAATGAGTATCGCATCTGCCGCTCCAACGGCGGATGAGAGAGCAAGAGTTCCTCATCACCTTGCCGAGTTTTTAAACTATGATGAGAGTTTTACTGTAGGCGAGTATGTAAAGAGTGCAAGAGCAAAAATCGAAGAACTTTCGGAAAGCGGGATAACCCCTGTAATAGTAGGGGGAACGGGACTTTATATCAGCTCCCTTGCCGATAATATTATCTTTACCGAAGCCGAAACCGATATGGATTTACGGGAAAGATTGAATAAAAGGATGGAAGAAATCGGCACCGAGGCAATGCTAGAGGAACTTAGAAAGCTTGATAGCGCCGCCGCAGAAAAGCTTCATCCCAACAATAAAAGAAGAATTATCCGCGCTTTTGAAATCTATGAAACAACGGGACTTACGGTGACCGAGCAAAACCGTGCGTCTCGCGAAAAAGAAAATCCTTATGAGTATGTAATGCTCGGTATAAACTATAAGGATAGGCAAAAGCTTTACGACCGCATAAATTCAAGGGTTGATAAAATGGTCGAAAAAGGTCTTGTAAATGAAGCCGCGACCGCTTTTAAAAATCAAAAGGGCGAAAGTAGTGGGGCGGTACAAGCCATCGGTCATAAAGAATTATTCCCTTATTTTAAGGGTGAGTGTTCTTTGGAAGAATGTATAGAAAAACTAAAGCAGTCCACCCGCCGTTATGCAAAACGGCAAATAACCTGGTTTTCAAGGGATGAGCGGATAGTTTGGCTTTATCCCGACGAGGACGAGGATATATTTAAAAGAGCGATTAATATAATCTCTGAAAGTTAAAAGAAAGGAAGAAATTTGATGAAGAAAAATACTGTACTTCGCATATTTTTAATAACATTTGTGGCTGTTTTTGTCTTTCATCAGGTTTATTCCTCGGTTTATAAACCCGTAGTTACAGAGAGCGCCGAATTTTTTGAAACGGTTGACGGATTAAAAATTGAAGGCACTATAATAAGACGGGAAAGTATTATTACGGGCAACAAAAAGGGTTCTCTCCATTTCGCAGTAAGCGATGGAATGAGGGTTGCCAAAAACGGAGTGGTTGCAACCATCTACGGTAGCGATGAGGCCTCCATAACCTTAAGCGCTATTGACGATGTGAATCGGCAAATTGCGGATATCGAGGATATGACCGCCTATAACGATTTGCAGGCCGTTGATTTGGATGTTGTGAACAACAAGGTGGATAAAGCCCTTAATAGCGTGGTTTTAGGGACAAGGGGAGGCAATTTCTCCGGAGCAAACGATAATCTTAATGAATTGCTTTCAGCTATAAACAGACGGCAACTTATAACGGGAGAGCAGACGGATTTTTCCGATAAATTAGCTGCTCTTAAGGACAAAAAGGCAGAACTTGAAGCATCTTTACCTACCGATAAGGGTTCAATAAGAGCGGCGCAGTCGGGATATTTTGTATCGGGCACCGATGGATACGAAACCGTATTTACGGCGGAAGACCTATCCACTGTAACAAGTGAGTTTTTAGCAAAAGCAAAACCTAAGGAAACTCCTAAAAACGCTATTGGTAAAATCGTTTCCGATTACGAGTGGCATATCGCCGCACCTATCAGTTTGAACGATTCCCTCAAATATAAAGAAGGTGAAACCCTTACTATAAAAACCAGCATTAAATCTCATTCAAGCTTATCGGTTACTGTTAAAAAAATAAATATTTCCGAGGGAACAAACGAGGCGGTAATAATATTCTCGTGTCAGCAAATGAGCAGTGAGTTAGCAACCTTGCGGAGAGGAAATATGACGGTAGTCAGCAAAACATATTCGGGACTTAAGGTTTCTAGAAGGGCACTGCGTGTTATAGACGGTAAGTCGGGCGTTTATGTTTTGAGCGGTAGAAGTGTTAAGTTTGTTCCCGTAAATGTGGTATACAGAGCGGATGACTATGTTATCTGTGAGCAAGAGGTCAGCAATAGCTCGGTTCTCCGTCTTTATGACGAGGTTGTAGTGAAAGGAAGGAATCTTTATGACGGAAAGGTCGTCGGCTAAGATTTTTGATGAAAATTATAGCCGCATAAAAGAGCAGATAACTGCGGCGGCTAAAAAGTCGGGCAGAGACCCTCAGGATATAACCCTTCTTGCCGCTACAAAAACCGTTGATGTAGATGTAATAAATCACGCTATAGAAAACGGGATAGATTATATCGGGGAAAACAGAGTTCAGGAGCTTACCGCTAAAAATGATTTTTATCTGCCCGTTCACAAGCACTTTATCGGTCATTTGCAGACCAACAAGGTAAAATATATTATCGATAAGGTGGAACTTATAGAGTCGGTGGATTCTGTTCGACTGGCTTCGGAGATTTCCAAAGAGGCGGTAAAACGCGGAAAAGTTATGGATATTCTTCTTGAAATCAATATCGGTAACGAGGAATCAAAATCGGGCTTTAAAGCCGAGGAAGCCATTGAGGCCGCAAAGGAAATCAGTAAACTTGAGGGTGTTCGGATACAAGGCATAATGGCAATTCCGCCTATATGCGAGGATGAACAAGCTTTGCGCGGATATTTTAGTAAAATGCGCAAACTGTTTGTTGACATTGGTAACGAAAAAATAGATAATAGTAATATGAAAATTTTATCTATGGGAATGTCGGAGGATTTCGCCGTTGCCATAGAAGAAGGCGCAAATCTTGTGCGCATAGGTACAGCGCTTTTCGGCAGAAGAAACTACAATATTTAATATAAAAGAAAAGGAGAAAAATAAAATGAAAAAGGAGAAAAATAAAATGAGCATTTGGGACAAAATTAAAAACATTATGACCATTCCTGAGGATGATGAATTCGATGATGAAATGGAAGAAAAGGTAGAGGAGCCCAAGGACGAGCCCCAATATACCGCCAGAAGACCCGAGCAGGCCCCCCGTATAATCAAATCCAAATCGGCTAATGTTAACACCGCTTCTTCGCAGATGCAGGTTGTTCTCGTAAAGCCCGACCGTTTTGAAGATGTTGAGGCAATCGCCGACCATCTTAATAACAAGAAAACAGTTGTACTTAATCTTGAGGATGCAAACCGTGAGGTATCAAGAAGAATTATCGACTTTTTGAGCGGTGTTGCCTATGCTAACCATGGAAATATCCGCAAGGTTGCCAACAGCACCTTTATAATAGTTGCCCGTGATGTTGACATTATGGGAGAACTTATGCTTGATGATTTTTCTGAAAGCAAGCTCTATTTTTAATGGATGAAAATATTTTTGCCGCCCGAGTGGAAGATACTGTTCGCCAATGTGTGAACACAGATAAACCCAAGTTCTTAGGTTTTTTGACCGAAAGTGAGACGGGTAGGGCGACAAAGCTTTTAAAATCACTCGGCGGGAAATTCTCCTTTTTCGGCGGCTTTCCTGAGGCCTCAAGGGTAATGCTTTGTTGCAAACCCTATTGGTGTGAGGAAATTGATTTTCCAATAATTCCGATTACTGCAACCTTCAGAAATCAGGACGCTTTAACCCATCGCGATATACTTGGCGCTTTAATGGGGCTTGGTATCAAAAGAGAAGCGGTAGGAGATATTCTGATAGAAAAGGGCAGAGCCGTGTTTTTCGTGACTGAGGAAATAAGCGAGTTTGTTTTAAACCAGCTTACAAAGGCGGGCAGAGTTGGAATGGCGCTTAAGGTGGGAGCAGATTTGCCACTTCCCGAAATGAGCGAATTGGCTTTCTTCAGAGAAACAGTATCGTCCTGTCGGCTTGACTGTATAGTTTCAGCTCTCATTAAATGTTCGAGAAATAAAGCGGCAGAGCTTGTAACCGAAGGTCTTGTCAGCATCAATTCTGCTATGTGCAGTAAGGTTACTAAAACTGTGGTGGCGGGTGATAAAATAACCGTCCGCGGAAAAGGCAAATTTACGGTAGTATCGTGCGATACTCTATCAAAAAAAGGCAGAATGATTTTAGAATACTCAAAATATATGTGAACGGAGAAAAAGTGCTATGTTAAATGCAAAGGAACTTAAAAACATTAAGTTTTCAAAGCAAATGGGTGGATATAAGCAGGAGGAAGTAGAAATCCTGCTTGATAAAATCGAATCCGACTATGAGGTTTTTGAGCGTACAATAAGAGAGCTCAAGGCAGAAATAGAGCATAAAAACGATGAGATTAATACCCTTAAAAGTTCGCAGTCCAGTATACAAGAGGTGCTAATAAACGCTCAGAAGCTTGCCGAGCAGATGGTGAAAGAGGCCAAGGAAAAGAGCGAAGAAATTATAAGGGATGCTGAAAACAGTATCGTTAATATGACCGAAAAGCAAAGAGATGTAATCTCGGCTTTTGAAAACGACCAAGCCCTTCGCCTTAAAAGAGCGGAAGAGGAGTATGCCGCTTTAATTGCTAAGCTTGAAGCTAAAAAGGCAAGTGTTGAAAAGGCAACGGAGGACTGCATTGAGCGTCAGCAGACCTTATTTAACAAACTTAAATTCGAGGTTTCCGCCTTTAAGGCAGATATTTCGGCAAAATATAAACAACATATCGAAATTTTAAGCAAGATTCCCGACGAAGTTCCTATGGACCCCAAATCCGTGGTTGAAATGTTATCGGAGGATGCTATGAAGGAACCCGATATTTCGGGATTCGTTGTAAATATTGATTCTGACGATGAAGAAAATTTATCGGCAGAAACAGAAGAAATTTAATTTGCGCGGAGTGATTTTGTGATATCTTATATATTAGCGGTTATAACGGGCGCGCTGTTCTTTTTAGCCGACCGTTACACCAAGGATTTGGTTTCAAGCACCTTCATTTTATCCGAAACCAGAGATTTTATCCCCGGTTTCATCGATTTTACCTATATAAATAACCGAGGCGGCGCATGGGGTATGCTCAGTGGCTACACCTGGCTTTTAGTTAGCTTGACGGTTATAATTATGCTTGTTTGTATAGCCCTTCTGCTCAAAATGGGCTTTAGGGATAAATTGATGTTCTGGGCGATTTCTCTCATTCTTTTTGGCGGACTTGGCAATATGTATGACCGTCTTTTCAATGATGGAAATGTGGTGGATTTTATTCATCTTTCCTTTATGCCTGAGTTCCCTGTATTTAATGTGGCAGATTGCGCCATCGTTATAGGCGCAGGTCTTTTCATCCTATATTTCGTTATCGGCATGATAAAGGATGCCAAGGAGAAAAAGACGGTAGTGGTACCAGAAAACAGTAACGATGAATAAATTTGATGCAGTTTATGAAGGTAGCGGTGAACGACTTGATGTTTTTACCGCTGCCCTTTTAGATGCTACCCGTTCAAAAGCCACTAAGCTTATTGAGAGCGGATGTGTTACGGTCAACGGCAAGACAGCCGCCAAAAACACTAAGCTTAAAAACGGGGATAGCGTTTTGGTTTGTGAGCCCGAGCCCGAGGTTTATGAGGTGAAGGCGCAGAATATACCGCTTAATATTGTCTATGAAGATAATGATGTATTGGTTGTCAATAAACCCAAGGGTATGGTAGTTCATCCCGCGGCGGGTAATCCCGACAATACCCTTGTGAACGCTATAATGTATCATTGCGGTGATTCCCTTTCGGGTATAAACGGCGTTTTGCGTCCCGGTATAGTTCACCGAATTGATAAAAACACAAGCGGACTTTTGATGATAGCCAAAAATGATACCGCTCATAACGGACTTGCCGCTCAGATAAAGGACCATAGCTTTACGCGAGAGTATGAAGCGGTGGTTTACGGCAATTTTAAGGCGGATAGCGGTACTATTGATGCCCCTATAGGACGACACCCTGTTAAGCGCAAGCAGATGGCGGTTACCGATAAAAACAGTAAAGAAGCCGTCACCTATTATGAGGTTATAGAGCGTTTCGGCGATTTTACTCATATAAAATTAAAACTTAAAACGGGCAGAACGCATCAGATAAGAGTGCATATGTCCTATATCGGTCACGCCGTTGCGGGCGATGATGTTTATGGCCCTAAAAATGTTATCGGGAAATTAAACGGACAGTGTCTGCACGCTAAGAAGGTGGGATTTATTCACCCTGTGACACAGGAATATATGGAGTTCGATAGTGAATTACCCGATTACTTTAAGGCGTTTTTAAAGGAGATAAAAACTACACGATGAAGCTTTTTGATGGGTGTCTTTTGGCCTGCGATTTGGATGGGACACTGCTTTCCGATGAAGGTATGGCCAGAAGAAACGCGGAGAAAATTAAATATTTCATAGAACAAGGCGGTCATTTTTCTATGGCGACGGGAAGAACACCCAGCGCCGTAGGCGAGGTTTTAAGAAAAATTCCTGATGTTTCACCCTCGGTTATGGCAAATGGCGGCGTTATCTATGATTTTAAGGATAGAAAAACGCTTTTTTCGGTTTGCATACCAAAGGAAGACCGATTTGTACTTGAGAATATCTTAAATAGATTTCCAAGCGTTGCCGCAGAGGTGCATATCGGAGAAGATGTTTATATCTTTTCCGATAACAGTGAAAGCCGCGACCATAGGGAATATGAGGAATTTGAAGTTTTAGAGTGTACATATACCGAAATGTGCGCTATGGATTTTGAAAAAATTATATTCTTTGCCACCGATGAAGATACATATAATGAACTTTGGGAATATACGGAAGGTTTAAATGTTTCCTCAAGATTCATAAAAACATCTGCTACTATAAAGGGCAGTAAACGAAGCTATATAGAATTTGTACCAAAAGGGGTTTCAAAGGCCCTTACGGTAGAAAAGCTTGTAAATATTCTGGGAATTACCAAAGGTAACTGCTTTGCTATGGGCGATTATTATAACGATGTTGAAATGCTAAAGTTCGCCGATATATGCGCAGTGCCCGAAGAAACTCCCGATGATATAAAAGAAATTGCCACTATAGTAGTTGGAAAGGTTAAAAACGGCGCGGTTGCCGATTTTATAGATTACCTGTCGCAGATGAAAACTGCGGCATTGAAAGGAAGCATATGATGGACAATATTAAAAAGACGGAACTAAAAAGAAAAGCCCTCGAGGTTCGTATGGGAATTATCGAAGGCGTACATTCAGCAAAATCGGGTCATCCGGGCGGCTCACTTTCCTGCGCGGATATTCTCACATATCTCTATTTTGAGTATATGAATATTGACCCTAAAGACCCCAAGGCAGCAAACCGCGACCGTCTTGTTCTTTCAAAAGGACACGCCGCTCCCGCACTTTATTCTGTTCTTGCTAACAGAGGTTACTTCCCCGTAGAAGACCTTAAAACCCTAAGACAAATCGGCTCTGTTTTGCAGGGTCACCCCGATATGAAGCATATCCCCGGCGTTGATATGAGCAGTGGCTCACTGGGTCAGGGAATTTCCAACGCTTGTGGTATGGCGCTATCAAGTAAGCATTTCGGTAATGATTTCCGCGTTTTCACTATCCTTGGTGACGGTGAAATCGAAGAAGGTCAGGTTTGGGAGGCAGCAATGTTTGCGGCTAATAAAAACCTTTCTAACCTTGTTGCCTTTGTTGACTTTAATAATCTTCAGATTGACGGCTCTATTGATGAGGTTAACTCTGCAAAGCCCATTGATAAGAAGTTTGAGGCATTTAATTGGCACGTTATAACAATCGACGGTCACGATTTCCAGGAGATTGAGGATGCTTTAAAGGAAGCCGAAACTGTAGATAAACCCGTTTGTATCGTTGCAAATACCGTTAAGGGCAAAGGCGTTTCCTTTATGGAAAATCAGGTGGGTTGGCACGGTTCCGCTCCTAATGATGAACAGTATGAAATGGCTATGGCAGAGCTTAAGACCGCTCTTGCCGCAATTTAAGGAGGGAATTCAAGATGTCAGAAGTAAAAACAGTTGCAACCCGCGCGTCCTACGGAAAGGCCCTTGTTGAACTCGGTAAAAAGCGTGACGATTTTATCGTTCTTGATGCCGACCTTGCCGCCGCTACGCAGACGGGTATGTTCAAAAAAGAATTCCCCGAAAGATTTTATGATTGCGGTATCGCAGAGCAGAATATGATTAGTATCGCCGCAGGTGTTGCCGCTACAGGTAAAAAGGTTTTTGCATCTTCCTTTGCAATGTTTGCCGCAGGAAGAGCTTTTGAGCAGGTTAGAAACTCAATAGGTTATCCCCATCTTAATGTTATTATCGGCGCTACCCATGCGGGTATTTCTGTTGGTGAAGACGGCGCTACCCATCAGTGCAACGAGGATATTGCCCTTATGCGCACTATTCCCGGCATGACAGTTATCAACCCTGCTGATGATACCGAAGCCCGTCTTGCAGTAGAGGCGGCTTTGGATGCAGATGGCCCCTTTTATATCCGCTTAGGCCGTCTTGCAGTTCCCGTAATTTTCGGCGATGATTATAAGTTCGAAATTGGCAAGGGCGTAGAAATTAAGGAAGGCAATGATGTTACTATTGTTGCTACGGGTCTTATGGTTAACGAAGCGCTTATTGCTCACGATATGTTAAAAGAGGAAGGCATTAATGCAAGGGTAATCAATATTGCCACCATTAAGCCCCTTGATAAAGAAATTATTTTAAAAGCCGCAAAGGAAACCGGCGCCATTGTTACCGCAGAGGAACACTCTGTAGTAGGCGGTCTCGGAAGCGCAGTAAGTGATGTGGTTTGCGAAGAATATCCCGTTCCCGTAGTTAAGCTCGGCGTTAACGATGTGTTCGGTCATTCAGGTCCCGCACTCAAACTCCTCGACGAGTTCGGTCTTCGCGCAGTTAATATCGTAGAAAAAGTAAAGCAGGCATTGGCTCTTAAGAAATAAGGATGATGGATAGAGAAAAACTTCATTATGCGGCGGAACACCGTAACAGAAGTTTTGTAATCGCCGGTAATTAATTAAAGCTGTAAATCTTTAAATGATTTAAGGGACTTGTAACTCAAGTCCCTTTTAATTTTAAAAAAATTTAATAAATGGTAAAAAGTTGGTAATAAATATATGATAAGGTATGTTTGAAAGAAGGGGATATAATGCTTAAAAAATCTTTGGCCTTTAAAGCTGCAAAATCAAAAAAGAGGGCTAAAAATGCGCTTTTTCACAAATATAAAAATCAGATATACAATCTTTTGATTATGCTAATAGAGGATGAAGAAAAGGCGGCGAAATTTACCGTAGAAGCTTTTACTATGGGCTTTGAGAAGATAAAAAACAATTATATCCTTGAGGATGAGGAATTTTATAAAATTGTAGTAAGTTTAGGGATAACGAGATGTATACCATTTTTAAATCCCCATCTAAGAGAAAATTTAAAGGGCGAAGATACGAGTCCTTTGGATATAGAAAAGGAAAAATATGTGGGGGAAGCAACCGAGGGATATAAATATTATAGCGGCGCATTTTCCCGCCTTGACGAGCTTTCAAAGGTTTTAATCGTCCTATATTTCGGCGGCAGATTAAGCGAGGAAGAAATTGGCCGCCTTCTAAAAATAAGAAGAACGAATATAATAAATAAACTTAAAACTGCGGTAGAGGAATTTTCGGCGCATCTCGAAAAACTGGGAGCGGGGGGAATAAGAAAGGATGTCCCCACTGTAAATCAGTTAAGGTCATTTTATAGGGAATATGCTAAAACCTTGAAATTGCCCGAATGTTTAGAGGATAAGAAGAAAAATAACAAAAGGATTTGAGCAAACGCTCAAATCCTTTTGTTTTATTTAGTTCTTTAGACTCTGCATAGGAGCGGGGATTTTACCTGCTCTGTCAATAAACTTTTTGGGGCTGCTGTTTAAGTTTACACTCATAATTGGAGCGTAGCCGAGGAGTCCTCCAAAGTTAAGCTCTTCACCCGCTTTTTTGTTTATAGCGGGAATAACTCTTACAGCGGTGGTTTTGGAGTTCACCATACCGATAGCGGCTTCGTCGGCGATAATTGCCGAAATAACTTCAGGTGGTGTATCACCGGGGATAGCAATCATATCAAGACCAACCGAGCAAACGGCGGTCATTGCCTCTAACTTTTCAAGACGGAGATTACCTGTTCTCACCGCGTCAATCATACCCTCATCCTCAGAAACCGGAATGAATGCGCCCGAAAGTCCGCCAACAGAGGAAGATGCCATAACGCCACCCTTTTTAACCGCGTCATTTAAAAGGGCTAAAGCGGCGGTAGTACCGTGGGTACCGCAATTTTCGAGTCCCATTTCTTCGAGTATTCTTGCAACCGAGTCGCCAACCGCTGGGGTGGGGGCTAAGGAAAGATCCACAATTCCAAAAGGAACGCCAAGACGGCGAGAAGCTTCACTGCCAACGAGCTGACCCATACGGGTTATCTTGAAGGCGGTTTTCTTTATGGTTTCTGCCACTTCGCCTAAATCTCCGTCGGGGCAACGCTTAAGAGCGGAATGAACAACACCCGGTCCTGATACTCCTACATTTATAACGCAATCGGGCTCACCAACACCGTGAAATGCGCCTGCCATAAATGGATTATCTTCGGGGGCGTTGCAGAAAACAACCAATTTTGCGCAACCGATACAGTCACGGTCGGCAGTTCTTACGGCGGATTCCTTTATAACCTTACCCATAAGTTTAACCGCATCCATATTTATACCCGCTTTAGTGGAGCCGATATTAACGGATGAGCAGATATTATTTGTAATATCCAAAGCTTCGGGAATAGACTCAATAAGTCGCAAATCACCTGCGGAAAAGCCCTTATGAACGAGGGCGGAGTAGCCGCCTATAAAATTAACGCCCGTAGCGTCGGCCACTTTCTGCAAAGTTTTGGCATACATAACGGGGTCACCGCCCGAAGCGGCGGCCACCATAGCGATGGGTGTTACGGAAATTCGTTTATTGATAATGGGAATTCCATATTCGCTTTCAATATCCATACCCGTTTTTACAAGATTGCCTGCAAGGCGGGTCATTTTTTCGTAAATCTTATTGCAGGCAGTTTTTGGGTCGGAATCGGCGCAGTCCAGAAGGGAAATACCCATAGTGATGGTGCGGATATCCAGATTATCCTGCCTAATCATATTTACGGTTTCCATTATATCCTTAAGATTTATCATAAGTTTACTCTACCTCAAATACGGTGCATAGAATCAAAAATATCTTCGTGCATAACGTGGATTTGGAGTCCCATTTCGTGACCGAGCTTCTGAAGATTATCGGAGAACTCGCTGAAAGAACAAGAAAGGGCTGAGATATCAGTTAGCATAACCATACAGAACATATCCTCTAAAACCGACTGTGTAATATCAATTATATTAACATTATATTCGGCGGCTGACGCGCTGATTTTAGAAATGATACCCACCGAGTCCTTGCCGATAACCGAAATAACTGTTTTTTTCATTATTTTTCACTCTTTTCTTCTTCGTGTTTATGAACCTCATAATCTGCGGCTTGAAGGGTTACCCGCATTGCTCTTACTATAAGTGCCATACAAATTGCGGCGCCCCCTGCAATATAGAAGGGCATATAGAAAATACCCGCAACGAGCATTATGATACCTGCTAAAAGGCAACTGTTGGAAATAGCTAGAAGATGTCCTGTATTTTCAAACTCAAATACCTTGCCAGCAAGAATATTTTTAAGAAGCTTTATTAAAGAGATAAGAGTAATAGCCGCCAAGGGTACGCAAGGGTAGGTGGCCAGCATAATTGTGGCGAAAAGGTCGGCAGAGCGACCGCGTACCTCAACATACCATCTTGTAAGCCAAGGAAGCGCCACAGTAAATGCCACAAGCAAACCTACAAAAACATAGGTTGCTATAAGGGCGATTAAAGCCGAGCGTTTATAATTTTTCAATAGAAGTCACCTCGCAAAATTTTACAAATAATATTATACACCATAACAATTGCTTTTTCAAGTCGGTGAATGGCACTTTTTGGCGGAGTATATTAAATGTGTCGGTAAAAAACCGATGAATTTATATGGAGGAGGTTACCTATGAAGAAAAAAGATGAGTTTTTTAAAAGTTCACTTGAAGCTTTACTTAATGAGGAGTTATCCGAAGCGGAAAAGCAATCACTTAAAGATGAGGGCTATGAGTTAAAAAAGCCAAAAAGAAAAGCCGCAGTTATGATAGCGCTCTACAAGAAGGCGTCATCAGGTGACCTCGCTGCCATAAAGGAGCTTCGCAGTATCGTGGGCGGCGGCGAAGCTTCGAAAGAGACGAGGGCGGTGACCATTATTGACGATATCGCCGATTAAGGTAAGCAATGTAGTGGGTGGCGGATACGATGAGTTCTGGAACTGCAAAAAGCGTTACAGAGTTTTAAAGGGAGGCAAGGCCTCTAAAAAGAGTACCACCACCGCCCTCAATTTTATATACCGCATTATGCGGTATAAGGATAGCAATCTTTTGGTGGTAAGGCAGGTTATGAACACCCATAGGGACAGCACCTTTGCGCAACTCAAATGGGCCCAGAGTCGTCTTGGGGTATCGCACCTATGGAGTAACACTGTATCACCTATGGAAATGACCTA
This sequence comes from Acutalibacteraceae bacterium, assembly GCA_045593385.1. GTDB lineage: Bacteria > Bacillota > Clostridia > Oscillospirales > Acutalibacteraceae > UBA737. Next base: position 64,449 of record JAZNWP010000076.1, read on the forward strand.
TCTGCCTACGGGACAAAAAATTATATTCCGCGGATTTGATGATGTACTTAAATTGGCATCCACCACAGTGCCAAAGGGGCACCTTAATTTTGTCTGGGTAGAGGAGGCCTTCGAAATAGAAAACGAGGCGGATTTTGAAAAGCTTGATTTATCTGTGCCGAGAGGAACTTTACCGAACGGGCTTTTCAAACAAACCACCCTCACCTTTAACCCTTGGAGCGCTGAGCACTGGCTCAAAAAACGATTTTTCGATACCGCGCAGTCGGATACTGCAACCTTTTCAACCAATTATCTCATAAACGAGTTTCTGGATGAAACCGACAAAACGGTATTTGCGAAAATGAAGCGCCGAAGCCCCCAAAAATATCAGGTTGCGGGGCTTGGAAACTGGGGTATATCGGAGGGGCTTGTATTTGAAAACTGGCAAGTGGGCAAACCTGTAATCAAGAATGAGGAAAGGTATAAATGGAAAAACTTTTTCGGTCTTGATTACGGCTACACAAATGACCCCACGGCATTTATCGCCTTTCTTGCCAACCCCGTAGATAAAATTCTTTATATCTATGATGAATTTTATCAAAAAAGAATGCTCAACTGCCATATTGCCGAGGAGATTAAAAGAAGGGGCTACGCTAAGGAGCGTATAAGAGCCGATAGCGCCGAGCCGAAATCCAATGATGATTTGAGGCGGCTTGGCATTGGGAGAATAATGCCATCAGTAAAGGGTAGCGACAGTATTTTAAACGGAATATCGGGTATTAACGAATATGAAATTTATATCGACCCCGTTTGTGTCAACACCATAAAGGAGTTTTCTTCCTATGTTTACGACGATAAAAATTTAAAAAACGGTATGAAAATGCCCAAAGATACGGATAATCACCTTTGCGATGCTCTCCGCTATGCTTTTTACGATGTTAAATTTTTTCGTCCCGAAAAGGAGGAAACGGAAATTAAAAGAGAAATGGGCATCAGCCCTAAGGATTTCAGTAAAGGATGGGATATATGAGTTTTTTAAGTTTTTTGGCGGTAGCCGTCGCCGCATTCCTTATAGGTTTCCTTTTAGGCCTATTTTTTGGCGGAAAAGGAGGCGGAGTAGCGGTACCACGAGGACCGTTTTTTAAAAAAGCTATCATCAGCCGTGAGTTCGAAAATTTTCTAACCTATGACGGCTCGGTACAGTAAATTTAAGGAGTTTAGTATGGAAAAATCAGAAAATTATAATCGTGATATACCAGAATCACAAGAAGAAAATATGACTTCGGAAGGCGAGGAAACCAAACCTCAAATTTCGGACGAAGGTATTAAAATTCCTATAAAATTTAATAAAGAGGAAAGGGAACTTTCCGTAGAGGAAGCGGCTTCCCTTGCTCAAAAAGGCCTTAAATATGATATGATTACCCCAGATTTTGACCGCCTTCGTTCCTTGGCACAACAAAACGGCAAAAGCGTGGGCGAGTTTTTATCTATGGTTGAAGGTAATCTTAAAAAAGAGCGCCGCGATGAAATTTTATCAAAGTGCGGCGGCAACGAGGAGCTTGCGGATAACTTCATAAATATGGAAGAAAAACTTTTAGGTGACGACGGTCAAATAAAAGAACTAAAAGAGTTCTTTCCCGAAATTTCGGGATATGATGAGTTGCCAAAAGAGGTTACCGCCCGTAGCCGAGAAAAAGGCAGCCGAATCCTCGATGAATATTTAAGATATCTTCACACTCTTAAAATGCAAAAGAAGGCAAGTGAAGAAAAAGAGAAGGATGTTAAAAAACATACCCTCGGCTCTTTAAAAACCGAAGACACAGGGGCAGTAGACCCTGTTCGCAATATGTTTTTGAAGGGGCTTTGGGGATAAATTAATTTGATAAGGAGAAGATTTTATGTCTATTAATTCTATTGAAAACGCTGCAAGATATTCCGATGAACTCGATATTCTGTTTGCTCAGAAGAGCGCAACAGGTTTCTTTGCAGATAACGCCCTTGCTACTAAGTTTGTAGGCGCAAAAACCGTTATTATTCCCGATGTGGATTTCCAAGGCCTTGCCGATTATGACCGCGATACAGGTTTCACCCGCGGCGCCATAACCGTAAGCAATGCTTCTTACACAATGGCTATGGACCGCGCCCGTTCCTTGCAGATTGACCGCGAGGATATGGATGAAACAGGTATTGCCAACTTGGCAGGTAAGATTTTAGGCGAATATGTTCGCACCAAGGTTGTTCCCGAGTGCGATGCTTATGTAATTTCCAAGCTTGCAGGTCTTGCCGCAACAAGAGCAAATCTCATAAAGGGCGATATATATAAGCCCTTCGAAGCTCTTTGCAACCTCATTAACGAGGTACAGAGCGTAGTTGGTTTTGATGAGGAGCTTGTAGCATTCCTTGATAGCTCAATGTATGCTGCCCTCACCAATTCTGCTGAGATTTCCCGCATGCTTACCGTAAACGATTTCAAGCAGGGTGAGGTTAATCTTAAGGTTAAGTCTTTAAACGGCGTTGCCATCATTCCCGTAGTTAACGAGAGAATGAAGACGAGCTATACCTTTAATACGGGCGCGCAGGGTGGATTTAAGCCCGCTGAAAATTCTCGCGAGGTTTATATGCTTGTTTGTCCTAAATCGGCGGCTCACCTTGTTAAGAAGACCGAGCAGATGCGCATTTTCACCCCCGAACAGAATATTGACGCTGACGCTTATAAGTTCGATTACCGCATTTACTATGATGTGTTTGTAAAGAAGAGCGGTCTTGACAGTATCTGGGCTTGGATTGCTCCCAAGGTAACTGTTGCTGAGGAACCCGAGAGCATTACTGTAAATGAAGGCGAAAGCGATGAAACCTTGAGCGTAACCGCAAGCTGTGACGGCGGAGCACTTGGTTATCAGTGGTATTCCTGCAAGGATGAAAACGGCGGCGGCGCAGTTAAAATTGCAGATGCAACCGATGCGCAGTTAACCCTTCCTGCAGACCTTACAGTCGGTACCCACTACTATTTTGCTAAAATTACCGTAGACGGCATTCCCGCTAAGGTTAGCGCTGTTTGCTCTGTAACAGTAGAAGCAGTTTAATTTTAATTTATGGGAGCCGCTTTAATTAAAGCGGCTCTTTTACAAAGCGAAGCACTTTAAGCTTTGCTTGGGAGGTAAAAAATGAATCTTGAACCTAAACTTATATATAAAGAATATTTAAGCGGAGTTGATTTCAAAGAGGCCCTTGGAAGCAAGGGGCTTTACGAGCAAAGCAAAATCAATGAGCGCTTCTATGTTGGCGACCAGTGGTACGGGGCAAACTGCGGAAACGACCGTCCGCTTGTCAGATACAATGTCATAAAACGAATCGGCGATTATAAGATTTCCCAGATTATTTCGGCGCCCGTTTCGGTTAAATTTTCGGCGGGCGGTTTTGCTTCATCGAACAAACGAAGCAAAGAGCGTATAGAAAAAAGAAAACTTCTCGAGGTGGGCGAGGGCTTTAAAGGACAGGTAAATGCAGATGAGATAGACCTTCTTATGCCCGTTTTAGAGGATTACCGAAACACCGTTTCCCATAGAGTAGCCCTCGATTCTCTTTTGGTTTCTGCCCTTAAAAAAGCATTTATAAGCGGTACGGGAATTATCTATACCTATTGGGATAAGGAGGTAAATTCCAAGTATTTCGGGGATATAAACTGCGAGGTTTTGGATATTGGCAATGTCTATTTTGCCGACCCCTATTGCACTAATATCCAAATGCAGCCCTATATCATCATTGCAAGTGAGCGTGATGCGGAAAGTTTAAAAAACGAACTTGGGGAAAAGAAGGCAAGAAACTTAAAGCCCGATAAAAACGGCAGAGTTTTGGTGCTTACCAAGTTTTATAAATCCTTTACGGAAAAGGGTAAAGCCACCGTAAGATGTGTAAAGGTTACGGAAAACTGTATTATCCGCGAAGATTTTGATACGCTTCTTACCCGTTATCCCTTGGCGGCTTTCAGTTGGGACGAAAAGGAAGGTGTTGTTTACGGTGAGAGTGAAATCACCTATCTTATTCCAAATCAGATTGCCATAAACCGAATGATTACGGCAAATGTATGGTCGGCTATGACTATGGGTATGCCGATGATGGTTGTAAACGGAGATACAGTAAACGCCGATATAACCAACGACCCGGGTCAGATTATAAAGGTTTACGGAACTAACGAAGATGTTGCAGGAGCGGTTAAATATGTAACTCCCCCTGATTTTTGCAGTAATCTGATGGGTAGCGTTAATGAGCTTGTAACCAACACCTTAACACAAAGCGGCGCTAATGAGGTGGCGCTCGGCGACAGCAGAGCGGATAACGCCGCCGCCCTTGCTACAATGCTTAATGCCGCCACATTGCCCCTACAGCTTTTAAAGGATAAATATTATAGATTTCTGGGTGAACTTTCGCTTATCTGGGTGGATTTCTGGTTTACTCACTACGGCAACCGTTCTCTTAAAATTGAGGATGAGAGCGGAATTTGGTATATGCCCTTTGAATCGAGCAGATATGCGGATATTATTTGTTCTGCCAAGGTTAAGCCCGAGGAGATTAGCGGTGGTGAAACGTCAGACACTGTAAATACACTGACGATGCTTTATGAAAAGGGCGTTTTAAATAAGCGTCAGTTAATAAAGAGATTACCCGATGAAATTTTACCCGATAAGGAAGAAATTCTTGAGGAATTAGGCGAGGAGGAAGAGGATGAAGGGATACAAAATATTTGATGATGCAATGAAGCTTTTGGGTTACACCGATTCTTTCGGCGAAATTGACGATAGCACAGGGCTCAAATCAAGGGCGACTGCAGTTATAAACCGAATACTAAGCGACCTGAATATTGATATTTTCATAAGCAAACTGTCTGATGAAATCAGGGTTACAAAAGAGGCGGAGGATGCCATTATATACGGTAGCGCTATGCTTTTGGCCCTTTCGGATAACGACAGCGGAAAGAATAAGCTTTTTGCTGACATTTACAACGGCAAGAGGGCGGCCGTTAAGGGAAGCAAATCCCTTATTACCGATACTCTGCCCGTGGTTTCAGAGGTGTAGCGTATGAAATACGGTAATATGAAAAGTACGGCGGAAAAGCAGTTTCGTATATCGGAGCTTTACGGAGGAATAAATTTAAAGGATGAAAAGTTCATTGATAAAAATGAATTAAGCGCTTGTAAAAATCTTTGGTTTAAAAACGGTGCGCTTCGTACCCGAGATGGCATAAGGGCGGTGGAGGATAGCGTAGTCCATAGATACGATGAATATTCGGAGTGTGTTTTGCCATTTAAAATGACGGGAAACTCGGTTTACATAGACGGCGAGAAAAAGTCCATTGCTTACTGCGTTGACGGTGACTATATTTCCTACGAGCTTTTGCGTGTTTTCTTTGTAAGCGGTAACGGAAGCGTTGAGGAAACAGCGGCCATTCGCCTTCAGAGAACAAGCGCTGAAACATTTTATAGATTCAGCAATATTATGTTTTTTAATGCTTCTGCCACGGTGGGAGGAGGAGTTTACGCCTTTATTACCTTAAATTCGGGCGGCGAAACTGTTTACCGCATATATGAGATTACGGCGGAGTTTGATGCTTGGCAGGAGCTTTACGTTACCGATTGCTATGAGCCCATAATTTATATGAACGGCAGAGGCAATAAATATGCCGAGGCCGAATCGGGAACTGTGTTTTATAATGCTAAACCTACAGAGCCCGAAGCTCTTAATATGCTTAACCCTAAATTTAAGGCATACTACACCACCGACGGTGTTTCAAATACCTTTAAGCTACCTATTTCTAATATAGATGCAAATTATGTGGAGTGTAAAATGTATATTACGCCTACCGAGTATCTGCGATGGTATGTGGAGCCCGAGCACGATAACATAATCCTTCTTTACGACGGACATACCGTTGCCTTCAGAATTGATAGGGAAAAGGGAATTTTCAGTTTTACGGAAGGTTATAATGAATTTCTTTGGCCTTATATGTCGGGTTACGGCGGCAACAATATTGAGATAACCGCATATAAAACCACGCCTGATGCTTGGGGTAGAATTGTGGGAGCAAAACGGTGCGCAAGCTATAACGGAAGAATGTATTTTTGTGATAATAAATTCAATGTAAACGAGATTTATTCCTGCAGAAAAACAATGCCCCTTTATTTCCCTGCCAACGCCAAGGTGGCGGTGGGGGACAGAACTGCGCCCATTACTGCTTTGGGTATTGTATGCGATAAGCTTATCGCCTTTAAGCCCACCGAAATATATAAAATCAATGTTACGGTGGGGGATGCCTATACACCTGACGGTATTTTATCGGGCGCCCGAACGGGATTTTTGCATAATGATACCTTGACTTCTACGGCGGTGCATTCCTTTATAGGTTGCGATTGTCCCGATACCTTGCGCAACTGTTCAAACCGACTCGTCTGGCTTTCCTCGGTGGGTAAGGTTTACACTCTTGCTACAACCACCTACGGCAAAGAAAATAATATTTATGAGGTTTCTGCAAATATAAGCGATTTTCTTGATTCTTATAGCGAGTATAATCTTAAAAAGGCCTATGCCACCGATATAGACGGGTATTATATGTTAATTCTCGGCGATAAGATGGCGGTTATGGATTATAGAATAAAGGACTTCGGGTTTCCTTATAAATATGCTGACAGTAAGGAAAACAGCGGTAAAATTGCTTGGTATTTATGGGAACACCACATAGGCGGCTCCACCGTTTCTGCCGATAGGGTTAATAAAAATGTGCTCTTTGCCTGTAACAGTAAGAATTTAAAATATCAGTATATTGCCAAATTGTCGGGAGAAAAGGATTTAGCCGTTTTGCAGGACGAAAACGGTGATATATTCTTCAACGAATATGATATCGAGGGAAGTTTCGCTACCGCTTTCACCGATTTTGAAAGTATGGGAACCTTAAAAACTATTAATAAAATCCATATAGGTCTGGAACCCACCGCCGATATTAAAATAACCGTAACGGGCGATGAAAACAAGGGCGAGGTTATAATAAAACCTCAAAAGGCGAGATACGAGGTAACCCCCATAGTTATACCCATAAGAAAAACGGGGCGTCTTAAAATTTCTCTTGATAGCAAGGATAGATTTGCTGTCGGCGGCATATTAATTAACTATACGCCTATTGGTTAATTTAATATATAAGGAGAAATTATGAAAAGAGCCGTATTGCTCTGCTTTTGTATACTGCTTATTCTGTGCGGCTGTCAGGGTGAAAGCAGACAGAGAATTAAGGATGATAACAGTGTTTATCATAAGGGAGTATGGATTACCTATACCGAGCTAAACGGGATGTTGTCCGCCGATTTCAAAAAGGAGTTTTCACAAGCGTTACAAACCTGTCAAGAAAAGGGGATAACCGATATTTTTGTTCATACGAGGGCTTTTTGTGATGCCTATTATCCCTCAAAGCTTTTTCCAATGGCTGAAAGCGCGAAGGCAGTAGATTTTGATATTTTAGAATTTATGGTATCATCCGCTCATAAAAAGAATATCCGTTTTCACGCATGGATTAACCCGTACAGAGTAAGAACGGCGGACAACAATATAGAAAATATAAAAGAAGAAAGCCCCGCTTATAAGTGGGGCTCATCGGATAATCTGCTCATAACCGAAAGCGGTATATATCTTAACCCCGCCTCTTATGAAGCAAGGATACTGGTTACTGATGGAGTTAGAGAAATTCTTAATACCTATGCCGTTGACGGCATACATTTTGATGATTATTTTTATCCCCTCGATTTAATAGAGGAAGACAATGTGTCTTACCAAAAATATTTTGAGTCGGCAGAAACACCCGTTTCCGTAGAGGATTGGCGGAGAGGCAATGTAAACGCACTTATAAGCGGAGTATATACTGCCATAAAATTTATAAACAAGGATATTATTTTTAGTGTCAGTCCTGCGGCAGATATAGAAAAGAATTATAATTCTCGGTATGCGGACATTACTCTTTGGGGCGAAAGCGGTTGTGTGGATTGGCTTATTCCTCAACTTTATTTCGGCTTTAATTATCCCGATAGTAATTTCCGTTTTGAAAACCTTTTAGACACCTGGAAAAATGAGCTTAAAAACAGCAAGGCAAAGCTTTTAATCGGTCTTGCAAGCTATAAAATCGGCACCGAAACCCCGCCCGACAAAGAGGAATGGGCAAAAGGGGAAGAAATAATTGAAGCCCAAGAAAAGATATGTAAAGATGATAAGAATATTTACGGGCACATATATTTTTCATATTCTTACATAAAATAATCGGCTTAACGGTTTTCCGTTAAGCCGATTTTCTTTTGTTTTAAATTAGTCACACACCTTAACTATCCAATTAAAGTCATCCTTTATTTTGCCCCATTGGATACCTGTTAAGTTATCGTAAAGTTTCTGGGTAAGTTCGCCAATTTTATTATCACAAACGGTATACTCCTTACCTTCATAGAAAAGGTTGCCGATAGGGGAAACAACGGCGGCGGTGCCTGTACCCCACGCCTCTTCTAAAAGACCGTTTTTAGCGGCGTCAAAGAGTTCATCAACCGAAATCTGTCTTTCATCAACCTCATATCCCCAACTTTTAAGAAGTTGTATACAAGATTTTCTGGTGATACCGGGAAGAACAGAACCCATAAGCGCAGGGGTTACGATTTTTCCGCCGATTTTGAACATAACATTCATAGCGCCAACCTCTTCGATATACTTGCGCTCTACGCCGTCAAGCCACAAAACCTGAGTATATCCGTTTTCTTCTGCCTTCTGACCAGCTCTGAGACTTGCCGCATAGTTGCCGCCGCATTTTGCCTCGCCCGTTCCGCCTCTTACTGCGCGGACATCGGTGGATTCAATAGCGATTTTAACGGGGTTAAGGCCCTCAGCATAATAAGCGCCAACGGGTGAGCAGATAACTGCAAAAACCGCATTTTTAACCGCGTGAACGCCAAGATGGGGGTCGTTGCCGTAAAGGAAGGGGCGGATATAAAGGGATGTGCCTTCGCTTTTCGGTACCCAGTCTTTTTCCAGTTCAACGAGGGTTTTTATAATATCAAGTGCGCCTTCGGGGTCTAAGGTAGGAAGACAAAGTCGAGCGGCAGAATTGTTAAGGCGCTTAACATTCTCTTCGGGTCTGAAAAGTTGAATTCCGCCATTTTCGTTCCTATATGCCTTAAGTCCTTCGAAAACTTCTGCGCCGTAATGAAAAACAGTGGAGGCAGGGTGGGTAGGCATAGGACCGAAGGGAACAATACGGGCATCATGCCAACCTTCACCTTCGCTATAATCCATAAGAAACATATGGTCGGTAAAAATCTTGCCGAAGCCGAGTTTGCTTTCATCGGTAGGGCGGGGATTTGGATTTGCGGTCTTGGTAATGCTGATTTGGTATTTCATAAAAGTATCTCCAGTTGCTAAATTATTTTTGCAAGTTCTTCAATTTCTTCTTCGGTGGTACTAAAGCCAGTGGCAAAGCGTACAACCGTATGGTTTTCATCATATTTTTCCCAGAAACCGAAATTAACCTTCTCTTTTAGTTCTTCCATTTTACTATTTTCAAGAATGATAAATTGTTGATTGGTGGGGGAATCAATGAAGAAGGGATATCCCTTTTCTTTAAATATTGCTTTGATTTTCTCTGCCATATCAATAGCGTGACGGCCTATTTTAAAGTAAAGGTCATGGGTGAAAAGAGCATCAAACTGAATTCCTAAAAGTCGGCCCTTGGCAAGTAAGGCGCCGTTTTTCTTAATGAGGTTTACAAAATGGGCTGGGGTGTTGTTTTTGGTAAACACAACCGCCTCGCCGCAAAGGGCTCCCATTTTTGTTCCGCCTATATAGAAAACATCGCAAAGCTCTGCAATATCTTTTAAAGTTACATCAGTTTGGTAACTCATAAGACCGTAACCCAGACGGGCGCCATCAAGGAACAAGGGAATATTATATTCTCGGCATATAGCGGATATATCGGTAAGTTCCTTCTTAGAATATAAAGTTCCGTACTCGGTAGGATGAGAAATATAAACCATACCCGGAAAAACCATATGCTCACAGTTTTCATCCGCATAGAAGGTTTTAAGTAAATCGGAGAGGTCATCGGCGCTGATTTTACCAAGGGTTTGCGGAAGTTCCAAAACTTTATGGCCTGTATGCTCAACGGCACCTGCCTCATGGGCGTGAATATGACCTGTTTTCGCCGAAATAACACCCTCATATTTTTTGAGCACAGAGGATATTACCACTGCATTTGCCTGAGTTCCGCCAACGAGGAAATAAACCTTTGCTTCAGGGCAATTACAAGCTTTTTTAATCTTTTCTTCAGCACTCAAACAAAATCTATCGGTACCGTAACCCGAGGTGGCTTCAAGGTTATTTTCACAAAGAGCTTTTAGTACATCGGGGTGAGCCCCTGCAATATAATCGCTCTGAAAGGAAAGTTTCTTATTCATACTCCGCTTCCTCACTTAGCTCGCTTTGTTCCTTGAGTTCCATCATTTTTCTGATACATTCGGGGCATACATAATGATTGTTATACTCAATAACACCCAAAATTTCCTCGCAGAAAACACAAGCGGGTTGATATTTCTTTAAAATAATAGAATCGTTTTCCATATATATTTCTAAACTGTCAACATTGCTTTTAATGTTAAGCTGTTTGCGGATTTCCTTTGGTATTACAACTCTGCCCATACGGTCTACGGGACGGACAACACCTGTTGATTTCATACGCTCAACTCCTTTTCGAAAAGTATACCACTTATGACATTAAATGTCAATAAAAACTGCCCGAGCCGTATCAAAATAATAACGACTCGGGCACAACAAGAGAGTTGTCAAAAATTATTTTTCACCGTTTTTGATGGCGGCGGCATGTTCGGCCTGAATTTCCGGGTCATAAGAAATAACGGGCTCAACATCCTTATTTTTAACTTTACGATCAACATAGTTCTTTGTAATCTTAACAACAAGGGGGATCATAAAGAGAACGCCGATAAGGTTGGGAATCATCATAAGACCGTTAAAGGTATCGGAGATATCCCAAGCCAGAGAAGATGTGAGAACGGCGCCGAAGATGATGGTGCAAACGTGGATAATTCTGAAAATAGCAGTGCTCTTTGCGCCGAAGAGATATTCCCAGGCCTTTGAGCCGTAGTGCGACCAACCGAGAACGGTGGTGAAGGCAAAGAGGAACATAGCGATAGCAACAAAGCGCTGACCGATATTACCCCAAGGGAACACCTCGTTAAATGCGCCGCCAACCAAGGTAGCATCGCTTAATCCATCTGCAACTTCACCGCTTACAACATTGAAAACGCCGCCTTCAAGACCACCCGAGGTGAGAACAACGAGGGCTGTCATAGTGCAAACTATCATAGTATCTGCAAATACCTCGAAGATACCCCACATACCCTGCTTAACGGGTTCTTTAACGCTGGAATTGGAGTGAACCATAACGGAAGAGCCAAGACCTGCTTCGTTGGAGAAAACGCCGCGCTTGAAACCATTTGTCATAGCAATGATAACGCCGCCGATACCGCCGCCTACGAAGGCCTCGGGAGCAAAGGCATTAACAAAAATTGCCTTAAATGCGGGGATAATAGCGTTATAGTTAACGCCGATGATAACCAGACTGCCGAGTACGAAAAGTACCACCATAAAGGGAACAATTTTTTCGGCAACACTGGCAATTCTCTTAACGCCGCCTAAAGTAATAACAGCGGTGAGAATCATAATAACTACGCCAATGATAATATTATAAAGAGAAATACCGCTAAATACCTCAACGCTTGAAAGCGCTTTAACATCAAATGCGGCGGCAACATTGGCAACGATTTTATTTACCTGACCCATACTGCCGATACCGAAGGATGCAAGCATAGTGAAGATACAGAATAAAACGGCTAGAACTTTACCGAGATTTTTGAAGGAAGCTTTACTGTTTTTATCCTCGTATTTATAACCGCCCAGACCATCCTGAAGATAGTACATAGCGCCGCCGGACCATTCGCCTTGGCTATTCTTGCGGCGGAAATAGATGCCTAAAACATTTTCTGCGTAGTTGGTCATCATACCGAAGAAGGCGGCAACCCACATCCAGAAAACCGCACCTGCGCCACCAATACATATAGCGGCGGCAACACCTGCTATATTACCTGTTCCTACCGTAGCGGCAAGAGCAGTACAAAGGGCCTGGAAGGGAGAAATAACGCCCTTTTCCTTGCGGTGACGGATAACATCCTTTTTAAACATACTTCCAATGGTATTCTTCCACCAAAGTCCCAAACGGGAAACCTGAAAGAATTTGGTACAGAAGGTGATGATAACACCTGTACCGATAAGAAGCGCAAGACCGAATATGCCCCACACAACTCCGTTGATACTGCCGTTGATTTCGGCAATTTTGTCAAGAATCATTTTTGACATCTCCTTAATATGTAAAATATTTTAAGACAAAAGAAAATCGGACTGCGAAAACGCAATCCGACTGAAAATACAAAACTACCCCTAAAGGTTAGGGTAAAAAAATAAGCTTTGTCCTTTCGCCTGAGAGATTACTGCTTTCGCATTGCCCCTTCGGCACCTGAATTTAATCAGGATTCTCCAAAGTTCTATCCGTTTGCAGTCTTTATCCCTAGCCAAAGCATTCAAACCCGAACCAGCAAAAAAGGGCGGTTTAAGGTTGATTTTGGCTACCGGACACCTGAGAGTGTTACTCCTTCGGTAGCATTGCTTTTCCTGCAAACTTCACATAGAAATATTAACTTTTTATAGAGTGTATTATATCACACTTTTCTAAAAAATCAACCCCTTTTTTCGACAAAAAGGGGTTTAATTTTTAAATTATTCTTTTTCGCTTAAAATAGCGATGGAAAGGTCGTCAAGTTGCTTTATATCAACCTCGGCGGGAGCGCCCGACATAAGCTCAGAGGAGTTTGCAACCTTGGGGAAGGCAACAACATCACGAAGTGACTCGGAGCCCGTCATAAGCATACAGAGTCGGTCAAGACCGATGCCCATACCGCCGTGAGGAGGAGCGCCGTATTTGAAGGCACCCGTCAGGAAGCCGAATTTCTCCTCGGCTTCTTCATCCGAAAGACCGAGAGCCGAGAACATCTTTTTCTGCAAATCGGGGTCGGTAATACGGATAGAGCCGCTTGAAAGCTCAATGCCGTTAAGAACTAAATCATAGGCATTGGCGAAAACTTTTTCGGGGTCGCTGTCAAGATAAGGAATACATTCATCAAGGGGTGAGGTGAAGGGGTGGTGCATAGCATCCCAGCCACCTGTTTCCTCGTTATATTCAAAGAAGGGGAATTCGGTAATCCAAAGGAAATTATACTGTTCAGGGATAATATCGAGGCGTTTTGCCACTGTAAGACGAAGTGCGCCAAGTACCGAAAGAACGGTCTTTTTGCGGTCGGCAACGATTAAGATAACATCGCCCTTTTCGGCTCCCACAGCTTCGTAAATCGCCTTCATTTCTTCCTCGGTCATAAATTTGGAGAAGGAGCAAGAGGGCTCATCCTCAACCCAACGGATAAAAGCAAGACCTTTAGCGCCGATACCCTTGGCTTCCTCGGTGAGTTTATCGATTTCTTTTCTTGTATAAACACTTGCAGCGTTTTTAGCGTTAATAGCTCTAACTGTACCGCCCGATTTAACCGTATCGGCAAACACACCGAAACCGCAGTTTTCTACGATAGAGGAAATATCCTTAATCTTCATATCAAAACGGGTATCGGGCTTATCGGAGCCGTAGTCGTTCATTGCCTCGGTGTAGGTAAGGCGGGGAAGAGGTAGAGGAATATCAACATCTAAAACCTCTTTAAAGAGGCGCTTCATATAGCCCTCTGCTATGGCGAACACATCTTCACGCTCTACAAAGGACATTTCAAGGTCGACCTGAGTGAACTCGGGCTGACGGTCGGCGCGAAGGTCCTCGTCACGATAACAGCGGGCAAGTTGCATATAACGGTCAAAGCCCGAAAGCATAAGAATCTGCTTATACATCTGAGGGGATTGGGGAAGAGCAAAGAAGCTGCCCTTATGAATTCTTGAAGGAACGAGATAATCACGAGCGCCTTCGGGGGTGGATTTAATAAGGGTGGGGGTTTCAATCTCTAAAAATCCGTTTTCATCAAAGTAGTCACGGGTAATCTTGGCAATGCGATGGCGCATCATAATGTTATTCTGAAGATTTGCGCGTCTAAGGTCGAGATAACGGTATTTAAGACGAAGCTCTTCGTTGGCGTTGCAATCGGGAAGGATTTCAAAAGGAGGAGTCTGAGATTCACCTAAAAGTTTAAGCTCGGTTACCTCAATCTCGATTTCACCCGTAGGAATATCGGGATTAATAGATGAGCGCATACGAACAGTACCCGTAGCCATAGCAACATATTCGCTTCTTAAAAGGGAGGCCTTATCAAATACGGCTTTTTCCGTATTATCGTCAAAGGCCAACTGTATAATTCCCGAGCGGTCACGAAGGTCAACGAAGATAAGACCACCAAGGTCTCTTTGTCTTTGAACCCAACCGCAAACCGTCACGGTAGCGCCAATATTTTCTTTAGTTAGAGTTCCGCAGTAATGCGTACGCTTACTGCCGTTCATTCTGTCAAGCTGCAATTAAAACACCTCTAATTTATTTTAAAAAACTGAATTCTGTAGATTTTCGAGAGCCGCGTGGGTTTTTACTTTTAAAAGCTCATCGGAAATATCGCTTATTTTAACCTCGGTGGTTTCACCTGTTGCCATACATTTAAGAGCACAAGTATCGGTCTCTAATTCATTATCCCCGATAACCACGGAATATAACGCCCCGATTTTATCGGCATATTTCATCTGGGCCTTAAGACCTCTGCCACAGATATCGGTCTGTGCTTCAAAGCCGTCCTCACGAAGTCTGGCGCAAAGCTCGGTGGCTTTTAAAGCCGCCTTTTCGCCCATAGGCGCGATATATAGGTCACATTTAGTATCTTCGGGAAGGGTGGCATTTTGGTTTTTAAGCAAAAGCATAAGTCTTTCGATACCCATACCGAAACCGAGAGCGGCAACCTCGGGACCGCCCATCTGCTTAACAAGACCGTCATATCTTCCGCCGCCGCAAACGGTGGACTGAGCGCCTATATCACCCGAAACGAATTCGAACACGGTTTTGGTATAATAATCAAGACCTCTTACAATATGTGGGTTAACGGTAAAGTCAATTCCCGCGGCATTAAGATGGGCTTTAACGCCCTCAAAATGCTCACTACATTCATCGCAAAGGAAGTCAAGCACTACAGGGGCGTCCTTTGCAATTTCACTGCATACGGGGGACTTGCAGTCAAGAATTCTCATAGGATTGCGCTCAAGCCGTTCTTTACAGGTGGCGCAAAGTTCATATACCTTTGATGAAAAATACTCTTTGAGAGCGTTGTGATATGCCTGTCTGCATTTAGGACATCCGATAGAGTTGATTTCAAGAGAAATTTTATCTACACCCACGCCCAAAAGCACTTGACGAGCGAGGGAAATAACCTCGGCATCGGCCGCGGGAGAAGCGGCGCCAAAGCATTCAACTCCGAATTGGTGGAATTCGCGAAGTCGACCTGCCTGTGGCTTCTCGTAGCGGTAGCAACCGCCTATATAACAAACCTTTACGGGTAAAGCGCCGTTCACAAGTCCGTGCTCAACTGCGCTTCTTACAACACCCGCAGTGAGTTCTGGACGAAGGGTGATAGACCTTCCACCCTTATCAAGAAATGTGTACATTTCCTTTTGTACAACATCGGTTGTATCGCCGACATTACGGGAGAAAACCTCGGTGTGCTCAAAAACAGGCACCCTTATTTCTCTGAAGCCGTAAAGGCGGGAAATATCAAGCATTTTTCCTTCAACAAACTGTCTTGCGTGACTGTCCGAGGGAAGTAAATCATTTGTGCCTTTAACGGCACGGTTAATTTCTGCCATAAATTTAAAACTCCAAATCAGGATTTTTTAACGATATCGCGCCAATCAAGGTCGCCGCGTTCAAGACCATGAATAAGCACCTCGGCGGTGGCAATGTTGGTAGCAACGGGAATATTGTGAACATCGCAAAGGCGAAGAAGAACACTCTCGTCGGGGTCGTTGGGTCTGGGATTTAGGGGGTCTCTAAAGAGAAGAAGAAGGTCGATTTCATTACAGCCGATTCGTGCCGCTATCTGTTGAGAACCACCTTGGGAACCGCCTAAAAACTGAATAATATCAAGTCCTGTAGCTTCGGAAACAAACTTACCTGTAGAGCCGGTGGCAACAAGATTGTGTTTGCTTAAAATTCCACAGTAAGCAATACAGAACTGTACCATAATTTCCTTTTTGGCATCGTGTGCGATTAGTGCTATTGTCATAAAAAATGACCCCCTTATTTAAATTTAAATTTTATATTTTCTTTGGTTTGGGCAGGCGTACCGTTTCGCCTAAAAGCCGACGGGCAATGCGGTTTGCGGCTTTAAAAGCCCTTTTTCGCGGGTGCAACTTATGGTTGACGGATAAAAGCATAAGCTCACTGTCAGCGGGGATAACCCCCAAAAGTCGCATCCCCGAAATATCAATGATATCATCAATATTTCTATATGTACCGCTTTTAATGAGTTCCATATCAAAGCGGTTGAGAACAAGTCGTGGGTCACACTCGGTTTCGGGCAATCTATCGCAAACTATACCTGCATCCCTGACGGATACAGGGTCGGGATTGCAGACCGTAATAAACTGAGTGTGGCGTGGTAATACATTATATAGATTAAAGTCAAGTCCTGCGGGAAAATCAAGGATAATAATATCGTAGCGTGGTAGTAAGACATCTATTAATTCTTTGAATTTATCGGTGTTTATTTCGCCCGTATTTCGAGGAGCGGGGATAAGATGGATGTTCTTTTGCTTGTCCATCTCATATAGAGCGTCATCTGTATCGGCGCCCTTTAATATATCGGAGAGGTCGAAAACAATGCGGTCATCAAGATTTAAAAATAAATCCAAGCTCCGAAGCCCTTCATCCATATCTATAAGCAGAACGCTCTTATTAAGTTTTGCGAAGGCAAGGGCAAGAGAAACGGAAACGGTTGATTTGCCCGTACCCCCCTTACCCGAGGTTGTCGCTAATAAAAGGGCCATATTTTCACCTCATTAGTTTTAGATTTTATCACAAATCGCGGTTTCAGTCAATAAAAGTTTACTTTAAAACTGTATTTGGAACGGTATCCTCTTTATTGTTCCCTTCACTGAAAAAATAAGCATCCAAAAGAGATTTAACGATAGAGCCCGCAGAATAACCCGAGTCACCGTGTTCGAGGATTACCGATATGGCAACTTGAGGATTATCATAAGGCGCAAATACTATATAGGTGCTGTGGTCGGCACCCTTGTTGGTTTGGCTCGTTCCCGTTTTACCGCCGATTTTAATGCCATAATCTGCAAAAACTGTACTACCCGTACCGTCAACAGTAACCGAAAGCATACCTTGTTTTACGAATTCCAAGGTAGAATCCTTAATAGAAACTTTATTGACAATTTCGGGTTTGCGCTTTTCGTAGGTCTCTGAAAGGTCGTAGGAAACAACTTTATCTATAAGGGTGGCTTTGTAGTGAGTGCCTCCATTAGCAAAGGTTGCGGCGTAATTGGCAAGTTGTAAGGGAGTAAAGGCATTTAACTGACCGATGGATATCTGCAAAGTGTCACCGCCTAAGGTGTTACTGGCGGGTTCGACTAAAATACCCTTTGAGTCATCAACTTCAACGCCTGTATAAGTGCCGAGACCGAATTGCTTAAAGTAGTCGGTAACGGTTACGGCGCCAACCCTTCTGCCTAATTCAAAGAAAAAGTAGTTGCAACTTTTTGAAAGGGCAGTGGTAAGATTTATAGTGCCGTGATAGTGAAGGCATTTTGGCTTATAATCATCGAAATAATCGTAAACCTGAACGCAACGTATGGTTTCGCCGTCGTGGTAAAGTCCCTTTTCGATGGCGGCGGTGGCAACTATGGGCTTAATGGTAGAGCCGATGGGGTAAACACCCTGAAAAGCTCTGTTTGTAAGGGGCTTTCGTGGGTCGCTTACAAGCTCATCAAACTTTTCGCCCAAGGTTGCTGAATCATAGGTTGGATAGTTGGCGGCGCAGATTATTCCGCCTGTATCAATATCTATCATAACCGCGCTTCCCGCAACGGCAGTGCCGCCTCTCGACTGCAAATCTAAAATTGTGGCTTCGAGGGCGTTTTGCGCAGTCCTTTGAATGCTTCTGTCGAGGGTAAGCATAACGGTTTTACCCGAAATAGGTGCTTTGGTGATTTCTTTTTCGATGATACTTCCGTCAGAATCAAGGTAGTAGGTGATTTCACCGTCGATACCTCTGAGATATTCTTCGGCATAATGCTCAATACCGCTTTTCCCAACCTTATCATTGAAGGAATAACCGCGGTCCTTATAGTTTTCACCCTTTGTCCAGTCCTCTTCATATATAGGACCTACAGAGCCGATTATATTAACGGCAAGTGAGGTATCAACATACTGCCTGAAGGGATAAACATCAACAGTGACTCCGTCAAGCAGGAAGCCCGATTCGCTTATTTTTCTCATAAGCTCGGTGGGAATATCCTCTGCAAAGGTATAGGGGTAAGAAATGGAGAAGCTGGCGATTTCCATACTGTATCTTACGCCCATAATCCTTCTTTGGCTTAACTTATCGTAAGCTTCAAGGTCATATCTTTCCACAAGCCGTTTAAAGCAGTTGTCTGCGGTGGCATAGTGGTTAAGCTTCAAGGTGGAAATTAACTTATCGGTGGATTCGCCCTCCTTGAAATCATAGGGGGCAGAGGTGTTTAAGGGGAGCTTGTCTATATATTCCACCTCGTAAGAGTTGAATGTATCGACGAGAGATAAAATAACATCGTTAAGGTTATCCTTAACATAGGCCTTGTTGAAAACAACATTGTAGCCGTCGCGGTTAACGGCTATCTGACGGCCGAAGCTATCGAGAATTTCTCCTCTTGGCGCTTTAAGCACGGCGGTTCTTACGGTGGTGCTTCCCGCAACAGAGGAATATTTAGAGGCGTTTACCACCTGCAAGGAGTATATTCTCACGGTATAGATAAGCATTGCAATAATAAGTATAACCGATAAAACGGTTAAGGATATCTGTCTGTCGCGCTTAAAGGGCATAGGGTTCACCTCACAATTTTAGTGGATAAAAGTTTATTGATTTATAAGATACTTGAAAACGGCCCTTTCAAAGAAATAGAAAGGGATTATGAAAACCGTGGTATAAACCGCGGAGGGTAGCGCAGATTTGAATAAAAAGGCAATACTTTCGGCGGCGCCCAAATTGAGTCCGTAGAATATGAGCCATCTAACTCCGAAAAGTAAAACCGAACAGATAAGGCATAAAATCAGAGCGGCGCGAAGGTTGTTATTAAAAATATGTCTTGATGCTACCGTGACAAATAAGGCCGAAAGAAAAAATACTACGGTATAGAAAATTGAGCCGTTCGCGCTTCCCGAATCCATAAATATACCTAGAAAAAGACCTGCAAAACAGGAGCTCCATTCGGTTGCAAACATACAAAAGGCAATAAGCAACGCGAAAACCGAGAAGGGATTGGCTGTGACTATTGAAAAGGGACGAAAGCCCGTATTGTGCGCAAAGGCGAGGATAAAAAACAAAAGAAAATTTACGCTCGCGCCAAAAATCTGTTCGCTTTTTTTGGTCATTTATTTCTCCTCCTTATCGGGAGAAATACCGCCCTGACCTTCAAAATCGGTAATAACCATAATGTCTCTTATATTTTCAAAATTAACAAAGGGTTCAACATCAGCATAAACCGAGGTGTTATATTCATCAGAGCCGATGGCGGTTACCGAGCCGATTAAAAGTCCCTCGGGGAAGATGCCTTCGCCTGAGGTAACGACATAGTCACCGATAGCAACATTGCAAGAACGGGCAAGGTTATAAAAGCGGCAGAGTCCCTCCTCCGCAAGATTAACCTTTCCCGAAATAATACCCGAGTCGCCCGTGCGGTTATCAAGAGCGCCTACAGTCAAGTCGGGATTAAGGACGGTGGTAACCTTGGCGGTGGTAAGACCAACCTCGGTAACGAAGCCCACAAGTCCCTCTTTTGTTATGACGGGGTCGTAAACGGCAACCCCAGATAAAGTGCCTCGGTTAATAAGGAAGGAGGCGAAGGGGTCATCATTATCTCTTGAAATCAGGTTACCTGAAGCAAATTTGAAATCAGGGTTTTGCTCCTTGAGCTCCATAAACTCTTTTAAATTTTCGTTTTCTTTTTGAAGCTTTTCGTAGTCCGCCATTTGCTCGCGGAGTTTGTTTAATTCTTCCTCAAGCTCGGCATTTTCAAGCATAAGCTGGTTTCCGCCCGAAATGGTTTTGGAAAAATCCGAAAACACATTTGAAATAGATGTGGCAATAGAACGGAAGGGGGCGGTTACAGTGCCCAGAATATCGGCGCCCGGCGCCATGCTTTTTCCTAAAACTGCGAAAACGGCAGAAATAATAACCAGTGAAAGAAAAACGCTTATAATGATTTTAAACTGTCTGCTGCGAAAGAAAAATCGCATGTTTATATCTCCTTAAAATTATCTGAAACGGCGACCGCGGCGGAAGGTATAGTTTTTAAAACCTGCATCGCCTTCGAGTCGCTTTCTGGTTCCTATAACAACGCAGTCAAGAGGATTTGCGGCAACCGAAACGGGCATACCTGTTTCCTCTGCAATAAGCTCTGCAAGACCGCGAAGCAGCGCGCCGCCGCCTGTAAGGGTGATACCCGTATCAATAATATCGGCGGAAAGCTCAGGTGGTGTCTTTTCAAGGGTGGTGCGCACAGTATCGATAATTTCCGAAATTGTATCGGCCATAGCATTTCTTACCTCTTCAGATGAAATGGTAACATTTTTGGGAAGTCCGTCAACAAGGTTACGGCCTCTGATTTCAATGGATTTTTCGTCTTCGTAGGGCTTGGCGGAGCCGATTTCTATCTTAATCTGCTCAGCGGTACGCTCACCGATAAGCAGATTATGCTTCTTTCTTATGTAGCCGATAATGGCTTCATCAAGGTCATCTCCGCCAATACGAATGGACTGAGATGTAACAATATCTCCAAGAGATATTATTGCAACTTCACTGGTACCGCCGCCGATATCAACTATCATATTTCCCGTAGCTTCCCAAACGGGAAGACCTGCGCCTACCGCGGCGGCCATGGGCTCTTCTACCAAATCTATATCGGTGGCGCCTGCCTGCTTTGCGGCATCGTAAACTGCGCGGCTTTCAACCTCGGTAACGCCCGTGGGGATGCAGATAACCATTCTAACCCTCGAAACGAAGGAGCCCTTCAGCGCGTCGCGGATAAATCTTTTAAGCATTGCCGCAGTAACATCAAAGTCGGCAATAACGCCGTTTTTAAGTGGGCGCACAGCAATAATCGAGCCGGGGGTTCTGCCTATCATTTCCTTGGCTTCTTTACCAACGGCTCTTACCGCATCATTTCTCATATCGTATGCAACGACCGATGGCTCTCTGGTTATGATTCCCTTGCCCTTAACACAAACCAAGGTGTTGGCAGTGCCAAGGTCAACTCCTATATCTCTTGTGAACATATTTTAAACTCCTAACTTTCAGGTACTATCAGCTTGATAGCAGAGTGAATATTTTCTATCTTGATTTCGTCTTTACCCTCGGCATATTCGCCGTCAAGGGTCCAGGAAACATCGGAACCGCCCGAAACGGTAATGGATTTTGTATGGAAAAATTCAATGCCCTTGCGATTTAAATCCTGACGGATAATTCCCTCAACTATGGATTGAAATTCAGTAATGCTTGCGGGATTTTTAATGAGAACAACCTCGAAAAGTCCGTCGTTGAGTTTTACCGATGCCTCGTTGAATTTAACGATACCGCCTACCGACATAGAATTGGAAATGGCTCCGAAGAGGAAATCACCTTCAATTTCCTTGTCGTCGGCAGTAAAATTAAGGTGAATTGGCTTAATATTTCCAAGACTCTTTATGCCCTCGAAAAAGTAAGCTGCTTGACCTAAAACATTCTTAACATCTTGAGGCGCCGAATAAGATGCCTCGGTAAATGCGCCGAAGGATGCAGTATAGGAAAAATACTTTTCACCGAATTTACCTATATCAAGTTCGATTATTTCACCCTCAACAATATCCTTTGCGGCTTCGGGGATATTTCTTGCAATATTAAGTCCAGATGACCACTCATTAAGGGTGCCCGATGGTATATATCCAAGGGTGCACTTTACACCCGACTGCATAAGTCCTGTAATAACTTCATTAAGGGTACCGTCACCACCGCATACAACCACACGGTCATATTCACCCTGCTTTATTGCGGCCGCCCTTACCGTACCGTCACCTCGCGCTTTGGTGGGATAAACGGTAACCTCGTAGCCGCCTTGAGAAAATATCTCGGTGACCTTTAAAAGTTGGGTCTTCATTTTTTCTCTGCCCGATTTGGGATTAACTATTAAAAGAAGTTTTTTGTTTTCCATATGCTTTCTCCTTTTCGTATATAGTCAATTTATCTGAAGTCAATAGGAAGGGTGGCGGTAGCATTAAGATTACTGTCCGCCGTGTTTCCGCTTAAAAATTCGAAGTACGCTTGAACCCCGACCATAGCGGCATTATCGCCGCAGTATTTAAGCTCGGGGTAGTAGAGGTCTATGTCTTCTTTCTTGCAGATTTCGGTCATTCGGCTTCTTAGTTCACTATTGGCCGATACACCGCCTGCAAGACAAATAGTTTTATATCCCTTATCCTTTGCGGCTTTAATAGTGGTAGTCACAAGCATATCGCAAACCCTTTCGCGCACGGTGGCGGCAAGAACGGGAATATCGATTTCTTCGTTTTTTTGTTTTGCATTGTGAACAAGATTTATAACCGCCGTCTTAAGTCCTGAGAAACTGAAATTATATTCACCTGAGGGGGATTTAGGATTGGGAAGGGGGTATTTTTTAAAATCGGATTTTGTAGCGATTTTATCGAGGGTAACGCCACCCGGATAGGGAAGTCCCAAGGAGCGGGCAGTTTTATCAAAACATTCACCTGCCGCATCATCAAGGGTAGCGCCCAAGGGTAAAAATTTAGTATAATCCTTTACCTCGGTTATAATGGTATTGCCCCCCGAAACCGTTAGGCATAAGAAGGGCGGATTGAGGTCAGTATTCGTTATATAGTTTGCCGCTATATGAGAGCGGAGATGGTGAACGGGGATAAGAGGAACATTTAAAGAAAGGGCAAGACCCTTTGCAAAGTTAACACCCACAAGAAGAGCGCCTATAAGACCTGGGGCAAAGGTAACGGCAATAGCGTCAATCTCATCATAGGTAATACCCGCCGCCTTTATCGCCTCATCGCATACGGCTCCAATGGCCTCGGTATGCCTTCTTGAAGCAATTTCTGGCACTACGCCACCGTAAATACGGTGTTCTTCTATCTGGGTTGAAATAATGTTGGATAAAATTTCCCGTTCTCTTGTAACAGCAACCGAGGTTTCGTCACAGGAGGATTCAATACTTAAAATGAGCATTAAAAATTAAACCTTCTTGTCATAATAATAGCGTCTTCTTTTGGACTCGCGTAAAAATTCTTGCGAATTCCTTCGCTTTTGAAATTCAGTCGTTCATAAAGAGATATAGCATTCTCATTGGATGCTCTCACTTCAAGGGATATAAAGGAAAGTCCTTTTGTAAAAGCTAAATCAATCGCCTTATTCATAAGCAGGGTGCCAACACCCGTTTTGCGTGAGTTTTTGGTAACGGCTACATTGGTGACATAACCTTCGTCAAGTACCATTGTAAGTCCCATATACCCGATAATGTTATCTTCTTTTTCGGCTACTAAAAATACGGTTTTTTGTTCCATAGATTCTTTTATTGCCGTTCGGCTCCAAGGAAGCGAAAAATTTTCTTTTTCTAAAATTGCGATTTTTTCTATATCATTTGTAGTGGCTTCTCTTACGGAAATTCCGTTTATAAATCCGCCGTAAATCAGGTCGTCAATCCCGTGGGTTATCTCGTTTCGGCAGTTGCGGTAAACGCTTAAGGGTTGCATAAATGGGTCGGATATACCGCTGCCTAAAACCTTGATTTTATCCTCGCTTATGCCGATACTTTTTAAAGTAAGGGCGTGAGACTCGGTCATTACTATAAACAAATCTGCATCTAAATCTTCGGGGGATAACCCTTTTGATACATGGTTTTTAATATCAATACCGATTTCTTCCATAGCGGCGGCAGAGCTTTCACTAACCGCATCGCCGCCTTCATAAAGGCCTCGGCTTTCTACTATGAGATTCGGTATACGTTTTGATTTAAGATAACCTTCCGCCATAGGAGAGCGGCAGGTGTTTCCTGTGCAAACGAAAATTATTTTCATTATTTTATCCCTTGGCCTCTAACCAGTTTTCGCCACAGTTGGCATCAACCGATAATTTGACCTTAAGTTCTGCGGCGCTTTCCATTTCTTCTTTAAGAATTTTAGAAGCCAACTCGCAGTCCTCTTTTTTGCACTCAACTATAAGTTCATCGTGAACCTGAAGAATTAGTTTGGCGGAAGGAAGTTCTTTTAGGAGTCGCTCGTAAACTTTAATCATAGCAATTTTTATAATATCTGCAGCAGTGCCCTGAATTGGGGCGTTGCGGGCAACTCTTTCACCAAATGCGCGAAGCATTCCGTTAGAGGAAGAAAGTTCGGAAAGATATCTTCTTCTGCCGAAGGCGGTGGTAACAAATCCGTCACGCTTGGCCTTTTCAATTACCTTATCCATATAGGATGCAACACCGGGATAGGTGGCAAGATAGCCCTTTATATATCTGTCCGCCTCGGCTCTTGATACGCCGATATCTTTTGCAAGAGAGAATGCGCCGATACCGTAAACAATACCGAAGTTAACCGCCTTGGCTCTGCTACGCATAACGGGCAATACCATATCTACAGGTATATCAAAAACTTCGGAAGCGGTAAGGGTATGAATATCAACACCCGAATTAAAGGCATCTATCATCTGCTTATCTTCCGCAATACTTGCAAGAACACGAAGTTCAATTTGGGAATAGTCGGCGTCGCAGAGAGCGTAACCCTCTTTTGCTATGAAGAATTTGCGCAGTTGTCTGCCTTCCTCTGTTCTTACGGGGATATTCTGAAGATTGGGCTCTAAAGAACTGATTCTTCCCGTACGGGCTTCGGTCTGGTTAAAGGTGGAGTGAATTCTTCCGTCCTCTGCTACCGCCGATAAAAGCCCGTCGCAATAGGTGGATTTAAGTTTCGCCAGTTGTCTATACTGTAAAACCAGTTCAACTATGGGAAAATCGTAGCGAAGGGATTCCAAAACGTCGGCGTTTGTAGAATATCCGCTCTTGGTCTTCTTCTTAGCGGGAAGCCCTAATTTAACAAATAGAATTTCTCCGAGTTGTTTCGGTGAATTAACATTAAATTCGCAACCCGCAAGGGTAAAAATTTCTTTTTCAATTTCGGCTATTCTAAGGGAGAACTCTTCACCCTTTTGCTTAAGACCCTCGCAGTCGGCAAGGAAACCTTCTTTTTCCATTGATGCGAGAACTCTCGCTAAGGGTACCTCGATTTCCTCTAAAAGCTTGATTTCGCCGTTTTTGCTGAGCATCTCATAGAGAGCGGTATTAACGGCGTGAAGCATTAAAGCGTCGTTTATATTATCGTTTGTTTCACCGTCGAGCTTCGGGATATTAACCGAATATTCTGCGGCAAGACGGGAAAGGGAATAATCACTTGAAGAAGGATTGCAAAGATAACCTGCAAGAAGGGTATCAAAACTAACACCCTCTACATTTTCAAATCTTTTGCAAACCTCTTTGTATCCGTAAAGGCGTTTATTAAAGTCGGGAGAAAAAAGAACGGCGCTAAGCTCGGCGGAGGAAAGGGGATATACCTTCTTGTCGCTTACTAAAATTCCGCCTTCTTCGGTGATATGAATATCAATGGGCGAGGAAAATCCTTGTCCTTCAAATTTGCAAAGGGTAAACACCTCTTGGCTTTCTTCTTTTACACTACTTGATGGAACGGGGGTTAGGTTCATACGGGAAAGGAGTTTAAAAAGCTCTAATTCCACCATAAAGGCAGAAAGCTTATCCTTATCGATTTCCAAAAGCTTATACTTTTCAAAATCCGTTTCAATAGGCGCCTCTAAACAAATGGTGCCAAGCCATCGGCTTAAAAACGCGCTTTCTCTATCTGTAACGAGTTTTTTCCGTACACCGTCTTTAATATCGATAGTGAGAATGTTATCGTAAATGTAGTCTATACTGTGAAAACGGGAAATAAGGTCTGTAGCGGTCTTTTCACCGATACCCGCAACACCTGGGATATTATCGGATGAGTCACCCATAAGGGCTTTAAGTTCTATCATTTCCTTGGGGGTAACTCCGTAGCGTTCAAACACCTTTTGGGGAGTATAATCTACAACCTCGGTTTGTCCCATACGGGTAGT
Organism: Acutalibacteraceae bacterium; assembly: GCA_045593385.1. Taxonomy (GTDB): domain Bacteria; phylum Bacillota; class Clostridia; order Oscillospirales; family Acutalibacteraceae; genus UBA737. Next base: position 90,953 of record JAZNWP010000076.1, read on the forward strand.
AGCAAGTAAAACTCTCGTGTTTTCCGACACCAACTGCAAAGAATCGCGGTCACCCGTAGCAACAACACATTCGTTACCGCTTTTAGCGGCCGCATCGGCAAGGGTACCCAAAATATCATCGGCTTCGTAACCTTCGCATTCAATACAGTGATACCCTGCAAGTCGGAGCCACTCTTTAACGAGGGGGAACTGTTCGCGAAGTTCATCGGGCATAGCGTGACGCCCTGCTTTATAGGCATCGTATTTTTCGTGGCGGAAGGTGGGCTTTTTAATATCAAATGCAACAGCAACCCCATCGGGATGTTCGCTATCTATTAACCCTAATAAAATGTTTATAAAGCCGTAAACGGCGTTGGTATATTTTCCGTCCTTGGTGGAAAGAAGTTTTATTCCGTAAAAAGCACGGTTTATTAAACTGTTACCGTCAATGGCTAAAAGTTTCATTTTTTCACCTTCCTAAATGCCCTTTGGGCATATATATATTTATATTAACACTTTTTTATAGATTTGTCACTAATAAAATTTTAAAAATTGACAGTTTTTTTCTTTTGTTGTATAATCACCTTGTTATGAAGATAAAAAACCTTGAATTTATGGGCTTTGCAGGTCTGGCTCCTATGGCGGGTGTTGCTGATAGAGCCATGCGTGAAATATGTGCTTTGTATGGCGCTTCCTTTACAGTGGGAGAACTTGCCAGTGCAAAGGGAATTACCCTTGGGGATAAAAAATCCGCCGAGTTGCTTTTTTGCGAAAAAAAGGGAATACCAACCGCCAATCAGCTCTTTGGCTGTGAGCCCGATATAATGGCGAAAGCCGCAGAAAAAGCCATGGATTTCGAACCTGATTTTATAGATATAAATATGGGTTGTCCCGCCCCAAAAGTTTCGGGACACGGAGGCGGCAGCGCCCTTATGAAAAATCCCGAACTTGCGGGAAAAATTGTGGAAGCGGTAGTAAATGCGGTAGATGTGCCCGTAACCGTAAAAATGCGTTCGGGTTGGGATAAAGATAATCTTAATGCTCCCGAACTTGCCAAAATCTGCGAAGAAGCAGGAGCTTCTGCCATTACGGTGCACGGCAGAACAAAGGCGCAGATGTATGCGCCCCCCGTTGACCTTGATATTATAAAAAAGGTTAAGGATAGCGTTAAAATTCCCGTTATCGCCAATGGTGATATTGCGGACGGAAAGAGCGCCAAAGAGATGCTTGATAAAACGGGTTGCGATTTTCTTATGGTGGGCAGAGCCGCCCGCGGAAATCCCTTTGTTTTCGAGGAAATCAATGCCTATTTACAAGGGGAGGAATATACCCCTAAAACCCTTGAAGAGCGGCTTTCCGTCTTTATAGAACAGATAAAATTAATGCTTAAATACCGAAACGAGCATAAGGGAATTTTAGAAACTCGAAAGCATGCCGCTTGGTATATGAACGGTATAAAAGGTGCCGCATCTCTCAGAAGAATGTGCGGCGAAATTTCAAGCTTTGACGATGTTTTGCGGCTTTGCGAAAAGGCAATACAATTAAATCAGGAAATTTAGTATTGCTAAAATATAAAATAGTGGTATAATCTTGTATGGAAAAGTTATTAGGAGTGAAATAAATGTCTGGACATTCTAAATGGAACAATATTAAAAGAAAAAAGGAAAAAACCGATGCTGCAAAGGCGAAAATCTTTACTAAAATAGGTAGAGAAATTGCGGTAATCGTTAAGGCGGGCGGTCCTAACCCCGCTGAAAACAGCAAACTTAAGGATGCTATTGCCAAGGCAAAGGCCGCCAATGTTCCCAATGATAACATTGAGCGCATCATTAAAAAGGCCGCAGGTGAAACCGGCGGCAGTGATTATGAAGAACTTATCTATGAGGGCTACGGTCCTTGCGGTATTGCCGTTGTGGTAGAAACCCTTACCGATAACCGTAACAGAACTGCGGGGGAGATGCGCCACTATTTTGATAAGTGCGGCGGTAACCTCGGTCAGTCGGGTTCGGTTATGTTTATGTTCGACCGCAAGGGTATCATCGAAATTGAGGGCGAAGGCCTCGATGAAGATACCGTTATGGAAGATGCTCTCGAATCGGGTGCAGAGGACTTTAATTTTGACGGTGATGTATTTGAAATCACCACAGAGCCCAACGATATGGGAACAGTTCGTGACGCTTTAGAAGAAAAGGGTTATAGTTTCCTTTCCGCAGAGGTTCAGTATGTTCCCCAGACAACTTCTGCTATTGATGACCCCGATATGATTACTAAAATGGAAAAACTCATCGATATGCTTGAAGAAAATGATGACGTTCAGAATATCTGGCATAACTGGGAAATGCCCGATGAAGAATAATTTTTAAGGGCTGATTTTCAGCCCTTATTTTTTGGAGGAATAATGGGATATTTTTATCTTTTAATCTCGGTTTTTGCGGGGGTTACCAAGGCCTTTTGCAGTAAAAAGCAGAGCAGTAAGGCGTCTACTATGTCTTCCGCCCTTTTAACCAGTTTTGTGCGTATGCTTATTTGCATCCCCGTAGGTCTTGCCCTTATATTTGCGGCAAAAACCGAAATATCTGCCCTTTGGGATATAAATACAGTTTTAGTATCGCTTTTCTGTGCTGTGGCTACTTCTGCCTATGTTATCGTGTGGCTCTTTTCGGTGCGCAGAGGCGCATTTATGCTATCCACCGTATTTGTAATGTTGGGTGTGGCGGTCACCGTAACTTTAAGTAGCATTTTCTTTGGTGAGCCCATAACAATTAAAGATATTTTAAGCTTTGCCCTTTTGGTTGCCGCTTCCCTCGTGATGTGCTCTTATAATAAGGATTTGAACGGAAAGCTTGGCATCGTATCGGCAATTCTTCTTGTTCTTTGCGGCCTTTTAAACGGACTTATGGATTTTAGCCAAAAGTTATTTGTTTATAGTTCCCGCGGCGGCTCGGCGGAAGCATTTAATTTTTACACCTATCTTTTTTCCGCGTTAATGCTTGGAATTACTTTTCTTTTTTTAAACAAAGAAAAATATAGTGCCAAGGAAAACCCGAAATCCGTTTTGAAATCGGTATTTATTTTTATAGCGCTGATGGGTGTAGCCACATTTTTAGGTAGTTATTTTAAAACTCTTTCAGCTACCTCAATTCCATCTGCAGTTATGTATCCTTTATTTCAAGGCCTTACCTTGCCCCTTACCACTCTTATGACCGCAGTGTTTTTTAAAGAGAAAATAACGGTTAAATCAGTTATAGGTATCGCCCTTGCATTTCTTTCGGTGCTCATTATCAATATATAGTGTGTCACCGCAAAAATTTAATAAAGTTTTAAAAGCCCGAAAAATCGCTAAAATCCGCGATTTTCGGGCTTTTATGCAATTTTAACAAGAAAAATTTTTTAATTTGTCCATAAATTCGGTTGACAACAACCACAATATATGCTAAAATTTTTCTTGCTTACACACATTATATTGTTGAAATATCGCCCAAGAGGGCCAAAAAGGAGAAAAATTATGAAGATTATTAAGCGTAGCGGCGCTGAGGTCACTTTCGACCCTGAAAAAATAGTTATTGCCGTAACCAAAGCAAATGAAAGTGTCGTTCCAAGCGCCCGAATGTCCGAGGTGCAGATTAAGCGTATCGCAGAGGATGTTGAAAGCGCTGCGGCTAATATAAATAGGTCACTTAGCGTGGAAGAAATTCAGGATATGGTAGAGGACCAGATTATGAATCAGCGCGCCTTTGAGGTTGCCCGCAGATACATAACCTACCGTTATAACCGCGCCCTTGTTCGTAAATCCAATACCACTGATGAGCAGATTTTGAGTCTTATTGAGTGCAATAACGAGGAAGTAAAGCAGGAAAATTCCAATAAAAACCCCACCGTAAATAGCGTTCAGCGTGACTATATGGCAGGTGAAGTTAGCAAGGATATTACCAAGAGAATTCTTCTTCCCGCAGATATTGTTGAGGCCCACGAAAACGGCCTTATTCACTTTCACGATGCCGATTATTTTGCTCAGCATATGCATAACTGCGACCTTGTTAACCTTGAGGATATGCTCCAAAACGGCACGGTTATCAGCGGCACACTCATTGAAAAGCCCCATAGTTTTTCTACCGCTTGTAATATCGCTACACAGATTATTGCTCAGGTTGCCTCCTGTCAGTATGGCGGTCAGAGCATCAGCTTAACCCATTTAGCTCCCTTTGTTGATATAAGCCGTAAAAAAATTCGCGTTGAGGTTGAGAAGGAGCTTAATGAAATCAATGAGAATGCTACTGCTGAGCAGATAGATAAAATTACCGAAAAGCGCCTTTTGGAAGAAATTAAGCGAGGCGTTCAGACAATTCAGTATCAGGTTGTTACACTTATGACAACTAATGGTCAAGCCCCCTTCGTTACTGTATTTATGTATCTTAACGAAGCCAAAAATGAGCAGGAGAAAAAGGACCTTGCTTTAATTATTGAGGAAACCCTAAAGCAGCGTTACAGAGGCGTTAAGAACGAAAAGGGTGTTTGGATTACCCCTGCCTTCCCCAAGCTTATTTATGTTCTTGAGGAGGATAATATCCGCGAGGGTACACCCTATTGGTATCTTACGCAATTAGCCGCTAAATGCACCGCTAAAAGAATGGTTCCCGATTATATTTCCGAGAAGATTATGCTCGAAAATAAGATTGATAAAAACGGCGAGGGACACTGCTATACCTGTATGGGTTGCAGAAGCTTCCTTACTCCCTATGTGGATGAAGACGGCAAACCCAAGTATTACGGACGCTTTAATCAGGGCGTTGTAACCGTAAACCTTGTTGATATCGGTCTTTCCGCAAATAAGGATATGGAAAAATTCTGGAAGATATTTGATGAGAGAATGGAGCTTTGCCATAGAGCCCTTCAGGCAAGACACGAGCGTCTTACAGGTACCCTTTCCGATGCGGCTCCTATTCTTTGGCAACACGGCGCGCTTCTTCGTCTTAAGAAGGGCGAAACCATAGACAAGTATCTCCACGGCGGTTATTCAACTCTTTCCCTTGGCTATGCAGGTCTTTGGGAGTGCGTTTATAGTTTAATAGGCAAAAAGCTCACCGAAACCGAAGGTAAAGAGCTTGGCCTCCAAATTATGAGAAAACTTAACGAGTATACTGCTAAATGGAAGGCGGCCGAGTGCATTGATTATTCACTTTACGGCACACCCCTTGAAAGTACAACCTATAAGTTCTCTAAGTGCCTTCAGAAGCGTTTTGGTATCGTTAAGAATGTTACCGATAAGAACTATATAACCAATAGCTATCACGTTCACGTTACCGAGCCAATTGATGCCTTTGATAAATTGGCTTTAGAGGCCGAATTCCAAGCATTGTCACCGGGCGGCGCAATTTCCTATGTGGAAGTTCCCGATATGAAGAATAACCTTGACGCTGTGCTTTCGGTTATGCAGTTTATTTATGAAAATATTATGTATGCCGAGCTTAATACCAAGAGTGACTTCTGTCAGGTTTGCGGATGGGACGGAGAAATAGAGGTTAAAGAGGATGCCGACGGTAAACTTGTTTGGACCTGTCCCAACTGCGGCAACACCGATCAGGATAAGATGAATGTTGCCCGTCGCACCTGCGGATATATCGGAACACAGTATTGGAATCAGGGCAGAACTCAAGAAATCAAAGAAAGAGTTCTTCACCTGTAAAACCAACTAACAGGGACTATGGAGATGTGTGTAGGGACAGGCGTCCCCGACTGTCCGTTTTTCTATACATCTTTTGCTTTACAAAAAACCTCCCTCGTCAGAGGGAGGCAATTTTTAGGAGAAAATTATGCATTACGGAGCAATTAAAAACTGTGATATAGCCAACGGCCCTGGGGTGAGAGTGACGCTCTTTGTTTCGGGCTGTACCAATAAATGTAAAAACTGTTTTCAACCTGAAACCTGGGATTTTAATTACGGTAACCCATTTACCCAAGAAACCGAAAAAGAGATATTAAAAATGCTCGCCCCCGATTATATAACGGGGCTGACTCTTTTAGGCGGTGAACCCTTTGAGCCCTCTAATCAAAGGGCTTTGGTGCCTTTTATTAAGAAGGTTAGAGCGGCTTATCCCCAAAAAACTATCTGGGCATTTACGGGATTTACTCTTGAACGCCTCGGCACCGTAGGCGACCACTGCAACTGCGAGGTAACAGCTGAGTTTTTATCCCTTATAGATGTCCTTGTGGACGGTAGATTTGTAGAAGAACTTAAAAGCTTGGCTCTGCGTTTCCGCGGCTCATCAAATCAACGGCTTATTGATATGAAAAAGACGGGGGAAAAGGGAGAAATCGTAATGTGGGAAGATACTCCCATTGATTTTGGAGGATAAGTGATATGAAAATCGTAAAATTTTGCAACATAGCAAGCGTTATCCTTGTGCTTTGCTTTATCGTTAATACAATTATTGATTACACAAGATATTCGGCTACACTTAACTCTGCACCTTTTCGCGTGTGGATTATGGTTAATGCTTTATACTTTATTCTTCCTGCTGTTATAATTTTTGTCGTCGGGATAATTATAAAAAACAAAAAATAGTAAATAACTTAAATTAAGAAAGCGTCGAGAAATTTTCTCGGCGCTTTTGTTCTATTTGAGGGCGCTTTTTCATACTCTTTATCAGGTGATAAAAATGACAAGCATTCAGTTTAAAAGCGCCATATCCTTTTTGCCCGAAAGGATGAAAAACGCGCTGAATAGAGTGCCTGAAAATCTTAAATCAAGAATTCAGGAAATAAGGGTGAGAGCGGGGCTTCCCGTATGCCTTACAGTAGGCGGAAAATCCCTGTTTTTAAGGGGAAACGGACAAACCTGCGAGGAGCTTTTAGCCGATATTTTAAGGGCGGACAAGGACGATTTAGATACAATATTTTTAGCCCTTTGCAATAGGTCGGTTTATGCCCACGAGGGAGAAATCCGCGAGGGCTTTATTCCTATGCCTTACGGTAACCGCGCGGGTATTTGCGGTACCTTTACCGAAAACGGCAACTTTAAGGATATTTCCTCCGTTAATATAAGAATTGCAGGTCAGATAAAGGGCTGCGCCGACGAGGTCTTCAAAGAGTTTAACGGGGGTATGCTCATAGCGGGTCCCCCAGGTAGCGGTAAAACCACAATGCTCAGGGATTTAACGCGGCTTTTAGCCCGTAAACATCGGGTTGCAGTGGTGGATAGCCGCGGTGAACTTTCGGGTAGCAGTATGGGGCATAGCTTTAACGATTTAGGGGAAAACACCGATATTCTTATGATAAAAAATAAGCCCCTCGGTATAGAAATCGCCGTTAGAACACTATTTCCCGATATAGTGGTTTTTGATGAAATAGGCACAGATGCGGAACTTTTCGGTGTCAAAAGCAGTTTGAATTCAGGGGTAAAGATTATAACCACCGCTCATATAGGCGAGAAAGGGGACCTTATGCGAAGAAGTGTCACCAAAGAATTACTGCTTTCGGGAGCAATAGAAAAGGTGGTTTTGCTATCCTCTTCACAACTCGGAAAAACAAAAATTTTAAGAGCGAGTGATATAAAAAATGAGGTTATTACTTAAAGCTTTAGGTATAGGACTTATTCTTGCGGCCAGTTACATATTCGGTCGGTTAAAGGTATCGGCGCTTAAAAATCGCAAGGAAAATTTACGGCTTTTTCTCCTTGGTCTTGAAGGACTTAAGGAGAGTGTCGGCTTTGCTCAGTGGGAGCTTCCGTTTCTCTATAAAAAGCACTTTAATTCCTGCCCTTTTTTAAATTTTGAGGGCAACACCATGAAGCTCACCGAAAGGGGATTTTCGGCGGAGGATGCGGGTATTATAAATGAGTTTTTCGAGGGCGCGGGGGCACTGGACTGCGCTCGCGAGTGTGAACGGATAGAGCTTTATACAAACCTTTTGAAAAAACAACTTCTTGAGGCGGAAGAAATCCTTTCGAACGAGGGAAAACTTTGGAAAACGATAAGTTTATGTATGGGTATTGGCGTTGGTATTTTACTGCTATAGCGGAGGGTAAAAGATATGGATGTTGATTTTATATTCAAGATAGCGGCCATAGGAATCATCGTAACGGTGCTTAATTTACTGCTTGTCCGTTCTGGAAGGGAAGAACAGGCAATGCTCACCACCCTTGCGGGACTTGTGGTTGTGCTACTTATGGTGGTAAATTCCATCGCAGATTTATTTGAGAGTATAAAAGGACTGTTCGGACTGTGACAGAACTTTTTTTAAAGATAATCGGTATACTTTTAATTGCCGCCGTATCCTCGGTGCTTTTAAGGGGGTACCGAAGCGAATTCGGATTTTTGGTGTCGGTGGGGGCCTGCGTAGTGGTCCTTCTGCTAATTCTTAACGCTCTTTCCCCATTTATAGATTATTTAAGAGAGCTTTTTTCTGCGGGGGATATGGATTTATCCTATTTTACGGTGGTTTTAAAGGCGTTGGCTATATCCTATATTGCTTCCTTCGCCGCCGATACCTGCCGAGATTTCGGTCAGTCTGCATTGGCTTTAAAGGCGGAGCTTGCGGGGAAATGCGCCGTTTTTGTCCTTTCTTTACCCCTTATAAAGAATGTACTGACTACGGCTTTGGGATTTGCAAAATTATGAAAAAATTAATACTTATCATATTCTTTTGTTTTGTGTTTACTTTAGGTGTCAGCGCCGAGGAAACGGATTTATACGGGGAACAGTATGAAATAAGCGGCGCGGAAGAAATAAATGATTTTCTTGATGATGAAACAAAGCGCTTTTTAGAGAGTAACGGACTTGACCCGAAAAATCCAAATTGGGTAAATTCTATCAGCAGCGAAAATATAATTTCCCATATAATTGATTTTATTAAAAGTGGGGCTAAAGCCCCTGCTAAAGCGGCGGCAGCCATAATGGGAATAATCCTTATAACCGCCGCCGTTACCTCTTTTGGCGATTCCTCGGGTAGATTTGCGCCCGCTCTTTTTGCCGCTGCGTTGGCAGTGGTGGGAATAGTGGCGGCGGATATATGGGGCGTGGTTTCCTCTGCGGCGGAGGCCCTTAGAAGTACTTCTTATTTTATGTTAAGTTTTGTTCCTATTTTTGTTGGAATAGTTTCCCTTTCGGGCGGGGCAATTACCTCGGCTTCTATGGGCGCTCTTTTGATAGGCGGCGCCGAGGCGGTATCCTCTCTTGCTTCCTTCTTTGTCCTTCCTGCTATGGGCGGTTATCTTTCGATTAGCATTTGCAGTACTGTTTCACCTCTTTTAAACGGGGCAAATATCGGGGCGGCTATAAAGAAGGTAACTTTATGGACATTATCCTTTGTTACCACTCTATTTTTAGGAATTTTGAGTATACAAACGGCGGTAAATTCCTCGGCGGATAGCGTATCTATCCGTACTGCCCGTTTTATTCTCGGTACTTCGGTGCCGTTTGCGGGGAACACCTTAGCAGAAGCCCTTACCACTGTCACGGCTTCGGTAGGTTTATTAAAAACCTCGGTGGGTATTTACGGTGTAGTGGCTTTGGCGGTTATGTTTATACCTGTAATTATTGAGCTTATACTTTGGAGAATAACCTTACTTTTGACGGGGACGGCGGCCACCGCCTTCTCTCTTCCAAAAATTTCAGGACTTTTAAAGGCGGTTGATGATATGATTTCACTACTTTTGGCGGCGGTGCTGTTGATAGCGGGTATGTTTATTATATCCCTTACGGTTGTGGTAACGGTGGGCAAGGGCTGATGAACGGATTTTATTCTTTTGTACTTAGCTTTTGTACCGTTTGTGTGGTCCTCGGCGGACTTAGTGTGATTATCCCCTCGGGAAGCTTTGCAAAACCTTTACAATATATTTTTTGTCTGGTTTTTATCTGTGTGATAATCGGAAGTGTGTTCTCCATAGATAAGGTGAATTTTAATATCGTCAGCGACAGCGAAGAAACAACCGTTTCGGAAAACGGCGCGGAGATGCTCGCTCGCCAGACCTTTGAGGAGGCGTTACGGCGAGCTGGTATAAAATTCGAAAAAATAAAAGTTTTTACGGATAAAAGTGAGAGCGGCGGCATATTTATTACTGAAGTAGTAGTTTACTCTCACGAATCTTTTTCTAAAATAAACGAGATAATAAGTAGCGATGGAGCGTACGAGGTGAGGGTAATAAATGAATGATTTTTTGTGCGGACTAAAAAGGGGCTTAAAAAACCCGAAGGCCCTTATAATAATAGGAATTTTCGGGATTTTTCTTATAGGCGTTTCCTCCTTTTTTGGCGGCGATAAAAAGGAAACCGAAGCCGTCAAAAGCAGCGTGAATTTCAGCGAAGAGGAATATTGCGAAGATTTAGAAAATAAGGTAAAAAGAATCGTCACCGATATAACGGGGGATAAAAAACCTACGGTGGTGGTCACCCTTAAAAGCGGAATAAAATATTCCTATGCAGATTCTCTTAAAGAGGATGATGAGAGTAGAACAAACGAAAAAAGCGAGGAAAAAAGCAAAAGCAGCAGTAAAACCTATATAACCGTAAAGTCGTCTGATGGGGGAGAGGAGCCCCTGATAGTTACATACGCTATGCCCGAAATCAGAGGTGTTGCCGTAATTTGCGACGGCGGTGATGACGAGGTAACAAATGAAAAGATTAAAAATGCCGTAACTGCGGCTTTTAATATAACATCAAAACGAGTATTTATTACAGGAGGAACAACTTATGAAAAAGGGTAAGGTTTTTACAAGAGGTCAGGCCGCAGTAGTGGTAATGGTGCTGGCGCTGGGCGCGGCGGTTTGGCTTAATATGAAATTTTCTTCTAATGAAAAATACTTAGGCCAGGCCACCTTCGTAAGCGATAATAAGACACAAAACGAAACCGTGGCAACTGCAGGTAAGGCAGAGAAGACCGATTATTTTGCCGATGCGGTAAAGGATAGGGAGGAAGCATATAAAACTGCTAAAGAGCAGGCAGAGGAAATGCTTGATACCGAAGCCCTTACCACCGCCGAAAAAGAACAGGTAATGACCAAAATCGAAAATATCGCCCTTAGAAACGAAAAGCAGAGTAATATTGAAGCTCTTTTAAAAGCCAAAGGCTTCAGTAAAGCCGTTGCGGTTTTGGGCGATGAAAGTATAAATATAGTGGTTAAATCAGAGGGGCTTACAACCGCTCAAACACTGCAAATCCAGGATATTGTTGCCGACCAGACCGATGTGGCTTTAGCCAATATAAAAATTATTACGATAAAATAGTTGTGATTTTTAGGAAAATATGATATACTAACTTTAAAGATAAATTTAAAGATGCAAATCTTGGAGGTTATAATATGCAGGAAAATAACGTAAAACTTTCTGTAAGCACCGAAGTTATCGAGAAAATGACCGAGATGGCCGTTAAGGAAATCGAGGGCGTTAAAGGTATTGTGAAGAAATCCGTGGATTTCAAAAATGCCATTAAATCGGGTAGCGCATTTAAGGGTGTTAAGGTTGAAAGCATTAACGGAGCTATTGCCATAACCGTTTATATCCGCGTGGCAGAGCATGTTAATGTTCGCGCCGCCGCCGAAGCCGTTCAGGCAAATGTTAAGGATAAAATTCAGACCATGACGGGCACTGCAGTAACAAAGGTGAATGTTATTGTTTCTGATGTTTATTTCGAAAAGCCCGAGGAAACCGAAGAATAATTTTTAAAAACCGCTCATTGAGAGCGGTTTTTCTTTTTATATAAATATAAAATAATTCTTGAAGAACAAAAGGTTTTATAGTATAATTCATTCTGTATAACAATGTTTATAAAATATTCACAATTTTTTGAATATTGTCTGCTACCATTAAAATGCGAAATTATAAATTCTAAAACGGAGGAATAAATAATGATTGAAGTTACCGGACTGAGCAAAAGATACGGTAATCACCTTGCGGTAGATAATGTCAATTTCTCTATCAGCAAGGGTGAAGTCGTAGGTTTTCTTGGACCTAACGGCGCAGGTAAATCTACCATTATGAACATAATAACCGGCTACCTTTCTCTCACTCAAGGTGAGGTTTCGGTAGATGGATATGATGTTGCCCAGTATCCCGAGGAGGCCAAAAAGAGAATAGGATATCTTCCTGAAATCCCGCCTCTTTATATGGATATGAAGGTAAGAGAGTATCTTAACTTTATTTACGATTTAAAGAAGGTTACCTTCCCTAAAAAACCCCATATTGATGAGATTTTACGTCTTGTTAAAATCGATAACGTGCAAAACCGCCTTATTAAAAACCTTTCAAAAGGTTACCGTCAAAGAGTCGGCTTTGCTCAGGCCCTTGTGGGTAACCCCGATGTGCTTATTTTGGATGAGCCCACCGTTGGTCTTGACCCCAAGCAGATTATAGAAATAAGAAATCTTATTGCAAAGCTCGGAAGGAACCATACCATTATCCTATCTTCTCATATTCTTTCTGAAATTCAGGCCGTTTGCGAGCGTGTTATTATTATTAACCGCGGTCAGATAATTGCCGATGATACGCCAAATAATCTTTCCAAGAAATTATCTCGCGACCATTCTTTACTTATCAGAGTTAAAGCGGAAGAAAAGGAAATGTATAAAGCCCTTAATGCCATAAAGGGTGTTAAATCGGTTAATTGCCTTGGCTCTAAAGAGGAAGGCGCTTATGATTTCGTAGTTATTCCCGAAGAAGATACCGATATCAGAGTCCTTGTTTATGACCGTATAGTTGAAAGAGGAAAAACCTTGCTTTCTCTTCAGAGCAACGAGCTTTCTCTTGAACAAATCTTCCTTCGTCTTACCGAAACCGATAATGATGAAGCCAGAAGACAGTTGGGAGCGGCAACCGAAGAAGCAACCGAAGAAGCAGATGAAACTGCTACCGCAGTAGAAATAGAAATCGTAGAAAGCGAGGGTGAAGAATAATGACCGCAGTATTTAAAAGAGAATTCAAATCATATTTCACCACCCCCGTCGGATTTATCATTCTGGCCGCCTTCTATTTCTTCTTAGGCCTTTATTTTGCGATGATTTACAGCTACGGAAGCCCTGATGTACCTTATGTTATGAATGTAATGTACTCCATCACAATTTTCGCAACACCCATTATTACTATGCGACTTTTGAGCGAGGATAGAAGACAGAAGGTTGACCAGGTGCTCTTCACTTCCCCCGTTACCATCACAGGCGTTGTAATGGGCAAGTTTTTAGCAGCTCTCGCTCTTTATGCACTTGCTTTCGCACCCACTCTTATTTTCGAAATAATAGTTGCAAGTTATGTTTCCGTTAATATACTTGCGTACCTTTATTCGCTTTTGGGCGCGCTGCTTCTTGGAGCCACCCTTATTTCCATAGGTATGTTTGTTTCCTCTCTTACAGAGAGCCCAACTCTTTCGGCAATTCTTTCTCTTGTAATCAATATAGTTGTTCTTTATATGGGAAGCTTTGCATCTATGGTTAAATCCACTGCTATTGCCAAAGTGTTTGAAAGCATTGCATTTTTAAATGTTTTCGAGAATTTTTCAACCGAAATTTTCTCAATTCCCGATGTTATTTACTTCTTAAGCATAACAGTTGCCTTTATATTCCTTTCGGTTCGTTCGCTTGAGAAGAGAAGATGGGCTTAAAGGAGGTGCCGATTATGTTATTTAATAAAAATGAAAATAAGGCGTCTCGCCCTAAAAAAATCAAAAACCAAGCCATTTGGAAAAAAGGCGGATATTCTGTTCTTATAACCGCCCTTGTCCTTGCGGGTATAGTAATTATTAATGTTCTCACTTCGGCGCTTGCTTCCCGAGTTAATCTTGAATTTGATATATCAACGGGTAAAGCAAATACCGTCAGCGAAGAAAATATTGAGTATATCAAGGGCATTGATAAGGAAATTGCTATTACCGTTTGCGCTGATAAAGATACCTATGAAGATTACCTTGCAAACTATGCGCAGACCCTTTATAATGCTCAGGGCTCTTCCGAATATTTTGCTCAGACCGTTAATATTATTGATAAATACGGTGATTATAATGATAAAATTACCGTTAATTTCATTGACCCCCAAAGCACCGAGTTTTTAGAGATTTCGGCTAAATATACCTCTTTAAAACCCGCTTACGGCGATATTATTGTCAGCACTACCCATGGCGAAACCGAAAGATTTAAGCATATTACCTTTAAGGATATTTACGAGCTTTATGATGAGAGCGGATATGCTTCCTACGGCTACAGCCAGTATCAGATAGTGGGTAATAATATTGAAACTGCCGTAACAGGCGCTATCGCTTATGTCGAAAGCGAAAAGGATAAAAAGGTTGCTGTTCTTTCGGGCCATTGCGCTTATGATTATACCGAAAAGTATGCCAAGCTTTTAAAGGACAATAACTACGAAACCACTGTTATAAGCGATTCTCTGGTTACTAAGATTTCTGATGAATATGACCTTATTCTTTTAATGGCTCCCACTACTGATTTTATTGCAGAAGAGCTTGATGCAATCTCCGATTTCCTTGATAACGGCGGTAAACTCGGTAAAGGACTTATCTTCTTTGCCGATGCAACCAATCCCGCCCTTCCCAATCTCTATGAGTTCTTGGCTCAATGGGGTATAACCATCGAGGAAGGCATTCTCTTTGAAACCAATGATTATTATCGCCTTAGCGAAGACCCCACAACCCTTCGCATCTATCTTCCTGATGGCGCAACCCAGTGTGTAACGGGCACCAATGTTCCTATGACCGAAACGGAGCCCGTCGAGTCAAGCATAACTGTTGAAACCCTTATGAGCACCACCGATTCGGTAGTTAACGCTCCCTTGGGTTCAGGCGCAGATTATTCTGATTACACAGAGGATGATATGGGCGAATATGCAGGTGTTATTGAAGCTTGCAAAAAGGATTACACCGATGAAGGCGATGAAGTTAAGAGCTATATCTATGCCTTTTCAAGTATCGGTTATATTCAGTCCGACTGGGCAGAATATGATGAGCTTTATAATAAGGATGTTTGCCTTTTGGCCGCCGATACCGCCGCAGGTGTTGGTGATGCAGGCATAAGCTTTATTTCCAAAACTATCAGCGATGAAAGCTTTGCAAATGAGGTTACCGCCGCAGGTTCAACCCTTGTAAGAATTATATTTATGTTCTTACTTCCCATAGCGACAGTGGCTCTCGGCATCTATATATTTATTAGGAGAAGAAATTCTTAATGAGTGATTTTTTCGATAACCAGAAAGATTTAGAAGTAGAAAAAGAATTAGTAGAAGAGGAAGAAAGCTTCCTCTTCTCTGACCCTCAAAAGCACGAGGATAAAAAAATTACAGCCCCAAATAAAAAGCGTAGAAATTCTATTATTTCTGCGGCCTTAGCCCTTGTTCTTCTTGCTACGGGCACCTTTGCAGTGATTAAATTTATTCCCGAAAAAGAGGATGATGCAAATTTAGGCGGCGAAACACCTTCTATTTCTGTTTTAGAATATGAAACCGATGAACTAAAATCAGTTTCGGTTACAAATAAAGAAGGAACTTTTGATTTCCTTTCGGAAGAAAAAGAAGTAACCGTCACTGAGGGTGAGGAAGAAAAAACCGAAACCCAGATAAATTGGTATTTAAAGGGCTATGACCCCGATGTTTGCAGCACCTCAAAAATTGAGGATACAATATCGGTAGTCAGCAATATCAATGCCCTTATGACCATTGATAAGAAAACACCTGCCGACTGTGGCTTTGATAGCCCTGCGGTTACCGCCAAGGTTGAAACCCATAAGGACGGAGAATATTCCGTATATATAGGAAACGAATCACCCGATGGTTCAGGCACTTATCTTATGACGAGTAAGAACGATAAGATATATCTTGTAGAAACCTATACCCTTAATGATTTAAGCTTCACACTTACGGATTTTGCTAATGATTCATATATAGAGGCAGCCACCTTCGAGGCGGATATTTCAGATTATAAGGATGAAAGCGGAAATATTACCACCTTTGATTATGTTAGTGTTTCGGGTAAAAATTATTCTACTCCCTTAAATATCGTTCCTAATACCGATAGTTTTGCCGAGTATATCTATTATACTGCAACTTCACCTATGAAGCGTTATGCGGATAATATTGGCGATATTACCACTATGTTTTCCCAAAGCACCACCGTTGCAGGCGGATACACCTTTGATATAAGCGCCGAGTCCCTTAAAAAGTACCGACTTGATAATCCTGATATCGAGGTTAGAATTAGCATAAAGGGCGAGGAAAAATTCTTTAAGATTTCCGAGGTTGACGATACCTACTGCGCCGTTATTACGGGTGACAGCAAAAATATCAAGAAGGTTGCAAAGGCATATCTTAAGGTCTTTGACAGTAAGCCCTCTGATTTCTACTATGCCTCTGTGGCTATATATTCAGTTCTTGATATTTCAAAGTTCTCGGTAACCAATTCAGGCGAAACATACGAGTTTAACATCACTAAAAACGATGAAGAAGCAGAAAATCCCTATTCCGTTACTTTAGGCGATAAAGCCGTAAAGTATGATAATTTCAAAGATTTTTATACCGTTTTTGTTGAGCTTATGTGCACCGATTTCGGAACGGAAAAATTGAGCGCCCCTGCCGATACAACGGTAAATATCGCATTTATTGATGGCAGAGCCCCCGTAGAGATTAAGTTTACCAAATACAGCGCCACCAAGTATCAGTATAGTATAAACGGCGTTGATATGGGCCGCATAACTTCATCTTCATATAATAAATTTATTAAGAGCTTGAAAAATACCGTAAAATAAACCAAAACCCCGAGTTACGACTCGGGGTTTTTAAATTCGTATTTGAAATCGAGAATTCTTATGGAAGTATCGGTTATTTCAACGGCTTCCGTATATTCGCCGAAGCCGATAAGCCGTATGTTTTCGTAGGTTTTACCAATTCCAAAACAAAAAATAAAAATACACGCGGCAAGTATTAAACTTAAATAAAAGCTTTTAAAAAACAGTTTCAATTTTCATCATCCTAAATTGTTAAGTGTATTTATAAGGGCATTGGATAAAAGCTCTGCCGAATAGGTAACTTCCTCAATTGAGTTTGCATCGGTGCCGATTTCTATAAGCATAGAGCCCATGGATAAACTGCCGTTATAATTTTTTGCTACTAAACTTATGGAACGGGCAAGGGAAGGATACATAATTTCTAAATTTTGTTGCAGTTTTACGGCAAGTTTAAGGTTTTCCTTCCAGTTTGGAAAGTTTTTAACAGAGCCCGTCTGCGCCCCCATAACGAGCATAACTTGCGCCGCCTTTTTGCCGTTTATATCTGCGGTAAGTTTTACTTTATCCGTATCATTTTGGGCAATGGCGTCACGGTGCAAATCAAGAACAATTTTTATATCGGGGTATTTTTTAAGATATGAGGAAACGGTTTTAGCCGAACGGGTGTAACTGCCCGAATAGGAAGGGTAATCGTGAAGTGTAGTATCGTGAAGGGTGACTATTCCCGCCGCGTTCAGTTTATCCGCAACTATTTTTCCGAGCGCCGCCATATTTTTGTTTGTGTCGGTGGTGCGGCTTTGGTCCAGGTCGGTATAAAAATCTCGATTTTCAGAAAGGAAGGTTTCGGTGGTGTGGGTGTGCATTATCAGTACCTGCGGCGCACCGTTTTTCTCCACCTTAAATTTCAAAGGAGAATTTAAAAATTCCTTTAAATCGATTTTCAAAGATGTGTTATTCTTTAAATAAACATTATTATATGATGTGTTTGCGGTGTAGGGTGAAATAAATCGCTCTACCACCTTACCCAAAACTGTACCTGATGAGGCGGTGGGAACACTTTCACTTTCGGTGCTGGGTTGTATTTCACTAGTTGCGTTCTGCGTTTCGGTTTGCGGTATGGTAGGAGCTTCTGTTATCTCGTCTTCCTTTTTTGATGGCGAAGGAGCATCGGAGACTACAGAGGATACAATATTATCCTTTGGATATAAAATCTGAACGCCGCCGCCAAAAAATACAGCTATACAAAGTACCGATACCGTAACTATCCGCGCAACCGCAAACCGAAGCTCCATCACAAACTACCTCACATTCATTTAAGTATATGAATGCAGAGTGTGAATTTATGTCAGTTCGGCAATGGTTTCTGCATCTAAGGAAGGATGCAAAAATCGGTTTATGGCGAGGGACAAAAGTTCGGCGGCGCGGGAGATTAAAAGGTCGATATCCTTAGGGGTTACCATCATATCCTCTTGTCCTCCAAAATCAATCACGGTGGGCATTCCCACGGCAATCACGGGAACACCTAAGGATTCTTTATTGAAGGTCTTCCTTCGGTTTTTAACGCCTGAGCCGGGGGAAATACCTGTATCCGTAAGTTGAAAGGTGGAGCAGAGCCGCGCCGTTTCCGCCGCTGCTAAAGCGTCTATGACGATTACGGAATCGGGATTTATAAAATCTACCGCCGCTTTTACAAATTCCCTTGTTTCAACCCCCGTTTTCCCCATAACACCGGGGGTAATTGCCGAAACCGAAATGAGCGATGAAAGCCCCGCTTCCTTTTTAAATTCCCCCGATAAATGCCTTGTTGCAAGAATCTTGTTTACGGTAAGCGGTCCTAAAGCATCGGGGGTTATATCGTGGTTGCCAAGCCCCACCACCGTAACGTTTTTCGGCGCCTCTCCTAAAAGCTTTTTAAGGGCGGTAATAAGGGCCTTTACAACATTTTCCGTATTTGTTATTCGGTCAAGGCGGTCAAATTTCAGGGTTATATATCTGCCCTTGGGTCTTTTCACCGACCTTGCAACCTCATCATCAAGGATTTCGGTAAATTCAAAATCTACATCATTTTCCTTATATATTTCTATGGTGCAGCCGCTATTTAAAGCTTTAAAATCTTGTTTTTCTTCGCAAATTAAATCTGTCCTTACAGCCAAAAAAATCACCTTCTTTCTATATTCTTGACAGATTTTCTGCAAATATAAAAGCCGTCAGAAAATTTCTGACGGCTTAACAAATTTTTATTAAATTTTAATCCTTGTTCGCATATTTGGCCATTATGTTTTTAATGCGGTCAACGGGGTTAAGTAAGCTACTGATGGAGTTGTCATTATTGAGAGTGTCAACAAGAAGGGCGATATATTTAGACATATTAACGCTGCAGTACCATTCCCTTGACAAAAGCTCAGGTGTCTGATAAATAAGGTTGGTGGTAAATACCTTATCAATAAGACCTCTTTCATAGTAATCGTCGAATTTATCAAGCCCGTCAACAAAAAGACCGAAGGTGGAGAAAACGAAGATTCTGCCGGCTCCGTTTTCCTTAAGCTTAGCGGCGATATCAAGCATAGATTCGCCCGAAGAAATCATATCATCAACGAGTATTAAATCCTTACCCTTAATATCATTTCCTAAAAATTCGTGGGCTTCGATGGGGTTTCTTCCGTCAACTACGATTGAGTAGTTTCTGCGCTTATAGAACATACCAAGCTCGAGACCTAAAACGGAGGAGTAGTAGATACATCTGCCCATACCGCCTTCATCGGGGGAAACTATCATAGCGTGTTCACGGTCAAGCTTAATATCGGGAACATTTTTAAGAAGCGCCTTAATCATCTGATAGGTGGCCTGAACATTATCAAAACCGTCAAGAGGGATAGCGTTGTTAACGCGGGGGTCGTGAGCATCGAAGGTGATGATGTTCTTAACACCCATACTAACAAGCTCTTGAAGAGCCATAGCGCAGTCCATAGATTCACGGGCTGTTCTTCTATGCTGTCTGCCCTCGTAGAGCATAGGCATAATAACGGTAATTCTTCGCGCCTTACCGCCGAAAGCGGCAATAACGCGCTTAAGGTCTTGGAAATGGTCGTCGGGGCTCATAGGAACAGTTTGTCCATACATTTTATAGGAAACATTGTAGTTAAAGCAGTCACAGATAATAAAAGCGTCAAGACCGCGGGCGGTGTGGTTAAGAACTGCTTTTGCTTCGCCTGTTCCGAAACGGGGACAGTTGGGGGTAATAACGAAGGACTGGTCGCCTTCAACACCTCTCCACTGTTTTAAATAGTAATCCACCTTTTCGGAAATGCTCTCGCAACCGCGCATACTTACGATGGCTAAATCGCCGTAAGGAGTGTGCTTAAAGTTGATACTGGACATATGAAATTCCCTCCACCATATTAATTTTTTATATTATAACATATTTTTCTTGTCGAAAAAAGTACTTTTCCTAAAAAATATTATATAATAATTAGAAAAAATTATTTTATAAATTTATAAGCATTTTACAAAAAATAAATTGATATAGTATGAGTTATCTGTTATAATGGAAAATGTATTATGATGCGGGTTTTTACCCCGTAGTTTTTAGGAGATGTTTAAATATGCCAAAGGTAACACTCATAGCTCATACTCCGTTTCCTGCAAAGACCGTTGCAGCCGCCGCAAAGCTTTGCTATAGTTCTGCGGGAATTGATGAACTTCTTACGGGGCTTACAGATGAAAAGGCCGCCGATTTTGTGGAAATGCTTTCTGACCTCGGTCACGAAAGCCCCACCGAGCACGCCTCCTTTACCTTTGGAATTGAGGGTGTTTCCCGTTCCTTTTTAGCCCAGATTACAAGGCATAGAATTGCCTCATATTCGGTTAAAAGCCAAAGATATGTTAAAGAGGGCTCATTCGAATATGTAACTCCCCCCGAGGTTGCTTTAAATGATGAGGCGCTCCTGCTTTATGAGGAATCAATGCGCGCCGCCCAAGAGGCATACGATAAAATAACCGATATATTAACCGCTAAACATAAAGAGCAGTTTTTAAAAGACGGTAAGGATGAAAAAACCGCCGCCCGTATGGCTCAGAAAAAAGCTATTGAGGATGCACGTTTTGTCCTTCCCAACGCTTGTGAAACCAAAATGGTAGTTACCATGAACACCCGTTCACTGCTTAATTTCTTCCGCCACCGCTGTTGCACCCGCGCTCAGTGGGAAATTCGCGATGTGGCAGACCAGATGTTAAAACTTGTAAACGAGGTAGCGCCCGAGCTCTTTAAAAAGGCGGGTCCCCCTTGTGTTGCAGGTCCATGCCCCGAAGGTAAAATGTCTTGCGGACGAGCAAAAGAAATGAAGAAAATATACGAGGAACTTAAAAACAATGGGTAAACTTATAGTTATTGAAGGGCTTGACGGATGCGGCAAATCTACCCAACTGGAACTCCTTCCAAAAGCGCTTAAAGAAAAAAACATTGATTGCAAAAGCGTTTCCTTCCCCGATTACAGCAGTGATTCAAGCGCCCTTGTAAAGATGTATCTCGGTGGTAGATTCGGCACTAAACCGGGAGATGTTAATGCTTATGCCGCTTCGGTTTTTTATTCCGTTGACCGTTATGCTTCTTATAAAGAGGTTTGGGGCGAATTTTATGAGTCGGGCGGAACGGTGGTTTCGGGTAGATACACTACCTCAAATGCTATCCATCAGACCTCAAAGCTTCCAAGAGAACAATGGGAAGATTTTCTTAATTGGCTCTATGATTTTGAGTATAACAAGATAGGAATTCCCAAGCCCGATAAGGTGATTTTTCTTGATATGCCAGTGGAGGTTTCTCAAAAACTTCTATCAAATAGATATGAGGGTGATGAGGAGAAAAAGGATATTCACGAAAGCGATATTGAGTATCTCAATAACTGCCGCAAGGCCGCTAAATTTACCGCCGATTATTCGGGTTGGACAACTATACCATGCTCGGAAAACGGAGAGCCCCGTAGCATTGAGGATATCGCCGCCGATATTTTAGAAGAGGTGCTCAAATGATTTACATCTTTTTAGCAGATGGCTTTGAGGAAATGGAAGCTATAGCTCCTATTGATATTCTTCGCAGAGGCGGAGTGGATATTAAAACTGTCAGCGTAACCGAGGATAAAAAGGTTGTGGGCGCTCACGGAATAGAGGTAACTTGCGACCTTTCGAGTTGCGAAGCCGATACCGATAATTTAGAAGGAATAATCCTTCCCGGCGGTATGCCTGGTACCTTAAATCTCGAAAAAAGCCCCCTTGTGCAGAAATATTTGGATTATGCCGATAGCAAAAAACTACTTATTGCCGCTATCTGCGCCGCGCCCTCGGTTTTAGGACATAAAGGGCTTTTAACGGGTAAAAAAGCCACCTGCTTTAAGGGCTTTGAAAAGGATTTGCAGGGCGCTACAGTTCTTACGGACAAGGTGGTTAGGGATGCTAATATCATCACCTCTTGCGGAGCAGGTGCCGCCTATGATTTCGGGTTTATGATTCTTGATTATATAAAGGGAAATAGCGAAAATAGTAAAGAAATTTCCGCTTCCATGAGATATTCGGAGTGAGATTATGAAAAGATTTAAAAAACCGATTATAATCGGCGTTATTGCCGTTTTGGTTATTGGAATAGGAGTACTGGCTTTTGTCGGATGCGACTTTTTGGGTATCGGTATAGGTAAAGGCAAAAATATAGAGCTTGAAGTCGAGAAGGGCTCTTCTACTACCGCAATAGTTAATGAGCTTAAAGAATCGGGAGCCATAAATTGTCCGCTTATGTTCCGCGTATATTCCAAAATCAAGGGGTATGACGGAATGTATAAATACGGCGTGTATAAGTTTAAAAACGATATTGGCTATTCCGCTATTGCAGATAAACTTATGTATGAAGGCGAGAAGGCCAAAACCGTAACCGTTACAATCCCCGAGGGTACAGGTATCAATGACTATACCAAAAATGTTAACGGCGAAAATGTTGTGGTGCCGGGTATTGCAACCCTTCTTGAAAAGAAAGGCGTTTGTACCAAAGAGGATTTCTTTAATGCTATAAATACTCTTGAAATCACCTCCGACCTTATAAAAGGCAGCAATAATTCTGATGTTTATTATACTCTTGAGGGTTATCTTTTCCCCGATACATATAATTTCTATGCCTATGATTCCAAAGAGTGTGCCCGTCTTGCCGTAGAAAAGATGGTTAAGGCGACAGAAACTAAAATCACCGAGGATATGTATAAAAAAGCCGAGGATAGAGGCCTTACAATGCACGAGGTTTTAACCCTCGCATCCATAGTTCAGATGGAGGCGGGCAACAATACCAAGGAAATGAGCAAGGTTGCGGCGGTATTTTATAACCGCTTAAATAGCCCCTCATTTGCTACTCTCGGTTCATCACCCACCTGTTTTTACGGTAGGTCTTTCGAGGGTGATGACGGAAGATATAATACTTATAATGTTGAAGGTCTGCCACCGGGACCCTTGTGTTCACCGGGTATTGACGCTATAAATGCGGTTTTAGACCCCGAAAAGAACAGCCCCTACTATTATTTTGTTACCGATAGCAAAGGAAATTTCTATTTCCATAAAACTCTGGCTGAACAAAATGTAACCATAAATAAACTTAAGCAAGGAAAAAACTGGATATATGAGTACTTCGATTAAGGTGCCCGAGCTTCTTTGCCCTGCAGGTGATTTAATCCGCCTTAAAACCGCCGTTGATTTCGGCGCAGATGCGGTTTATATTGCAGGCGAGGAATTCGGTATGCGCACCGCCTCGGCAAATTTTAATAATGAGGATTTAAAAAAGGGTATAGAGTATGCTCATAGGTTTGGTAAAAAGGTGCATATCACCTGCAATACCATTCCCCATAACGATGAAATGAAGCGTCTGCCCGAATTTTTGGAAACCGTAAATGATTTGGGAGCCGATGCTATAATCGCGGGAGATTTAGGCACCATAAATTTAGTTAAAAAATATGCCCCAAACTGTGAACTTCATATTTCGGTGCAGTCGGGTATAGTTAATAGCAATACTGCTAATGCCTTCTATGATATGGGGGCAAAAAGAGTTGTCCTCGCCCGTGAACTTTCCTTAAAGGAAGTTGAGCAAATCAGAAACGAAACCCCCAAAGATTTGGAAATTGAGTGCTTTGCCCATGGAGCTATGTGCGTTTCCTTTTCTGCAAGATGCCTTTTGTCGAGTTATATGACAGGGCGAGATGCTAACCGTGGTGACTGTGCTCAGCCTTGCCGTTGGAGTTATTCTCTTATGGAAGAAAAACGCCCCGGTCAGTATTTTGATATAACCGAAACCAATAAAGGCACCTATATTCTTAACGCTAATGATATGTGTATGGCCCACCACCTTGATAAGATGGCGGATGTTGGTGTTGACAGTATTAAAATTGAAGGCAGAGCAAAAACCGAATATTATGTTGCGGTAACCGCCAATGCCTATAGAGGCGCCCTTGATAGCTTGAAAGCTTGTGAAGGCGAGTGGAAATTACCCACTTGGGTAGAGGAAGAACTCAATAAAATGAGCCACCGCACCTATTCCACGGGCTTTTATTTCGGTACCCCAGAAAATGCCCAGACCTACGAAAATGCAGGGTATATAAGGGATTATGCCGTTGCCGCAAATGTGGATGGCTACGAGAACGGATTTATCCTTGCTACCGTTAAAAACAAGTTTTTAAGAGGACAGGTTTTAGATTGTCTTGAGGCAGGAAGCGTACCCTTCTCAGTGCCTACCGATACTTTACTCGATGAAAAGGGTAATACAATTGAAATGGCAAATAAACCTATGATGAAGGTTAAAATTCCATTCTCAAGAGAAATCAAGGCGGGCTCAATGCTTCGTATGAAGGTGGAATAAAACAAAAACCAAAGTTTCGGCTTTGGTTTTTTTATTTTCTGGCAATACTTTTTATGAGGTGTTGCAAGGTGGAAAACAATTTATTTGAAAAGGTCTTCTCAAGAAGGGCTACGGTCTGCTTTTTTGTTCTTATGCTAATGCTTCTGACCTGCGTTTTGCGGGTGGCGGTTATAATGGATGGGGATTTAGAGGCGGCATCCTCAAATCAATCAAGCTATAAAATTAAAATAAGTGATACAAGGGGCACGATTTATGATAGAAATATGGTGCCCATAACTAATAATGAAAGCGAGATTTACGGTATCGCCCTACCGAAGCCCACGGCTATAACCGCAGTTTCTTCCATACTTTCAGGTGAAGAACTCGAAAGGGTTTTAGAAACCCTTAAAAATAATAAACCTGTCGTTTTTAAAACCGAAAAAACTATCGAGGCGGATGGAGTTTCATTTACCCGAGTTTACAGTAGTGATAAAGCTTCCGTTTTATCCCCTCATATAATCGGTTATACAGATATAGAGGGCCATGGGGTTTCAGGAATTGAGGCGGCTTATGATGAGTTTTTATATAGCGAAAGCGAGGTAAGCGCCGCATATATAATTGATGGCAAGGGGAGGGCTTTAAAAGGTCTTTCTCCCTACTTTCAAAACGATTTAAGCGAGGTTACAAAAGGGGTGGTAACCACCCTTGATGTCAATATCCAAAGCATAGCCGAGAGAGCGGCAGAGGGTATAGAAAAGGGGGCAATTATAGTTGCCGAAACGAAAACGGGTAAAATCAGAGCGAGTGTCAGTAAACCGAGCTTTAATATGGAAAATATAGGCGATTATTTAGAGGATGAAAACGCGCCATTATTAAACCGAACGCTTCAGTGCTTTAGCGTGGGCTCTTGCTTTAAGCCCTGCGTTGCCGCCGCGGCCTTGGAAAAGGGAACGGCTTATTTTAATTTTGAGTGTACGGGTAAAACCCATATTATTGATAGAGATTTTAAGTGCCATAAGCGAGAAGGTCATGGGCTAATGGATATAAAATCGGCTATTGCAAATTCTTGCAATACCTTTTTCTATACCTTGGGTATTAATACGGGAGCGAAGGAAATTTATAATATGGCTTCAACCTTGAGTTTTGGAAGCAGTATAAGGATAGCAGAAAATATAGAAACGGCAAAGGGAAATCTGACTGAGCTTTCGCGGCTATCAAACCCCGCATCACTTGCTAATTTAAGCATAGGTCAAGGGGATTTGCTTTTAAGCCCTGTAGCAATGCTTAATTTATATTCGGCTATCGGGAGCGACGGAACATACTGTCTGCCTTCCATCATAGAGAAAACTATAAAAAACGGCAAAACAAAGGAATATGAAATTTCTAAACCTACAAGGGTTATGACCGAAAAAACGGCAGAAAAATTGCGGGAATATCTGCTTTCTGTAGTGGAAGAAGGAACGGGCACCGCCGCTAAACCTCTGACCATAACTGCCGCGGGTAAAACAGCCACCGCCCAAACAGGTAGGTACAACGGTGAGGGCGTAGAAATAAATAACAGTTGGTTTTGCGGCTTTTTCCCCTTCGAAAACCCTAAATATACAGTGATAGTTATGGCTGAGGAAAGCACTACAAAAGCGGTTTGCACCGCCTTTTCGCAAATCGCCGACGGAATAACAGAATTAGAAAATCTCGGGTAGCACGCTACCCGAGATTTTTATGTTATATAATTATATAATTGCAATAACAAACTCTTGACATATACCAATATTGTGGTATAATTGTATACAATTATACCGAAACTGTAAGGAGAAGTAGAATGCTAGAACTTTCAAATAAGACAAATCTTCTTGAACAGGCAACCTATAAATACTCTCTTCAGGATGTTGAGGAGCCCAATCTTTACAGAGATTTATATTCCTATGAAGATGTGCCGAGGGTTGCCTTCAACCATCGCCGAGTACCTATGGGTATGCCCAAGGATATATGGATTACCGACACCTCCCTTCGCGACGGTCAGCAGTCGGTTGAGCCCTATACCGTAGAGCAGATAGTTGAGCTTTATAAATATATGTCCCGTCTTGCAGGTCCTTACGGAATTATCCGCCAGACCGAAATGTTTGTTTATAGCAAGAAGGATAGGGATGCTTTAGCTCGTTGTCAGGAGCTTGGTCTTCAGTTCCCCGAAATCACTACCTGGATTAGAGCCAATAAGGAAGATTTTAAGCTTGTTAAGGATTTGGGAATAAGAGAAACGGGAATTTTGGTTTCCTGCTCCGATTATCATATTTTCAAAAAGCTTAAAATGTCAAGAAAACAAGCTATGGATACATATCTTGCCGCGGTTGCTGAGGCCTTTGAGGCAGGGGTTATGCCAAGATGCCATCTTGAAGATATAACAAGAGCCGATTTCTACGGCTTTGTTGTGCCCTTTGTTAACGAGCTTATGAAGATGTCTAAAGATGCGGGAATCCCCGTAAGAATCAGAGCTTGTGATACAATGGGTTACGGCGTTCCCTTCGCCGAGGTAGCATTACCACGAAGCGTACCCGGTATTATTTACGGACTTCAGCATTATTCCGATGTACCAAGCGAAATGCTTGAATGGCACGGTCACAATGATTTTTATAAATCCGTTGCCAATGCCTCTACCGCTTGGCTTTACGGCGCATCTGCTGTTAACTGCTCACTTCTTGGTATCGGTGAGAGAACGGGTAATGTGCCCCTTGAGGCAATGGTTATGGAGTATGCTTCTCTACGCGGCTCCTTTGACGGTATGGACCCCACCGTTATAACCGAAATTGCTGAATACTTTAAAAAGGAAATCGGTTATGAAATTCCGCCTATGACCCCCTTTGTTGGCAGAAACTTTAATGTAACCCGTGCGGGTATCCACGCCGACGGACTTTTGAAGGATGAAGAAATCTATAATATTTTCAACACCGAAAAAATTCTTAACCGTCCCGTTTCGGTGCTTCTCGGCAAAACCTCGGGACTTGCAGGAATTGCGTATTGGATAAACCAGAATTATTCCCTTACGGGTAGCAAGATGGTAGATAAGCGCAGCGAGCTCGTAGTAAAAATGAAGGAATGGATAGATAAAGAATATGAAGACGGCCGCCAGACCACCCTTTCCGTTTCCGAAATTGAGGAAAAGGTAGAGGAACTTACGAATGGCAAACTTGCTCGTCTTTGATTTCCATAAAGGAGAAAATTTATGATAGACCATAAAACAGTATCCCTTGCAGACCAAGTTTTCGAGCAACTTGAAACCGATATTTTAACGGGCAAGTATCAGCGAGGCGAGGTGCTTACCGAAAGTAAGTTAAGCTCGGAACTTGGCGTTAGCCGAACACCTATAAGAGAGGCGCTGCGCCGACTTGAGCAGGAGCACTTAATAGAAGAATCGGGCAAGGGCTCGGTTGTTATCGGTATCACCGAAAAGGATGTTGAGGATATATTCCTTATAAGAAAAAAGGTTGAATGTCTTGCCGCGGCAATGGCCGCTCAAAACCGTACTGAAGAACAGCTTAAGGAACTTTTGCATGCCGTTGAACTTCAGGAATTTTATTATTTAAAACACGATGCTGATAGAATTAAATATATGGATAATCAGTTTCATAATCTTATTTATAAGAGTAGCGGCAGCTCGGTATTTTTCGATGTTTTAGTACCCCTACATAAAAAGGTACAGAAATTCCGTAAGGCCTCAGTTGAGAGCAAAAGCCGCGCCGAATCCTCGGTTAATGAGCATAAGGCCATCTACGAGGCGGTTAAAAACGGCGATGCCGAAAAGGCCGGTGAACTAATGGAAAAGCATATAGGTAATGCCTATATTCATATTAAAAATTCTAATTAAGAGGTAGAAAAATGGGTTACACGATAGCACAAAAAATTATTAAAGAACATTTAATCAGCGGCGATATGACAGTAGGCAGTGAAATCGCCCTTAAGATTGACCAGACCTTAACTCAGGATGCAACGGGTACTATGGCATATCTGGAATTTGAAACTATGGGACTCGATAGAGTTAAAACCGAAAAGAGCGTTGCCTATATTGACCACAATACACTTCAGTCAGGTTTTGAAAATGCCGATGACCATAGATATATTCAGTCGGTTACCGAAAAACACGGAATTTATTTCTCCCGTCCAGGTAACGGTATCTGCCATCAGGTGCATCTTGAGCGCTTCGGCAAGCCGGGCAAAACCCTTATCGGCTCGGATAGCCATACCCCCACAGGCGGCGGTATCGGTATGCTCGCTATGGGCGCGGGCGGACTTGATGTTGCGGTTGCTATGGGCGGCGGAGCTTACTATATTACAATGCCTAAAATGTATAAGGTTAATCTCACAGGTAAACTCAAACCCTTTGTAAGCGCCAAGGATATCAGCTTGGAAATACTCAGAATCCTTTCGGTTAAAGGCGGCGTTGGCGCCATAATCGAATGGGGTGGCGAGGGTATCAAAACCCTTTCTGTACCCGAACGCGCTACCATTACAAATATGGGTACCGAGCTTGGCGCTACTACATCAATTTTCCCCTCCGATGAAATCACCCGTAAATTCTTAAAGGCCGAGGGTAGAGAAGAGGATTATATGCCTCTTTCCAGTGACCCCGATGCAGTTTATGATAAAATCATTGATATAAATCTTGATGAATTAGAGCCCCTTATTGCTTGTCCCCATAGCCCTGATAATGTTGTTACCGTTAAATCCATTGCGGGAACAAAGGTGGACCAGGTTTGTATCGGCTCATGCACCAATTCATCTCTTTTAGATATGTTAAAGGTTGCCGCTCTTTTGAAGGGAAAAACCATTGCCCCATCTGTTAGTTTATCAATTTCTCCCGGCTCAAAGCAGGTGCTTACAATGCTTTCTGACTGCGGGGGTTTAAGCGATATTATCGCTTCGGGCGCAAGAATTTTAGAGTGCGCTTGCGGTCCTTGTATCGGAATGGGCTTCTCTCCCAATTCTGCGGGCGTATCACTCCGCACCTTCAACCGTAACTTTGAAGGCAGAAGCGGTACTGCAGATGCAGGCGTTTACTTGGTTTCTCCCGAAACCGCAGTTGCCGCCGCGCTTACGGGCGTTATTACCGACCCCCGCGATTTAGGGGTAATGCCAAAGGTTAAAATGCCTAAAACCTTTAAGGTAAACGATACCGCAGTTTTAGACCCTGCAGGACTTGATAAGGCAGAGCAGGTAGAGGTGCTCCGTGGACCTAATATTAAACCTTTCCCCACCTCTAAACCGCAAGGAAACGAACTTTCCGCCACTGTTGCATTAAAGGTTGGCGACAATATCACCACCGACCACATTATGCCTGCAGGCGCAAAAATACTTCCCTACCGCTCAAATATTCCCCATCTTTCGCAGTTCTGCTTCGGCGTTTGTGATAAGCAGTTCCCCGAAAGAGCAAAAGCCCTTGGGGAGAGCATCGTAATAGGCGGCGCTAACTACGGTCAGGGCTCATCCCGTGAACACGCAGCACTCGTTCCTATGTATTTAGGAGTTCGCTCGGTAATCACTAAGAGTTTTGCACGCATCCATGTAGCAAACCTTATAAATGCGGGAATTATGCCTTTAACTTTCAAAAATCCCGATGATTACGATAAGATAAATGAAGGTGATAAACTTACTTTATCTAATGTATTTGAAGGTATGGAAAAGGGCGAAATCACCCTTAAAAACGAAACTAACGGTGAGGAAATGACACTTGTTGCCACCTTCACCGAAAGACAAAAAGATATATTAAAAGCAGGCGGTCTGCTTGCATATACAAAGGAAGGTAAATAATTATGGAAAAGTATGTAGATTTAGCAGTTGAGCATTTTAGAGAGCTTTTAACCGAGCAGATTGCCAGAGAGCGCAGAATGGAACAAGAAGATAAAAAGGTTGATTACGCAAAACTTGATAAAATTATTATCGGTGTTTGCGGTGGCGACGGTATCGGCCCCATCATTTCCGCAGAGAGTGAACGCCTTTTGCAGTTTATCTTAAAGGATGAAATTGCCGCAGGTAAGATTGAACTTCGCACTATAGAAGGTCTTACCATTGAAAACCGTATTGCTCATAATAAGGCAATCCCAGATGATGTTCTTGCCGAAATTAAGGCATGTAATGTAATTCTCAAAGCCCCTACCACTACCCTTAAGGGCGGCACCCTTGAAAGCGCCAATGTTGCAATGCGCAGAGAACTCGACCTTTACGCTAATGTTCGTCCCGTTCAGGTGCCCGAACTTGGCATTGACTGGACCTTCTACCGTGAAAACACCGAGGGTGAATATGTTCTCGGTAGCCGCGGCGTAGAAATTCCCGATACCTTGGCCTTTGACTTTAAGGTTACCACCAATGAAGGAACTCGCCGTATCTGCCGCGCCGCATTCGAGTTTGCCAAGAAAAACGGCAAGACCAATGTCGCCATTGTAACAAAGGCAAACATTATGAAGAAGACCGACGGTAAGTTCTCTGAAATTGCCCACGAGGTTGCTAAGGATTATCCCGAAATCACCGCAGAGGATTGGTACATTGATATTATGACTGCAAACCTTGTAAACGAGCGCGTACGCTCTAATTTCCAGGTGTTTGTAATGCCTAACCTTTACGGTGATATCATTACTGACGAGGCCGCTCAGATTCAGGGCGGTGTTGGTACTGCGGGTAGCGCTAATATTGGCGACGAGTATGCTATGTTCGAGGCAATTCACGGCTCCGCGCCTCGTATGATTGAACAGGGAAGAGGACAGTATGCTAACCCCACAAGTATGTTCAAGGCAAGTGAAATGCTTCTTCGTCATATCGGTTACACCGAAAAGGCAGATAAGCTCGATAAAGCCCTTTATCACTGCACAATGGTGGACAAGAAATATGTTATCACAGGTCGTAGCGACGGCGCTACTTGCTCCGAATTCGGTGACTATTTAATGGAAACCATCGAAAAAATGTAAACTAAATTTTTGGTTTTATGCTAAAATAAAATTAAACTTGACATATTACCCAGAAGTATTGTATAATATCGTTTGTGATAATAGTATAAAACCCCTGCTATTCTGCGGAGGGAGGGAATAAGAATGAGTCAGGTTAGAATTAAAGAAAATGAATCACTAGATAACGCTTTGCGTCGTTTCAAAAGACAGACCGCTAAAGACGGTGTAATTCAAGAAGTTCGTAAAAGAGAGCACTATGAAAAGCCCTCTGTAAAGCGTAAGAAAAAGTCGGAGGCAGCTCGCAAGAGAAAGTTCCGCTAATCAGTGAATCTTAAAAGGCGGTAGAATTACCGCCTTTTTTATTTTGTTTACCATTATTTAGGAGAAATAATATGCTTTTAAAGCCCCATATAAAATTCAAAGGAATAACCGATATAAAACCCGAAACTTTAAAAAAATTCGGTATTAAGGCATTGCTTTTGGATGTGGATAATACTATGTCCACCCACCACGGCACTATCCTTACAGACGGTCTTCTTGATTGGATAAAACTAATGCAGGAAAGCGGAATAAAGCTTATGGTTTTATCTAATTCCAAGAAGGCAAGAATCGAACCCTTTGCCGAAAGAATCGGTCTTCCTTTTATATCTCTTGGATGCAAACCCTTGCCCTTTGGATATCTGCGAGGTAAAAAACGCCTCGGCGTAAAATGCCGAGAAGTTGCCATTGTAGGCGACCAGATTTTCACCGATATTTTAGGCGGCAGATGCGTTGGTATTAAAACCATACTTTTAACCCCCATAAAACTTGAGGATGGTTGGAGTTTCAAACTTCGAAGATACCTTGAAAAAGGCGTATATAAATTACACAAGATAAAAGACTACGAGGAGAAATAATATGTCTGCAAAATTCGGTCCCGCAGGTAACTCTTTAAGTTTCGCCGCAATGGGATATAAACATAGTTTGCAAGTTCCCGAATATCTTACCAAAATGGGACTTGATGCTTTTGAATATCAGTGCGGCAGAGGTGTGAATATCGGTATTGATAAAGCAACAGAGCTAGGAAATATCGCCAAAGAAAAGGGAATAACCTTATCCCTTCACGCACCTTATTATATCTCTATGTCCTCGATTGAGGAGGCAAAGCGTCTTAATTCTATAAACTATATTTTAGCTTCTGCCAGAGCGGTTAACGCTATGGGCGGAAACAGAATTATCGTGCATACGGGCTCCTGCGGAAAAATCAGCCGTGAATATGCATTGGAGCTTGCTATAGATACTATGAAAAAATCCATCGAAGCCCTTGATAATGAGGGACTCGGTCATATTCATATCTGCCCCGAAACTATGGGAAAGGTAAATCAGCTTGGAACACTTAGTGAGGTTTTAGCCCTTTGCTCTATTGATGAACGGCTTATTCCTTGCATTGATTTCGGCCACCTTAACGCCCGTGATTTAGGCCTATTCAAAACTTTAGCCGATTACGAAAAGGTGTTTACTCAAATCGAGAATAAATTAGGAAGTGACCGCCTTAAAACCTTCCATTCCCACTTTTCTAAAATTGAATATACCACAGGTGGAGAAAAGAAGCATCTCACTTTTGAGGATACGGTTTTTGGCCCCGATTTTGAGCCCGTTATGGAGCTTACCTATAAATACGGTGCTTCACCTACATTTATCTGCGAATCTGACGGCACTCAAGCTGAGGATGCTCTCCTTATGAAGAAATATTATGAAGAAATCTCCAAATAAAAGGGGAATTTTATGAAGATAAAAACAAAAGTAAAGTCCTATAGCGAGGTTATAAAACTAACTCCGCGAAAACATAAAAAGCCCTTAAAACCAAGCATACTTCTCGCTTTAGTTATAAGGGTTTTATCCTTTTTCACCCTTTTGGGCGTGGGCTTTAAATATGAAAAAATCGGTATGGAGAATCTGGGAAGAAAAGAACCCGCCTTGATTCTTATGAATCATTCGAGTTTTATTGATTTGAAAATTGCGTCTGCCTTGCTTTTCCCACGAAAATATAATATTGTTATGACCTCCGATGGCTTTGTCGGAAAAAATATTTTAATGCGACTTATCGGTTGCATACCGACTCAAAAGTTTGTAGGGGATAGCGTTCTCGTTCGCGATATTCTTCACTGCGTTAAGAAAAACAAAACCTCAATTCTTATGTACCCCGAAGCGAGTTATAGTTTCGATGGTACCGCAACAACACTCCCCGAAAGTTTAGGAAAACTCGTTAAAAAACTTGGTATTCCCGTGGTGATGATAACAGCATTTGGTGCCTTCTCTTATGACCCTTTATATAACGGACTTCAAATCAGAAAAACCAAAATTTCCGCCACAATGAAATATCTTCTTTCCCCCGAAGATATAAAGGGAAAATCATTTGAAGAAATAAATGGGATTATAAACGGCGAATTTTCCTTTGATAATTTTAAGTGGCAGCAGGAAAATGGCGTTAAAATTACTGAAAATTTCAGAGCGGATTTTCTTAACCGCGTGCTTTATAAATGTCCCCATTGTAATGCCGAAGGCAAAACAGAGGGTAAAGGAATAACCCTTACCTGTAAAAACTGCGGTAAGGTATACGAACTTACCGAATACGGTTTTATGAAAGCGCAAAAGGGCAAAACCGAATTTTCTCACATTCCCGATTGGTATAGGTGGGAACGGGAAAAGGTAAAAGAGGAAATTCTATCAGGTGAATATAATCTTGATATAGATGTAGATATCTATATGATGATAGATTCTAAATGTGTCTATAATATCGGCGAAGGTCGCCTCACCCATAATAAAGATGGCTTTCATCTTGTGGGAAATGGGGGACTTGATTACGCCCAAGAGCCCAAGGTTTCTTATTCTTTGTACGCCGATTATTTCTGGTATGAAATTTCCGATGTTATTTGCATCGGTAACAGTAAATCCCTTTACTATTGCCTACCAAAAGCAAAGGGCGATATAGTAGCCAAAACCCGCCTCGCAACCGAAGAATTATATAAATTAAGTAAATAAAAAAGAGCCGATAAATCGGCTCTTTTGTTTTGCGGTTTTTAGTTATAAATGTGTGCAAATAACCTCTGCGGTGCCTGAAAGGATAACGCGCATATTTGCGGGGATTAGAACGCTATCACCCTTTTTAATATTCATATTTCCAAGGGGATAGGAGAGGTTTGCTTCACCCTCTAAAACTAAAACCGAGATGAAACTATCTTTTTCATAAAGACCTGCTGCGCCGTTTAAGGTCAATAGGTCGGTGGTGAAAAGGTCGCATTTAGCAAGACTTCTCGATACACCGAAGGGGTAAAGGGTAAGTTCGCCTACATCACCGTATTCTCTTTCGGGGGGTATGGTTTTTGTAACATCAAGAGCTTTTTCAATGTGTAAAGGTCTGGGCTTACCGTCAGCACCGAGGCGGCCGTAGTCACTAACTCTATATGTAGTATTGGAATTCTGCTGAATTTCGGCAATTAAAATTCCCTTGCCGATGGCGTGAAGGGTACCTGCCTCAATAAAGAAAACATCACCCTTTTTAACGGGGACAACATTGCAAACAGAGGTTATAGTATTATCCTTGATTCTGCGTTCAAATTCATCTTTGCTTATATGGCGGTTAAAACCGTAAACCAGCTTGGCGTCTTCTTCGCAGTCTACCACATACCACATTTCAGTTTTGCCGTATTCACCCTCATTTTTAAGAGCGTAAGTATCATCGGGGTGTACCTGAATTGAAAGGCGGTCTTTAGCATCAATCAGCTTAATAAGAATGGGGAAATAGGGAAAAGCAGCGGCATTTTTGCCGATAGCTTTCTCGCCCCATATTTCCAGTACTTCACTTAAAGTTTTTCCTGAAAACTCACCGTTTTTTACTATGTTCTGGCCGTTTTTGTGGCAGGAAAGTACCCAGGCCTCTGCGGCTTTTTCGCAAGCCGCCTCGTAACCATACTCATCCAAAAGTCGTGTGCCGCCCCATAAAAAATCCTTTATAGGCGCTTTCAATAATAGTGGATACATAAATTCATCTCCCATATTTCTTCACTTATATACTAACTATGCGGTTTGATAAAATCTAACCGCTTTTTCCATAAAATCAGGGGTTACGCCAAAATATTCTGCCAAAGAATATAGGTTATCATATCCCGAAGTTAAAGCTTTTTTATAACTGGTTTTTGGTATAAGTTTTTTAATAGCCCAGTTTTGAGCTCTTTTTTCGTGTTTTTCCCTTATATCAAGGTCGGAATAAATATTATAAAAACTGAAGGTTACGCAGTGGCCGAGTTCGTGGGCTAAACATACCTTTTCTCTTGCGCCCGAAACTTCATCATCAATACCTATATAAAGGCGGTTGCCGTTCTTTACCGAAACAGAGGAGTTTTGGGGCAGAGAAAATCTGTCCACAATAATACCTTCTCGCTCTGCGATGCGGTAAAGCTTATTTGTGTCCATTCTCTCTCTCCTTAATATATTCGGCGTACCTTTTAACCTCGTTCCACATTTCATCGGTAACATTTGCCTCACCGCCGAAGAGCGCCACCTTTAAGGCATCCTCGTTAAAAGGCGAGGGCTCCTTGCCGTAGAGGTAGTCAACGCTAACGCCGAAATAATCTGAAATTTTAGATAATGTTTCAGCAGAAAGGGATTTAGTTCTGCCGTTTTTAAAATCCGAAAGGGATGCTCTCGGTATAGAACATTCACTGCATAAAAAGGTTATATTTATGCCCTTTTCGGCGCATAAATGTTCTATTCTTTCATAGATGCCTGTCATAACTTTGTCCCCTTGTTTTTAAAAAAATTCGAAAATCCGTAAATTTTCGCTTGACAATTACGAAAATTCGTAATATAATAACCTTGCGGTTACGAAAATTCGTAAAAACCTCTTTGCAAATACAATTATATTACATAATTTCGTAATTGTCAAGTACTATTAAGGAGAAGAAGTCAGGATGTACAATTTTCAGGACAACCAAGAAATCAGACACTGCCATTACTGTGGCGCCCGTATTAAAGGAACACCACGCGACTATTGTGATAAGGAGTGTCGCATAAAAGGCCAACGGCTCTGGGCAAAGGAACAAAGACGCAGAAGAAGGTGGCTACAAAATCCCATAAACCGCATAATCTATGAACTTGAAAATTACAATAAGGCCCATAAAACCAATTATAGTTACGGTCAGTTTGTGGCTTTTGCTTTACCCAAAATAATTAAGGAGGGTTAAAAATGACGGTCGGTGAGAAAAGAGAATTTTTAAAAAAATATAGAATTTTGGTAACCAAAATAAAAAGAATAAAGGAAATGCTTGAAAGTGATACCGATAGGAAGGAAAAATACATAAAAGATATAGACATCGCAAAGGGCATCAGAGATAAAATCGAGGATATGATAGAAAGGGTAGACGGTGGAATTTTAAGCGAGGTGCTTTTTCAAAAATATGTTTGCGGAAAATCCATTGAGGCCACCGCCCTTACTCTTAATTACAGTAAACGCCAGATCGAGCGATTACACCTTAGGGCGTTGCAGAAATTGGATATGGTTTTCTAATATTTTAACTTTACAAATAGCCCTCGAGGTTATATAATATTTTATATAAGAACATTTGTTTGGAGGGATGGTATGTCAGATAGAGTTATTTTGCACTGCGACCTTAATAACTTTTTTGCTTCCGTTTCCCTTCTTTCTAATGTTACCCTTTATAATCTGCCCGTAGCCGTATGCGGAAGCGTTGAAGCAAGACACGGTATAGTTCTTGCCAAAAACGAGATTGCTAAAGCTTACGGGGTTAAAACGGCGGAGGCAATTTGGGAGGCCAAGCTAAAATGTCCTGACCTCGTAACACTGCCGCCCGATTATAAAAAGTATAATGAATATTCTCTCCTTGCCCGTAAGATTTACGAAAGATATACTGATTTGGTTGAGCCCTTCGGCATTGACGAATGTTGGCTCGATGTTACGGGAAGCACTAGAGTTTTCGGCTCGGGTGAGGAAATCGCTAATAGAATTAAAAATGAAATAAAAAGGGAACTGGGTATTACCGCTTCGGTAGGCGTGAGTTTCAATAAGGTTTTTGCAAAACTTGGCTCAGATATGAAAAAACCCGATGCGGTTACCGTCATATCCCGAGAAAATTTCAAAGAAAAGGTATGGCCATTACCTGTGGGCGACCTTTTATTTATAGGTAAAAATACAGCCGAAAAATTAAGAAGCTCGGGAGTTTTTACCATAGGTGATATAGCAATTTGCGAAGAAAATATGCTTTCCCGCCTTCTCGGTAAAAACGGGCTTATGCTTAAAACCTATGCTACGGGGGAAGACATTTCTCCTGTAACCCCACCCCGCGAGGACGATATGCCTAAAAGCATCGGCAGAAGTATCACTCCAGACCACGATATAAAAAACAAAGAGGAAGTTTGGAAAATATTTCTTGAAATTTCAGAGGATATTTCAAGGCAACTTCACACCAAGGATTTGTATGCTACTTGCGTTCAGGTCCATACCCGTGATACATCACTAAATATAAAGGAATTCGGCAAAACCTTTTCTACGCCCTCAAACATATCCATAATGTTGGCAAAAAGAGCCCTCTCGATTTTTGAGGATAATTATAAGTGGTCCTTGCCCTTGCGGTCGGTGGGCTTCAGAGTTACGGGGCTTAAAAACGATAATATCGCCATCCAGCAGGATATATTCGGTGATATTAATGATGATAAAAAAGCGGAGATTATTGAGGATTCTATCCTGACTTTACGGAAAAAATTCGGTGAGGATAGCATAAAGCGGGGAAGAAATGTAAAATAGTCTCTCTTTTTTACAACTTAATAATTGACCGCGAAATGCGAATTTGATATAATAATATCAATTTATTGGAAAAGAAGTGTTCCCTATGAAATATGTTGTGCTTTTGTGCGATGGTATGGCAGATACCAAAAACGAGATTTTAGGTGGTAAAACCCCTATGGAACGGGCACGCAAACCCTTTATGGATAAGCTTGCCAAAAAAGCCATGGTAGGTATGTGCCGCACCGTTGCCGATGGTTTAAAACCCGGCAGCGATGTTGCCAACCTTTCGGTTATGGGTTATGACCCTTTGGTTTGTTATACAGGCCGTTCTCCCTTAGAGGCGGCTTCTATAGGTATTGATTTAAAGGATACTGATGTTACCTTACGAACTAACCTTGTAACCCTTTCAGACGAAGAAAATTTTGAAGATAAAACCATGGTTGATTACTGTGCGGGTGATATCTCCACCAAAGAGGCCGAGGAGATTATAAAAACTGTCGAAGAAAAGCTTGGAAACGAAATTTATAAATTCTATAGCGGTGTTAGCTACCGCCATTGCTTAGTTGTAAACGGCGGTACTACCGATTTAGGTGAAATGACTCCTCCCCACGATATAAGCGGCAGGGTGATAGGCGAATATTTAAGCAATAGCGAAAATGCCGCCCCCCTTATCGACCTTATGAAAAAGAGTAATGAGTTTTTAAAAGACCACCCCGTAAATATAGAAAGAGTTAAAAAGGGACTTCGCCCCGCAAATTCTATCTGGCTTTGGGGTGAAGGCACCAAACCTCAAGTGCAGGACTTTTATGAGAAAAACGGGGTAAAAGGTTGCGTTGTAAGTGCAGTTGACCTTCTTAAAGGTATCGGCAAATGCGCTGATATGATTACTCCCGATGTAGAGGGCGCTACAGGTTATCTCGACACTAATTTCGAAGGCAAAACCGAGGCAGGTATAAACGCCCTTAAGGGCGGCTGCGACCTTGCATATCTTCACTTTGAAGCGCCCGATGAGTGCGGCCACAGAGGCGAAGCAGAGAATAAGGTTAAGGCCATAGAGTATATTGATGAGCGGTCTTTAAAACTCTGCTTAGAATATTTTGAAGATTCGGGTGAGGACTTTAGAATCTTAATCATGCCCGACCACCCCACACCTTTAGACACTAAAACCCATTCAAGAGAACCGGTTCCCTTTATGATTTACGATAGCCGTAAGGATTTAGGTGGTGTGGAATGTTTTACCGAAGAAAACGCCGAGAAAACAGGAGTATTTATCGAGCACGGTCCATCCGTTATGGATATACTTTTGGAGAAAATTTAAATGAAAAGAACTAAACTTCGGGATAGACTTTTACCCGATTATACCCGCGGCGAAGAAATTTTCAATATGGTAACTCATATAGTGGGCGGCGGATTTGGAGTTATAGCCCTTGCTACCTGTGTGGTCAAGGCCTTTTTGGTGGGCAATGCCTATGATATAGTAGGCGCTTTCATTTTCGGTTTTGCTATGGTTATTCTTTATACAATGTCAAGCGTATACCATGGGCTTAAACCTGAAACCGCCAAAAAGGTTATGCAGATAATGGACCACTGCACCATATTTATTCTTATTGCAGGAACCTATACCCCCATTTGCCTTTCGGCCATAAGACCCGAAAAGCCAGGTTGGGCGTGGACAATATTCGGAGTTGTTTGGGGCGTTTCAGCCCTTGGTATAACCCTTAATGCTATCGACCTTAAAAAATACAATGTATTTTCCCTTATTTGTTATATTGCTCTTGGATGGTGCATTGTTATCCCAGGTAAAACCGCAATTTCCGTTCTCGACCCCCGCGCATTCTGGCTTATACTCGCAGGAGGTATTTCCTATACCATCGGCGCGGTGCTTTACGGTATTGCAGGTAGAAAGGTGCATAGATATATGCATTCAGTTTTTCATATTTTCGTAGTTATAGGCAGTGTGCTTCACTATCTTGCAATATTGTTTTATATCATATAAATCAAACCGAAACCTAAAAAATAAAATTAGGTTTCGGTTTTTCTTGTAATTATGTCAATAATATAGTATAATACTATATTAGATTGGAGTGTTATGCCTTGTTAGATATTATAAGGGGAGGGAATTTAACCCTCGTAAATATCATAATCTATCTGCTTTCTACGGCGGCTGTTATCTTTATAACCCTTCCTATTCACGAATGGGCTCACGGTTTCGCCGCTACCCGCCTTGGCGACCCCACTCCAAAATGGCAAGGCCGACTTTCTTTTAATCCCTTGGCTCATTTGGACCCGATGGGCTCTTTGTGTATCTTGCTTTTCGGTTTTGGTTGGGCAAAGCCCGTGCAGATAAATCCAAGATATTTTAAAAATGTTAAAACGGGTATGGCAATCACCGCCCTTGCGGGTCCTCTTGCAAATCTCATAATGGGACTTATAGGAGTGCTTCTCGGTAACCTGATGGTCTGGCTTACCCTTATTACCGATATGGGAATTTTCTATTATATTGCTGTTTTCTTTGCCTTTGTGGCACGGATAAATATTTCCCTTGCGGTATTTAATTTAGTTCCTATTCCGCCTCTTGATGGGTCGCGAATTTTAGGCGTTATCCTTCCCGATAGAATTTATTACCGCATTATGCAGTATGAAAGATATCTTTTCTATCTTGTAATATTGCTTCTCGCTACTAATGTTTTAACAATACCACTTGCCATTCTTTCGGGCGCAGTTGAAAATTTATATTTACTTATTTCATCCATTATCTTCCCCGATAATGTGGTGAGGTATATTAGTTATTTATTATGATTTTAGAGGTATTTTATGTCTGAAACGGTTTTATCCTATAAGCTTGAAAGCTTCGAAGGTCCCCTCGACCTGCTGCTACAGCTTATAGCACGAAACAAACTGAATATTTATGATATAAAGCTTTCGGTGCTTATCGACCAGTATCTTGAGCAGATGGAGTTTTTTAAGGCGCAGGAGATGGAGGTAGCCAGTGAGTTTTTGGAGATGGCGGCTCGGCTTATCTATATGAAATCTGTAAGTTTGCTTCCTCGTCACGATGAGATAGTCAAACTTAAAGAGGAGCTCACGGGTGAACTTTTAGAGTATCAGGTTTGTCGCGAAATGGCGGCGAAGCTTGCTACTATGACTGATGGATTTAATCTCTTTGTAAAATCGCCCGATGATGTGGAGCTGGACAAGACCTATGTGCTTACCCATAATCCTGAAGTTATGTATGAAGCATATCTTTCGGCGGTGGGTAGGGGACAAAGGCGTTTGCCACCCCCCGTAACCCCCTTCACTAAGATAGTTGCAAAGAAAATCGTTGCGGTTTCAAGTAAAATAGTTTTCGTTTTGAGGAAGCTTGTCCGAGGCGGCAGAAGCAGTTTATCAAATCTTTATAAAACCGCCCGTAGTCGTTCAGAACTTGTAGCCACTTTTTTAGCTGTTTTGGAGCTTTGCAAAGCCAATAGAATTGAAGTTGAAGGCGAAAATGATGAAGCCGAGATTAAACTTATTAAGGATAGGAAAAAATAATGAATAAAGAACAAACTTTAAGCGCTTTAGAAGCCGTTATATTTGCCTCGGGTGAGCCCATCAGCATAGACCGTCTTTCTGAGGTTTTTGAAATCGCCCCCGAAAAAATCGAAAAAATGGCAAAGGAGCTTGCCGATAAGCTTGATAAAAACAATAGCGGAGTTAAGCTTGTCCGCCTTGAAAATACATATCAATTGGCCACCCGTAGCGATTTTTCCGAATATATCAAAAAGGCCTTTGATATTAAAAGGCGTACCCCGCTTTCACCCGCTGCTTTTGAGGTGTTGGCGGTTATTGCCTATAATCAACCCGTTACCCGTTCCTTTGTAGAGCAGGTGAGAGGCGTTGACTGTTCGGGTGTTATAACCACCCTCGTTGAAAAAGGACTGATTGAGGAGTGCGGACGCCTTGACCTTCCCGGTAAGCCACTTTTATATAGGACTACTAAAAATTTCCTTCGTTCCTTTAGTATTAGTGATTTGAGTGAACTTCCGCCCCTTCCCAAAGCCGAGCATGAGGTAAACGATGTGGGAGAGCAGCTTTCTATCGACGAGGAACACAAAGAAGAAACAGAATGAAGAGGTAGAATATGAGTGAGAATAATATTCAGGGCATAATGGATGTCACAATGGAAAAACTTCGCGCAATGGTTGATGCCGATACCATTATCGGCACACCTATAAAGGCCGACGGTATAACCTTGATACCCGTTTCCCGTGTTTCCTTCGGTCTTGCAACGGGAGGAAGTGACCTTCCTAATAAATCAGGCAACCGCATTTTCGGCGGTGGCGGCGGCGCAGGTGTAAGTATCGTACCTATCGCTTTTATCGCAGTAAACGGCAGTGATGTTAAAATGAT
Source organism: Acutalibacteraceae bacterium (assembly GCA_045593385.1). Taxonomy (GTDB): domain Bacteria; phylum Bacillota; class Clostridia; order Oscillospirales; family Acutalibacteraceae; genus UBA737. The sequence goes on from JAZNWP010000076.1 coordinate 133,597, forward strand.
GCCCATTTATAATGATATGAACACCCTCGATAAAGCCATTAGTATGGTGCCTGAACTTATTGATAAAGTTAAAAGTTTATTCGCAAAAGAAGAAATTAAGTTTGATGAGGATGGAAATATTCAAACTCAGTAAATGATTGTTATATCCGTGCTAAAAGCGCGGATATTTATCATATTATTTAAACGGTGATGCCGTTTGAAAAAGAAACTTTGCTTAATTTTGTGTTTCGTTCTTTGCTTTTCACTAAATCTTAAAACCGAAGCGATTTCTGCTAAAGGTTGTATCGTAATCTGTGGTGATACGGGGCAGATGATTTACGGAGAAAACGAAGATTTCCGTCTTCCCATGGCAAGTACCACTAAGATTATGACGGGACTGCTTTTATGCGAATACGGAAATTTAGATAGAGAAATCGTAACCACTAAGGAAATGGTAACGGTGGAAGGGTCTTCTATGGGACTTTTAGAAGGAGATACTGTGTCCCTCAAAACCCTTCTTTACGGTCTTTTACTGGCCTCGGGTAATGATGCCGCAAATACTATTGCTATTGTGGTAGGTGGCAGCGTTAAGGGCTTCGTAGATATGATGAATGATAGGGCTATAAAGATGGGACTTCGCGACACCCACTTTGAAACCCCTTCGGGTCTTGATGGAGATACCCATTTTACTACCTGTCGAGAGCTTGCCCTTATAGCAAGGGAAGCGATGAAAAACAAGGACTTTCGAGAGGCGGTAGCCACTGAAAGCATAACGGTAAGCTACGGAAATCCGCCATATAGGCGAACAATAACTAATCATAACCGCCTTTTGAAAACCTACGATGATGTAGTAGGCGTCAAAACTGGCTTTACTAAAAAATCGGGCAGATGTTTAGTTTCAGCCGCGAGAAAAGACGGCAAGTATGTAATCGCCGTAACACTAAACGACCCAAACGATTGGCAAGACCACCGTGCCCTATTGGATAAAGGACTCGACGAGGTGGAGTTGGTTAACATAAAACCAAATAACGAAGAAATTAATATCCCAGTTATAAATGGAACGAAGGATAATATTTCTGCGAAAATAGAAGGTTTGGAAATCTGTGCAAAGAAAAATTCTCAAGCCGAGTGCAAGGTTAACATAAAACCGAATATCGTAGCCCCCATAGAAGAGGGGGAACTCTTGGGCGAAGCGGAGTATTTTATTGATGGGAATAATGTCGCTCGAAAAGAAATAAAAGCAAGTGAAAGTATCCCGCAGGTAAATATTAAAAAATGGGATATTTACCTAAATATATTTGAATTTGTAGTATCGTATCTTTAATCAGGAGATTTAAAATGAAGGATAATAAAATCAGATTGCAAAAACACCTTTCGGAATGTGGCGTTGCTTCAAGAAGAAAGGCGGAAGAACTAATCCTTGAAGGTAAGGTTAAGGTTAACGGAAGAGTTGCCTCTTTAGGCGATAAGGTTGACCCTAAGCGTGATAAGGTGCAGGTAAGAGGAAAGAATGTTGTACCCGTAAACGAGAAGGTTTATATAATGTTACATAAACCCCGTGGCTTTGTCACCACAATGGATGATGAGCGGGACCGTAAAACCGTTGCGGATTTAACCCGTGATGTAGGTACTAAAATCTTCCCCGTAGGCCGCCTTGACCGAAATTCCGAAGGGCTTCTTATAATGACTAACGACGGTGAACTTGCGAATATTATCACCCACCCCTCAAGTCTAGTGAATAAAACCTATAGGGTAACCGTAGGCGGTAATGTAGCCGAGGAAACCCTCGATAAGCTTCGTGCGGGTATAGTAATTGAGGGCAGAAAAACCTTGCCCTGCGACGTTTTTGTTATAGAAAGGAAGCCCGATAGAACGGTGCTTAACTTTATAATCCACGAGGGCAGAAACCGTCAGATAAGAAAAATGTGCGAGGCAGTTAATTTAGAGGTTTTGCGTCTTAAAAGAACCGAAATTGCGGGTGTTAAACTCGGTATGTTGCCCCAAGGTTCTTGGCGACCTCTTAACGAGCGAGAGCTTACCCGCCTTAACAATATTTCTAAATCCAAGGAGGTTGAGTGATGATTGCTGTTTTACCTCTTAAAGATAAAAATGAGATTTGCTCTCTTTTCGAAAAGCAAGGTTTAAAGTTTTCCGAACTTTCTGGCGCCGTTGTGGCAAAGGATAGGGAGGAAATTCTCGGTTTTTCCCTTTACTATCTTACCGATAAAGGCATAACAATACTTTGTGTTGAGCCAAAGGAAGACATTATGCTCGCCGACGGAATACTCCGAAGCGCCTTGCACGTTGCCGCTTGTCAGAGCTCTATGGACGCTAAGTACGAAGGCGAAACCTACGGAGGACTCTACGAAAAACTTGGATTTATCAAGGATAAAAACGCTAAAACCCTTGATATAGATAAGTTATTCGGCGGTTGTAATTGCGGTAAATAAAAAAACTGTTGCAAAATAAAACTTTATGTGTTATTATATATATCACTTGATTTGAAATAACCTAATTAGATGGAGGAAATAAAGATGGGCGTATTAGAAATAATTCTCGGAGCACTCGTTATTGTAGTATCTCTCGCTATTATTGCCGCAGTTCTTATGCAGCAGGGTAGAAGAGCAGGTGTTAACGGTGTAATTTCCGGCGGTGCAGATACTTTTCTTTCAAAGAATAAGGCCCGCACCCTTGATGCAATGTTGGCAAGATGGACAAAGTATATAGCAATTCTTTTCTTTGTTCTTGCTATCGTTGCAAATGTAATTGCTCTTAATAAGTAATTAAATCCGAGGTTTTCCTCGGATTTTAAATGCCGATGTGATGGAATTGGCAGACGTGACGGACTCAAAATCCGTTGGGGTCAAACCCGTGTGGGTTCGAGTCCCACCATCGGCACCAAAAAGAAAAGTCACACATTGTGTGGCTTTTTCTTTTTGTTCTATTCTCTATTATCTCTTCATTTTTCTCTCTTCTCTAAAAAATGTGTGACTTTTCCAGATAAAAGATAAGAGAGAACAGATAAAAGAAAAGCTTTGGCTTTTCCATAAATTATATATAATGCTTCTCATTGATTAAAAAAAGGAATGATATAACTATGCTCACAATCCGTAAAATTAAAAGCACAGAAAAACAAGAAGTTATCAATATGATGAGGACTTTTTATGCTACACCCTTTGTTTCAACCAACGGCTCTGAGGAAATTTTCGATGCAAATCTTGAGGCGTGCATAAATAATTCTCCATATCTTGAGGGTTATGTCCTTGTAGAGAACGGAGAAATTTTAGGTTACGGTATGCTTGCTAAAAGTTTTTCTACTGAGTTTGGAAAACCTTGTATATGGGTAGAGGATTTATATATTAAAGATGAATATAGAGGCGGAGGAATTGGTAGCAGTTTCTTTAAATTTATTGAAGAATTATATCCCGATTGTCTTTTTAGATTAGAGGTTGAGTCTGAAAATGAAAGAGCGCTTAATGTATATAAAAAGATGGGATATGAATTTTTGCCCTACCTTGAAATGAAAAAATAATTTTAATGTTGCAAATATTTCAAGCGTATGATATACTATGTTTGCTCTAAGAGGGAGTAGTCGGCGAGTAATCGTTAATGCGGTCGTCAATACGGTTTTAATAAACCCGCCGCTTTATTAAATGACAAGACTCTTACTGGTATTTCACAGTAAGAGTCTTTTATTTTGCCCTCTTAAAAATGAAAGGAGAAATTTATGGATATCCTAGCAAGTTTTATTACTAACTTCGATTTCAGAATGCTCGTAATGTGGGCAGTAGGCGGAATTCTTATATTCCTTGCTATTAAAAAAGAAATGGAGCCGACTCTTCTTTTGCCTATGGGCTTTGGCGCAATTCTCGTTAATCTACCCATTTCGGGCGCAATTACCCAGTATCTACATAACGGTGAGCATATCACCAAAGAGGCTTATGAAAAGCTTTTGGCATCGGGCGCTGAGGGTCTTGTCGTTGAGCACGGTGCATTGGATGTGCTATATAATGCAGGTATTGCCAACGAGTTATTCCCACTTATATTATTTATCGGTATAGGCGCAATGATAGATTTTGGCCCCGTGCTTTCTAATCCTAAGCTTATGATTTTCGGTGGCGCGGCTCAGTTCGGTATATTCTTTACGCTTTGTATGGCATCTATGTTCTTTGATATTAACGATGCGGCTTCTATCGCTATTATCGGCGCGGCAGACGGTCCCACTTCTATCGTTGTTTCCCAGAAACTTAATTCAGAATATCAGGGTGCTATTGCAGTTGCCGCATATTCGTATATGGCTTTAGTTCCAATAATCCAGCCCCCAGTAATCAAACTTTTAACCACTAAAAAGGAAAGAATGATTCGTATGCCTTATGAGCCCAAGCAGGTTTCTAAGCTTACAAAAATTCTCTTCCCCATAGTTATTACCGTTATCGCAGGTATCGTTGCCCCCGCTTCTGTATCTCTCGTTGGTTTCTTGATGTTCGGTAACCTTATCAGAGAGTGCGGCGTTTTGGGCTCACTTTCAGAAACTGCGCAGAAGGTTCTTGCAAATCTTATTACCATCTTCCTCGGTATCACTATTGCAACCAAGATGCATTATGCAACCTTCTTAACCCTTGAAACATTGCTTATTTTAGGTCTTGGACTTATCGCCTTTATTTTCGATACGGCAGGCGGCGTTATTTTCGCCAAGGTGCTTAATATCTTCTTAAAGAATAAGATGAATCCTATGATTGGCGCCGCAGGAATTTCTGCATTCCCCATGGCTGGTCGAATTGTTCATAAGATGGGACTTGCTGAGGATAATCAGAACTTCCTTTTGATGCACTCTATGGGCGTAAATGTTTCTGGTCAGATTGCTTCCGTTATTGCAGGCGGTCTCATACTTAACTTCTTTATGTAGGAGGTAAAAGGATATGTTTGAACCTATTAATTTTTTAAAGAACGCTCATTATATGGGCGAAGGAATGTTAATGATAATCATTGTTATGCTTGTTATAATTGCCGTTACCGCAATTCTTAATAAGACAACGAGCCCTAAAAAGAAATAGAAAATAGCAAAAGTCCCGTACCGAGTGGTACGGGACTTTTTGTATCTTAAAGTTCTATAACGCTGATATTTTCTTTTTGTGCAATTTCTTTTAAATTACCGTGGCAAGTAAACAGTAGACACTGAGTATCACGGGAATATTCCTTTAAAAATTCCATAGCGGCTTTTGTCCTCTCATCATCATAAAGGGAAAGAACATCATCAAGGAAAATCGGAAGGGTTTCATCCTCGTTCATAAGCTCTGTTATGGCAAGTCTCAAACTAAGATACGCTTGGTCATAAGTGCCTGAGCTTAAATATTCCGCTTCCTTCATACCGAAAATACCGCTCTTTTGAGTGGTGATATCAAGGGATTTTGAAACCGAAATGGCATCATAAGATTTAAGCGTCAGGCGAGAGAAAATATCAAGGGTTTTGCTCTCGAGAGCGGCGCCGTAACCCCTTCTTACAACCGAGAAACTTTCACTTAAAACTTCCTCTGCTAAATTTAAAGCATCGTAATATTCTTTAAGCTCATCAGATTTTTTAAGTACTGTATCAAGCTCTCTTCTTATGATTTCGGGCTCCTTGGTTTTCGAAAACTCGGATTTGAGTTGGGTGGCAAGGGCGGAACGGCGGCTACTAAGAGCCATAATTGCCTCGTTAAGTTTTTCAGCTTTTTCTCGAGCGCCTTGGAAATCAATATCCTCGGGAAGTCCCTTATTTTTTAGGTGTTCAAGTCTTTCTCTGGCTTCCTCGTAGGAAATATTGTTAAGGTCGCGGCTTAAGAAACTGAGATTTAACTTAATACCCTTAAGTTCTTCTGCCTTCTCAGTGAGAAGGGGAAGGGTGCTTTCGATTTCGTTAATGCTTTCTGTCGCATTGTACTTACCGTAAAGGGTCAAAAGTTCTTTTTCTGCCTCATTGTATTTTACTTCTATAGTTGCGAATTCATCCTCACACTCTTTAAGGTCTAAAAGACGCTGATTTTTAATAGCAGTATCTGAATTTAAAGAGGCGGTAAGCATATTTATTTTAGATGAATATTCAATACCTTCGGCAGTAAGGTTGCTAAGTTCATTTTTAAGGTCAAGACATTGGCTGAAAAGTAGGTCATATTCATTTTTAGCTTTTGTGTATTTTGCGGTATCAAGAGGTCTTATAACAAAGGCGAGAATTTCGGTAACAACCGTAAGAACAGCAAGAATTATAGTTATTATGGAAAAATTTAAAATTCCCGAAACAACTGCACCGATTAATACGACCGCACCCAATCCCAAAAGGGCGGGGTTGAAGGGCTTTTTAAGGGTTGCAGACTGTTCCGTTTTTTCCTTGGCTTTTTCGGTTTTTGTCGAAAGAGCGGCAATTTTATTGTTTATATCTGCCTTTCTTTTTTCCACATCTGACGATTTATCTTTAACTTCACTCAGTTCCTTTTGAAGCTCGGCGGTGGATTTTTCACTGTCAAGACGTATGGCTTCTCGCCGCTTATTAATATCTTCCTGCTTTTCTTTAAGTTTCTCAGAAAATCCGTTAACCTTGCTAATGCAGAAATCAATGGATTTTACAAACATTTCATCGGCGACTGTGCCATCACTTAATTTTAAATTCTCTGAAAGAATATCAAGTTTATTTTTAAGGGATAAATATTCTTCCAGCTTGTCCTTGGTTTTGAAATCGTTTTCAAGGTCTGTAATCTTTTTATACTTAAGATATTCCTGCTTTAGATTTTGAAACTCCTTTTCTGAGGAGGTAATATTGTCCATCAGTTCTTTGCGGTGGGTAGCGGCAATTTCTGCACCGGAGAGTTCCTCTTTTAAAGAGTCAGCCGACATATTGTTTTTAGGCAGCTTACCCGTTTTTCCCGACCTTGAGATTATATCAAATTTAGCATCCTGAAGACGATTTAAAACGGTTTGATAAGAGGTGTCTTCTTCCCCTGTAAGAGCCAAGTTTGAAAGGCGCATATTAAGTTCGCCCTCACCCGAGTCATCGTGAACATAGGGGCTACCCGCCTCAATAAATACGCTTCTCTCAAAGGCAGAAAGCCCAAAGCCAAAGAACTTTTTACCTATTTCACTATCGGCGGGGAGAGGCACGCTTAAATCCGTATCGGTAAGGCGGATTTTATCGGTGGAATCAGATTTGCCGAACTGCCTTTCAAGACAGTAGTTGTGACCGCCGTGAGAAAAGTATATTCTTCCGCCCATTTCCTCACCGCTCCAGGGTTTATATTTAAGGCGGGGACGGGCGGAGAGGAGCTGACCTTTTTTACCTGCCGTTCCGTAGAACATCATCTTAACAAAGGCCATTATTGTGCTTTTGCCCTTCTCGTTTTCACCGTAAATAAGGTTGAAACCGTCGGCAAAATCAAGAGTAAAGTCCTTAAATTTACCGAAGGCGCTAATGTAGATTTTATTAATCTTCATTATAATCCACCTCCGATGAAAAGGCCTTAATGCCTAAATTTATGGCTTTTTTAATAATCTTTTTTTCTTCCTCGTTGGCTTTTTGAAGGCGGGAAAGCATATTTCTTACGAATATGCCTTTAAGTCCTTCTTCTTTAGAAAGTGATTCTAAATCAAGAGCAAATTCAGTGTTATCACGGACCTTTGCAAAATAAACTTCAGCACCTACTCTGCTGCATATTTCTTCGGTGGAGATTTTAGTACCTTCATCAATTTTGCCTTCTAAAATGATTTTGTAAAGATTTTCGGTATAGGAATTACCGAAATCCTCTTTTAACTGTGAAATAATTTTTGAACTGATTTGTTCGCCGGTTTCTTCGCCGTCAAGATTCACCTTAACGGTAGCGTGAATTCGTTTGGCGGTGGGAATAAATTCAAGGTTGCAAAAGTTTCTGCCAACCTCACCAATATAAACTCCCTTTTCGCCTTCCTCATCAAATCCCTGACCTTCGGGACAACCGCAGTATGCATAAAAGGTTGAGCCAAGACGGGCGATTTCGCTTCTTTTGTGAATGTGCCCGAGAGCAATATAATCCATACCGCTTTCCGCAATAAAATCACTGGAAATGGGGTTATATTTAGTATCTGCAGAGGCGCCTAAATCTCCATGGATGCACATTATGTTTATGGAGTTTTCATCTGGTGTAATTGTAAAAGATGATGTCGCTTTAGTATAAACCTCGTCAAAGGAACGGCCGTAAACCTTGACACCTAAATCGGCTATATCTACCACCATATCAAAACAGGGGAGAATATGAAAATTTTCGGGAAGCATATTATTGTATCTTGCAAAGGGTGAGTTGAGATTCATAGGGTCGTGGTTACCCGCGCAATAAACAATATGAATATGGGGTATAGATTTAAAACATTCTATAACCCTCAGTGCCACGCTTTCTTCAATATTATTTGAATCAAAAAGGTCACCCGCTATAAGCAAAAGACGAACACCCTCATCACGAGCAAGAGCAATGATTTTCTCAAAGGTAATAAGGGTTTCTGCGCGGCGGCTTTTCGACAAAACACCCAAAAAGCTTTCGGCGGCGCCTATATGGATATCTGCGCAGTGCAAAATTTTAACCGTTTCCATAAAAACTTTATATCCTTTCGTGGATTTAACAAATTAATTGTATCATTTTTCACATCTTTATTCAAGAAAATATTGCCTTTATATAAAATTTGTTTTATAATATAACTAATAGTATATTGTGAGGGAGTGTGCCTATGGATATCAAACTAGGGGATAAACTGGTTATGAAGAAAAAGCATCCTTGCGGATGTGATACCTTTACGGTGCTTCGCATAGGTATGGATTTCCGTTTAAGATGTGACGGTTGCTCCCATGAAATTTTTCTGCCGAGAAGCAAGGCAGAGAAAAATACGAAAAAGATTATAACCCGAGAGGAAGAAAATAATGCTTGATAAACTTGCGGCCGTGGAGAGCCGATATGAGCAGATTGGCTTTGAACTTACCCGTCCCGAAACCGTTTCTGATAATGCTCTTTTTACAAAACTTATGAAGGAGCATAGTGAACTTACCCCCATTGTAGAAAAGTATAGGGAGTATAAGTCGGCGTGTGAAAGTGAAGAAGAGGCAACCGCCCTTTTAGATGAAGGCGGTCTTGATAAGGATTTTAAGGAGCTTGTTGAAGCAGAGCTTTTGGAGGCAAAGGCCAATAAAGAAACCTTCGCCGAAGAACTTAAAATTCTACTTTTACCCAAAGACCCCAATGATGATAAAAATGTTATTGTGGAAATCCGAGGAGGCGCAGGAGGCGAAGAAGCCGCCCTTTTTGCCGCCGCTCTTTACAGAATGTACAGTATGTACGCCGAAGGAAAGAGATGGAGCATTGATATAACAAATATCAATGAAACCGAGCTTGGCGGATATAAGGAAATCAGTTTTATGATAGAAGGAGCAGGCGCATATTCCCGCTTTAAGTATGAAAGCGGCGTTCATAGAGTTCAGCGCGTTCCCGATACCGAAACCCAAGGTCGAATTCATACCTCTACCGTAACGGTAGCCGTTATGCCCGAAGCCGATGAGGTTGAGGTGGATATTAACCCCGCCGACCTTAAAATCGATACCTTCCGCTCTTCCGGAGCCGGCGGTCAGCACATTAATAAAACCTCTTCCGCAATTCGTGTCACCCATATGCCGACGGGTACTGTGGTTGAATGTCAGGATGAGAGAAGCCAGTTTAAAAATAAGGAAAAGGCACTCAAAGTTTTAAGGGCCCGTCTTTATGATGCCGCCAAATCTGAACACGATGAGGCAATTGCCTCCGACCGCCGAAGCCAAGTAGGAACAGGCGATAGAAGTGAGCGAATAAGAACCTATAACTATCCTCAAGGCCGAATTACCGACCATAGAATAGGTCTCACTCTCTATAAACTTGAATCCTTCTTAAACGGCGATTTGGATGAAATGATTGACGGTCTTATTACCTATTACCGCTCGGAAGCCCTAAAGCAACAGGAAAACTAGTATGATTACTGAAAAACTTGATATATCCCCCGAAAATTACGGGGAGAGTATAGAAAAAGCCGCCCGAATTTTAACTGAAGGTGGAATAGTGGCAATACCTACCGAAACGGTTTACGGTCTTGCCGCCAGTAGTTTGAATAAAGAAGCCATAGAAAAGGTTTTTACCGCCAAAGGCAGACCGCAGGATAACCCGCTGATAGTTCATATTTCGGATATAGATATGCTTTATAAAGTGGCGAAAGATATTCCAGAAAGTGCTATAGAATGCGCTAAGAGATTTTGGCCGGGACCCTTTACGATGGTACTGAAAAGAGCCGAAGGAATTGATAAAAGCGTTTCCGCAGGTCTTGATACCGTAGCCGTAAGAATGCCCGATAATAAAGTGGCAAGGGATATTATTTCTGCTTGCGGTTTACCCCTTGCAGCCCCTTCGGCTAATTCTTCGGGCTCACCAAGCCCCACCTCATACGAACATGTGCTAAATGACCTTGATGGGAAGATAGATGCGGTAATTTTGGGTGAGGATTGCGGCGTGGGTGTGGAATCCACCGTAATAACCTTAGTTACCGAAAAGCCCCGTATTTTAAGACCGGGAGCCGTAACTTACGAGCAGCTCCTTGAGGTTTTGCCCGAAATCGAAATGGATAAAGCGGTTTTATCCGAGCTTAAAGCAGGGGAAACTGCCGCTTCACCGGGTATGAAATATAAGCATTATGCCCCCAAAACCGAAACCTACTTGATTGTTGCCGAAAAGGATAAGTTTATAGATTTCGTAAACGAAAAAAGAGAGTGCGGAGTTATCTGCTTCGATGAAGAAGGCGATTATATAAACAAACCTCATTTAACCTACGGTAGTGAAAACTCCCCCGCTTCCTTGGCGAAAAATTTATTTGCCGTTTTAAGAGAAGCAGATAATTTAAAGGTGAAAGAAATTTATATTCACGCCCCTGCTCAAAAGGGAATCGGCCTTGCCGTTTATAACCGACTTATAAGAGCGGCGGGCTTCAAGGTGGTGGAACTATGAGTTTGATTATCGGACTTACAGGACCTACGGGTTCAGGAAAAACCACCGTATCAAAAGCGGCAAAGCATTTAGGATTTAAGGTTATTGACTGTGATAAACTTGCCCGAAAAGCCGTAGAAAAAGGCGAAGAAGGGTTAAAAGCCATAACCCTTGCCTTCGGTGAAGACATTCTTTTAAGTAGCGGCGAACTTGACCGCAAGGAACTCGCCAAAAAGGCCTTTTCTTCGCGGGAGAAAACAGAGCTTCTCAATAAAACCCTTTTACCCTATATTGTAGAAAAGGTTAAGGCGGAAATAAACGGTGAAAATGTCCTTTTAGATGCGCCTACCCTTTTTGAGAGCGGACTTAATAGTATCTGCAAATATACCATTGCGGTTTTATCTGATGAAAATATTCGTAAAATGCGCATAATAAATCGTGATGGGTTGACCGAGGAAGAAGCCCTTTTGCGAATGAATGCCGGGAAAAAGGATGATTATTATCTCAAAAAAACGGATAATATTATCTATAATAACGGCACCGAAGCCGAGCTTTACGGCGCCGCAACAGAAATTTTTAAAAAATTACTTGGAGGTAATTAAGATATGAACGCTAAAGAACTCAAAGAAAAACTTTGTTATCAGAAGAAAAACGGTCTTTTAAAGGTTGATGATGCTACCCTTAAGACAATTAGTGATTACTGCGAAGGTTATAAAAAATTCCTTGATGATGCTAAAACCGAGCGCGAAGCCGTTAAGGTTTCTGTGTCTTTAGCAGAAGCAAAGGGCTTTACCGCTTTCGACCGCAGTAAAACCTATAAAGCGGGCGACAAGGTTTATTTCAATAACCGTGGCAAGACGGTTGCCTTTGCTATTATCGGTAAAGAGGATATGGAGAAGGGCGTTAATATTTCTGCCGCTCATATTGATTCTCCCCGTCTTGACCTTAAACCCAATCCTTTATACGAAGAAATCGAACTCGCACTCTTTAAAACCCATTACTATGGCGGTATCAGAAAATATCAGTGGACCGCTGTGCCTTTGGCTCTTCACGGCGTTTTCGCTAAGAAGGACGGCACCGTTGTTGAGGTAAGTATCGGTGAAGATGAGGGTGACCCCAAATTTGTTGTTAACGATTTACTTCCCCACCTTGCCGCAGAGCAGAGCAAACGCACCTTGTCTGACGGTATCCGCGGCGAAGAGCTTAATATTCTCGTAGGAAGCCATCCCTTTAAGGACGATGAGGGCAGTGAGCTCGTTAAACTTAATATTTTAAAGATACTCAATGAAAAATACGGCGTTTTAGAGGAAGATTTCCTTTCTGCCGAACTCGAAATGGTACCCGCACATAAAGCAAGTGATGTGGGCTTTGACCGTTCTCTTATAGGCGCTTACGGTCAGGATGACAGAGTTTGCGCTTATCCCGCACTTACCGCCATTTTGGATATTGAAGCTCCCGAAAAGACTGCTATTGCTATCCTCGCCGATAAGGAAGAAATCGGCTCCGACGGTAATACAGGTCTTAACTCTGATTTTCTGATGCATGTAGTTGGCGATATGTGCCATACACAAGGCGGCGATTTAACCGTTTGTCTTCGTAATTCAAAGTGCCTTTCTGCTGATGTTAATGCTGCAACCGACCCCACCTTCCAGGATGTTATGGAGCGCAGAAATGCTTCCTTTGTAAACTACGGCGCAGTTATTACTAAGTATACAGGTTCTCGTGGTAAGAGCGGCACTTCTGATGCTTCTGCAGAGTTTGTTGCAGAGGTACGCGCTATGCTTGATAATGCAGGTATCATCTGGCAGACAGGTGAACTCGGTAAGGTTGATGCAGGCGGCGGCGGAACAGTTGCCATGTATATTGCAAACCTTGGCGTAGATGTTGTGGATTTAGGCGTTCCCGTACTTTCAATGCACGCTCCCTTTGAAACCACTTCTAAACTTGATGTATATATGTGCTACCGCGCTATGTACGAGTTTATGAAATAATATGGTGGAAATAAAATTAGGTAAATATAGGCATTTTAAAGGCAATGAATATGAGGTTATAGGTGTAGCTCGGGATAGCGAAACCTTGGAGGATACGGTGGTTTACCGCGCCCTCTACGGTGAGGGCGGTCTTTGGGTGAGAAATGCAAAAATGTTTTCCGAAACCGTCACCCGTGACGGCAAAACCTTTAAAAGATTTACCTATATTGGAGAGTAATCTTATGAAAGCAAAAAAGATAATTATTTCTTCCGCCTTTTCGGGCGAGGGGAATAATGTTACCGCCGCAGTGGCGGATGCTCTCAGTAAACTTAAAAGAACAGGCGGAACTTTGTGTTTTGAGAAAGGCATTTACCACTTTTTTGCTGAAAATGCATTTTCGAAATTTCTTGCCATTCCGGGTAGTTACCTTGGAAACAGAAAAATAATATTCCCCATATTTGATTTCAATAATCTTACTATCGACGGGGGAGATTCCACATTTGTTTTCCACGGTGGCGCTTTTCCGTTTGCTATAAGAAATTCCCTTAATATAGCCCTTAAAAATTTTCTAATAGATATATCTGATAATGTGGACTTCAATGAAGAAGCATGTAAGTTAAGCGATGATAATGCTTTATTTTTCGATAGGTGTGAAAACTCAGCATTGGAAAATGTAAGTGTATCCACCGCAAAAGAACTTATAGTAAAAGGGTGAAAAAGAAGACCTTCCCGACGGGAAGGTCTTTATATATAAAAGGGGCTTGAATCGGTACTCTGTGGACATATTCAAACTGTCGCCGATAGGCAGGATATCCTAAAATTTGGCCCCTGCAATATATTATGCCAAAAACTACCGATTGTTACAGATTTTATGCTATGGGATGCTTTCTTATAAAGAGAACGCCCAAAGTATCTGCGCCGCAGTGGGCAGATATGGTGCAGCTTGCTCTCGTTACGAAAACCTCTTTAAAGGGAAGGGTGTTTTTAACCGTTTCAACAACACCTTCTACAATTTCGGGGTCGCAACCTGCATGGGTTACGAAAACGCGGTCAAGGTCAATATCACTTCCGTCGCCAAGGCGCTCAATGGCATATTCCTTGGTAACATCAATATATTTACCGCGGTATTTTTTACCAACGCCCATTGCACCGTTTTTAACCTCGATGCAGGGCTTGAGTTTAAGAAGGTTCGCGCCTAAAACAGCAACGGCAGAACAACGGCCTCCTTTGTGGAGATAATCAAGCTTATCTATTACGAAGGATGCATCAACACAGGGCTTGAGTTCCTCGATTTTCTCTACGATTTCTTTGGCATCAAGACCCTCTTTTGCCATCTCTGCGGCGGCAACGACCAAAAGACCGCCGCCTGTAGAAAGGTTTCTTGAGTCTATAACATAAATATTTTCAAATTCACTTGCGGCAAGGCAGGTATTATTATAGGTTGAGGACATTTCTGAACTGATGGTAAAGTGAATAACCGTTTTACCTGCTTCGGCGAAGGGACGGAAAAAGTCAATACATTCGCCTACGTTAGCTGCTGTGGTTTTTGGAAGCTCGCCTGTCTTGCGGTGATGCTCATAAATGTCATCGGGTGTGATATCAATACCGTCGCGATAGGTTTTATCACCTAAAGTAACGCCGAGGGGGATGGTAGAAATATTATATCTTTCAATAAGGGCGGCGCCTAAGTCGGTGGTACTGTCACTGGTAATTACAATATTACTCAAAATAGTTTCCTCCAATTCAAATTACATATCATTATAATTATTATACCATTATTCTTTCCTAAACTCAACATTTTTTTAAATGTCGACTTCTTGACAAAGGGTCTTATAGGGGATAAAATGTAATTATATTCAGAAAAGGAGGCGGGATATGCGGTATATAGCCAATGCCAAAATCAATTTCACTCTTGATATAAAGGGCAAAAGGGAAGATGGCTACCATCTCATTGATTCGGTTATGCAGTCGGTTTCGCTTTTTGATGTTGTTACTGTGGAAAGGGCTGATAATATTTCTGTTATTTGCGGAGATGATGAAATAAGCGGCGAAAAAAACATCGCCTTTAAGGCCGCCAAGGAATTTTTCTTATATACGAAAATAAAAGGCGGAGCCCTGATAACTATAGAAAAGCATATACCTAAAGCCGCAGGGCTTGGTGGAGGTAGCGCCGATGCCGCCGCCGTTATTCTGGGGCTTAATGATTTATATAAAACCGCTCTTGCGCAAGAAGAACTTTCCGATATAGGTCTTAAGGTGGGCGCAGATGTTCCTTTTTGCATAATGGGAGGCACTGTGAGGGCCACGGGCATTGGAGAAATTTTGGAAACCCTACCCGATTTCCCCAAAAAGCATATTGTAATAGTTAAAAACGGTGAGAAGCTTTCCACTAAAGAGATGTATAAAAAAATAGATGAGGGCGAAAGCTTAAGCCCCAAAACCAAAGATTTTATTAAATATCTTTCGGAAGGGGAATTTTCTAAAGCTCTTGAAAATACGGGCAACGCCTTTCTCAGCGTTTGTGATATAGATAATATTAAAACTTCGGCAAAGGATTTTGAGCCCCTTTGTATCGGGCTTTCGGGAAGCGGCCCCAGCGTTTATGCTGTATTTGAGGATGAGAAAAATGCAAAGGAATTTGCAAATGAACTGTCCTTAAAAGATTTAATACCTTATACTGCTGAGATTTCCTCTTTTGGTATTAAGAAAATTGAATAATTTATAAAACTTCTGCCAATATTTTCCTTGTGAAAAATTTTTTGACAGGAGTTTTTAAATGTTTAGAAAAAATATTGAAACAGGTGTTATTTTCGGTCTTATCTGCGCCATAATTTTGAGCGTGGCAAATTTTAATATGGCTTGCGAGGATTTGCGAGGAGGCGTTTTGCGCCTTCATATAATCGCTAATTCCGATAGCGAAGGCGACCAAAATTTAAAGCTTAAGGTCAGGGACGAAATACTTGAAAACAGCGGGAGCTTATTCGATAATGCCGATAATCTTGAAAGCGCCATAGTTTGCGCCGAAGAAAATATAGGTGTCGTTACCGAAATTGCCAATAGAGTTTGCGCCGAGAATGGAGTGGAATATGAAGCCGAAACCCGTGTGGGAACCAGTTATTTCAATACAAGGGAATATGAAGATTTTACCCTTCCCGCAGGGGAATACACCTCGCTTATTGTGACTCTGGGTGAAGCTGAAGGTAAAAACTGGTGGTGTGTGGTTTATCCTGCCGTATGCATACCCTCTGCCTCGGCAGATTTATCCGAAAGCGTGGGCAAGAGCGGCACAAAAATCGCGAAAAACCCAAGCAGATATGTTATGCGATTTAAGATTGTGGAATGGTACGAAAACATCAGAAGAAAACACCGAAAATAATAAATTTTGTAAATTTTCAAATTTTACTTGCATTTTCCGTTCTTTTGTGCTATTATTCTAATGTTAGTGAAATGAAAGGGGTGACAATGGTGAAAGAAGGCATTCATCCGCAGTATGAAAAGGTAACTATTAAGTGTGCATGCGGCGCTGAATTCGAAACTAGCTCAACAAAGAAAGACATTCGTTTGGATATTTGTTCTAAATGTCATCCGTTTTTTACCGGTAAGCAGAAGTTGGTAGATACCGGCGGTCGTGTTGATAGATTTAAGAAGCGCTTTGGTATTGATGAATAATAATTACCTAGAATCCGCAATCGTGTAAAACGGTTGCGGTTTTTTCTTATTGTATAAAAAGGGGGCGGCCTTATGGAAAATTACATAACACTCTTGGAGGAATCAAGGGCGGAGTATGAAGAAAAACGCTCAAAATTTATTGCTAGGGCCTTTCCCTGTGAAAGCGAGGAACGGGCCTTCGAAATACTCGGCTCCATAAAGAGTGAGTGTTGGGATGCAAAACATAATTGCTATGCCTATGTTTTAAAAGACGGTAGCGCCCGTTTTTCCGATGACGGCGAGCCCCACGGCACCGCGGGAAAACCTATTCTTGACTGTATTATGGGGAGCGGAATCGTTGATGTTATCGTAGTGGTAACGCGATACTTTGGCGGCGTGCTTTTAGGTACGGGGGGACTTGTCCGCGCTTATTCCTGTAGTGCTAAAGAAGCGCTTGGAAAAGCAGAAAAACTTCTTATGTGTCTTGGCACCGAAATGGCGGTAAACTGCTCATATTCGGAGCTTAAACTCTTGGAAAAGCTTATAACGAAATTCGGAGGTAATATAACCGATAAGGTTTATACCGATAATGTTCGGGTGCTTTTTACCCTTAAAAATGAAGATTTGAACGGCTTTTCCTCAGAATTAACCGAGGTGTTTTCGGGGAGTATTTCCGCCGAGGAATTAAATTCTCAATATTTCCCCTTTAAATTTTAAAAAAAGAAGGAAATTTGTCATAGTTGTCTAATAATATAAGTAGAGAAAGGGGACTTTCAAATGGATGAAATCAGAAAACAGAGCGAAAAAATCGAAAGAGAAACCCTATCCCGCTTTGCAGCTTTAAGTGAAAACAGTAAGGGCAGAAAGGTTTACGAGGAACCCTGTCCTATGAGAACGGAATATCAAAGGGATAGAGATAGAGTTATCCATTCGAGAGCGTTCCGTCGGCTTAAGCATAAAACTCAGGTGTTTCTAGCCCCTGAATCCGACCATTACCGTACCCGCCTTACCCATACCCTTGAGGTTTCTCAGATTTCAAGAACTGTGGCAAGAGCGCTTAGATTAAATGAAGATTTAACAGAGGCAATTGCCCTTAGTCACGATTTGGGACATACTCCCTTCGGTCACGCAGGCGAGAGCGCGCTTAATACCATTTCTCCCGTTGCCTTTACTCATTTTGAGCAAAGCGTCAGAGTTTGTGAAAAGCTCGAAAAGGGCGGCAGGGGCCTTAATCTTACCGCCGAGGTTATTGACGGAATTATAAATCACACCAAAGGCGAGTGGGCCCATACTGCAGAAGGTAAAATTGTAAGATACTGCGACCATATCGCGTATATGAACCACGATATCGAGGATGCCATAAGAGCCGATGTTTTAAGGTTTGAGGATATCCCTGAGGATGTTGTTAAGTATCTTGGTGAAACCAAAACTCAGCGGATTACCAAAATGGTGGCCTCTCTTATAGAAAACACCGAGGGCACCGATGTTAAATTTGATGATGAAACCTTCTTCTATTACGATAAGCTTCATAAGTTTATGTATGAGGCGGTTTACCGAAATCCTAAGGCCAAGGCAGAAGAAATGAAGGTTGAGGGAATTATTTCGGGTATTTATGAGTACCTTTCAAAAAATCCTCATGTAATGAGCGAAGAGTATCAGAAGATTTGCGATGAGGAGGGTATTGACAGGGCGGTTGTTGACTATATCGCAGGTATGACCGACCACTTTGCAGTTACTACCTATTCAAATATCTATATTCCTAAATTCTGGAAGCTTTAATTATAAAAAGAAAGGGTGATATAATTGGCTATTCCTTCCCATATTTTAGAGGAAATAAAATCAAAAAATGATATAGAGTCGGTTATATCGGCCTATGTTAATCTGAAAAGAAGAGGCAAAAATTTAATCGGTCTTTGTCCCTTCCATAATGAAAAAACCCCGTCATTTACAGTTTATCCCGAAAGCGATTCTTTTTACTGCTACGGATGCGGAAAAGGCGGCGACCAGTTTACCTTTGTTAAATTGGCGGAGAATCTTGATTATATTGAGGCGGTAAAGCTTCTTGCCGATAGAAGCGGAGTTTATATCCCTGAGGATAACGGATACGACGATTCTATGCTTCGCCTTAAAAATACAGTCTATGAAATCAACGCTGAGGCCGCAAGGTTTTATTATAATTACCTTTTCACCGAAAGCGGAAAAAAAGTTCTGGATTATTATAAGAGCAGAGGTCTTTCTCTCAATACCATAAAGCATTTTGGTTTGGGTGCCTCCCCTGATAGTTGGGACGGGCTTCTAAAGCACCTTAAATCCAAGGGATATAGCATAAACGATATGATTGGGGCAAGAGTTATCTCGAAAAGCCAGAAGGGTACATATTATGACTTTTTCCGAAACCGAGCAATGTTCCCCATAATAAATATAAGGGGTAAGGTAATCGGCTTTAGCGGAAGAGCATTACCCGGTGACGATAAGGCGGGCGGCAAGTATGTAAATACCTCCGATACCCCCGTATTTAAAAAGAGTGAAAACCTTTTCGGTATGAATTTTGCCAAGAATTTCTGCGATGAGCGTATTATTCTTGTTGAGGGCAATATGGATGTTATTTCACTGCATCAGGCAGGATTTGAAAATGCCGTTGCCGCCCTCGGCACCTCTTTTACCGCAGAACAGGCAAAACTAATTTCAAAATATACAAAGGAAATAGTTTTAATTCTTGATGCCGATGAAGCAGGGCAGAAGGCGGTTAAAAAGGCGGGAGCAATATTAGCAGATACGGGGCTTAATGTAAGCGTAGTGGTGTTACCCGATGCTAAAGACCCCGATGAATTTATTAAAAAGTTTGGAAGAGAGCGGTTTGATGCCCTTTTGAAAGGCGCCGCCTCAGAAATGGAATATAAACTTTTAATGGCGGTTTCCGATATTGATGTAAACAGTGATGACGGAAAGCTTAAATATCTTTCCCGTGCGGCAGAAATCATAGCCGAGTCGTCCGACGAGCTTACCCGCGACCTTTATATCGGACGTCTTTCTCAAAAGTACGGCGTTTCCAAAACCGCCCTCGAAACCAAGGTGAATGGACTCAGGCGGAAAAATTTCCGAACTCAAGAAAAAAAGGAAATTAACGCTATAATAAATCCTAAATTTACCAAAAGCGATATAAATCCCGAGCGGAGAACATATCCTTCGGCAGTACCCGCAGAGGAAGCGGTTATTGCGGTGCTTTTACAGCATCCTGATATGTTTGATACCGCATACGGGAAGTTAAAACCCGAAAATATGCTTACAGGACTTAACAGACGAGTCTATTCTGCAATATGCGACTGTATTCTATCGGGGAAAACGCCTGATATTTCAGTTTTCGGCGAAACCTTTAATGCCGATGAGCTGGGGTATCTTGTATATCTCGCAAATAGCGAAAAATGCGGAAAAAATGCCCTCATTGTATTAAAAGACAGTATTAAGTTAATATTAGATGAGGAAATGCGTATTAAGGCCAGTGATACCCGTAATATGTCGGTGGATGATTGGGCAGAAAATTTAAAGAAAATGGTTGAAAATAAACAAAAGGGGAATTAATAATGGCAAAGAAAAAGGAACTTGACATGGAAAAAGAACTTGGCGGTAATACCGAGGAGTTACTTTCGGAAGAGGAGAAGGAAATCGGTCTTGACGATATCGAAGATGCTCCCGAAGACCTTAAAGAACTCGAAACCGACCCTACAGTACTTGATTTAGATTTTGATTTTGATGAAGAGCCATCAGAAGAGGAATTGAAACTTGAAGAAATGGATGTTGATAATCTTGATGATGCTTTATCCGTTGATAATATTTCTCTTGATGACCCTGTTAAAGTATATCTTCGCGAGATAGGCAGAGTGCCGCTTCTTACTACCGAGGAAGAGGTTGAACTTGCTATAAAAATCGGCGAGGGCGACGCTTATGCAAAACAGCGTCTTACCGAAGCCAATCTTCGTCTTGTTGTAAGTATTGCTAAAAAGTATGTAGGCAGAGGAATGTATTTCCTTGACCTTATTCAAGAGGGAAATGTAGGCCTTATTAAAGCGGTAGATAAGTTTGACTATACAAAGGGCTTTAAATTCTCAACCTATGCTACCTGGTGGATTAGACAGGCAATTACCCGCGCTATTGCCGACCAAGCAAGAACCATAAGAATTCCCGTTCATATGGTTGAAACCATTAACCGTCTTAAAAAGGTACAGAGTCAACTTCTACACGAAAACGGCACCGAGCCCAGCGAGGAGCTTATTGCTCAGAAGATGGAGCTTCCCGTTGAGAGAGTAAGAGAAATTATGCGAGTAGCTCAAGAGCCCGTTTCTATGGAAACACCCATAGGACCTGAGGAGGATTCTCGTCTTATGGACTTTATCAGAGATGAAGATGCCCTCGCTCCCGATGATGCGGCTCTTAAGACCATCACCAACGAGGATATTGACAGTGTTCTTCATACCTTAACTCCTCGCGAGGAAGCGGTTATCCGTCTTCGTTTCGGATTAAAAGACGGCAGATGCCATACTCTCGAAGAGGTTGGTACCGAGTTTGATGTAACGAGGGAGCGTATTCGTCAGATTGAGGCAAAGGCCCTTCGTAAGCTTCGCCATCCCGTAAGAAGCAATAAGTTTAAGGAAAGATAAGAGGAATAAATAAATTGAAATTCACATATACAACTAATGGGGTTTGTTCAAGAAGCATTGATATCGAGGTGGAAAACGATAGGGTTGTTTCCGTAAGCTATCAAGGCGGCTGCAACGGCAATCTAAAGGGAATAGGAAGCTTGGTTGTCGGTATGAAGGTGGACGATGTTATTGAAAAATTAAGCGATATTAAGTGCGGCTTTAAAGATACATCCTGCCCCGCTCAGCTCGCTCTGGCCCTTAAAAAAATAAAGGCAGAGGACAACCGATAAATAATATTTTTCTCAAAGGGTGATAGAAAATTGTGCCTTGACAGTGATATGAAAATAGTGGGGGATAAGCCTTCGCAGGATGTAAAACGTAACCGCAGTATAGCGTCAGGGGATTTACAGCTTGACAAGGAACAAGTAAATAAAGCCAAAAAAATAGGACAGTCGATAGCAGAAGAATTCTCTGCGGCGGTGGATTCCTATGTGCAGGGCGACCATAAGGACTATGAGCTTCAAATTCAAAGAAGATTGCTTTTGTCCTTTACTGCAACCGTAGGTTTTGAAAAGTACCTCCCCGATACCCTTTCGGGTATGGCGCAAAAGAGCTTTCTCGATAGATTAAAAGAGATTTCGGTAGAGCTTTATGCCACTTCATCGGATACAGGCGCCTTTTCCTTTTATTATCTGGCTTATAGAAGAGGTCTTGATATTGAACGCCGTATCGGACAAACATTTGCTATGCTCTGTTCTCATGACGGCGACCCGATTTTTCAGGAACTCGGCGAAGCCCTTTACTGTTGGTTTTTATCTGTAGTTAAAAAAACAGTAGAAAAATATAAGTAACAAAATTATTCCCTTCCGCTAAAATATTAGTGGAAGGGAGTTTTATTATGCCGAGAATTTATTTAAGCCCCTCAACACAGGAGTTTAACCCCTATGTAATCGGCGGCAATGAAGAATATTATATGAATTTAATCGCTGATGCAATGGAACCGTATCTTTATGCTTCGGGCATTGATTTTACGAGAAATACGCCCGATATGACCGCCGCATCCTCAATTACGGCATCTAATTCGGGATATTACGATTTACATCTTGCCTTACACTCAAATGCTTCGGGCTCAAATCCCGGCGGTGTTCGGGGAATAGAGGCCTACTACTATCCCACAAGCGTTAACGGAAAACGCTTTGCGGATATTATTACAAATAATTTCACAATGCTTTATCCCTTGCCCGATAGAATAAAAACAGTACCAACCACAACGCTTGGCGAGGTTCGAAGAACAAGGGCACCGAGTGTTCTTGTAGAAATAGGTTATCACGATAATGTGGAGGATGCCACATTTGTAAGAGATAATATAGATGCCATAGCGAGAAATCTTGTTATTTCTCTTGCCGATTATTTCGGAATTCCTTTTAGGGAACCGCAAATTTAAGCATTAAGCCGCAAATTTTGCGGCTTAATTTTTATTTGCAAAAAAGGAGTGAAGGTGATATAATAAATAAAAGCCCTATTCCATTAAAAGAGATGACGATAAAATGAAATTTGAAACAGCAAGTGTAGCTGCTGAGCGTTTGGGTGTTAATATCCGAACGGTACAAAAATGGGCAAAACTTGGAAAACTTGAAGGCGCAGAGAAGGTAGGCAGAGATTGGATGATTCCCGAAAACGCTTCACCTTCAGAGCAAACTAACGAAAGCGGCGAATCTGTGTTTTTACCCTTCGCATCGGGAAACTTTGTTTCAGGCGGAGGGTTGGAATTCATAAAAAGCATAGAAGGCGAAGATGAGCGCGATATAGCGCTCGGTGAATATTATTATCATAAAGGCGAGTGCGAAAAGGCAGTAGAGATATTGGAAAAGTATCTTGATAGCCCTATTCACGATGAACAGTTAACCGCAACCCTTATATGTTTTTTTGCATATCTTTCATTGGGGCATAAGCACCAGGCCCATCTGGCGATTAACAGTATGGAAAAACAACTTGTAAAATTCTACAATATGGAAATGTCTGATGAGATAAAAGCAAAAGGTGTTTTTGTTTGTTCAATGTTATCTACTCTTCTGCACTTTTCATCCGATAGAATTCCTCGGCTTGAAAACTATGTAAACCATCTTCACGAAGGTATTAAGGCGTTATCCCTGTATGCTATTGCCTATAAAGCATATCTTGAAAAGGATTACAGTCGCGCTTACGGTATAGGAGAGGCAGCGTTGATAGTTTGCCCGCAAAACTATGTCATCGCCCGTATACATATCCATATAATTTCTGCCGTAAGTCTGATGGGACTTACAAGGATTAAAGCGGCAAAGGAGCATCTTGAAACTGCATGGGATTTAGCCAAATGCGACGGATTTTATCAGCCCTTCGCTGAGCACCATTCGGTTTTACACGGACTTTTAGAATCCTATATTAAAAAGGAGCATCCCGAAGAATTTGCGGTTATAATCGAACTTGCTAAAAATTACGGAAAAAGTTGGCGCAGTGTTCATAATGAGACTATGAATAAAACGGTTGCCGATAATCTTACAACTACTGAATTTGTTGTTGCCACCCTCTATTATAGGGACTGGCGTATAAAAGAAATAGCCGACCATATGAATTTATCGGAAAAGACCATTAAAAATTATCTACAGATTATATATCAGAAGCTTGGCATTAACGGCAAAAAAGGTCTCGAAGAATTTATGATGAACTGATATTTAAACGCCCGAGAGGTAAAACTCTCGGGCATTATTATTTTTAACGGCGTTCGTCTAGACGAACGGTAACTTGAGCAAAAATATCTCTTTTTGGTAATTTAAGGCGAATTTTTATGAAAATTTTACCCTTTTTTTAGAAAAAAGTGCTCGTTACAAATGGAGATTGGGGCAATATAATTGTATTGTAAAATTAAATAGCCAAAGCATTTAAACCCGAACCAGCCCAAAAGGGCGGTTTTAAAGTGCCTTTTGGCTTTTTGTCACACATAAGCAGATAAGGAGAAGGTTATGGCAGAAATTAAAAAACGAGTCTATTCTCTGCTGGGCGATGCGGTAGAGGTCAACTTCGTTTTCGATGCCGAGTCAGGTATATATCTTGGCGAGTTCCCCGATTTTTCAGAAACTCCCCAATATACCTCTTGTGGAAGGCCTTGGGTGAATGTCACCTATGATGGTTGTCCTTATGCCGAGGAGAAGTACGGGGATTGCGGCTCATGCCGATTCTTCCGTTCGGAGCATCCCGGTGATTTAATCGGTATCTGCGAAAATGAGAATTTAAGAAAGGAAATTGGTAAAAATGAAAAAAGTTCTTAACAAAGCAATATCTTTAATTTTAACAATGGCGATTGTGTTATCGTTGTTTACAGGGTTTGGAATGATGGCGTCCGCCGCATCGAATCCCAATTTTAATAAGGTTGCCGATGCACACACTCTTGACGGTTGGAGGGAGTTTTTCGGTACCAGCTTCACCTCCTCTGAAAATGCAGGTGGCGTATGGACTGATAAATCAGTATTTGCCGATAATAACTATTTTACAGGGCTTACCGATGCTTATGACCGACCTATTACCCCCGAGGTCTCTGACGATAGCTTTTTAGTAGCCCTTTCGGCTATTGCTTCTAATAAATCTATTGTTGGCTATTCACATATTCCAACCGACACAGTTCTCGTTCTTGATATTTCGGGCTCTATGGGACCGAGCACCTGGGGCTCTAATAACAACAATGCGGTAAGCGACCTTGTTCTCGCCGCTAATGCCGCTATGACACGGCTTTTAGACCTTAATAGAAATAACCGCGTTGGTATTGTTCTTTATTCGGCAGCGTATGATGAAGGCAATAATTTCCACTATACCACCCTTCTTCCTATAGACCGTTATGAAGCAACAGGTACTGTTACCTATAACGGAGGCACCCGATGGGACACAAGTGATGATGTGACCGTAGGTAAGTTCCTCGAAACCAATGCTAATAACAATCACAACGGAAATGAAGTTTCTATTGCTTCGGGCGTTAGCACTGAAGACGGAAATGTATCAACAAGAACAGTTGATGTAGTAGGCGGTACCTTTATTCAGGGCGGTTTACAGGCGGCTGCCGACCTCTTTAAAGCAAAATCTGCCGCTGATGATACCATCATAAAGGGTGACGGTTTCCAGAGCGGAACACAGCGTAAGCCAGTTATGGTGCTTATGAGTGACGGCGCTCCCACCTATGCTACTACAAATTATACAAATGCTACAAGCACTAACAGAGGTAACGGTCAATCTTCAAATGAAACATACGCTTTCTTAACCCAACTTACCGCGGCCTATGTTAAAAATCAGATTAGCGGCTACTATAATGATAGCGAAGCCCTTTTCTATACTCTTGGCCTTGGCGTTGGCAATAGCTCTGTTGCACAGAGTGTACTCAATCCTTCTAATTCTACAAATAATATTAAAGGTTTTTGGGAAGATTATCTTGCTGCCACCAATAATGCAACGGTTGAAATAACCGATGGTACTTCGGTTATTAAGGATGCTGATATAACCGATTTCAATTATAGCAATCTCTATTCCGATGCAGATACAGGCGCACAACTTTTCGCGGCCTTTGATGAAATCGTAAATCAGATAATTCTTCAGTCACTTTATAGACCTACTTTAGTCGAAAATAACAACGCACATATGGAGGGCTATATAGAATTCATCGATGACATCGGTGATTATATGAAGATAGAAGAAATTGAGGGTATCTGGATAGGCGATAAGCTTTTTACAGGTGAAAAGCTGAGCGAAAACTTTAGAGAAGGCGGTGGCGCTCTTGGTACCGTTGAAAACCCCAACGCTCTCGGTGATAATCTTATCTGGGCGGTTAAAGAACGCCTTGGTATCGAAAGCACTGCAGAAGCTCAGACCTTAGTTGGCCTCGCCTATGAATCGGGACAGTTAAGATACGGAACTAACGGAAACTTCTCCAACTATATCGGTTGGTATGCTGATAAAGACGGAAAATATATCGGTTTCTGGAATGAAAGTCATACCTATGCCGATATTCCCGATAATGCTAAATATGTTAACAAATCTTACGGTATGCTCGGTGAAATTGCCAATGGATATAACGCAAGTGACCTTATGTATGTGTCGATTCAGGTGCATACCGAAATCGTGCCGCAGGATAGATTTAATTTAGCTGATAATGATACTATTATGGCAGGTCACGCTCAGTTAATCTTCCGTGTTCCCGCATCCCTTATTCCCGTTGTAACCTATGATGTTTCTCTTGAAGGAACGGGTTATGATAATGCAAGAAATATCGAAATGACCGTTACTGATGCGGAACCTATAAGATTGCTCTTTGAGGTAGGTCTCAGAGATGATGTAAACGAGTATAATATAGAAGCTGTTCTCGGCAATAATAACCGCGCGGCAGACGGCAAATACACATTCTATACTAACCAGTGGAGTGTAGAGCAGTTTGAAATGGAAACCGATAACGATAATTCAAACTATATTAATCCCACCGATTCTATAAACACCTTATCATACTTTGAGCCAAACTATGAAAACGAGCGTTACTATTATACCGAGCCCACTCCCGTATATATTAAAAACGGAAGCGCCTATGCTAAATATTCATCTGACACCAAACCCACCAAAAACGACGGAAATGAATATTATCGTCAGATAAATGTGTTTGAGCTTACGGGTATAGGTAATAATGCTACTCTTATAAAGAAATATGAAAGAATATCTGATGTGGCTCTCGGAAGGGTAGAAAAGAGCGCTGAAAACGGCGGTTGGAATATTCAGAAAGAAACCATTCACCGCGTTTATGATGAAATTGAAACCCCGAAAGCAGTTGGCGCTAACGCCACGGAAACCCTCGCATATTCATATTTCCCCACCGTAGAGCACATTGAAGGCACCCACTATTATGCCGATGCCATTCTCGGCAATAACGGTAAACTCACAGTAACTCCCGCAACCGGAATTGCTATCACTAAAAATGTTGACGAAACCTTGGCTGGTGTTACCCACGCCTTTGAATTCAGCGTAGATATCGGCGATAGCGCCGCAACCTATCAGGTTGTACGCAAGGGCGCTGACGGTATGTATACTCCCGCTAACGAAACTATAACTCTTGATACTAACGGTATTGGCACAATTACTGTAAATGCAGGGGAGACCGCTTTGATAGTAGGACTTCCTGCAGGCGTTCATTATAAGGTTGAAGAAATTATCCCTGCGGGCGCCAACTATATAGAGGCAATGATTAGCGAAGATGAAGGCACCGTAGAGCTTCATAAATTAAACAGAGTTGAATTTGTTAACACCCTGCGCCAGAACGGTAGCTTGGTAATCAGCAAACAGATTACCCACCCATTTACTACCGCGCCCGATAGCATCAATAATCATATATTCAAATTTGATGTTATATTAGATGATGGCGGCGCTGCATATCCCGATACAGTTGTTGAAGCGTATTATTCCAACGATACGGATAATAAGTTTAATATTCCCGTTGTTAACAATGTTTTGAGCAATATTGAGCTTAAAGGAAATCAGTCCATCGTTATTGCGGTTAAATCGGGTTGGAAGGCGGTAGTTACAGAGGATGCAGGCGCAATGCCTGAGGGCTTTGCCTTGAGTGACGTCCGCGTGCTTAATGATATAACCGAGGTTAGCACCACTCAAAATGTGGTTTATGTTTTCACAAATAACTATGCTCCCGCAGAGGCTTCCCCCAATGTTACCATAAACGCTTCAAAGGATTTCACAGGCAGACCTTGGAACAATAATGATAGCTTTACCTTCGTTCTTTATCGCTATGATGCTCATACCGCAAGTCAGGTAGAAATTGCCCGTGAAACCATAACTGAGAACGGCAATTTTGGCAGTGTTCTTACCGCAGCGCTCAAAAACGAAAAATTTGATGCAGTAGGAACCTACCATTACGGTGTTAAGGAAATCGTTCCCGCACAGTTAAATGGTATAACCTTTGATAGCGTTTCAAGAGATTTCCATATTATCGTTACCGATAACGATACCGATGGTAAGCTTGAAGTAAGTAATGTTATTAACACCAACCGCACCGAGATTTCTGCGCAACCTAACGGATTCACCGTTAACGCTGACCGCTTCGTAAATACCTATAAGGCGGACGGTATCGCAGAAATAATCTTCGAAATCAGTAAAAACGTTTCGGTAGACGGCGGCGGAAATTATAGCCCCGAAGGATTTGAATTCGGTCTTTACAATAAGCAGACAGGCGACCTTGTAAGTCCTCTTTACAGCACCGACCAGTACGGCAAAGCCCAGTTCACCTTCACCTATAATGCGGATAATGTAAGCTATAATAACGATAAGGTTATTGAGTATATCATCAAGGAAACCAATACCCAAATCCCAGGTATTACCTATGCGCAGGATATTCCCGTTAAAGTAACCATAAAGGATAATCTTGACGGAACCATCAGCGCATCTGCCGATGTTGGCGTAACCAATGAGGAAATAGTTACCGTAGCGGTTACCAACTACTATAATCCCGATAATACCAAAACCGCGGTTACTATCGACATAGAGAAAACCGTAGAAAATAAGGGGACCCTTGTTTTAGGTCCCGAAGGTTTTGAGTTTGTTCTTAAAGGTAAGGATGGCGATATAAGCAAAACTACCGATAAGGACGGTAAGGCGCAGTTCGTTATCAATTACGATAGCAGTGATATAGGCGAAACCTATACCTACACCTTGTCAGAAGTAAAGGGCGACCTTCAGGATATGGAATATAGTAAAAAAGAATATGAAATATCCGTAAGAGTTCACCTTGATGATGCCAATAAGGTTGTTGCAGAAGTTCTCTTTGAGGGCGATGATTATACCGATAAGGATATAGTTGCCGAGTTCACAAATATCAACAGGGCGAATATACCTGTTGAGCCCACTCCCGAACCTACCCCCGAACCCACACCTGCACCAGCCCCCGCGCCCGCTCCCGAGGTAACTTCTCCTCAGACGGGTTACAACAGAAACACAGGGCTTTTGCTCGGAGTGCTTTTAATAAGCGGTGGATTGGCAGTTTACGCTACCGTAAATCTCAATAAAAAGGAAAAAGAAGAATAAAGTATCTCTTTCTTTTGCCCGAATGTTCCGAAACGGACATTCGGGCAACTTTTTTAGGAAAATGAGGGCATAATATATAAAATAATAAGTTTGTTATTAAATAGTCAATTATTGACTTTTCACATTAAAAAAGGTATATTATATAATGGAAATTTATGTATTTAATACTGCTTTTGAAAGGTAGGTTTTTTGATGGCATTTTCTCTTCACGGGGTACATCTTCCCCATAGAAAAAATACCGCCGATATGAAGCCCATAACTATGACCAAGGTGGAGCGTGTAACTATACCGATGGGTATGCATATAGGAGCTCCCGCAACCCCCGTAGTTAAGGTGGGCGACCATGTGGATAAGGGTACTCTTATCGGTGAGCAAAACGGATTTATTTCTTCACCTGTATACGCAAGCGTTTCAGGTACAGTTAAGGAAATATCAGATAAGGTGGGAGCCGAAGGTAAAAAGGTTCCCGTTATCGTTATTGAAGCGGACGGAGAAAATACTCTTGACAAGGGTATAACCCCTCCCGTTATTAACAGCAGGGAAGACCTTATTGAAGCAATTAAAAAGAGCGGCATAGTAGGTCTTGGCGGAGCAGGATTTCCAACCTTCGTAAAGCTCTCTGCCGAGCCCGAAAAAATAGAGGAATTGATAATTAACGGCGCCGAGTGTGAGCCCTATATTACAAGTGATTCTTATACTATGACCGAAAGAGCCGATGATATGTCCTTTGCTTTAGAATTTTTCAAGAGATATCTTGGCATTAAAAAGGTTATTATCGGCATAGAGAATAATAAAAAGAGCGCTATTGCCGAAATGAAAAAGATGGCTGCCGCCCTTGAGGGAGTAAGTGTTAAAGCTTTATCTTCCGTTTATCCCCAAGGCGGTGAAAGGGTGCTTGTTTACCATCTTACAGGTAAGATTATACCTACTGGTAAACTACCTTTGGATGTTGGAAGTATTGTTATTAACTGCACCACATTGGCCGTTATCGGAGAGTATCTTAAAACGGGTATGCCCCTTGTGGAAAAGTGCATAACCGTTGACGGTAGCGCCGTAGCCGAACCCAAAAATGTCATAGCCCCTATAGGCGCTATGATGGCCGATGTGTTCTCCTTTGCAGGTGGCTTTAAAGCAGAACCCGCCAAGGTAATCTACGGCGGACCAATGATGGGTGTTTCGGTTTTAGACCTTGATGCTCCAATCCTTAAAAATACCAATGCAATTTTGGCATTTGACGAAAAGGATGGTAAAGCGGCAAAGGAAACTTCTTGTATCCGTTGCGGTGCCTGCTATAATATTTGTCCCTTCGGCATCAGCCCTGTAGCCATCGAAAAGGCATATAAAACTGCTGATGCGGTAGGTGTTACTGAGGCAGGGGCACTTGCTTGTATGGAATGCGGATGCTGTTCCTATGTATGTCCCGCTCACAGACCTTTAGTTCAGACCAATAAACTTGCTAAGCAGTTTTTGAAGGAAGCTCGCAGTGAAGAAAAGGCAAAGGAGGATAATAAATAATGGATTCAAAACTTCATATTTCGGTTTCTCCTCATATTCATACTAATAGGACAACCAGAGGAATAATGCTCGATGTTTTAATTGCATTAGCACCCGCAACCATCGCGGCGGTTATTTTCTTTGGTCTTCCAGCTTTGTGGCTTATTATCGCTTGTACTGCTACCAGCGTTTTAGCCGAAGCTCTCTTTTATAGAATTTTAAAGAAAGAAATGCCCATCGGTGACCTAAGCGCCGCCGTAACGGGACTTCTTTTAGCTCTTAATCTTTCTGCCAATATTCCTATCTGGCAAGGGGTTTTGGGCTCAATTTTTGCAATAGTTATTGTTAAATGTTTCTTCGGCGGTATCGGATGTAATGTTGTTAACCCCGCTATTACGGGTAGAATTTTTATGCTTATCGCCTTCGGTACTATGGCTAAATCTGCATTTCCCCTCGATAGCGTAGCAACCGCTACTCCTCTTGTTACTATTGCTGAGGGTAACGCACCTAAACTTATTGATTTATTCATAGGAAATGTAGGCGGCTGTATCGGTGAAACAAGCAAACTCGCCCTTTTACTAGGTTTCGTATATCTTCTTTTAAGAAGGGTTATCACTTGGCATACCCCCGTAGTTTATATTGCTACTGTTTTTGCTATGTCTCTACTGATTTGCGGAGATGTAACAACCGCCCTTGCATATACCCTTTCGGGCGGATTATTTATCGGCGCTATATTTATGGCAACCGATTATGTAACAAGCCCTTCAACTCCTTGGGGTAAGGTAGTGTTTGCCCTCGGCGCAGGTATCATAACCGTGCTTATCCGTTTTTATGGGAACTACCCAGAAGGCGTATCTTTCGCGATTTTACTTATGAATATACTGAATCCCTTTATCGAGAAGTGGACACGACGCAAGGTGTTTGGAGGGATAGATAATGAATAAGCATTTAAAGAGTATAATTGTTTTGACTGCAATTTGCAGTGTTATGGCGTTACTCCTTTCGGTAACAAACTTTGTTACAGGCCCTATCATTAAGCAAAACGAAAATGCCGCTTCGAATAAGGCGCTTTTAGAGGTTATGCCCGATGGTAAGGAATTTACCCTTGTGGATATAAGTTCTTATGAACTCCCCGAAACTGTTACCGAGGTTTATTCCGAAAGTAGCGGAGGATATGTAGTTAAAATTTCTACCGCGGGATATAATACAGGTCTTGTTATTATGTGCGGTGTAGATAGTGAGGGCAAGGTTACCGGCGCTACCTGTCTTGCAAGTAATGAAACTCTTGGCGCAGAAAAAACCTACGGGCAGAAAACCGTAGGCAAAACTATCGAAGATATTGATGCTCTTGATACCGTCGCAGGTATTACAAGAACAACCGCTGCATACAAAGCCGCTGTTAAAGATGCTCTTAATACCGCTGTTATTTTAGGCGGTGGCACCGTAGATTTAAGAGATGAGGCGCAAATCCTTAAGGATAATCTTTCTGCCGCTTTACACGCCGCAGACGGCGAATTCACTCCTTGGTTTATGGTAGAGGAATTAGAAGGCGTAGCATCAGTTTATAAGGCAAATAACAATAGCGGTATGGTTATTGTTTATAACGGCAATTTCTATGGCGTTGATTCTACTGGAGCCGTTTTAGGCGACTGGGATGAGGCCGATAAAAATATTATTGCGGGTTACGCATCAAAGATTACCGCTTCTAAGGTTTCGGCATTTAGTCCTTCGAAGGAACTTCCCGCTGCTATTATAAAAACCGAAAAGACCAATAGCGGAAACTATGTATTTGAGGTTAAGGCCTCGGGCTTCGGTATCAACGGCGATACCTATTATAACCCTTCGGGTGAGCCGATTATAATCCGTGTTTCTGCAAACAGAAACGGTAAAATTATCGCCTGTGAAACTCTTTCACAAAAGGAAAGCGAGGGTTACGGCGCCCAGTGCGCAGAACCCAAGTTCTATATGCAGTTTAACGGAAAAGACCAAACCAACTATAAAGAAATTGACGCCATCGGCGGCGCCACCATTACTACAAACGGTTATATTACTGCCGTAGGCAGAGCTATTGAAGCCGTTAATATTCTTGAAGGGAGGGCGCAATAATGAAAAAAGATAGTAATATGTCGGTTTTATTAAAGGGCCTTCTCGTTGAGAATCCCGTATTTGTGCTGGTTCTTGGCACCTGTCCTACACTTGCCACCACTCAGACAGTTATCGGCGCTCTCGCTATGGGCCTTGCGGCTATGGCAGTGCTTATCTGCTCAAACATCGTTATATCTTTACTCCGTAAAATAATTCCCGATACGGTAAGAATTCCTTGCTATATCGTAATTATTGCAGGATTTGTAACCATCGTTCAGATGTTTATGCATGCATATTTACCCGAACTTTACGAGCTTTTAGGTGTTTATCTTGCTCTTATTACGGTTAACTGCATTATTTTAGGCAGAGCCGAAATGTTTGCAAGTAAGAATTCTGTAGGCCGCGCCGCTCTTGACGGAATCGGTATGGGCGCAGGATTTACCTTGGCGTTACTTGCTATGGCTACAGTACGCGAAGTTTTCGGCGCAGGTTCTTTTGCAGGTATTATGATTCCTTTCCTCAAAGACCACACCGTAGATATTTTCACCAAAGCCCCAGGCGGACTTTTGGTTTACGGTCTTCTCATTTTCGCAGTTGTGGCTTTAACACAGGGCAGAGCGCCCAAGAAGAAACATTTTGGTTGCGAAGGTTGTCCCTCTGCCGCTAACTGCTCCGCTTGTTTAGGAAAGGAGGAGGGCTGATATGGAAGCAAAATTACTAATTAGCATTCTTCTTGGCAGCATACTTGTTAATAACTATGTTCTAAGCCAGTTTTTAGGAATCTGCCCCTTCCTCGGTGTTTCTAAAAAACTTAATCAGGCAACGGGTATGGGTATTGCGGTTATCTTTGTTATGCTCGTAGCTACCGCTGTTACCTGGCCAATTCAGAGATTTGTTCTTGATAAAACAGGACTTGAGTATATGCAGACCATTATATTTATTTTGGTTATTGCGGCTTTAGTTCAGTTCACCGAAATTGTTCTTAAAAAGTTTATACCCACCCTTCATAAAAGCTTAGGTGTGTATCTTCCCCTTATAACCACCAACTGCGCAGTTTTGGGTGTCACCATCAATAATATCAATGATGGCTATACCTTTGTTCAGTCAATGGTTAGTTCCTTGGGTTGCGGACTTGGTTTTCTTCTCGCTATGGTTTTGTTCTCGGGTGTTCGTTCCCGTATCGATGAAACCAAAATCCCAAAGTTTTTAAGAGGCCTTCCCGTAACACTTATTGCCGCATCCTTTATGTCTATGGCATTTTTCGGATTTGCGGGAATAGTAGAAAATCTTATAAAGTGAGGAGAAAACTATGAATGAAATTTTATTGGCATTTATCGTAGTTGCATCTGTGGCTTTGATAGCAGGTATCCTTCTCACTTTGGCTTCTCATTTTTTCCATGTGGATGAGGATGAAAAGGTTAAGAAGCTTCGTGAGTGCCTACCGGGTGTTAACTGTGGCGCTTGCGGATATACCGGTTGTGATGACTATGCCGCCGCTTTGGCAAAAGGCAATGTTAAAACCAATCTCTGTATACCTGGTGCCGATGCGGTTGCCGAAGATATAGCAAGAGTACTGGGCGTAAGCGCAGAGGATGTTATCGAGCAGGTTGCAGTTGTTCATTGTAACGGCACTTGTGAAGCCACATCTAAAAAGGCAATATATGAAGGCGTTGATTCCTGCCGCGCCGCATCTATGATTTTTGGCGGCCCCGATGCTTGTAATTACGGCTGTCTTGGTTGCGGTGACTGCGCAAGTGTTTGTCCCGTTGAGGCCATTTGCCTTATGGACGGTATCGCCCGTGTTGACAGAAGAATTTGTATCGGTTGCGGGCTTTGTGTTAAAACCTGTCCCAAAGGCATTATAACATTGGTGCCAGATGTTAAAACCGTTGCAAATCTTTGCAGTAACAGAGATAAGGGCGCAGTTGCCCGAAAGCTTTGTACAAATGCTTGTATTGCTTGCAAAAAGTGTGAGAAAGCTTGTCCCACAGGCGCTATTACCGTTATTGATAATCTTGCCGTTATTGATTACGATAAGTGTGTAGACTGCGGCGCTTGTGTGGAAGGTTGTCCTACCCACTGTCTTCAGAAGATATGATGAATAATAAAAATGCTACGGCGCCGCAAAAGCGGCGCCGCAATGATATATTACTCATAGCGGGTGTTTTATCAGCAATTTTAATATTTGCTCTTATATATTTCTTAACCCGAAAAGATGGCGCATACGCCGTTGTGTTAAAGGGGAATGTAGAAATAGGCCGTTATTCTCTTGCCGAAGATACCCAAATACCTATTAAAGATGGAGATAAGGTCACCAATACCCTTGTCATAAAAGATGGTAAAGCGTATATGGAAAGCGCCCTTTGTCCCGATAAAATATGCGTAAAGCACCGCCCCATAGATAAATCGGGTCAGACTATAGTTTGTTTGCCGCAAAAGGTGGTAATTAAAATTATTGCGAAAGGTACGGGTAACGCACCCGATACGGTGGCTTAATATGAAAAATAATATTAAAACCACCTGTTTTTTAGGATTGTTTACCGCCCTTGCAATGATTCTTTCCTATGTGGAAGCCCTACTTCCGCCAATATGGTCGGCAGTGCCGGGAATAAAAATAGGTCTGCCAAATATAATAATCATATTTTTGCTTTATAGGTTTTCCTTAAAACACGCGGCCGCAGTTTCTCTTGTGAGAATTCTGCTTTCCGCTCTGCTTTTTGGAAATGCAGTTTCTTTGCTTTATAGCTTGGGTGGCGCAATTTTAAGCATTTGTGTAATGACTCTTTTGAAGAAAACTGAAAGGTTTTCTATGATTGGAGTAAGCGCCATAGGCGGTGTATTCCATAATCTTGGACAAATTATTGTAGCAATGCTTGTTCTTTCTACAGCAGAGATAGGATACTATATGATTGTCCTTGCCGTTACAGGTACCGTTGCAGGTGTTTTGGTGGGTATTTTAGGCGCCCTCGTTACTCGCTATATGGAAAAAGTTAAAATGTAGGTATTTATATTGACTAATTGGTAAAAATATGTATAATGAAATCAGCGAATAAAAATATTTTTATAGGAGAAATCAAAATGAAAAAAGTATTAAGCATTGTCTTAACAATTCTTATGGTTGCTTCGCTTTTTGCACTTGCAGGTTGCGGTGCTAAAGAGTTGAAATTCGGCCTCGGCGTTGCCGCTAAATACGGCAAGTCCACCTCTGCCGATGGCGAAACCAACGGTAGCACCGAAGTTGTTGCTACTGTGGCCGCTGTTTTACTCGATGAGAGCGGTAAAATCGTTAAGTGTGTTATTGATGAAGCGCAGAATACTGCCGCTTATACCTCTGAGGGTAAAGCAGTAGCTAACGCTGAATTCAAGACCAAGGGCGAAAAGGGCAAGGATTATGGTATGGCCGCTTACGGCACCGACCTTAATAAAGATGGTGTTGTAAAAGAGTGGTATGAGCAGGTTGAAATCTTTGTTTCTAAAGTAGAAGGTAAGACCATTGATGAGGTTAAAGCATTGGTTGTTGACGGATACGCTAACGAAGAAATCCAGACCGCCGGCTGCACTATGGCAGTTGCTCCCTATGTAACCGCTCTTGAAAAGGCAGTTAAGAATGCCAAAGAATCTGCCGCTACCGAAGATGATACCTTAAAGCTTGGTGTTGTTTCTTCCGAAAGCGCTTCTGATGCCACCGAGGATAAAGCAGGTAAAACCGAGCTCAACACCACCGCTACTGCCGCAGTTTTAGGCAAAGACGGTAAGGTTAAGGTTGCCGCTACCGATACTGTTTCTGTAACAGTTGGCTTTGATACCAAGGGCGCTACCGATGTTGATACTACCAAGGCAATCAGCACCAAAGCTGAACTTGGCGAAAACTACGGTATGGCTGCTTATGGTACCGATCTTAATAAAGACGGTGTTGTAAAAGAGTGGAACGAACAAGCAGCTGCTTTTGACGCTGCTTTAGCAGGTAAGAACGCCGATGAAATCGCAGGTCTTGAAAAAGACGGTTACGGCGTAGCAGACCTTCAGACCGCTGGTTGCACCATTGCAGTTTCCGATATGGTTAAAGCCGCAGTTAAAGCCGCTACAAAATAATTTAATTTTTAAAATAAAGCGGGGATGTTTCGGCATCCCCACTTTTTATATCAGGAGAAACTATGAAACGCTTTATTGCTTTTGTAATTGTTTTTTGCCTTGCGCTTACTATGACGGGTTGCAAGAATAACGGTAAGATTAAATATACCGAATATTCCTTCGATTATTTCGATACTGCAACAACTATCGTAGGTTATGAGAAGACCGAGGCAGAATTTGATGCAGTTTGCGAAGAAATTAAGGCGCAAATGCAAAAATATCATCAGCTTTATAACATTTACAGCCGTTATGAAGGGGTAAATAACCTCTGCATCGTTAATGATATCGAAAACGGTGTACACAAAGAGGTAAAGGTGGATAAGGAAATTATCGACCTTCTACGGTTTTCAAAGGAAATGTATGACCTGACGGGTGGCAGAATGAATGTGGCTATGGGCAGTGTCTTGTCTATCTGGCACGATTATAGAACGGAGGGCATAAACCATCCCGAAAAAGCAGAACTTCCATCTATGGATGATTTAAAATCCGCCGCAGAACACACCGATATAAAAAAGGTTATAATCAATGAAGAAAATTCCACTGTGTTTCTCGCAGACCCTAAAATGTCTTTGGATGTGGGCGCTATCGCAAAGGGTTATGCCGTTGAGCAGATAGCCCTTTATTTAGAAGAAAAGGGCAAAATAGGATATCTTCTCAATGTGGGAGGAAATGTCCGCACTATTGGTAATAAAGCCGATGGAGAGGGTTGGTCAGTGGGCATTGAAAATCCAGAACGCCAAGATGATGACGCATACTTAGAGTATATAAAGTTAACCGATAAAAGCATAGTAACCAGCGGTAATTATCAAAGGTATTATATTGTGAACGGTAAAAACTATCATCATATTATAAACCCAGATACTTTAATGCCTGGAACCGATTTCCGTTCCGTCTCGGTTTTATGCAAGGATTCGGGCAGAGCAGATGCCCTTTCTACCGCTCTTTTTAATATGACTTTAGAGGGCGGTAAAAATCTGGTTTCAAAGCTTGATGGGGTAGAAGCACTATGGGTATTACCCGATGGCAAAAAGCACTATTCGAAAAAATTTAAAGAGTATACTTATTAAAAGCAAAAATCCCGAGGTCAACCTCGGGATTTACTGTTTTTAAAATCTTTTAAGTGTTTTATATAGATTTGGGAATAGGGGAGAAGTGCCGAATATTTTATCAATAAGCTTTCCCATAATTGCAATAAGCGGCGCGTTTAAAAGGGTGGCTATTACGGTGCCCGGACCGATATTGTGAAAGTCACTATAGAGTATGGTGGACCAGTCAAAAGTATCAGCGTCTCCGAAAAGGGAGAAGGCCAATATAAGCGAAACGGCTAACATTGAATAGTCATAGGCGAATTTTACTTTATTAATATTAAACTTGAATTTCGCCGCGATTTCTGCAACGAAAAGCTCGCATACCTGAAGTGGTAAATAGGTGCGGAAAAAGCAGGCAACTCCAAAGGCCACAATTATATCGCCCAAAATAAGCATTGCAAATCTTATCCACACGGCATTAAAGGAAACGGGTCCTAATAACCATACAAAGAGATTTATGGTGTATCCGTAAATTACCGAAACCAAAAAGGTGAGCAGATATCGCCAATTAAATTTTCTAACTATTAAACATAAAATAATCAACTTAACGCCCTGTATAAGATATTCGGCAACCCCTGCGCTTAAAAAAGGGATGCGGTCGGAAATTATAAATGCAGGGGCGGCAACCATAGAAATGCCAAGTCCCGTTTTGTTGCAAAGTACAACTCCGAAAGCTACAAAGATTATGCCAAATACCCAAAGCAGTTCAGATGCTTTTTCAAATCTTTTCATATTTAAACACCATCAATTTTAAATTCTATTAAGAGGATTCCCATCATCATCAAAATTTTTCTTCAAGTTTCTTTCCACATGAAAAACAGTTGCAATAAGTGGGATTAGTTGAGCAATCATAATAGCGCTGCAAGCATTGCCAATCGTTTCATTATCCTCACCGATAAAAATGAGCATAACTATTATAGAAATAATTGAAAGAATTATACCTAAAATCCACCATACTTTACCCAGAGTTTTATGGGCAAAATTCCATGTTTCAATATTTTTCATCGACCTGGCTGTACGGTATCCAAACACATAGTTAATACTTTTGGGCGCTGATTTTAAAAATATTCTTCCAAATATAATCATTATAAAAGGCATCAATAGAGCAAACAAAAGCATAAAAATCCAAAATCCCATAAACTACCCCACAAAAATTTTGATACTTGAAATCATATATTATATTTTATCATTTAAGAAAAATAAAATCAAGAAAATTTAAAACTGTTTGCTTAAAGCAGTGCTAATGCTTTTAATTCCCGTTTTAAAGATATAATAAGATAGATTAAAATAAGAGAAGGAACTGTGTTTAAACACGGTTCCTTCTCTTATTTGGCGGAGACGGCGAGATTCGCCCACTTCGCTACCGCTTGTGGCACGCACCCGACCTTTGCGACCGTTCACCGAAAGGTCGCAATTCGGCATACACCGAAACGGTCTTTTCGAATCTCACCACCACAAAAGAACAAACGGAAACCATACCTTACGGCACGATTTCCGTTTATTTGACTATTGGCTACAAAATAGATATTTCTTCCGGTTTTCGTATGACTTTAAACCCTCGCATATTAATCATAATCATTCGCAAAAGGCTTTGCTTATACATTGGCAATCAGTGTAGTCAGGGATTTTCTCTGGCCTTCGGTAGGCTCCTTCAGTTTACCGTTATTAAGGAGTGTTGTAATACAGTGCACCAAGAACCAGCCATCTGCATGAAATACAAACTGAAGCTCATATTCTTCTACCTTTCTAAGGTGTGCAGGAACCGATTTGAGCATAGCCTCAACATAAGGTGCCTTCAGTTTTTCGAAGTCGGTTTGGTACTTTTCTTTAATACGATCACCTATAGCAAGTAGTTTATTCTGAATTTCTTTGTTGGCAAGAACAACAATCTGCCATGCAGATTTGAAGTGACCGTCATAATCCCCGTTAGTTTTTATATAACCACGTTCTATAAGCCAAGCATAATCGTATTTAGATAAGGCATTCTCATCTTCAAAATTATAAAAAGTAATAACCTTTTCACACTCATTTCGAAAGGTCCTTTCCTTAATAGAGGGTCTGTCAGACCACTGAGAATCAATCTGAAACATTATTTGTCTATCATTGCCATGAACCATAGGGACGCACCAGTTCTTCATATACACATAATTATCAGGTAAAACCATGTTATCCGGTACGACCGATGCGTGGAAAATGTAATGTCCACCATCGGGACGCATTGTTGCCGCCTCTCCAAAAGAAATTCTCTTATCCATTAGTTTCTCACCGGAATAAGCGGCAATATAAGGAATCAACGACCATAGGATGAAATTACGGTCTGCTTTAGGAGACTCGGTTAAGGAGATGGGTTTGTCAGTTTGACCACACAAGATGTCCGGATCATCAAGAATGCCGGAAGATGTCAACTCATCATACAAATCGTTCGCAAATAGCTCAGCAGCACGCTTGTACATATCATTCTGCATGGTAAGCAGTTCGACAGTTGGCTCGCTGATGATAAAGTTGACAATGTACTTATCCTTTTGTGCCTGCAGGAATCCGTATTTCTCAAGGAATTCGACTTCTGTTTCCACATACACAGGGGAAACTCCAAGGTCATCGGCAATCTCGCCCACCGTCTTTGCTGTATTGCGCACACAGTAGCAGATATTCTGAGCTAATGCGGAACGGAAGAACTCGTCGGGAGATTTTTTGCCTACGGAACCGTTGACGCCGTATGAGTGGAATTTAATAGGGTTAAACTTGAGTTCGCTTGCTTTTCTCATCGTATCCATACCTCGTTTCAATTCTTTTTTAGCTTCAAACAAGTGCCACTTGACAGTGCCGAGAGGAATACCCAGTTCTCTGGCAATATCTGCCTGCTTGCGATTCTCAAAATAATACGCAATCACTATTCTTCTTTGTAGCTTAGAAAGGTAAGCAATCTCAGTCTGGAGACGATGGATAGCGTCACGATTGTCGTCGGTGTCCAGTTCAGAGTACGGATCTGCGATCAGCTCCGCAACCTCATCAATAGAAACGCCGACCATACTTTTCGCAGTATCACGATAATAGTTGCTGAGCGTGTTATGGGCAACGGTCCAGATGAACTTTCCCATGTCCGCGACGTCATCCTTGACAAGGAGCGCACGGAACGCTCTTATCGCAATCTCCTGCGACAGATCCTCTGCATCGTGGATGCTTTTACACCTCTTCAGTGCAAATCCGAATATGGGCTTCAGGTATTCAGTTATAGTTTTCTCTACGTCTTGTCTGTTCACTTGTTGGCTCCTCTCGAAAGCTTTCACCCATATAGACACGCGAATCCGAAAAGGTTGGAACTTTTTGAAAAATTATTTGAAATCTAAAACGCTTCATTTTTTACATTATATCATAATATCTTTATTTCTTTCGTTTTTTAAATAAATTATAGTGAAACAATTTTCTAATACGAGAAAGATGCTCTTATTTCTTTATAGCGTTCAAGTCTAACTTGAGAAAAATATCTTTTTTTGTATGGATAAATCGAAAACTAAAATTTCGTCCATAAAAACAGAAAAAACCCTGATAAAATCAGAGTTTTTCTGTGGCTATATCTTTTTTGTAGCCCTTTGATGGCGAAGACGGCGAGATTCGAACTCGCGGGGGATTGCTCCCTAACTGATTTCGAGTCAGCCCCGTTATGACCACTTCGATACGTCTCCGTATATGTTAAACTCAATTTAGAGTATAACGAACTATTCAATTTTTACCGAACGGGGCGCCCCGTTATGTCCTGTTGCGGTGCCCGAAATTTTTTAACACTGCCGTGTAAAAATTTCGACCGCGGCTGCTCCGTAGCCTTCGCTTTATCTGCCACCGGCAGCGCTCGGCAACGTCCCCACTTCGATACGTCTCCGTGTACGTTAGATATTATATTAAATTTAACGTGTAATGTCAAGTTAAAAAGAAAAACTGTTGTGATAAAATTCAATATTTTAATTGGGCTTATATACAAGAACCCCACCGAAGAATTTGTTTCGGTGGGGGTTGGCACCCGTAGTAGGAATCGAACCTGCATCTAAGTCTTAGGAGGACCTTATTCTATCCGTTGAACTATACGGGCATATCGAGGCGGAATTTTCCGCCTTATTTTTATTGTAAAACAACAAGGTTCCGGGGTACCCGTCCGCATTTTTAATGCGTTGACGGGTCGGGTTCTTATTTTACTTTATAGCTTTGTGACCATTGGTCAATCATCTGGTCAAAGGCTTTACCCTTTAACTCTCTTAAGCACTGCGTTCTGTATGAATCGTAATAATTATATGTCTTATCAAAAACGTCTATTCTCTGAACAAGGAAAGCGTAATCATCAAGTACAACTGTTGATGCAGCACCAACCTTTATATTTGCAACTTCCTTGAAAAATCCTGCGGGGAATGTTGTGTCGGAGGATGAATTGATTATTGCCTGATTTACATCCTTACTTGTTGCACCCTCAATTGGTGTTCCCGTATTCACAAGAACCTCTGCATTTGCAAAGCCGTTGATGATTGCTGCCTTTTCATTGTCTGTCATTGGCACCATTTCACCTGCTTCGTCAACATTGAAAAGATATTCGGTTGCATAAGAAATGGCAACGTATTGTGACTTGAAATATTTTTTCAGCTCATCCTCACTTACAGGCTCAACGCCACCTTCACCATAATAATAGTCAAGCAAAGCATCCTCATAAAATTTTGAAGATTCAATTTTGTATATTGTCGCTTTTGAAACACCAAGCTTTTCATAATGAATTCCGTACAGGTGCCACAAGTCGTCAACTTTTAATGATAATTCGGATTTTTGTGCAGGAGTAAGTGTCAGATTTCTGTTGTTAAATTCGGAATTTATGGTCACATATCTTGAAATGGCATTTTTGGTCTTTGCTTCATCCTTATCATACATATCTTCA
>JAZNWP010000077.1:0-6689 GCA_045593385.1 Acutalibacteraceae bacterium
TGTAATTGCCAATACCTTTGCATATGACACCTATGGTAAGATGCTTTCGCGAACAGGCACAAGTAAAGTGATCTTTGGCTACAACGGTCGTGATGGTGTCGTAACGGATGATAACGGGCTTATCTATATGAGAGCGCGTTATTACGATCCCGAAACGGGTCGATTCATCAGTGCCGATACCACCGACGTATTGGAAAACGCCAAGTATGATATCAACGGTCTGAATCTTTACGCATACTGCGATAATAATCCCGTAGCAGGCAGAGACGATGAAGGCGATATGTCCTTCTGGAAAAAGCTTGCCATTGCGGCGGCAGTCGTTGTTGCGGTGGCGGTGGTTGCGGCTGTTGTAACTGTTGCAACCGGCGGTACTGCAACCATGGCATTGTGTGCTGTCGGTTCTACACTCGCAGGAGCAGCCAAAGGTGCCGCCATCGGTGCAGTCGTCGGAGCAGCAACCGGTGCAGCAACCGGTGCGGTACAGGGTGCAGTTGAGGGTTACAAAGAAACCGGAACCCTCGAGGGCACGTTGCAAGGAATGGGAAAAGGCGCCTTGAAAGGCGCTGTTGAAGGAGCTAAAGACGGACTCATTTCCGGCATGGTGAGCGGTGCATTCGCAGGTGCTGCAGCTTCTGCGTCCGGTAATCCCTCCTTCTGCTTTATTGCAGGTACTGCTATTCTTACCACGCTTGGTAAAAAAGCGATTGAAACCGTTCAAATCGGTGATATGATTCCTTGTGTTGACCATATTACGGGTGAAGCGGCAGAAAAAAAGGTTATTTCTACCTCTGTTAACAAGGTTAACCGCTTAATCGAACTTGATATTGACGGTGAAATTGTCCGGTGTACAGAAACCCACCCGTTCCAAATAAAGGGCAAAGGTTGGGTTGATGCTTGCAACCTGAATCCCGGTGATATTGTTTACACAAAGGACTGGAATACAGCAACAGTTAAAAGCGTAAACCTGCTGCAACTTGCCGAGCCTGTTGAGGTCTTTAACTTTGAGGTTGAGGATTGTCATACCTATTTTGTGGGTGATAGTTTCATCCTTGTACATAATTCTTGCAAGGTACATGGAAAATCTCATGGAAGCCCTCAGCATAAAGCGGCCATTGACACTAAAGCTCAGTCGATGAAATCATCTGGTGATTATTCTGATATTTGGCTTAATAAACAATTAAAAACCGCAGGAATGAATGGTACTCAGCGACCTGATATTATAGCCAAAAGATTGGATGGAACATTCGAATACATTGAGTATGCAAGCAAATCACAAGCGAGTGGAACGCAAGGTCTAACCAATTTAGTAAATAAGATGAAAATCATCGATGACGCAAATGATATTACTGGAGAATTGATACATTGGGGGATGTACTAATGGAAAAAAAAGTCTATATTTTTAAATGTACCGATACAGTTGATTTATGTAAAGGTTTTGCTCTATACAATAAAGTCTGTTCGTTAACAAAAATAAATTGCGACAAATATGGTTTGGTTTTTAAAAAAACAAATGAAAAACTTTGGTCACGAAGTGGTGCTGCAAAAAATATAGAACGAAATATAAAAAAATACCTTTTGTTAAACGATTATTCTGAGTCGAAACTCTGCACCATGGCGATATACGATGTACCTGTCGGAGCTCA
This sequence comes from Acutalibacteraceae bacterium, assembly GCA_045593385.1. Taxonomy (GTDB): domain Bacteria; phylum Bacillota; class Clostridia; order Oscillospirales; family Acutalibacteraceae; genus UBA737. The sequence goes on from JAZNWP010000077.1 coordinate 1,644, forward strand.
ATGGTGGGATCACATTAAGCGTACCAATGGATTCTATATTGAATCCGATTCAAATGAAGGAGTGTTTTATATTTACATTGTTCTTCCGTATTTATTAAGCAATGATCATATACTCTGGTTGTGGAATACAATTTCATCTCTATACAATACAAATTATATGGTACATTTTAAAATGGATTCCGAAAAAAATGTAGAAATCTCTATGCAAGGAATTCCGGTACTCGAAGGGTTGAAAACGATAGAACAGTGCTATGCTTCTGATGAAATTAAAACGGTGCATAAATTGCATGATTTACGCGTATATAAAAAGTGTGAACTTGGCGATGTATTCCCGCTGTGCATAACAACCAAAGAATGTTCCATCGACGAACAGTCTTACAAATCCAAAAACCATATTGAGTTTGACACTTATCTTTATTCTAAATAGGGAACACATAACACAGAGGGACAACACAGAGCAACAGGAGACAGAGGGACGGTTCTGTGTGTTAACAAAATAAAACATATATCATTTTTTCTTCTCTTTAATTATTTTATATAAACGAAACAGTCGAGGTAAAACTCGGCTGTTTTGTTATCTATACAGGACTTATTTCGACAGAAACAGACCTTGCAAAGAACCAAAAAATGTGGTATGCTTATGATGAACTTAAGAGAGTAACCAAACGAAGATTAACCACTACGGGCGGTACTCTTATTAAAGAAGCGAACACAGGGGACGGTTCTGTGTGTTACAGGAGGAACTATGAAAGAACGTAGAAACTTTGCTATTATATGGACAGTTTTATCGATTGTAGGTTTTCTTGTTTTCATACAGATGAAATTTCCATTAGTTGGATATTTTTTGGGTTTTCATTTGGTTAAGGATTTATCGTTATTCCTTATTGTAACAGGATTATATTCTAAATATCCCGAAGTAGTATTTGTGTTTATAGGACTTCTTTTGCTGTTTATCGTTCTCTGGGTTCTGTCTTTGGTAAGAATTAAACATAGCAGATTATTTGAATTTCTTGTTCTTGTGGATAGTATAATTCCCATAATTATTTATTCGGTAATGGCAATTATTAGATATCCCGATGTTGCATGGGAGATATTGGTTGGTCTTATTATTAAAAATGTAATTTTATTTTTAATAATTGCAAAGAGGGCACAGGATAAGAAACACAGGGGATGCAGGAACACAGGGGACGGTTCTGTGTGTTAAGTATAAAGGAGCGAATTGATATGAAAAAACTGCTTTTATTGATGTTGATTTTTAGTGTTTTATTGTCTTTTAGCTCGTGCATAGATTATGACCTTATTATTCCCAATTCAACAAAATGGGTGTCGCATAATGGTGATATAGAATTATTGGTTGCTCCAACAGGTAAAATATTAGGCACGATAAAAATGGATGGTGAAGAAATAAAATTTTATGGAGCGTCTGATGTTTCGGGCGTGTTGAGTTTTTTCCCAATAGAAGATTTTCATAATGAGCGACAAGCAAATTTATTAGAATTATGGCGAACTAATATAAAGACAGACAAGATGGAAGTTGTGGTTTTAGAAACCACGTATTTTGATGTGGAACAAAAAATAGATTTCACTTGTGTAGAGAAAGAAGTAAAAGAAAGTGAAATCTGTTATCCTGAAATGGATTTGTTTTTAGATGATTCGGAAAAGGATATAGTTACTGATTATGGTGATGTGTTGCGAATAAATTGCCAATTAAGCGACGAGAGGGATCCGTCGGTTATTTTTGAAATAACCGCAGAAAATAAACAAGGTAAAGTTGAGTTCTCTGATGAACGATTGGGAAAATTACCGGTCGATATTACTCACGAGCGATTAGAAATATCTAACACAAATAATATACGAATTTATAAATTATTTGATGAGTTTATACTTGTGGATGACCATATAATACGTGGTTTTTCTTCATATCTTGATGTTAAAGAGTATATTACAAGAAACACAGGGTACGGTTCTGTGTGTTATATCTCCTAATTATGATTTTTTAAATTTGCCTAAAATGTAGGGAGGATATATTAGTTGTCTAAAAAAATCTTAACAATTTTTTTATCAATTTTAATAATTGTGACATTCTGTTGTGGATGTACAGATGTTGATGAAAATTCTCCTCAGTTTTTCCCAAATACCAAATGGCAATCGGAGGATAAAAGTATTACTATATACATAGCAGATGATGAAAATGGTTACGGCAGTATAAATATAAATAATCAAGAAATCGATGTTTATTTTTGGTTTTTTAATGGGCATCGAATGTTATGTTATCGTTCTTCTGATTACTGGAAAAACGCAACAACTCCTTGCTTGGAAAATTGGGGAATGGATTGTAGCGAAGGAAAATTCGAAGTTACCATTGAAGAAACTACCTATTTTGGGGTTGGAGAGAAAATAACTTTCGAACTTGTTGAGGAAAACGTTGATGAAAGTGAAATTCCGTATCCACCAAAAATAGAATCGGATGAAAGCGAAATTTCGTTTCCATATGGAGATGAGAAGACACAGGGAACACAGGGGACGGTTCTATGTGTTGACTAAAAGGAAGACAGGGGACGGGAAGACAGGGGAAGACAGGGGACGGTTCTGTGTCTTGACAATGAGACAGAGGGACGGTTCTCTTGTCTCCTAGATAAAACATTAATTAAACATATATCATATTTCTTCTCTTTAATTATTTTATATAAACAAAACAGTCGAGGTAAAACTCGGCTGTTTTATTTTGGTACAAAGAGTATATTTCACTAATTCAAGAAATATGATTTTTTGTTTTTTATCTTTAAATTTATATAATTTTATGATATACTTAATGAAACTAATCTGTAAGAGGTATTGTTGTGCCTACTATCTAAAGGCCGATTTTGATATGTAACATCGAAGACAACCTGCAAAACAATTTAGCATCTTATATATCAGCGTTTGTAAATACTCTTAAAAATAATAGTAAGGTGATTTTATGAAAATTGCAGTTATTACGGGCGCTTCTTCGGGAATTGGCATAGATTTTGCCAAGGAAATTCTAAAGCAGCGTCCCGAAACAGAAAAAATATGGGTTATCGCCCGTAGAAAAGAAAAACTCGAAGAATTAAGAGAAAATCTCGGGGATAAAATCTATCCCCTTGCCCTTGATATAACAAGCCCCGAAGCTATTGAGATTTATAAAAAAGAACTCACCGAGAGCGGCGCCGATGTTAACCTGCTTATAAATAATGCAGGTTTTGGAAAGCTTGGAAATTTTGATGAGATTTCTACAGAGGATAATGCAGGTATGGTGCGCCTTAACTGCGAAGCGCTTACGGTTATGTCAAGCGTTACCCTTCCTTTCATGAAAGAGGGCGCCGAAATTATAAACTCCTGCTCTATTGCTTCCTTTGCACCCAATTCAAGAATGGGTGTTTACTGCTCTACAAAGGCATTTGTTATGTCCCTTTCCCGCTGTATGAGAGCGGAACTAAAGCGCAGAAAAATAAACGTCCTCGCTATGTGCCCCGGTCCTATGGATACGGAGTTTTTGGCAGTAGCTAATATTGAAAAGGGCTCAAGTCGCACCTTTGATACCCTTCCCCGCGTTAGCCCCGCGGTTATGGCTAAAAAGTGTCTTAAAGCGTCAAAAAAAGGCAGAAGTGTTTACACTAACCGACTTTTCTATAAATTCTATCGGCTTGTTGCTAAAATTCTTCCTCATTCTATTGTTATGAAGATGAGCGCAACCTGATTTCTTGACAAACGGACAAAAACACATATAATTATATAGGATTACTTATTGGAGGAAAAAATATGTCAATACTTATTACAGGCGGAGCAGGTTATATAGGAAGCCATACCTGCGTAGAAATGTTAAATGCAGGCAAGGATATCGTTGTTATTGATAATCTTGATAACAGTTCAAAAGAATCTCTTAAAAGGGTTGAAGCCATCACAGGCAAAAAGGTTAAATTCTATGAGGATGATGTCTGCGATAAAAAGGCACTTCGCAAGATTTTTAAGAAACATAATATTGAGGCCGTTATCCATTTCGCAGGTTTAAAGGCGGTTGGAGAATCGGTTAAACTTCCTATGAAATACTATGAAAATAATCTCATAAGCACCATTTCTCTCATTGACGTTATGAATGAGTTTGGCGTTAAAAAGATAGTATTCTCATCCTCCGCTACTGTTTACGGCGTTGCAACGGAAATGCCCTTAACCGAGGGTATGCCTACGGGCGCAATTAACCCCTATGGCAGAACAAAATTATTTATCGAAGAAATTCTCCGTGACCTTTATGTTTCGGATAATGAATGGTGCATAGCCCTTCTTCGTTACTTTAATCCTATCGGCGCTCACAAGAGCGGTACCATAGGCGAAGACCCCAAGGGAATCCCCAATAATCTTATGCCCTATATTTCTCAGGTTGCCGTTGGAAAACTTAAAGAACTTCACGTTTTCGGCAATGATTATAATACGGTTGACGGAACGGGTGTGCGAGATTATATTCACGTTGTTGATTTGGCAAAAGGTCACGTTAAAGCGGTTGACTGGGTCCTCGAAAATCAGGGTTGCGAGGCAATTAACCTTGGTACAGGCAACGGCACAAGTGTTTTAGAACTCCGCGATGCATTTGTTAAGGCATCGGGCGCCAGCGTGCCCTTCGTTATCGACCCCCGACGCCCCGGTGACCCCGACGAAGTTTATGCAAACGCTAATAAGGCCAAAGAACTTTTGGGTTGGGAAGCCGAGTTTGGCATAGACGAAATGTGCGAGGATACTTGGCGTTGGCAAAGCGGCAATCCTCATGGATATTCTAAATAAAGTATGATAAAATTGTGCGGGAGGGGTAACCCCTCCCCTACAATATAAAAACAAATATTTCCGCTCGTGGCGCAGCTGGATAACGCAGCAGATTCCGATTCTGAAGAACGGGGGTTCGAATCCCTTCGAGCGGGCCAAAAAGAAACGACAATTTTCGACAAGAGAATTGTCGTTTCTTTTTGTTCTCGTCACTATTCACTATTCTCTCTTCACTTTTCTCTTAAATTGTCGTTTCCAAAGAAAAGATAAGAG
>JAZNWP010000078.1:0-1923 GCA_045593385.1 Acutalibacteraceae bacterium
AAAAACTTCTAAAGATATTCTATATATACCTGTACCTAGAACCAACGCAGGTGGTCAAGGAGAGAATCCTAAGGTGAGCGAGGAAACTATGGTTAAGGAACTCGGCAAAATGACCCCGTAACTTAGGGAAAAGGGGAGGTGACCTCTGGTCACCCGCAGTGAATAGGTCCAAGCAACTGTTTACCAAAAACACAGGTCTCTCCTAAAGCGTAAGCTGATGTATAGGGGCTCACGCCTGCCCAGTGCTGGAAGGTTAAGATGATTTGTTCGAATGACGTAAGTCGATAATTCAAAGCAATGATTTGAAGCCCCAGTGAACGGCGGCGATAACTATAATCGTCCAAAGGTAGCGAAATTCCTTGTCAGGTAAGTTCTGACCCGCACGAAAGGCGTAATGATTTGGGCACTGTCTCAACCATAGACTCGGTGAAATCTTAATACCTGTGAAAATGCAGGTTACCCGCGACAGGACGGAAAGACCCCATGGAGCTTTACTGTAGCTTGATATTGAAATCAGGTATTTCATGTAGAGGATAGGTGGTAGACTTTGATGTATAGACGCCAGTTTATACGGAGTCGCCCTTGGAATACCACCCTTGAACTATTTGATTTCTAACTTTGCACCCGTAATCCGGGTGAAGGACAGTGTCTGGTGGGCAGTTTGACTGGGGCGGTCGCCTCCCAAAAAGTAACGGAGGCGCTCAAAGGTTCCCTCAGATTGGTCGGAAATCAATCTACGAGTGTATTGGTATAAGGGAGCTTGACTGCGAGACCAACAAGTCGAGCAGGTGCGAAAGCAGGACAAAGTGATCAGGCGGTAGAAAATGGAATTGCCGTCGCTTAACGGATAAAAGTTACCCTGGGGATAACAGGCTGATAGCGCCCAATAGTTCACATAGACGGCGCTGATTGGCACCTCGATGTCGGCTCGTCACATCCTGGAGGTGGATTCGCTTCCAAGGGTTGGGCTGTTCGCCCATTAAAGTGGCACGCGAGCTGGGTTCAGAACGTCGTGAGACAGTTCGGTCCCTATCCGTCGTGGGCGCAGGAAAATTGAGGAGAGCTGATCCTAGTACGAGAGGACCGGATTGGACATACCTCTGGTGTATCTGTTGTAACGCCAGTTGCAGTGCAGAGTAGCTATGTATGGACGGGATAACCGCTGAAAGCATCTAAGCGGGAAGCCTCCTCCAAGATGAATTTTCCCATTCTTTATGAATTAAGTATCCTTATAGACTATGAGGTTGATAGGCTAGGGGTGGAAGCGTAGTGATACGTTGAGCTGACTAGTACTAATAATACGACAATTTAACTTTTAATTTATTTAAATGTTTGATGAAAGCATTATCAAGTTTTTAAAGGACAAAATCCTTTATTGGTGACGATAGCTTAGTGGACACACCTCTTCCCATACCGAACAGAGAAGTTAAGCACTAATACGCCGACGATAGTGTAAGCGAAAATAGGTAGTTGCCAATATTTTTTTTTGCAATAATTTTTAATATATATTTTTAGAAGTACTTGTTAAAAAAGTACTTTTTATTTATAATAAAATAAGGTGATAATGAATGGATTTAAAATATATATCAAAAAGTATTGAAGATACTTTAACTTTATCAGAAAAAATTGAAAGTGAAAAATTTGAAAATATGGTTATTTGCTTAGATGGTGAATTAGGATGTGGAAAAACAGTTTTTGTAAAAGGATTTGCAAAAGCGTTAGGAATTGAAGATAATATTACTAGTCCAACTTTTAATATAATTAAAGAATATCAAAATGGAGAGTTACCACTTTATCATATGGATGTTTATCGTTTAGATGAAGTTGAAGAAGATATTGGAATTAGAGATTACTTTAAAAAAGGTGGAATTACAATAATTGAATGGGCAGATATGATAAAAGATAAATTACCGGAAGAAAGAT
>JAZNWP010000079.1:0-3378 GCA_045593385.1 Acutalibacteraceae bacterium
ATCGTTTATGCCGTCGCCTACGAAAACGACTTTGCCGTTTTTGGATGTTTCGGACATGAGTTGCTCTGCCTTTTCAAGCTTTTCAGCAGGTAAGAGATTTGCATAAACTTCATCAATCCCTATCTCATCTGCAATAATACGTGCGTTTTGCAAGTCATCGCCGGTAAGCATAACAGTTTTTTTAACACCTGCTTTTTTTAGGTTATTTACAACTTGAATACTGTCGGATTTTATCTGATCTGATATAATAATATATCCTAAATATTCTTTTTCATCACATAAATAAATTACAGTACCGTCCTTATCTTTTGTGTCAATGTTAAATCCGGCTTTTTTCATGAGTTTTGCGTTTCCGGCGTAGTATTTTTTGCTTGAAATCTCTGTGCAAATTCCCATCCCGGGAATTTCCTCCATGTACCCGATAAGACTTTCGTTGATTTGTTTATTATAAGCTCTCTTAATAGAAAGGGCAATAGGGTGCTCGGAATAATGTTCACAAAATGCGGCAATTTCTAAAAGACTATTGGAAGAAAGTGATGCAGGACATACTTTCTGAACTTCAAAAATACCTTTCGTGAGAGTACCTGTTTTATCAAATATAGCAATTTCTGTGCTTGCTAAAGTTTCGATGAAGTTGCTTCCTTTTATTAATATGCCGCTTTTAGCAGCACTTCCAAGACCACCAAAGAAAGAAAGCGGAACAGATATAACCAGAGCACAAGGACATGAAGCCACTAAAAAGGAAAGTGCTATATATATCTGATGAGAAAATGTGAAAGTGTTAGATAATAGCGGTGGAAGAATTGCTATAAGTAGAGCAGATAGAACAACGGCAGGAGTGTAGTATCTGGCAAATTTCGTTATGAAATTCTCTGATCTTGATTTTTTGTTTGAAGAATTTTCTACAAGTTCAAGAATTTTTGAAGCGGTGGATTCGCTGAATTCTTTTGTAACTTTTGCAGTAATTACATGACTTTCATTTATGCAACCACTTAAAATTTCATCACCAACAGAAACATGCTTTGGCACAGATTCTCCTGTGATAGCTGATGTATCTATAGAAGATTCACCTGTTAGTATTAAAGCATCAAGTGGAATTCTTTCTCCTGGTTTTATTATAATTGTTTCACCGATTTCTATTTCTTCCGAGCTTACAGTTATATATTTACCATCTCGCAAAACGTTAGCTTCATCAGGACATATTTCCATCAGGTTAGATATGGATTTTCGAGATTTGTTTACAGCGCTTTTTTGAAAGAGTTCTCCAACTTGGTAAAAAAGCATAACTGCTACACCTTCCATATGTTCCCCTATTATAAATGCTCCGATTGATGCTAATGTCATAAGAAAGTTTTCGTTGAATATATCACCATGAATTATATTTCGTACAGCCTTAAAGATAATATCATATCCTATAATAATATAAGAAAGAATTAACACCAAAAACTGTAAGGTAGTAAACTGTGGAAAGAATACTAAAGCTATAAAAGCCAAAATAGCGGATAAAACTATTTTAATAATATCTTTTTTCATGTTAATTCACCGCATATATTAAACCATTTTAACATCAGGTTCGATTTTCTTTACAATCTTTTTTGTTTCTTCTACTATATAGGGAAGATTTTCTTCGTTTGCCTCAATAACAAGCTTCGTCGTCATGAAACTGAGTGATACATTTTGAATGCCTGGAATTTTTGATATTGCGTTTTCTATTTTTGCAGCGCAATTAGCACAACAAAGACCTTCTAATTTAAATGTTTTCTTCATAATAAATACCCCCATTTTCTATTTATGAATTATTCTCTTATATGATCAAGTCCCATTTCGACTATTCTCTTTACATGGTCATCTGCAAGAGAGTAGATAACAGATTTACCTTCCCTGCGACATTTTACTAAATCACATTGCTTTAAAGATTTTAACTGGTGAGAAATAGCAGATTTAGTCATATTCAATAATAACGCTAAATCGCACACACACATTTCGCCGTGATCCAAAGCACACATAATTTTAATACGAGTGCTATCTCCGAACATCTTAAAGAAGTCTGATAAGTCATATATTTCGTTTTCTTCTGGCATTTCTTCCTTTATATGTTCAACAGCATCTGTGTGGATAATTTCACATTCGCAAGCTATTTCGTTGCTATTCATTTTATCTTCCTCCTTTATTTGATAATTACAGTTGAATAGTTGCTCAACTGTTTGATTATATTATAATACTGTTTTGTTTTAATGTCAATAGTAAGTTTCAAAAAAATTTTTTAAAAAAATAAAAAAAGGTATTGACAAAGGGGTGGGAGTGTGGTAATATAAATAGGCTGTCGCTTTTGAGGGAGGCAGGGACGAAAAAACTTTAAAAAAAGTAAAAAAAGTTCTTGACAAATGCTTTCAAAGGTGATATAATGAAAATCCGCTCGCAAGAGAGCGGGCTTGGAACTTGAAAATTGAACAGTGCAGGCTCTTGAAAATAAACAATTCACAGAGTAATTTTGGAAGACAAGACAAATAGTCTAGCGGACAAAATGAGCTTAAAATTAAACTTAGTTATGTACAGCACCTAGGTGCTGATATATAAACCATTCATAAAGAGTTTGATCCTGGCTCAGGACGAACGCTGGCGGCGTGCCTAACACATGCAAGTCGAGCGGGAAGCTTTTGATTGAGACTTCGGTTGATTTTAGAAGTGGAGAGCGGCGGACGGGTGAGTAACGCGTGAGTAACCTGCCCCATAGAGTGGGATAACACAGTGAAAATTGTGCTAATACCGCATAAAATAGTAGAATCGCATGATTTAACTATCAAAGATTTATCGCTATGGGATGGACTCGCGTCTGATTAGCTAGTTGGTAAGGTAACGGCTTACCAAGGCGACGATCAGTAGCCGAACTGAGAGGTTGATCGGCCACATTGGGAGTGAGACACGGCCCAGACACCTACGGGAGGCAGCAGTGGGGAATATTGCGCAATGGGGGCAACCCTGACGCAGCAACGCCGCGTGAAGGAAGAAGGTTTTCGGATCGTAAACTTTTGTCTCAAGGGACGATAATGACGGTACCTTGGGAGGAAGCCACGGCTAACTACGTGCCAGCAGCCGCGGTAATACGTAGGTGGCAAGCGTTGTCCGGAATTACTGGGTGTAAAGGGCGCGTAGACGGGTAGGTAAGTTAGATGTGAAATACCGGGGCTCAACTCCGGAGCTGCATGAGAAACTGTATATCTTGAGTGCAGAAGAGGTAAGCGGAATTCCTAGTGTAGCGGTGAAATGCGTAGATATTAGGAGGAACACCAGTGGCGAAGGCGGCTTTCTGGACTGTAACTGACGTTGAGGCGCGAAAGCGTGGGTAGCAAACAGGATTAGATACCCTGGTAGTCCACG
>JAZNWP010000080.1:0-1650 GCA_045593385.1 Acutalibacteraceae bacterium
ACACGTACACAAACACCACGGCGTTGTGGGCACGAATCCAAGGCAGGAGATTTACTCTTGTCTTCCAATTTTTGACGTCCTTTGCGGACTAATTGTTGAATCGTTGGCATTTCTTTTTCTTTAAATTACTAATTTCTATCCATTCAATAGGAAAAATTCCTTATTATTTTCTCTCTAAACAGCTCGAAATTTCGCTCTTTAAACAACATAGTCTTCGGGAAACACAGCCATTTCTCTGGCTCTACTGCTAAACCCATCGCAAGCTCACAGAACTGATTTTTAACCACTTACGATGTAGAAACCTCTAACGTTTAACTTATCAGGTCCCTTAACTATCTCATTCACAAAGTTAATATTTCTAACTTTTTTCCGGGTGCAAAGATACAACTTTTTCTTTAATACACAACACTTTGTAGAAAAAAAATTTAACTTTTTTTATCCTCGTTTTTTCGGCACATTTTTTGGCTTATTTTATCGCAAAAAATAATACAATGGACAACACATTAATATTAATATGTACATATAAAAAAATTAAGGACGCAGCAAGCCACGTCCAACAAATTTTCAATTATCAATTCAAAGACACACGTCCGTGTGCCTCTACTAGAGATCCGAGGAAACCCAAAAAATTCTCAGATTCTCAAATTCTCAAATTCTATTTAACCCACTTCCCTTCCTCAACTTCTTTAATTCCTAATTCCTCATTCCTAATTCCTAATTTCCAAACGTAAGTTCCACTCTTCCATCCCGAAGCATCAATACTCGTTACATCATCTGTAATCTCTTGTTGATGAACCATTCTTCCTTGCATGTCATAGACCTGCAAAGTACAGTCTCGCAATGAGGTCCTGACATTCATCACATCTCCGCCCGGATTAGGATAAGCTACAGCGACTTTCAAACCATGGGCGTGTGCTTCTTCAATGCTGACAAATGCTGAGGCTGGGAATTTAGCCATGTAAGGTTCATAATAAACGACCCCGTTTTCTTTATGTCGTATTTCTCCTGTGATTATTATATCATCCGATTCTGTATAATAAATATCTTTAAAAAAATGATTGTAATCCGGACTTATCTGATAATACCATTCGCTCAGATAATTTACACTCCTATCAAATACGCCTATGTAACAGACATTGGAATTATATGCGAATTCAGACAATTCTGTATAGTTGTATATTCCAAGTCCATAAATATTTCCGTCGGGAGAAAAGCATATATTCTCACCTGGCAAAACGCCATTCCACATGCCATTAGCTGTATTTGTGCTTACATTATATTCTGCTTCAAAATTATCAGGGTTTAGTTTGAACATAAACAACTCACTGTCCTGCCATGGAGTATAAACTTCACCAAATCCATATGTTTCACCATCATACGGATTCTGAAGCCAGTTGCAGTATAGAGCATCAAAAACTCCTTGCGGAGAACATTGGTATGAATTATAATATCGATAATTCAAATCCAGATCAAACACATACTGTATATTCCATGGTTTAAAATACGCCCGAGACATAAAGAAATACCCTGTTGAATCCTCATTATAGATGAAAGTTTTCGGATAAAATACAATATCAAAATCTAGTTCTTCAATATCATACCACTTTTCGGCCATGATATTAAAGTTGGAATCGAATTTTACAAATAACA
>JAZNWP010000081.1:0-5465 GCA_045593385.1 Acutalibacteraceae bacterium
CCCTTGGCCCACACAACGACATGGCTACGATCCGACTTGAAGATAACCCCCCCGCCGCAAAGGGAAATAATACCCGCCACCCCTACAATATTGCCGGTACCGAGGGTTGCCGCAAGGGCAGTGCAGGCCGATTGAAAGGGGGTAACGCCATCTCGGTCACCGCCTTCGAAAGCGCCTTTGAGGGAAGGAATTAAAAAACGAAATTGGAAAAATTTTGTTTTAAAGGTGAGATAAATACCAAGCCCCAGCATAACGGTAAGAGTTGGAACACCCCATACCGCTCGATTAAGGCGCTCAAAAAACTCATACAAAGAACTTCGCCCCCGAAAAATTAAAAAATTTTAAAAATAACTATTGATTTTATTTCTGATTTGTGATATTATACTTTGGCAACCTAAAAAATGCGCCGATAGCTCAGCTGGATAGAGCGTCTGGCTACGGACCAGAAGGTCGGGAGTTCGAATCTTCTTCGGCGCGCCAAAAAGAAACGACAATTTTCGACAAGAGAATTGTCGTTTCTTTTTGTTCTCGTCACTATTCACTATTCTCTCTTCACTTTTCTCTTAAATTGTCGTTTCCAAAGAAAAGATAAGAGAGAAGAGATAAGAGAAAAGGTGCTTTGCTATGCAAAGCGTTGATTTAAAGAATGAATTATGATATACTTCATTTAGAGGTGAACATAATGAACAGTCCATTACTTGATAAATCTCTTGATTTTGCAACCAAAATAGTTTTGTTTTATGAGGCGTTTTCTAAAACAAAAAAAGATACAACCATAGCGAAACAATTACTTCGTTCTGCTACAAGTGTTGGTGCAAATATAAATGAAGCAATTTACGGCAATAGTAAAGCTGATTTTATATCTAAATTACATATTTCTCTTAAAGAAACAGGTGAAAGCGTTTACTGGCTGAAGCTTTTAAAAAGAACTAATTTAATGGAATATGATTTTGATGGTTTACTTTCACTTGCCGAAGAGATAAAAAGGATGTTAATAGCATCGTTAAAAACCGCAAAGGAGAACAGAAAATGATTTTTGCACCTGCAACCCAAGAAAAACTGTTGGAATGGCGAAAAACACACAGTAAGTTCAAAAACAAACTTTCTCCAAACCGCAAAAGCGGTAGTGAAGTGCTTGAGTACATTAAAAATAAATATATTCTTGAGGAACTTACAGAAGAAAAATATCTGGATATAGTTTCATATACTGTTACAGAAAATGATTTTAATAAACAAAAATTGTCCGAAAACAAGTTACCCGTTCCAAAGGCGTTTCTGTTAAAAAACGAAGGGAATGGCAAATACATATATGAAAACCAAGAAGAAATGTGGGAAAAATGCCCCATATACATAGGGGTTGATTTGGAGTCAGGGTTTTATATTGTTGAGGGAAGCTGTTTGCTTTATGATGAAATATATGCTTTCCAAGGTGTTGACCAATATGATATAGAAAATTGTGTCAGGGTAGCTGATTATATTGAATGCATAAAGAAATTTAATAATGATATGTATTTATCTCTATTGTAATTTATAGTGCCGCACATTTATTGTGCGGTTTTTTTATTTTCTGATAATCGCGCAAATAAAAAGATATACCGCCATTATGAATAGTGATATATTCGTTTCTTTTCTTAAGGCCAAGAATATCCCTGCCGCTAAAAATAAAACCGAAAGGACGAAGGTTAAAATTCGCACCTTGCCTTCGGCAGAATAAATATCGGTTTTTCTTGCCAAGATATTTTTAAGCACCGTTCCGCCATCGAGCCCCGAAACGGGTAGCATATTAAAAACGGCAAGGATAAGATTTAAAAGGGCGAAAACGAGTACCGTTTCATTTTCCGATAACAGAAAATTTAAAAACAGACACAGGAAAACCGCAAGATTTGCCAAAGGACCGCAAAGGGCTATGGCAATTTCTCTTTTTTCGGAAACCGAAAAGTCCCTTACTATCTGCATAGAGGCGGGGATAAGCTTAATTTTTTTGGGTTGGCATTCGCAAAGCCACATAGCGAATAGATGACCGCCCTCGTGAATAAACGAGGCAAAAAGGGTAGGGATAATAAGCCCTGTTCTATCTGTTGCGAGTAAAAATGCAATAAGGGCGGCAAAGAGAAAGGATATATAAATTTCCGTGCCGAAAAGCTTGAATTTCACGACCTTATCACTTCGCTTACCGTAGTTTCGGTTTTAAAATGCTCGCTATAGAAATCTCTGATGGAATCAAAATTGTTTGCCGAAAAATATTTCATCAGTAAAATCCCCGCAAAGATTATGGTGATACAAATAACCTCGGTTATAATCACCGCTAAAAGAATATCCTTTTTGGAATTCTGATTTTCGCCCGTATTAATTTCTTTTTCCAGTTCTTCCATAAACATACCTGCTTGTATAGTAGTTAAAAATATGATATACTCTACATATATATTATTCGTAAGGAGAAAATATGAAGGTTTTAACTGGTATGAGCGGCGGGGTGGATTCGTCAGTCTCGGCGGCTTGTCTTTTAAACAGCGGATATGATGTTACGGGTGTAACCCTTTCTCTTTGTTCACAGGCCGTAAGTGAGGCCGATGCGGCGGCCAGCGTTTGCAAGGGGCTTAACATAGAGCATAAAACCATTGATTTAAGAGAGGATTTCGGTAAATTCGTAATTTCTGATTTTATTTCCGAATATGAAAAGGGAAGAACACCTAACCCTTGCATTGTTTGCAATAAAAATATTAAGTTTGGGAAGATGTTAGAGATTGCCAAAGAAGGTGGTTTCGATAAAATCGCAACGGGACACTATGCAGTTATAAAGAGGCAGGGTGACCGCTACCTTTTAGAGAGAGCGGCGGATAACAGCAAAGACCAGACCTATGTGCTTTACTGCCTCTCTCAAGAGCAACTCGCTCACTCCCTTTTCCCTTTAGGCGAGCTTACAAAACCGCAGGTGCGGGAAATCGCTAAGGAACTGGGTTTTGTTAATGCTGATAAGGCGGACAGTCAGGATATATGTTTCGTTCCCGACGGGGATTATGCGAATTTTATAACTTCCTATACGGGCAAAACCTATAGGGAAGGGGAATATGTTGATATTAGCGGTAACGTTCTCGGCAGACATAAAGGCATAATCAATTACACAATCGGTCAGAGAAAAGGTCTTGGAATTGCTCTGGGAAAACCGCAGTTTGTTATCAGTAAGGATGCGAAAAGCGGAAGGGTTATTTTGGGAGACGAGGAGCATCTTTTCTATAATAGAGTAGAGGTGGAGGATGTTAATTTCATTCCCTTTGATAATCTCACTTCTCCCCTCTGGGTTACAGCAAAGCTCCGTTACGGAACACGTGAGGACGAGGCGGTAATTCACCCAACGGAAAAGGGTGTTCTGATAGAATTTGAAAAGCCCCAAAGGGCGCCCAGCAGCGGTCAGTCGGCGGTTTTCTATGATGGAAGCACTGTAATCGGCGGCGGAAGGATAGTAGGTGGAATAAAATGAGCGAACAAATAAAACGTGCGATATCGGCGCTTACAGCCAACAATATGAACGCCCTTTACGCCGAAACCAAGGAAGATATCTTAAATACGGTTAAAAATATGCTCCCAAAGGGCGCTACCGTTTCTTCGGGTGGTTCGCAAACCCTAATTGAGAGCGGCGTTTTAGATGTTTTAAAAGGCGGAGATTATAATTATCTCGATAGATTTAACTGTGAGGACCAGTTAGATGTTTTTAAGGGGATTATCGGTTGTGACTATTATTTCTGCTCATCAAATGCGGTAACCGAAAAGGGCGAGCTTATAAATGTTGACGGCTTCGCAAACCGAATTTCCGCTTTGAGCTTCGGCCCGAAAAACGTGGTGGTTATAGTTGGCGAAAACAAAATAGTTAAGGATGCGAAAGAGGGCTTTTTGCGGATAAAAAAGATTGCCGCGCCTAAAAATTGCGTACGCCTTTCCTGTGATACGCCTTGCGCGAAACTCGGGCACTGTGTTTCTTTTTTGAAAACAGATAATCCTGACATTACCGATGGCTGCAATTCACCCTCCCGTATTTGCCGCAGCTACTTAGTAACAGGTAGGCAAAAGGATAAAAACCGTATAACAGTTATAGTCTCTAAAGAAAATTTTGGATATTGATAAAAATTACTATTTACTTTTACAAATAAAGGTGTTATACTATTTATAATAAAAAAATATTTTTATGGAGGTCTTCGTGATGAAAAAAATCATAGCATTAGTTCTCTGCGCAGTTTTCGTTTGCGCACTTTCTGTTGGCGTTAGCGCTGAAAAGAGCCCTGTGGCTGATAAGGTATACTCGGTTACCACCGTCATTCCTGAAGAAAATGCAGATATTACCGATAATGTAAAACCTGCTACCACTAAGGTTAATGATGGCGGAACAATCACCCTTACCGCTCCCGCAACGGTTAAGAGCGATGATGGCGAAACCAAGTTCACCGGCTTTAAGATTTATAAGAAAGCCGCTGCAACCGGTACTGCTGCCGCTAATGAAGGCGTAGTTACTCCTCTTGCAAACGGTCTTGTTGAAGCAGTTAAGGGCACCGATTATGATATCGTTAAGGGTTCTCTTACCGATACAACTGTTGAAATCAAACCCTATACCGACCTTGTTGTAGTTGCAAACTATAAGGATGTTGTTATTGACCCCACCACCGGTGTTGTAACTGTTCAGCCCGAATCTCCTGCAACAGGTAGCGCAACCGCTATCTGCTTTGCAATCGTTGGTCTTGCAGCAGCCGCTGTTACTTTTGGTGCTAAAAAGCGCGCATAAGTTAATTTAATTTTAAACCAAAAGCCCCAAGAGTTTTCTTGGGGCTCATATTTTAGGGTGGAAAGAATGGAAAAGATACTTATTGTTGTTGATATACAAAATGATTTTGTCGACGGAGCATTAGGAACTACCGAGGCGAAAGGCATAATTGGTAATGCTGTAGAGAAAATCGAAAATTTCGAAGGCAAGATTTTCGTTACCTTTGATACCCATTTTGATAATTATATGGAAACTTTAGAGGGTAAAAACCTTCCCGTACCACACTGCATTAAGGGCACAAAGGGTTGGGAGCTAAATACGGAAATCCAAAATGCCTTAGAGGGCAAGGATTATATATCCGTAGAAAAAGTTACCTTTGGCTTGAGGGAATTGCCCCAAATTATAAAGGAAAATGCGGACGAAAAATTTGAGGCCTGCCTTATCGGTCTTTGTACCGATATATGCGTGGTATCAAACGCCTTGCTCTTGAAGGCCAATTTTCCCGAAAACAAAGTTTCGGTTGATGCCTGTTGCTGCGCGGGAGTGAGCGTAGAAACCCACGAAGCCGCCCTTAAAACTATGGAGTGCTGTCAGATAGAGGTAATAAGATAATTTTAGAATAAAACCAAAACCCCGATTCGCTATAGCGAATCGGGGTTTTGGTTTTATTCTAAAATTATCTTATTACCTCTATCTGACAGCACTCCATAGTTTT
>JAZNWP010000082.1:0-16330 GCA_045593385.1 Acutalibacteraceae bacterium
AGAACGCCCAAAGCCCTCCTTGCCTAAAGGAGGGGGGACCATCGCAGATGGTGGGAGTTTTATTTTATATTCCCCGCAAAGCCCTCCTTGCCTAAAGGAGGGGGGACCATCGCAGATGGTGGGAGTTTTATTTTATATTCCCCGCAAAGCCCTCCTTGCCTAAAGGAGGGGGGACCATCGCAGATGGTGGGAGGATATTATAAAGATTTTATGCTATATCTATTGATTTGTCATTAGGACGATGTAATATCCCTCTGCCAAAACCTTTGGCTTTGATGCCGCACTATCAAAAAACGGTAACGGACGAGCCGTTACCGTTTTTTGATTATATATTAAACAGAAAGGGAATTACTGATAGAAGCGACAATAATAGGTATCATCATGAGAAGCGCCGCTTGCGCCTATAGTAATGAAATTACCATAGGTACCAAACACGTATTTTTCAGATGCGCCGTTCTTTGTAAGTTCGGTAGTGGTGATAAGGGTTTTATTTGTTGTATCGTATGCAAATACGATGCTGGGTGAATCAGAATATATTGCATTAACATGCGCGCCGCTAGATTCAATAGTCAGATACTGCTTCTTGCCGCTATAATTAGTGTAGAGATAGTAGCCGCCGTTTGCATTTTCGAGATATACATCGATAGCAGCAGATGCTGAGGTGGTTGTTGACATATAGTAACCATTCATTCCGCCTACTGCATAATAAGTGCCGCCCTTAGTTGCGGAGGTTGATACGAAACCAAACTTATATGCAGTACCAACTACGGGGTTATCTACAACGGAAAGAGTCTTTTCTACAACTTTACCTGCTTCATACTTAACCAATGTAACCTCAACCTGACTTGCATCATCCCAAGTGAATTCAACATCACCTGTGGTATCTTCATCATCATAGAAGAAGTTTTTAATAACGCCTCTGCAGGTAATAGTATCGCCAACTTTAACCTTGTTGGTTTCGGTACCCTTCATATTCCAGCACTTAATATTTTTGCCTTCAACCTGCATAGTAACAGATACGCTGCTATACTGTTCGCTGTATGCCTTATCAATGCTAATTACCTTACCGGTAAGCTGAGCAATATAAGGAGTGGTTTCGTTTCTGCCAAGTTTGAAAGCATCATTAAGAATCTTAGCAGTATCGGTAACGAGGGTTAAGGAGCCACCGTTGTTATTGTTGTTATTATTGTTATTATTGTTATTGCTATTATTGTTATTGTTATTATTGTTGCTATTGTTATTATTGTTGTTGGTAGGATTATTAGTTGTGGTGCCGTCTGCCTTAACGATGGTGTTAATTTCGCTTCCTGCATCAAACTGAACTTTGCCTTTATAGTTGATGATGGTACCTGTAACGGTAATAGTATCGCCAACTGCTAACTTATCAGCGCCGTTGCCCTTAAGGCGATAGCACTGAATGGGCTTATCATCAAAACCTTCTACTACCATAGTTACAGTAATGTACTTATACTGAGCGCTATAGGGAGTATCAATCTTGGTAATCTTACCGGTAAGGGTTTGGGTGCCTTCCATCTTTTCGCCTTCCTTAAGAGCATAAGCGTCATTAAGGATGGTTTCAGCGTCTGCGCCTTCAACAGTGATTCCTAATATCTTGAAATCAAACTTAGCTTCAATGCTCTTCTTTTTGTCCTTAATGGTAGCGATAGCGGTGAAGAGGATGTCCGATTCGGGAAGGTCGGGAATATCGATGATAGCGGTATTCTCTTTGTCAGACTCAGAAACCTTAACAGCTTCCTTATCGCCTTCGGTAACCTCTACGGACCATTCAACATCGTAACTCTTGCCATCAACGGTAACAACGGTTAAAACCTCTTTGTCAACCATGATGTTCATGGGCTCATCCTTGCTACCTGTCTGATACATGTTTTCAAGGTAGGCCTTTGCGCTTTCAAGTGCTTCGTTTTTGCCACAACCTACGAAGAGGGTAAGAAGCATTAAAACGGAAAGCGCCATAGCAATGATTCTTTTCATATTTTTATCTCCTTTTTATAGTGCAATTAGAAATCACACTTAATGTACTTTAATATCCGAGGTCTCAAACACCTTAACCTGATAACTGCCGCTGAAATAATCAACAATACCTGTTACATCAATGGTCTTGCCAAGATAATCAGCTTCGGTCATCATTTTTCCGTTTGCATCGTAAAGAACTATGGTACGAACATCAATTGTGGTACCGTCTGCTTGGCAGGTAAGTGTCATAGCGCCATCGTTATCTCCGCCGTTATGGGTGGTATAGGCATCTATAACTTTTAAGTTCTTCATAGCAATAGAGGTGCTCATAGCCAGGTCGGCATAAGTAAAGGTCTTCATCTCGGTTTCTTCAGAGCCGAGTTCCTTCATAACTTCGGTTTCAATAGTTCCTGTCAAGAAAGTGCTTGGTGCAGTTACTCTATTGGAGGCCTTGTGACCTTCGCTGATTTTAATGGTGTTGCCTGGGTCTTCGGGCTTGAACTCTCGGAAGCTGAGTCCCGAAACCTGCCAGGTGCCGCCGGTTTCATAATAGGTAACAGTACCAACTACGCGAACAAGGTTTCCAACCTTAAGAATATTAAGGAGTTCGCCCGTTTCGTAACCGTAGTAAACCGACATACCGTAATACATATCGGTTTCTGCGTCATAGCTTTCAACATAAACAGAGTTATTGTTGTTACGGGTAACAACGCCTTCAAAAGCAACCTTTAAGTTATCATAAAGAGCAATATTGGTGCGAAGTCCCTTGATATCAAGTTCATAGGCATCGCCATAGAAGAAATCGGGGTCCTTTTCGCCTGAGAAAACGTGAAGCTTCTGAGCTTTCGCCTGCTGGAAGGCGGCAGAAGCAGCTTCGCCGTAACGGTCTGCGGTAGTACCGCAAGCGATGGATAAACCGTTCTGAATGAGTTCGAGATTTAAGCATCTATAGTCATCAGAATCTGCAGGTTTATACCATACATAAACAAGATGACGGCCGCCCGTTGAATCCACATTCCACTTATCATCATTTGATTCAACGATGATGGACTTAGCATTCATTAATTTCTCTTTTGTGAAGGTAGAGGCCTTTTTGCCCCATTCTTCAATTTTACCCGTTGATTCGGGGGTATTAACGCCCATATAACGCGCCTTTAAAACGCCGTTTTCGGCAATATCAGAGGGAGCATTAAAGTGGGTAGTGTCACCGTCGATATAACTCTTAACGGTAACCTCAATTTTTTTGGTATCGGAATCCTGGTCGAGTTTAGTCTCTGCAACGTAGTCAACAAAGTTTCCGCTACCGTCTTTGCCCTTGCAACCGACAAAACAGCCGATTATAAGGCAAAGAACAACTAATAATGATAATATTCTTTTAACCATATTCATATTATTACTCATTAAAATCAATATTAATATTCGCACTCGTCAAGAGCGTCCTGGAATGCCTGGTCGATTAAAGCATCAACTGCCTTATCGTCAGCTGCTTCACCGCTTAAGCATTTGAGGAGGAGAGAACCTGCCTGAGTACGAGCGGTAGAAGAACCGTTGAAGGCGGGGGATACGAAGTAATCGTCACGACCGTCAATACCAACCTGAACGCACTTAGCAACTAAATACTCATAGCCGTTGCCTTTAGCAAGCCAAGCTGCATAGTTTTCGTTTTCAACAACGGACTTAAGAACGGGCATATAACCTGAAGCCATAGAGAACTCTGCCTGGAATTCTACATTGGTGCAGAGGAACTTAACAAACAACCAAGAAGCCATAACCTGCTGGTCGGTAGTGTTAGCGCCCTTAAGAATGCAAAGACTGGGTCCCTGAGAAATAACCTTGCGGTTATCTTCACTGTACTGTGGAATAGGAGCAACGCCTACCTCGAAAGCAAATGTGCCGTCACCGGTATCGTTGTTAGACATCTGATAGGAAGCACCGCCCGAAGAACCAACGCACATATAGCAACGGGTATCAGTGGTTTCTACAAAGAGGTTAGAAGTATAGCTTCCGTAGAGCTCCTGAGTTGTGAAGTAACCCTTCTGATAATATTCGCGCAATTCCTTAACGAATGCTTTGTTTTCCTTATTATTGAAGAGGTACTGACCGCCGTCTTCAGCGCTTGTAAAGCCGGTTTCCATCTGCTCGCAGAGGGTGATAAACCAGTTGTCCTCAGCGTCGTAACCGAGGGGATAGCAGTCGGGGTCAATTGCTAAAATCTTTTCGCAGGTATCCCAAAGCTCGTCCCAAGTGGTAGGAACCTTAAGATTGTTCTTCTCGAAGAAGGTCTTGTCATAGTATAAAACTTCGGTAGACTTATTGAGGGGCATGGTGTACATCTGGTCATCGCCGTAAACGATACCTTCATTGTAGTAGCTTTCAATAAAGTCATTTTTCTGAGCGTCGGTAAGACCTAAAACTTCCTCGGTGCCGGGGATTACGAAATCACTGGCAATAAGGTTATCAAGGGTTACAACCGATTTAGCAATGTTATACATAGCTACGTGGTCGGGATAGCAGTATGCAATGTTGGGTTGAGTACCACCGGCGATTTCGGTATTAATCTGACCGTTGATATCTCCCCAGCCGCCTGCTGACTGATGGGTGATTGTGATATTGGGGTAAATTTTATTAAATTCTTCAATATATGTGTCAAGCACACCTTGAAGCTTGGCGCCCATGGTATGAGTAAAGGTAATTTCTACCGCCTCATCGGGATTAAATCCTTCCTTGGGAACCACAAAGGCATTTTTTGCATTACTGCCACCTTTACAACCTGCAATAGCGAACATACCAAGCGCTAAAACAAGAGTTAAGAGTATTGCTATGATTCTTTTGGACATAGCTTTTTCATTCCTTTCTGTTTTTTGTTTTAATATATAACAGACATTTATATATTAATGTCTATTAACCCTTTATACCGCTACGGCTAACGCCAGACATAATGTACTTGCGTAAGCAGAGGAAAACTAAGAATAGCGGTGCGGATACGATGGCAACGGCTGCCATCTGAACGGGGTAATTGGCCTGACCTGAGGTATCGGTAAAGGCGTTACGCAAACCGTTGGTAATCAACTGGTGAGCATCGTCGTTAGCTACCAATTTAGGCCAGATATAAGAGTTCCAAGCGCCCATCATTTTAAGGATGGTGATGGAGATAAGGGTGGGAAGGGCTAAGGGAATCATAACCTTCCATAAATATTTTATATCGGTTGTGCCGTCAACCTTAGCGGCAAGATACAATTCATTGGGTATCTGCATAAAGTTCTGGCGCAAAAGATAAATATAAAATACACTAACAAGGAATGGAACGATAAGGGCTGTAAATGTATGCATCCAACCGAGTTGGTTAATGGTGATATAGTTGGTGATGGTAAATAACTCACCGGGAATCATCATTGTAGCAAGTAAGGCGCCGAAAAGGGTTTCCTTACCCTTAAATTCCAATCGGGCAAACGCAAATGCTGAAAGAACGGTAATAACTAAGCTGAGCACGGTAGAAACAAGACCGACATAAAGGGTATTTAAGAACAAATCACCCAAATTAGCGGCTGTAAATGCCTCAGTGTAGTTGCTGAACATCATCTGGCGGGGCCAGAAGGTAGGAACGGCCTGACGGTACTCTGCCAAGGTTTTAAGGGATGAAATAATCATCCAATAGAACGGGAAGAGAACGATAAGCGCCATAATTAGCAGGAAGGCATAGGTTATAAATTTACCTGCACCGCGGAAAACTGCCTGAGATGCGGTAAGCTTCTGGATATCTCTTGCTTCCATAACATTTAAACTGCTTTTAGACATAGCGGCACCTCCTAATAATGAACGCGTTTCTTGATTACCTTATTATTAATTAAGGTAACAACAAGAATTATCGCGAACAGAATGAGCGCCGCTGCGCTGGCGCGACCTTGACGGTCTCTTTCCAGTGCATCGTAAACGAATCCAACCATAGTGTTGAGTCGTCCTGCGTCGTCTGGGGGACCCATTTTATCACCGAAAATACCGATGATACTTGAATATTCCTTAAATCCGCCGATGAAGCCAGTAATAATAACATAGGCAAGCATGGGGGAAAGAAGGGGGATGGTGATGCGGGTGAGCACGCGACCTTTAGGAGTTCCGTCAACCTTAGCGGCATCATAATACTGCTTATTGATACTCTGAAGTCCGCCAAGTAAAATAAGAATTTTAAAGGGAAGAGCGTTCCAAACAATATAAACTATCATAACGACCATATTGGCAACATAGGACGAACCTGCGTTTATCCAGTTAATCGGCTCGCCGCCGAAAAACTCAATAACATTATTAATAATACCCCAGGTATCTGCTCCTGCGCCGCCCTGTTTTAGACCAACGATATTAAACATTGCGGCGAAAACCATGCCTATGGCGATGGAGTTGGTAACATAGGGGAGGAAGAAGATGGTCTGCAAGGTCTTCTGCAAGGGTTTGATAGAATTTAGAGCAACTGCGATAAGCAAAGCCAGAGTAGTTGAAATCGGAACAGTTGCAACACAAAGAATAGCGGTGTTCTGCAGACACTGTAAAAACTGCTTATATTCGACAACCTTAAGGAAGTTATCGATACCAAATTCGAAGGTGGCGCCACCCATGGCTGCCATATTTCCGTAGCCATTCATAAATGCCATACGAAGAGTATTAAAGATAGGCCATACGGTAAAAACAAGCAGCAATATGATAGCGGGTGAAAGATAAAGCCACGCTTTCCAAGAATGCTTACTATCTACCATATTACTTCACCTCGAAATAGATGCGTTCCTCAGTTTCCTTATTGAAGAGGAAGAACTTGTGAGGCTTAATGTTAAACTTAACGGTTTCGGCAGAGGTATCAACGCGGATATCAGAGTTGATAATTGCGCGAACAACGGGGGTGAGAGCGGCAGGGTGATTTGCTACCACACTTGCATCGCGGCCCATAACCTCAACATTACTCAGTTTGCACTCTAAAACGCCGTTTTCTGCGGGCTCAATACCTTCGGGACGGATGCCTATGTAAACATCCTGGTCTTCAACATTTTTAACCTCTAAAACTGCTTCTTCTCCGATATAAACCTTACCGCTCTTAACCGTTCCTTCAAGAACGTTGATGGGAGGAGTACCAAGGAATTTGGCAACGAAGAGGTTGGTGGGGTCATCATAAACTTTCTGGGGCTCACCAATCTGTTGAACAACACCAAGCTTCATTACAACGATAATATCGGAAATAGACATAGCTTCTTCCTGGTCGTGAGTAACGAAAACAGTGGTAATGCCTGTTTCCTTCTGGATGCGGCGAATTTCTTCACGAGTCTGCAAACGAAGACGGGCATCAAGGTTGGAGAGGGGCTCGTCAAGAAGGAGAACGCGAGGCATTTTAACAAGAGCTCTTGCGATGGCAACACGCTGCTGCTGACCGCCTGATAACTCGCTGGGCTTTCTTTCCATAAGCTCATCAATCTGAACAAGACGGGCGGCTTCTAAAGCGCGGTCAAGCATCTCATCCTTCGTAAGCTTGTCCTTACCCTTAAGATTTTGGAGGGGGAAGAGGATGTTCTGCTTAACAGTCATATGAGGATAAAGGGCATAGTTCTGGAAAACCAGTCCTATTCCTCTGCTTTCTGTTGAAAGCTCAGTAACATCGTCATCTCCGAAGAAGATTTTACCACCCGAGGGCTTTTGAAGGCCGCTTATCATATAGAGAGTGGTACTTTTTCCGCAGCCCGAAGGTCCAAGAAGGCCAACAAGCTTGCCATCGGGGATTTCAAAGTTGAAATCGTTAACGGCTACAACTTCTTTACCCGCTTTCTTATCGCGACTGGGAAAAACTTTGGTTAGATTTTGCAATACAACTTTCATATTGATTCCCTTTCAATATATTTATATTTTTTTAAAAAATAAACCAAATTAATTTGAGGCAATATCCTTATGAATTGCCTTAACGTGTTCGAGTAACGCCTCGCGGTCCTCGAAGATTTTCTGACTTGCCATATCAACGGCAACCGTACCTGCCAAAAGGTCATGAATAGGGGAGTTAGTACGGGAAGCAAAGAAACAGATAATCTGAGCAACAAACAGAGCAAACATTAAAATGATACTGATAATTCCTATGGAATTAAAAAATATCATCATAATGATATAGAGAGGTATCATCAGTTCGATGGCGAATTTGCCAAGGACTGTTCTGGCAAATAACTGAATGTTATTAATTTTGATTCCCTCCTGATGCATAAGGGCTATTCCAAATACCTTTTTGCCGATGGTCTGTCCGTTGCCGAGGAATAGCGGAACAACAAACTCGACTAAGACTACGCCTATCAGAACGCTGAAGGTTAAAATCAGCAAGGTGAGATTTATGAGCATATTATAGTCATAAAGTACAGCTTCATCGGTAGAGAGGGCTTTATAAGCCGTATCGTATGCCTCGCGTTTTTCTTCGGTTAAATTTTCATATTCGCTCTGAGTTATTTTAAATTCAATGCCATATTCTGCTTCATATTTAGTATAGGCATTATTAACACGCGTCATATATCCGTCATACTTTAAAATGACCGATAGGAGAGCGGCTAAACTTACAGCCAGAATGCTGACTAAAATTCCGTCGCAAATGGCGGCAATTATTCTTTTGCCAAAATTGGCTTTTTGCAAATCAGTAATTTTAAACGCCTTCCTTTTATAATAATTAAACGCCTAGCTTATTTCGAATTTGCTGGACGGCATTTTTACAGTTGTCAAACTTAACGGTATAATCACATACTTGAGCATTTCTCGATTCTGCAGAAATTGAAAGTAATCGGTTTGCTTTATCTTCGGTTGTGCAGTCTTTTTCGAGAATTGCGGTAATCAACTCTTTCTTATCCCTCTTAACATAAACAGTTATAACATTGGGAAAAAGGGTCTTAAGTGCCATAGCGCCGCAAATATCCATAACGGTTACAATGTGTTTTCCATTATTTAAAATGTTATCAACATCTTGCTTTCGAGAGCCATAGGCATGATGAGCATAGTTGGTGGCTTCAAACAATTCGCCGTTATCCGCCATTTTTCTGAATACTTCTTCGCTTACATAGTTATACCAACCGTCTTTTCTATCTACGGCAAACTTATCGGTGGTATAGCTTACTAGTTTCTCAAAACAAGGCACTTCATTAATAAGTTCCTTAGCAATATCGTTTTTTCCGCTACCTGAAGGACCTACAAGTACGATAATACTTGGATTATCTAAAGAAAGGGGTTCTTTCTTGGTGCTGTAACTGTTAGCAATAGTTTCAACGAGCTTTAAAAACTCATCGTAGTTATTAACTGCAAGAATTCCCGTGGCTTCCTGATTCCAGGGTCTGCGCATTAAAATGGGGTATGCTGCGTTGGAATTTAAGACATTGTGCATTCCGTCATCGAAAAGAATATCAACATCAATAAGGTCCTTGCGGGAGCCCATAAGAATATGGTCTTGATGTATTTCGGGGAATTCTTTGAGAATTCTCTGAAAACGAAGGGTCATGTATTCTGGCCAAACAGCTGTAGTTACAAAAATTTCGGTCATCTGGGATAGTTTTTGCACGAATTCCCGAGCGCCTTTGATAACAGGTTGGTTAACGAAGAACTCGGGCTTGTCCATAAATTCAAAAATAACATCAGAACGGGTTCCCGTTTTGCCCCATCTGTCAACCTCGTGGATGGAAAGAGGCGGGTCAAATTTATATTTTTCGTTAGCCAAGCGGATAGCGTAGGGTACACATTCGAGCAGAAGGTCATCCACGTCTAAAGCAGTGGAAAGGCGGAAGCTTCTGTTCATAATATTTTTACTCACTTTCTGCTTTGCCAAGAGCAGCAAAGCGGATGGGAAATAAGGTTGCTATATATATAATGTGTAGGATGGGTTTGTTTTTATGTAAACCGAAAAGTTTACGGCTAAAAATAGGCAAACCAAACCAACATAATTATTCTTCTATATGATACCATATAAGTACCCCAAAAGGCAAGTGAATTTTCAACATTTTTTCAAAAAAATGTAGATAAAAAATAAAACACTTGTCTTTATGTCGAATAGGGGATATAATTATTTTGTATGTAAATAAGAATTAAGTTTTAACAAGGTGATTTTTTGAAACAAAATATAAAAAGATTATTGCTTCTGTGTTTGGCTTTGTGCCTTATTTTGTGCGGTTGCGGTAAGAAAAAAGAGTGCGAAGCACACATTGATGAAAACGGCGATAGCGTATGTGATATATGCTTGAATTCTTTTATTGAATCTTCGGATATCTCATTTACTGATGATGGTGATGGAGAATCAGATGATTCGCAGGATGACACCTCAGAAAATAAAACCGATAAAAACGATAATGGCAGTACAAGCAGTAAAAATGATAAGAATGAAAAAAATGATAAAATTGATTCGTCCTGCAAGCATACCGATAAAAATGATGACGGTGTTTGCGACGGTTGTAAAGATTCAGTTATTGTTTACTTCGATTTTTATTCTATAAATGACCTTCACGGTAAATTAGCCGATGGCGATAATCATCCTGGTGTTGATGAACTTACTACATATTTTAAAAACGTCCGTAAAACTGATGATAATGTGGTTTTACTTTCAACGGGTGATATGTGGCAAGGAACTTCTGAATCCAATATGACAAAAGGCCGTATAATTACCGATTGGATGAATCAGCTCGAATTTACCGCTATGGCTATCGGTAACCACGAATTTGACTGGGGCGAAGAATATGTTGCCGCCAATGCAGAATTTGCAGAATTTCCGTTTTTAGCTATAAATATCTATGACCGCTCAACCAATAAACTATCAGATTTTTGCACACCTTCCGTTATGGTGGAAAGCGATGGCGCTCAGATAGGAATTATCGGAGCGATAGGGGATTGTTATTCATCCATTGCCGTTGATAAGTGCGATGAAGTTTATTTTAAAGTGGGTCGCGAACTTACTAATCTTGTAAAAAAAGAATCGGAACGCCTTAAATCAAAGGGCGCTGATTTCATTGTTTATATGATTCACGATGGATATGGCAGCTCCAAAGGCAGTACCGTTACAAGTATCGCATCTTCCCAGATTTCGTCCTATTACGATACCGCTTTATCCAACGGTTATGTTGATTTGGTATTTGGCGGTCATACCCATCAAGGTTATATCTTAAAGGATGAATATGGCGTTCACCATCTTCAAAACAGAGGCGATAATCAAGGCGGTATTTCCCACGCTGAAATTTATATAAACATCGCTAATGATAAAACTGCTTTAACCGAGGCAGAACTAATCTCGAGAAATGCTTATACTTCACTTTCTTCCGACCCCATTGTTAATCAGTTGCTTAAAAAGTATGAAAATGAAATTTCTCCCGCAAACCAGGTTTTAGGTTATAACGCTTACTATCGCAATAGTACCTATATGCGTCAACTTTCTGCCGACCTTTACTATAAACTCGGTATGGAAGTTTGGGGCAGTAAGTATAAAATCGCATTGGGCGGCGGTTTTACATCTATTCGCAGTCCCTATAATTTGCGACAAGGCGAAGTAACATATTCGGATGTTCAGTCCCTTTTCCCATTTGATAATCAGTTAGTGCTTTGCTCAATTAAAGGAAGAGATTTAAAATATAAATTCTTTGAAACCGATAATTCTTCATACTATATAAGTTACGGTGATTATGGTCAGAGTATAAAAAATAATATTGATTTGAATGCCACATATTATGTAGTAGTCGATACCTATACCTCGGATTACAGGTACAATAATTTAACCGTAGTAGAGAGATATCAAGAAGGGGTATTTGCCCGAGATTTAATAGCCGATTATATTAAAAAAGGCGGACTATCAAAATAACGAAAAAGCGTCAGAATTCTGACGCTTTTTCTATTCCCCTTCAAATACATTTAACTGATTTTCTTCATCGCAAAGGCAGAGAAAAATTTGCCTTGGATTTTTATATCCTTGTAATGCAAGTTCTTTTTGAAGCCAAGTGTTATCAAGACCGCGGCGTTTAAGATTTTCCGTAAGCACTTTTCCGTCCAAAATAATTTCCGTTAATATATGTTCCGGTTTGGGAATTATATTAAGGTCTTCCGGAGTGGCGGGGCGCTTGGTGCTTACGGGGAGCACAGTGAGGCGCCCGTTATATTCGAAAACGGCGGTGCGGATATCTTTTAAATTGAAGTATCCTTCCTGCCTGCACATAACCATAAATTCGGTTAAATCCAGCTTGGCTTTTTTGAGATTTTTTCTGTAAATTTTTCCGTTGTTCATCAGTATCGTAGGAGTGCCGTTAATATACTTTCGCATAGTGGGGAAACGGCTTGTAATCTGCGTTAAAACAACGGTGATTATTCCGTAAACCACCATAGCTAAAAGGGGATATAGGGGCCTTTCTAGTTCTGTGGCGAGTTCTGCCGCAATAGAGCCGATAGTTATACCTGTTATATAATCAAAAAAATCGAGTTGGGACATCTGCTTGTGACCCATAATTTTAGCAATAATAAATAATGCCGCCGCCGATAAAACGGCAGTAAAAATAACCTTTATAAATTCCATAAAACACCTACTTGCAGTTTGTATTAAAAGTTTAACCGAAAGGGTGAGCAAATATTATAGATTAGGAAAAACATAAAATTCTAAAAAATAGATTTTTACCTTGACAAAAGGAATTCCTTATTATATAATGGTCTAGCAATTTGATTTAGGGGTATAGCTCAGCAGGTAGAGCATCGGTCTCCAAAACCGAGTGCCGTGGGTTCGATTCCTACTGCCCCTGCCAAATTAAATCGGCGACCTTTTCGGTTGCCGATTTTATTTTTTTAGAAAAATAGGAATCGAAACGACCTCCAAACTTGGCGAGTGAAACGAGCAACAAGTTTGGGAGAAAGGTCCTGAGGACCTTTCGATAGCCGGAGAAGAGATTCCTACTGCCCCTGCCGAAATAAACTTCTGTAAATTTTGCACAAATAGGCGAAAGAATAATTCTTAAATTTTAACTTCTTTTCGGTTGACAAAGAATTATATAAATGATATAATACATAGGAAATCTTTAAGTGCAATCCCGTGAGGTTGGCAAGATTAGTGAATATAATAGGATGCAGGATATAACTGCGTCGGTTTTTGTATGCTTAATCTTGCTTTCGGGCAAGATTTTTTTATTATATAAATTAGCTTCCTTTTAAAGCGCCCCTTGTCTAAAGGGGAGAGGGCCGCGCGGTAGTGTGGCGAGGGGATTTAATAAAGTTTCAATGTGAATATAGAAAGGGGATTACCTAAATGTCAGCAACACTCGAAATGCAAAAAATTAAAAAAATTCTCACTCAAAATATCCCCAATGATGTTATCTCAAAATCCCTTTCATATATAAAGGGTTCATTATCCGACCTTGTTATTTTTCCCGGTTTTTGCGATGTGCATGTGCACTTTCGTGAGCCGGGATTTTCTTATAAAGAGACAGTTTTAACAGGTAGCAGCGCCGCCGCCCATGGCGGTTATACAGCTGTTTGCACTATGCCTAATCTAAATCCTGTGCCCGATAATGCAGAGAATATCAAAAAGCAAATTGATTTAATTAACGAGAGCAATCTCATAAATGTTTATCCTTATGCCGCTATAACCGTTGGGCAGAAGGGCGAAGAGTTATCTGATATGGATAAACTCGCACCTCTTTCTATCGCTTTTTCGGATGACGGTAGGGGAGTGCAATCTGCCGAACTTATGGAAGCGGCTATGAGGAAAGCCAATGAGCTTGGTAAAATGATAGTTGCCCACTGCGAAGTAAACGATTTGCTTCACGGCGGATATATTCACGATGGCGAATATGCTAAAGCCCACGGACACAGGGGCATTTGCAGTGAGAGTGAATATAAGCAGATAGAAAGAGATATTGAACTTGTGAAAAAGACGGGTTGCAGTTACCATGTCTGCCATATTTCCGCAAAGGAAAGCGTTGAGCTTATAAGAAAAGCCAAGGCGGAGGGCATAGATATAACCTGCGAAACCGCGCCGCACTATTTAGTATATGATGATAGCGATTTAAAGGAAGAGGGAAGATTTAAAATGAATCCGCCCCTTCGTGATAAGGACGATAGATTGGCGCTTATAGAGGGTATAAAGGACGGCACCATTGATATGCTCGCCACCGACCACGCGCCCCATTCCAAAGAAGAAAAGAGCAAAGGGCTTGAAAATAGCGCTTTCGGTATAGTTGGGCTTGAAACCGCCTTTTCGGTTTCATATACCCACCTTGTTAAAACGGGTATCATAACTCTCGAAAAGCTAATAGAGCTTATGGCAATAAATCCCCGAAAACGATTTAATATACCCTTGGGTAATGATTTTACCGTTTGGGATTTAAGTAAAAAATATAAAGTAAATTCAAATGAATTTTTATCTATGGGTAAAGCAACACCCTTTGAGGATATGGAACTTTATGGAAAATGCATACTAACGGTATGTAACGGCAAAACAGTATATAAGGAGTAAGAAAAATGGCAAAAAGAACGGATATTAAGAAGATACTTATAATCGGCTCGGGACCTATTGTTATCGGTCAAGCCGCAGAATTTGACTATGCGGGTACACAAGCGTGTTTAGCCCTTAAGGAAGAGGGATACGAGGTAGTGCTTTGCAACTCTAACCCCGCTACAATTATGACCGATACCACCATTGCCGATAAGGTTTATATGGAGCCCCTTA
Organism: Acutalibacteraceae bacterium; assembly: GCA_045593385.1. Lineage (GTDB taxonomy): Bacteria > Bacillota > Clostridia > Oscillospirales > Acutalibacteraceae > UBA737. The sequence goes on from JAZNWP010000082.1 coordinate 14,651, forward strand.
CTCTTGAATATATCGCTAAAATTTTGAGATATGAGCGTCCTGACGCCATCGTACCAGGTATCGGCGGACAAACAGGTCTTAACCTTGCTATGCAGCTCGAAAAGAAGGGAATTCTTCGCGAGTGCGGTGTTGAACTTTTAGGTACAAGCAGTAAGAGTATCGAAAGAGCCGAGGATAGAGAACTCTTTAAGGAGCTCTGTCAGTCCATCGGTGAGCCCACCATTCCTTCTGAAATCACATATAGCATTGAAGAAGCAAAAGAGGCGGCAGAAAGAATCGGTTATCCCGTAGTGCTTCGTCCGGCCTTCACCTTGGGCGGTACAGGAGGCGGCTTTGCTTATAATGAGGCAGAACTCGTAGAAATCGGTCTTAATGCCTTCAAACTTTCACCCGTTCATCAGGTGCTTATTGAAAAGAGCGTTAAGGGATATAAGGAAATTGAGTTTGAGGTTATGCGTGACTCTAACGATAACGCCATAACTATCTGCGGTATGGAAAATATCGACCCCGTCGGCGTTCATACGGGTGACTCCTTGGTTGTAGCCCCCATTATGACACTTAACAACCATGACCTTAAAATGCTTAACGATAGCGCCATTAAAATCATCCGCGAATTGAAAATTGAGGGCGGATGCAATGTTCAGTTTGCCCTTAATCCCAAAACGAGTGAATATTATCTTATTGAGGTTAACCCCCGAGTTTCCCGTTCATCTGCTTTAGCTTCCAAGGCATCGGGATATCCTATCGCAAGGGTAACCGCTAAAATTGCCGTTGGTATGGCGCTCGAGGATATCCAGATTGCTAATACCACCGCCGCCTTTGAGCCACAACTTGACTATGTTGTAGCAAAATTACCCCGTTTCCCATTCGATAAATTCGCAAGCGCCAAGAATACTCTTGGTACTCAAATGAAGGCAACGGGAGAGGTTATGGGCATCGGCTCAAACCTTGAAGAATGCTTACTTAAATCTGTTCGCTCTCTTGAAACGGGTGTGGACCATTTCTATATGCCTAAATTCTCTGCTATGACCAAAGAAGATATGTTTGAATACCTTAAAGAATTCAAGGATGATAATATTTTCTGCGTAGCTGAGCTTCTAAGAAGAGGCGTTTCAACAAAGGAACTTCACGATATAACAAAAATCACCGAGTATTTCCTCGTCGCTATTAAAAATATTACGGATATGGAAAAGAAATTATCTGAAAATAAGGGCGATATAGAAGTTTTAAAAGCCGCTAAGAAGATGGGCTTCGGCGATAAGTTTATCGCGAAACTTTGGGACTGTAAGGAAATTGATATATATAATCTTCGCAAAGAAAAGGGAATAACACCTGTGTTTAAAATGGTTGATACCTGCCATACAAACGCATATATTCCTTACTTCTATTCATCCTATTCAGACGAAAATGCTTCAATTCTTACAGATAAAAAGAAAATCGTTGTTTTAGGCGCAGGTCCTATCCGTATAGGTCAGGGTGTCGAGTTTGACTATTCAACCGTTCACGCTGTTACCACAATTAAAAATTCAGGCTACGAGGCTATTATTATAAACAACAACCCCGAGACCGTTTCAACCGACTACACCACGGCAGACAAGCTTTATTTCGAGCCCCTCACGACCGAGGACGTTATGAATATAATCGAGTTTGAAAAGCCTATTGGCGTTGTGGCATCTCTCG
>JAZNWP010000083.1:0-65094 GCA_045593385.1 Acutalibacteraceae bacterium
GGGATTTTTACTTTTTCACTATTACCTTTTCACTCTTCACTTTTCTCTTATCTACGAGGATTTTTGTAAGGTAATAAGTAATAGTGAATAGTGAAGAAGTAAAATACGCCAACGGCGAAATATCACTAAAATCTCCGTCAAGATGGATTCGAACTACTGAACTCAATTATTCGAGCATATTTAGTGATTTATTATCGCTAGGTAACAATGCCATTATCAAGAGCGCTATATGTCACTCTGTAAAAACAATTTGCTTCTGTTTCAGACTCTAAAAAATACCCCTCTGGAATATATTGCAGTGTGAGCTTAACTAATTTATTTTGGGGATAAGCGTTCTCATCCTCCACCGATATTTTTGTAAATTGCTCGAAGGTTTCGGTAATAAATTCGATAACGCATTCTCTTATGGCTTTTACACCGAAGGTAGTAGCGGTGAAGCTGAGCACTAACGCTAAAATAATAATTGCTACTCGCTTACCCACCGTGTTAATCAAATAATAGTATGATTTCTTCTGCGCCCTAATCAGTTTTTGCGTTTTCTTTTCGAAATTTTCTGAAAAAGTAATATGATTTAGTTCATCATCTGTTGGCAAAGAGTCGCAAAGCTTTTTATTATAAATTTCAAATGCCATTATTAGTTTTTCATCAAGGTCTTTAGACAGAAACATAATCATCTTCCTGTTTGGCAAGCTTGTTTCTTAAAACTTCTCTTGCCCGTTGCACTCTTTTTCTTGCGGCGGCGTTGCTGATGCCGAGAACATCCGAAATTTCTTTATCCGATAGATGATGAACTACTTTAAGTTAAATTGTTTCTCTATATGTGTTCGGCAAGAATATAAAAATAGGCAAGAACTATACTTTGGGTATTATAGTTCCTACCAAATTACTCCAAAATATTTTAATCTAAAACTTACCTTCGACAGGAAGAGTGAGGTTTCTACAATGTTTTCAAAGGAATTGGCGGTCAAAAATTAAGTTGGAAACAATTTGTAGATTCAAAAGTAATTGTGGATAAGCCATCTGAAAAATAACCCGAAGGATGATAAAATATGAAAGTAAAATATATACTTCGCACCGATAGTACGACCGATAGCAGAAACCAAGAATATACTATATATGGAATTTCTGCAATTAACGGCTTTAAAAAAATATTAAAAACATTCCCAAATATATTTTTTAACAAGCAGAAAGCCGAAGAATTCGTGAAGCTTTGCAACGAAGAAAAATTAGAATTAATTCATTTGCAAGATGTGGTAGAAGACGCGCTATACTAAATATGGGACGAGAGTTAAATATTAAGTTGTTAAATGAATGAAAAGCAATAACTTTAAGCAGCAACCGAATGCTTTGGCTGGTATAGGCGCTCTTTCTGCACACAATATATCCACCCTTGTAATTTATCTTATAATTTGGTATAATAAGTATGTATCAAATTAAAGGAGGGATGGCGTGAAGAAATTTTTCTTAATGTTAAAAAGAACTTTTTTAAGCATCGGTTTTTTGGAATATTGCGCCATCGGTTGCGTAAATACCTTTACTGTGGCGGTTTTTTCCTCCGTCGCGTGTCTTGTTATGCAGGAAAATATAGCGGCGATAGTTGGTTATATTTTATCTAACATTGTGGGATTTATCCTTAACTGTCTTGTGGTTTTCAAAAAGAAGCCCACCCTTCGAAGATATTTCAGATTTGCCGTTTCCTATATTCCTAACTTTATATTTTATATTACGGGCTCGGTATTTACCCTTAATATGCTTGAGCTCCCTCAGTTCTGGGGAACGGTTCTTGCGGCTATGATAGGCGGTCCCGTAACCTTTATTATTATTAAGTTATATACATTTAAACAAAAGGTATAAATATAAAATTAACGCCCCGAAATTTCGGGGCGTTTGTTTGTTTTAGGGGTAATAGGTTTTAGAATCCTTCAATCTCGAGAAGGTCTGCCTTTTTAAACCACTCGATTACCTGCTTGTAATCATAGTGTGGCTCACCCGTCATATAGTGGTTACGGAAAGTTTCACCGTTTACGGTGAATTCAATAACCAAAAGTCCCTGCTTTTCGATTGCGGGAATCTGAGCAAGTTTATAGCTTGAAAGGGGAGGTAGCTGACCTTCGCCCGAAATAAGAACATCGCCTGTTTGGGTATCGGTAACTTTATAGGAAACGATTTTTTCTTCCTGTGTATCGTTAGCGCCGATAAGCTCGAGTTTTCCTGCGGTTTTGCTGGGGTCGCGGAACATAAGCATAACTGACTTCTGAATTCTCTTTATGGTAAAGTATGCCATCTTCTTAATATAGTTATAGTCAACAACCGCATCCGAAAACTGTGGCCAACCGTCAAGAAGATTCCACCAGATAAGACCGCTTCTCTCGCCCTTATTGGCGCGGAACAGTTCTATTATGTACTTAAATCCTTCAGATTGGAATATCTGAGAAGCGAGGGCAAAATCATCTAAAGTATCGGGAACACTGTCGCCGAACATATTGTTTATCTGAAGCGCCATAAGAGGAATCCTATAGGAGTAATCGGCGCCTACGCGGTCTTCCATACAAGCGGCGTGAATCTGCCATGCCTTGTTATAATCAACTCGGTGGGGCGATGAGGCGGAAACGCACATCTTAACAAAATCCTTGGTTGTCCATAAATTTTCGGGAGCGATGAATTTCTTAATGCCTTCGGGGGAGTTGCTTCCGTGGAAACCTGTTTCACTGGCGAAACGGGCAACGCTCTTTTTGTAGTAATCCTGTTTATAGTGGCGTCTCGGTCCCCAGAGATGGTCTTCGGGAATGCGGTGGTGCATATTATCCTCAAATGCTTTGGAGGAGCAATAGGGCGAGGAGGGAAGATAGGGACGCGCAGGGTCTAAAAGCTCGATTATGCGGGGGAGCACCTCGCGGGTAACATAATTAAACTTGGGGTCTCTTACATGGGCTATGGAAGCATCAACCTCGTTATCTCCTGCCCAAAGAATAAGGGATGGGTGCTGACGAAGTCGCTTAATAACCTTGGTAGCTTCCTCTCTCATTCTTTCGTGGAAATCGGAATCCTGCGGGTACCAAGAGCAACCCATACCAAAATCCTGCCATACTACGATACCGTTTTTATCGCAATAATCATAAAATTCATTGTTTTCGTAAACATTACCGCCCCAACAACGAACGATATTGCTTCCACTTTCGCCGAGAAGCTCGAGGGCTTTAGGAAGACGCTCTTTATCACGGGAATGCAAAGCATCAAGGGGTACCCAGTTGGTACCCATAGCAAACATATCTTTGCCGTTGATAACAAACTTAAATTCGCCCTTACCGTCATAATCAATATAATCCGAGCGAACAAGCTTAACCTTGCGGACGCCGTGGTTGAAGGTTTTGCTGTCTAAAACTTCGCCGTTTTTTATTAGTTCAACGGTAATTTTATAGAGATTTGGCTCACCCATATGCTTGGGCCACCAAAGTTTAACATTAGGGATATGGAAGGGAATAAGGTCTTGGCTGTGCCAGAGTTTACGGGTGAATTCAACCACGCTGTCACCGCAAACACCCGTTAAGTGCACCTGATAATCGTGGCAGAAATCACCTGAAAGCTTGGTGCTGATATACATCCACTGATTAGCGGGGTCGGCGCCATCGGTCTGATTGCGGTTATATATGTAAAGTTCTTCAATGCAATCTGCCTTTTCGGTTACAAGGTGAACCGATTTCCAAATACCGCCTGAAATGATACGGGGCATAATATCCCAACCGTACATATGAGCGGCCTTTCTTACTGCAACGGCTCCCGTTGTGCAGGTTTGACAGGATAAAATACCTGCTTCGTATTTAACATCGCGGGCAGCAATCATAGTGGGGGTAATATGAACGGTAAGCTCGTTTTCACCCTCTTTAATGCTCCATGCGGGAAGCTCATGCTCAACGAGCATATTATCGGTGGAGCCGATATACTCACCGTTTAAGAAATAGTCGGCGTAGGTATCAACGCCTTCAAATATGAAATAGGGATTATCGGCGGGGTCGCCGTCAAAATTAAAGGTTGTAGAGTACCATAAATGGCGGTTTTCAAGGCGCTGCGCCAGAAGAGTATTAACATCATAGAAAAGGTCAGGGATAAGACCCTCTCTCATCATATCGATTTCAAAGTTTCCGGGAACTGTTCCCGTAATGGCTTTAATACCCTTTTTATCAAGGTCTTCGGCGCATACAACTTCGGCCGCAAAGTCAGAGCAGTCCTTGTTTTCTGCTATGTAGAGCTGCCAGTTACCGTCAAGGGTAAGCTTGGATTTATATCTTTCCATATAAACACACCTTTTACATTCAGATAATAAATATCTATACCCATTATAACTATACGCCTAAATTTTGGCAATGGTAAATTGCTTATATATTTGCAGTTTTTTCGGTTTTTACGGAAATTTCCGCAAAAATACGGGGCAGATTTAATCTGCCCCGTAAATATTAGGTTTTAATGATTCTGACTGACACTGTTAATAGAGGTAATCTTAATTTCCTTTTCAATTTCCTCTACTGAGAAATCGCCCAGGGCTTCTATTCTCACGGGTTTCTTATCGGTGATAGAGAAGAAGTTATCCGAAAGAACGGTATCAAGCTTTTCGAAAGAAATTTCAAGGTTATGAACAAAGCTATCGGCGGAAAGATAAATAACTGTCTTTCCGTTTTCTGATTTAACCTCGGTTTTAACCTTCGCATTTTTATATTCGAAGTGCTTGGGTTTGCAGATTAAAATTACCTGTTTGGAAACAAACTCGCCCTTTTCATCATAAAGTTCTGCTACGAAGAAACGGGAATATCTGTCCTCACCCGAAACATATTCGGCAATATCAACTGTGGCGATATAGTTTGCGGTCAAGGATTTAGAGTTTACAGCCACCTCGCCCGAAGCAATACATTCAAGGTCATTATCCCTAACAAACCATTTAACAGTACCCTTAAAGTCCTTCATAGTTTCGTTAGAAATATTGATTCTCATAGTTGTTCTTGGAACATCGGGATTATTGAAATTGTTTCCGGTAACATCGGTGATTCTCGGACGGGCATTACCTTGCGCATCTTCAACCGACATAAGAACGGGGGCAAAGAAGCGTCTTGCATAATAGTGAAGGGCTTTCCAACGGCCAAAATAGTCAATAGATGACCAAGAGGCAACGGGCCAACAGTCATTAATCTGCCAATAAAGTGCTCCCATACATCTGCCGCGGTTTCTTCTGAGGTGCTCAACGCCGTATTTCATAGCATCGGCTTGATTTACCTGAGAAACAAAGCAAAGCTCGGTAAGACCTGCTACATAGCGATAGTTTCTTGCCATATAGTCAAGAATCTTACTGTTGGCCGCGCCGTTTTTCTGGTGGGATTCCATAACGCGAGTAAAGATATTTCTATCTTCAGGTAGAGTGAAGGATTCGATGGTTTTCATTGTGGGGAAGGACTGGAAACCGAACTCGGAAAGGAAACGGAAATAGTAATTTCTATAGTCGGTAAAATCCTTAAGTCCGTGCCAAACATCCCAATAGTGAGAGTCGCCCCAGTTGGTATCGTTAGGGTCCTTATCGTTCCAGTTTGACGTGGGTGAAGAAGGAGTATAATAGGTATCGGGAGCAAGCTCCTCGCAAATATCAGGCATAAGCTTATGGAAGATTTCCATATAAGCCATACGAAAATCGTTCCAAACGCCGCCGTCCTTTCTGCAAGAAAGGGATTGTTCGATTTCATTGTTTCCTGCGAAGAGGGTTAGGGACGCATGGTTACGGATTCGTTTTACAACGTCGCGAATTTCTGCTGATAGGTTTTCTCTGATTTTTTTGTTTATACGAACGCAACCGCAGGCGTACATAAAGTCCTGCCAAACGAGAAGCCCCTTTTGGTCGCAAAGGTCATAGAAATAATCGCTTGGATAGTAGCCGCCGCCCCAAATTCTGAGCATATTGTAGTTTGCTTTCACGCTATCATCGGTAAGGCGGTCAAGAACTTCTCTCGTGATGCGGGGGAATAGATTATCCTCGGGAATATAGTTAGCTCCCATACAGAATATGGAAACTCCGTTTACTACTACGGTAAAATCCTTGCCATAATGGTCGCGAAGTGAATGAACGGTAAGGGTGCGAAGACCGATTTTTTGGCTATTGGTATCAAGAACTTCGCCATTTTTAGAGAGCTTGGTTTCTACGGTGTAAAGTGTCTGTGCACCATAGCCGTTGGGCCACCAAAGCTCAGGGTCATCAATAATAACTGTGCCTACGCTGTCATCATACTCGGCGGTATAAACCTTATCGCCGAGAGATACGGTGGTTTCGAAACTATCGGCTTCACCCGTAATTTCAGGGGTGATGGTAAGAATAACGCTGCCATCTGCTCTGTGCTTCTGGCGGATTTCTACCTCTTCGATTTTGCTATCGAAGCAAAGAAATTCACACTTGCCGTAGATGCCCATATCAGGAAGCTGGGGACCCCAGTCCCAACCGGACATACAGAAGGCCTTTCGCAGTTGGTTAGTACCGTGTATGGAATCGGCCAAACCTAACAATTCGCGCTGTAGCTGTAAACGCTCCATTTCGAGAATGGGAGAATTTATGTAGATAAGAAGGGTGTTTTCTCCCTCTTTTACCTTGCCCTTAACATCGAAAACAAATCTCCTGTGCATATTCTCGGTATGGGCAATTTTCTTGCCGTTAAGATAAATATCGCAGACGGTATCGATATTTGCAAGGCGGATGGTCTGATATTCTTTAGAAAGGTCTTCTGCGGTTGCAGTGAACACTGTTTCAAAAGAACAGTCAGCGCGGCATAAATCTCTGGCGGCGTATTCGTTATCACGCCAGAAGGGGTCTTCCATTTTACCGTTTTCTAAAAGAATCGAGTAAAATGAGCAAGGGGAAGTAACATCGTTTATAGCGATATCTCCCGTTTTAAAGTTCCATTTACTAAAAATCATAAAAATTCCTCACTTATTATGTTTTTATATTTTTAATGATTTTGACTGACACTGTTAATAGAGGTAATCTTAATTTCCTTTTCGATTTCTTCTACTGAGAAATCGCCCAGGGCTTCTATTCTCACGGGTTTCTTATCGGTGATAGAGAAGAAGTTATCCGAAAGAACGGTATCAAGCTTTTCGAAAGAAATTTCAAGGTTATGAACAAAGCTATCGGCGGAAAGATAGATAACGGTCTTTCCGTTTTCCGATTTAACCTCGGTCTTAACCTTCGTGTTTTTATATTCGAAATGCTTAGGTTTGCAGATAAGAATTATTTGTTTTGAAACGAAGTTACCTGTTTCATCATAAAGCTCTGCTACGAAGAAGCGGGAATATTTAGCTTCGCCTCTTACCCAATCTGCTACATTAATATCCCCGATATATTTAGCGGTAAGAGATTTTGTATCGGCACTCGATTCGCCTTGGGTGATTATGTTAAAGTCGGTGTCCTTGACCGCCCATTTAACAATTCCTTTGAAATCATTTATGGTCTCATTGGAAATATTTATTCTCATATTTGTTCCCGAATCTTCAACCGACATAAGAACAGGGGCAAAGAAACGTTTAGCATAGTAGTGTAACGCTTTCCAGCGCCCGAAGTAGTCAATAGAAGACCAAGAGGCAACGGGCCAGCAGTCATTGATTTGCCAATAAAGAGCTCCCATGCATCTGCCACGGTTTCTTCTTAAATGTTCAACATTTTCCTTCATAGCGTCTGCTTGGTTGATTTGGGAAATATATGTAATTTCGGGAAGTCCGTGTACATATCTATAGCTTCTCGCCATAAAATCAAGAATTTTGCTGTTTCCTCCGCCGTTTTTCTGATGGGCTTCCATAACGCGAGTAAAGATATTTCTATCTTCGGGAAGTGTGAAGGATTCGATGGTTTTCATCGAGGGGAAGGATTGGAAACCAAATTCCGAAAGGAAACGGTGATAGTAATTTCTGCAGTCCTTAAAATCCTTGCCATCACCCCAAACATCCCAGTAGTGAGTGTCACCCCAGTTTGCATCAAAGGTGGATACGTCATTCCACCCGGACGTGGGAGAAGAAGGGAGATAATAAACGTCTGGAGCATATTTTTTGCAGATACTGGGCATAAGGCGTTGAAAAATTTCCACATAGGCCATACGGAAATCGTTCCAGATATTACCGTCCTTTCTATAGCAAAGAGAAGATTCAATTTCATTGTTTCCGCAGAAAAGCACCAAGGAGGCGCGGTTTCTGAAGCGTTTTATGTTATCTATAAGTTCGGGCTCTAAATTGGCTTTAATCTCATCGTTAAAGGTAACAATGGTACAGGCGAACATAAAATCCTGCCAAACAAGGATTCCTTTTTCGTCGCAAAGGTCATAGAAATAATCGGTGGGGTAATATCCGCCGCCCCAGATTCTAAGCATATTATAGTTTGCGGCAATACTATCGTCAATAAGGCGCTTGATAACGTCCTTTGTAATTCTCGGGAAAATATTATCTTCGGGGATATAGTTTGCGCCCATACAGAATATAGAAACTCCGTTTACCTGAATGGTGAAATCCTTGCCGTATTGGTCGCGTAGAGAATGAACACGCATAGTGCGAAGGCCGATTCTCTGGCTATTGGTATCAAGAACCTCGCCGTTTTTAATCAGCTTGGTTTCTACGGTATAGAGGGGTTGCTCGCCGTAACCTCTGGGCCACCAAAGCTCAGGATCATCAATAGTAACGGTGCCTACGCTGTCATCATACTCGGCGGTATAAACCTTATCGCCGAGAGATACGGTGGTTTCGAAACTATCGGCTTCACCCGTAATTTCAGGGGTGATGGTAAGAACAACACTGCCATCTGCTCTGTGCTTCTGGCGGATTTCAACCTCTTCGATTTTGCTATCGAAGCAAAGAAATTCACACTTGCCATAGATACCCATGTCGGGAAGCTGAGGGCCCCAGTCCCAACCTGACATTGAGAAGGCCTTACGAAGCCGTCCCGCGCCGAAAATAGAATCGTTGCAGCCCCTCACCTCGTGTTCAAGTTGAAGCCGTTCCATCTCTAAAATAGGGGAGTTTATATAGATAAGAAGGGTGTTTTCGCCTTCCTTTACTTTACCTTTAACATCGAAAACAAATCTTCTGTGCATATTTTCTGTGTGGGCAAGCTTTTTGCCGTTAAGATAAATATCGCAGATGGTATCGATATTTGCAAGGCGGATGGTCTGATACTCTTTAGAAAGGTCTTCGGCGGTTGCGGTGAAAACCGTTTCGAAAGAACAATCGTTACGGCACATATCCCTTGCGGCATATTCATTGTCGCGCCAGAAGGGGTCTTCCATCTTTCCGTTCTCTAAAAGAACAGAGTAAAATGAGCAAGGGGAACTGACATCGTTTATAGCGATATCTCCAGTTTTGAAGTTCCACAAATTAAAAACCATAAAATCCCTCGTTTTTTGGAGTTTATGGTTTTATTATAAAATATAGATTTACAAATGTCTTTAAGAAATCATATATTTTTTATGTGTTTTGTTAATGGATTTGCTCATTTTCGGCGTTTTTCAGATGCTTTTTGCGGTAAACCGTAGGAGAAACCCCTTTATTCGCCTTAAAACTGTGGCTAAAATGGGAATGGGAGCGGAAACCCGAATCAAAGGCAATTTGGGTAACATTAAACTCGGTGGTTTTAAGAAGGGTAGACGCCCATTTGATTCGTTTATTTATAAGATATTCCTGGAAGGTTACGCCCATTTGCTTATGGAAAGAGGCAGAAAAAGCTCCTTTTGAAAGACCTGCGAGATTAGCGGCCTTTTCCAAAGTTACCGGCTCTCTGAAATTACGGTCAATATACCATACGGCATCCATAAGGTTATTGTTTTTAGCTTCGGTTTCGGTCTGTCCGTCAAAGGCGGCGCAGTAAAGCAAAACGGCTTCTATGCGGTTTTTTATGAAATCCAAATTGTTTGGATATTCGTTTTTTTGCAAGGAATGAAGTTGAAAAATCATATCCCTGACCACACCGAAGGTTTCATCATCGAAGGAAAAATCTCTTGATTTCAAAGAATTTATTATTCTTCTTGAAGTTTCCGTCAAATGATTTTCCGTGAAGTGAATAGTGCTTAAATAGGCAACATCGGGCACCTCAATGGCGTGAACATCGGAGCTGGTGCAAAAAACTAAATCCCCTTTGCCAAGTATCCTCCTTTTACCGTTAACAATATGAATATATTCGCCATCGCGGATATATTCAAATTCATAAAAATTATGCCAATGGCAAGGGTAATCTTTTCTGATTGTGGAATGGTATCCGAAAAATTCACCATCATTGCTTAAAAGTCGGTCGGGGTGTTTTTTGGTGCCCATATTTTCACCGCCTTTAATAGTTTTCTTTACACTTATTATACCTATTATAATAAACTATGGCAAGTGTTTTTTACTATTTTCTGAAATAACTGAAAATAGTGGGAAATTTAAGGCAAATTTTTTATTGAGTTTGCAAAAAGAGGTATTATATAATAAATAGGAAAGGACGTGCTTTTATGGAAAAATATTTAAGTAAAATATGTCTTGACGGAAATTGGAATCTCTATATAGAAGAAAATAAAAAATGCAGAAATTTTGCTTCCCTTATTTCTTCAGAGGAAGAACTCCAGAATAAAGGAATAAACAAAATTACGGGTACAGTCCCTGGCAACTTTGAAATTGATATGATGAAAGCGGGACTTATCCCCGATTTATTCCGCGACCTTAACCCCCTCGTAGCGCAGAAGCTTGAAAACCGCCATTTGTGGTATGCAACCGAGTTTCAATTTGACGGCAACATAGAGGATGAGCCAACCCTTGTTTTTGAGGGCGTTGATACCTTCGCTGATTATTATTTAAACGGTGAATATCTGGGTTCCACCGACAATATGCTTATATAACACGAACTCACAGCCAAGAGTATAGTTGAGGGTAAAAATAAACTTCTTGTACATATTCATCCCACTGAAATAAAAGCGCGAGAAAAGCACTACGAAGCGGGTATTATTTCGGTGCAGCATTGTACTAATTCGGCCGTAGCCGTAAGAAAAGCGCCCCATATGTACGGCTGGGATATTATGCCCCGTATGATTTCGGGCGGAATATGGAAATCGGTTTATCTTGTAACCAAAAAGAAGGAAAGAATCGAAGAAATTTATATGTATCTTCGCAATCATTCGCGTGGTACAAGCTTTGAAAATCACGCTATGCATTTCCGCACTACCATTGACGGAGATTTTGCCCGTGAATATTCTTTACATATAAAGGGTGTCTGCGGTGACAGTGTTTTTGAAAAGGAACACGAAATGTGGCATAGCGAGGGTATGGTAATTCCCGTTACCATAAAAAATCCTAAGCTTTGGTGGCCTCGAAATATGGGTGAACAGAATCTTTACGATGTAACCGTCACATTAAAGCACGGCGATGAAATTCTTGATACTAAAACCTTTAAGTACGGCGTAAGAAAGGTATGGCTTAACCGCTCGGATTATATTGATAAAGACAGTAAGGGAGAATTTGGCTTTCTTATCAATGAAAAGCCCTTCTTTGCTATGGGCACTAACTGGGTACCCCTTGATGCTTTGCATTCCCGCGATAAAGAGCGACTTCCCATGGCATTGGAGCTTCTATATGAGAGCGGAAGCAATATTGTTCGCTGTTGGGGCGGAAATGTTTACGAAAACGATAAGTTTTTCGATTTCTGCGACGAAAAAGGTATAGTCGTATGGCAGGATTTTGCTATGGGTTGCTCGGTTTATCCTCAAAATGAAGGATTTTTTAAGGAAATGCGCAAAGAGGTAACAAAGGTGGTAAAACGCCTTCGTCAGCACCCCTCGATTATTATTTGGGCGGGTGATAACGAGGTTGATGCCGCCATTATGCAGCACTTCCACGACCCAAATAAAAACAAAATAACAAGAAAAGTTATACCCGATGTTTTAGAGGAGTTGGACCCTTGCCGTCTTTATCTCCCTTCTTCCCCTTATTGCTCGCAAAAGTGCTTTGACGATAACATGAAGCACCGCCTTCCCGAAGACCACCTCTGGGGACCGAGAAGATATTATAAAGAGGATTTCTTTAAAAACAGCATAGCTTGTTTTGCAAGTGAAACCGGCTATCACGGAAGCGTATCTCCCGAAAGCGTTAAGAAGTTTTTAACGGGTGAAAACGTATGGCCCTTTAAGGATATGGTAAAAACTCTATCTTCTGCCCCCAATATGCATCAGGTGGATTATAATAAGGCGTGGCAATTGCACGCTTCCTGCACCAACACTAAGGTCGGCGCCGATTTCTCCTATCGAATTCCTCTTATGGCGGTGCAGATTAATAATGTGTTTGGTGATTCCGTTCCCGATACCTTGGAGGATTTTTGCTTAGCATCGCAGATTTCTCAATCCGAAGCATTTAAATATTTCATTGAGATTTTCCGTGCCAATAAGCCCTATAGAACGGGCATAATTTGGTGGAATCTTCTTGACGGTTGGCCTCAGTTTTCGGATGCGGTGGTGGATTATTACCACACTAAAAAGATGGCATATTTTACCATCAGCCGAGTTCAAAATCCTGTATCGCTTATGTTCCGCGACCCCAGTAAACAAAAGGGCAAATTAGAACTGATTGGAGCCAACGAAACAGATAAGGATACCTTCGCTTCCTATAAGGTTACAGATATAGAAACAGGCAAAACAATGCTTTCGGGCGAGGGACAGATTCCTGCCTTCTCAAACTGCAAGTTATATGAACTTCCCCAAATAAAGAAACAGGGACTTTTGCTTATAGAATTCACCGTAAACGGCGAAACCTATAAAAACCATTATCTGACGGGTGAGCCCAATTATAACTATAAGCAGGTGGTTGAGTGGTTTAATAAGGCAGAGCTACTGTGTGTTGACGGATTTTGATTAAATAAAAAAATAACACGGGTGGCCACAGCCACCCGTGTTATTTTATATGGTTTCGATTTTTATAAGATTTGTATTGCCCGTTATTCCGTCGGTAGTGCCGCCTGTAATAACGATTTTATCGCCCTTATTAAGTCCAAGTCGCTCTTTGGCTACGTTTTCTGCCGTATAGAAAAGAACGTCGGTGGACTTATAAATCTCACTCATAACGGGGGTAACGCCCCAAGAGAGCGAGAGTTTTCTCCAAGTTCTTTCGTGAACGGTAAGACCTATAATATCCACGGGGGAACGGAAACGGGATACCATTCTTGCGGTAATTCCCGAAAGAGAGCAAACCACAATGGCTTTGGCCTTGATATCTATGGACATAGCGCAGGCCGAATGGGAAAGCGCATCGGCAACATTTTTAATCTCAAAATCCGTGGAATAAAATCGCTTTTTATAGTTGATGTTTTCCTCGGTCTGCTCTGCGATTTTGGACATAGTTTCCACCGTAAGCACGGGATATTTTCCCGCAGCGGTTTCACCCGAAAGCATAATTGCGCTTGTACCGTCGTAAACTGCATTTGCAACATCGCTGATTTCCGCTCTCGTAGGGCGGGGATTATGAATCATAGATTCCAGCATTTCGGTAGCGGTAATAATTCGCTTGCCGAGAAGGCGGCATTTGGTAATGAGCTTTTTCTGAATTGCGGGGAGTTCTTCAAAGGGGATTTCCACGCCCATATCACCGCGGGCTACCATAATTCCGTCACACTCAGAGCAAATTTCCTCAATATTGAGTACGCCCGAGCGATTTTCAATTTTAGCGATTAAATCAATGGATAAATCGGTGTTCTGTTTTATAAATTCCTTTATATCAAGAAGGTCTTGACGGGAGGAAACAAAGGAGCAGGCGATAAATTCAACCTCCTCTTTAATGCCGATTAATATGTCTTCCTTATCCTGTTCGCTTAAATATTTCTGTTTGAGTACTTTACCCGGAAAACTCATACTCTTGCGATTAGAAAGCTCGCCACCCGAAATTATATCGCAGATAATATCTTCATCTTTAATCTCTTTAACCCTGAAATTTAAAAGACCGTTATTTAAAAGGATGGTATCGCCGACCGTTAGTTCGCGAGAAAGGTTTTTATATGAAACGGCAACTGCTGTTTCATCGCCTTCTATTTCGCGGGAGGTAAAGGTGAAGGTGTCGCCATCGTTTAAAAATACCTTGTCATTCTTAAAGGTTTTTATGCGATATTCGGGACCTTTGGTATCAAGCATTATGGCTATGGGGGCGTTAAGTTCTTCACGGACACTTTTAATAAGGTTGATGGTTTCGAGTAAACCTTCGCGCGTTCCGTGAGAGCAGTTAATCCTCGCTACATTCATACCCGCAAAATACATCTGCTTAAGGGTCTCTTTGTTATTGCAGGCGGGGCCTATAGTGCATACTATTTTAGTTTTTCTCATATTTTATAACCTCTTTAAAAAAGGGCAAGACCTTTGGCCTTACCCCCGTTTATTATTATCCAAGCGAAAGAAATTTATTCTTCGGCTTCTATATTTAAAATTTCTTCAATACGGGCGCTGCTATGCGGTTTAGGGGTTGAGAAGGCAATCTGCGTTTCGGTGGGACCGAAGGCGTTGAGCTCGCCTATAAAGGTATCTAAGGCCTCGGTGCTATCGAAGGCGACCTTAATAAGCTGTGAATATCTGCCCGTAACACAATTGCACTCAAGCACATTGGGATGAGAGCAGATGAAGGGGTAGAAGGTGGGCTTGCTCTTGGGGTCTAAATCAAGATTTATAAAAGCGGTTATGGGAAGGCCTAATTTCTTAAGGTCCAGCTTTGCCTCGTAGCCCGAAATTATACCCTCTTTTTCAAGGCGCTCAATTCTTGCCGCAGTAGCGGGTGAGGAAAGATATACCTCTTTTGCAAGTTCTTTGAGAGGCGTTCTGGCATTTTTTTCAAGAAGGGTTATAAGTTTAAGGTCGATAGCGTCCATAAGCACACCGTCTTTCCATTCTTTCGTTACCCATATAATAAACCAATGGGGCCGCAAAGTCAAGCAAACAAATGGTATATTTTAATTGTTTTTTAGAAAAAGTTGACAGAGGCAAAAAAGATATGTTATTATATAAAAAACTTTAATTCTAAAGGGGGTAGAGTGGTGGAAGAGAATTTTAAGGTATGTTGTTTTACGGGTTACCGCCCCTCTAAATTCCCTTTTCCTTTAAGTAAAAGCAGTAGGCAATATATAGAATTTGAAAATAAACTGACCGAGGCCTTGTTATCCCTCTTTGATGATGAGTGCTATACCTTCTATACAGGCGGCGCTATGGGCTTTGATATTATCGCCGCCGAAGCGGTACTTGATTTAAAAAGGGTTTGCCGTCGCCCTGTAAAACTTATCTGCGCTCTGCCCTTTAAAAATCAGTCGGATACATATACTGACGTATGGAAATCGCGGTACGAAGCGGTTTTGGCCGCCGCCGACCAGATAGTTTACACTTCAGAAGAATATCATCGCGGTTGTTATAGTATCCGCAACAGATATATGGTGGATAATAGTGATTATGTCCTCACTTGGTTCGACGGGGCCGAAGGCGGCACCAAAAACACCGTAAATTATGCTCTTAAAAATGGTAAAACGGTAGTTAATCTTTACAAAAAAGAAAATGACTTCCAAGAGGATTTTTGGGATGTGATTTTTTAAATCGACAGGGTTCGATTGTAAACAGCAAATTTCTACAAAATTTTAAAATCTACTCATAGTAGAGAAGAAAAGGTAAAAAATATGAATATAACAGAAGAAAAATTAAAAGAAAACTTTTCCCATAATCTTGCTTGTTACAGAAGAAGAGCGGGACTTACCCAACTTGAACTTGCGGAAAAACTTAATTATTCCGATAAATCCGTTTCAAAATGGGAACGGGGCGACGGACTCCCCGATTTATTGGTGGTTGCAAGTATCGCCGAACTTTTCGGTATGACGGTTAATGATATGATAAGCGATAAGGAGGTTAAAAAGCCACTTTTGCACCGAAACAAGATAATTATAACAATTCTTTCTCTCGGGCTTGTGTTACTGCTTGCGGCAGTGCTTTTCTTTGTGTTTGAACTAACGCTGAGGAATTACCCCACATGGCATATTTTTGTTTACGCCATACCCGCCGCAACCATAGTTAATCTGGTTCTCGGTTGCTGTTGGTGGAGTAAGCTTTATCAATTTGTTTCGGTATCTCTGCTTATCTGGGCTATACCCGCTTCCGTATTCATAATTGTGGGCACCTTTTATATATTGCCGAAGCTTAATCTTATTTTTATAATAAGCGCAGTGCTTCAGGTGATGACTGTACTTTGGTTTTTAATGAAAAAATAACATAAACGCCCCGAACTTTCGGGGCGTTTATTGTTAAGCAAAGTTTTTATTGTAGTTTTCGATAGCAGATTCGATGATTTTCAATGAATCTTCTCTGCCTGCAACCTCATCTACAGCGGTGGTTTTGTGTTCAAGATTTTTATAAACTTCAAAGAAATGGCGCATTTCGTTGAAGATATGGATAGGCAATTCACCGATGGACTTATAGTTATTATATGTGGGGTCGTTAAAGGGAATCGCAATTATCTTTTCATCCGCTCGGCCGTTATCCATCATTTTGATTACGCCTATGGGGTAGGCCCTGACAAGAGTTAAGGGCTCTAAAACCTCGGAGCAGAGAAGCAGCACATCCAATGGGTCGTTATCGTCGCCGTATGTACGGGGAATAAATCCGTAATTGGCGGGATAGTGGGTAGAGGTATGGAGAATTCGGTCGAGGATTATGAATCCTGTTTCCTTATCAAGCTCATATTTCTTTTTGCTTCCCTTGGAAATTTCAATAACACATATAAAATCTTCGGGCGTTATTCTTTCAGGAGTTATATCGTGCCATATATTTGCCATAGTATCCCTTCTTTCTTTTATGATTTAGAACTAACAAAAATATATGCAAAGTCAGTTTCAATACAATCTGATAATATTAATTTGGAATTTTTGATATATCCTTTTATATCAACAGGATTATCGGGATAAATCTCAATTTTCCTATTATCACATTCTATATATTTGTTTTGATTTTTATCAACCGATAAGACAAAGCGCCCTTTTAAATTTAAAAGAGAGGATATTTTATTTATACATGCTTGCTTTTCTTCGATATGCATAAAGGTTAAAGAAGAATATATAATATCAAATTTGGAACGGAATTCATAGGTTAAAAAATCATCGCATATTAATTTAGTGTTTTCATATTTTGATAAATTTTGTATTGCCCTATCTATAGTTTTAGGTGATATGTCAATACCGGTAAATTTCTTGCAAATCGGTATGGTTTTTAATGCAAGGCGGCCGGTGCCAACACCGATTTCTAGAACTGACTTTTCTTTGTCAAGTTGTAATGCATCGATAAACACTTGACCATCCCACTTATCCATATATTCTTTTAATGGTTGAGGGTCATATACAGGGTCATTGTTTTCATCAATCAGTTTATCATAATGTTCAATTATATTCATATTATATTCTCTTTCGTGAACGGCAACTTAGTTACCGGTTGCCTCCCTCTGACGAGGGAGGTGTCAACGAAGTTGACGGAGGGAGAGAGCATCTAACGGCCAAATCTATATATTCGCAAACTCCATAAAAATTACAGTCAATATCCAAATTGCAAATTCTTAAAACCTTAAAATTCATATCTTCTAACTCTTTGGTGCGAATATTGTCCTTTTTCGTTTGCTCTGAGGTATAGTGACCGCCGCCGTCAAGTTCAATAACAAGCCGTGCTTTTGCGCAGTAAAAATCTACTACATAATTTCCAACAGCTTTTTGTCTTTGAAATCTTATAGGATAATCCCTTAAAAATTCATACCATAACTTTCGTTCCCAAGGTGTCATATTTTTCCGGAGAGTTTTTGCAAGAGGAATGTTTGATTTGTTATACTCTTTCATTCTCTCTCCCTCCGTCAAAACTAAAGTTTTGCCACCTCCCTCGTCAGAGGGAGGCGAATATAGAAAAATCTATATATCAATATTATCATATTTAAATTTAATTTTCAATGAAAAAAGCCACCGAATCGGTGGCTTTTGATTATTCAAGTATATAGATATCCACATTTCTTCTGCCGAATGCGCTTGTCTGGGAAGAAGAACTCATAAATAAGTCCACATTGGTGGGTCTGGTTTTAATAAATCCGCCCGTATCTGCCGCAATGGCGTAGCCGTAAACATATTTACCGTCACTCGAAACGATATACATCTTTGTTCCGTAAGGAATGATATCGGGGTTAACCGCAATTCTGCCTGGGCAGGTAGGAACACCTGTGGAGCAGATGGCATCCCTCGAATATGCCGTTGCCTGAACGGTTTTCATGGCCTTATAATTTACGGGGCGACCATTTTTATCAAGGTCAATCGGCTTGGCAGGTTTAAGCACAGAGATGGCCTTAACATCATTACTTGTCATAACCGCCTGTTTTCTTGTGCCGATAATCTTCTGGGTGTTTTTCACCTTAGAAAGCACGGTAACCTTATTAACAACGGTTTCAACGGTAACACCATTTACAATTTTCGAGGTGTACTCAACAAGCTCTTCGCCGTCGGTACCCTGATTAACGGTGGTTGTTCCTTCGGCTTTTTCTCTTGAATAGATAACTTCGGTTTTGCAGGGAACGGTTTTTTTGTAGCTTCCCGATACATATTCGATATCGGCAAAGTCGATATACGCGGTTTCAGAAAGAAGTGTATCGGCGGAGGGCTCTACCATATCGTCCTCATCAACCTCTAAACCCATTTCGGTTAAAATTTCGCCCACGGTGGATTTAACCGCGGCTATTTCGGTAGTTTTTTCACCAACCGTAACGAAAACGGGGAAGGTATACGCGATTTCCACATCGGTCACATTTCCGCTTACACAGGTGGTCATAACACGGAAGTTGTTTGATTTTAAATCAACAAGCTTCAGTGCCGAATTGATATCACCTGCAAGAGAGCGGATGGTAAATGTGTTGTGTCCATCCGAAATATTAAATGTGCGGACACTAAAGCCCAACATAACGGATGAAATAATACAGGCGATACAAAGTACGGCTATCAAGGGTGTGCGGCTAAAGACAACACTTTTCAGTTTGCCTAAAGCGGCCTTTATAACTGTAAACATAATCTTCTCCTTTAAGAGTAAAATCGTATTTTGAAAAAACGATTTTTTACTCTGCTTGCCTTCGCAAAAATATGGTTTTTTGAAAGCGTTGTTATTATATGCGATTAAACTCACAATGTCAAGGCGAAAACTGGCTCTAAATTTGTGCAACTTGCACAACAAATTACGAAAAATCAAAAAGTTACAAGTTTGTAACTTTTAAAATTACGGATTTTCTGACATTTAATGTCAGAAAACTTGTGAAAATTGACGATTTTAAGTAAATGGTGTGGATAGAAGCGGCAAAACGGCTCTGCCTAATCTGAATAAAATCTATATATAGTATGCCCATATACGAAAAAATATACATAAAATACTTTACATTGAGGTATAGGTGTGATAAAATAAATTCAGTTAACGGTCCCTTTAAATTCGATGCAGAGATGTCGGTAAGGTCCTATATAATATATGTATAAAGAAAAAGAGTGTATACATATATAAAGTGATAAACCTGCCGTGCATAGCACGGCTTATTTTTTTAAAGGTGGGTTTCAAGTTGTCTGAGCTTAAGGCGGTTTTGATGGATGAATCGGCGGTGGGGCGCGCCCTTAAAAGAATATCCCACGAAATTGTTGAAAAGAATAACGGCTGTGAGGGGCTTTGCATTATCGGTATTAAACGCCGCGGTGTGCCCCTTGCAAAAATAATTGCGGAGAATATAGGTAAGATAGAAAATGTAACGGTGCCTACGGGGGTATTGGATATAACCTTTTACCGCGATGACCTTGAAGCCAAGGCCGATGAGCCCATTATAAGAGATTATCAAATCGGTTTTGATATTTCGGGCAAAACGGTGGTGCTTGTGGACGATGTTTTATATACGGGAAGAACGGCCAGAGCCGCCCTCGATGCAGTTATGCGCCACGGCAGACCCGCCGCAGTTCAGCTGGCGGTCCTTGTGGACAGAGGTCATAGGGAGCTTCCTATAAGAGGGGATTATGTAGGCAAAAATATCCCCACTTCAAAGAGCGAACGGATAAATGTTAAAATCCCCCCCGTTGATGACATAACGGCGGTGGAGCTTATTCAAAGTTAATACGGATTTTAAATCCTATTAATATTAAATTTTAAGTTAAATACGGAGGATGAACAAAATGAAAATGGTCTTTAATGTTGAAGACAGACCTAAATTCAGTCAAGTAATCGTGTTCGCAATTCAGCAGCTACTTGCCATTATGGCGGCAACTCTCGTAGTACCCGTTATTATAGGTAACGGAATGAGTCCTGCAGCAGCCCTTTTCGGCGCGGGCGTGGGAACTTTGGTTTATGCGCTCTTTACTAAATTCAAAAGTCCTGTGTTCCTTGGCTCATCTTTTGCTTTCCTCGGCTCTATGGCTGCGGCCTTCGCCGGTGGCGTTTCAATGGCTCTCGGTTATGTTGGTCTTATTTTAGGCGCAGTTTTTGCAGGTCTTGTTTATGTTGTTATTGCAATCATTGTTAAGTTTTCAGGTGTTAACTGGATAAATAAGCTTATGCCCGCAGTTGTTATCGGACCTACAGTTGCTATCATCGGTCTTTCTCTTGCAGGAAATGCAGTAGGCGACCTTCAGAAAGGCGGCGTTATGGCTGAAGGAGCATCTGTTGCAAATCCCCTTATCTGCGTTCTTATTGGTATCATTACCCTTATAGTTGTAACTGTATGCTCAACATACGGTAAAAGAATGGCTAAGCTTATCCCCTTTATTCTTGGTATACTCGCAGGTTATCTTGTTGCGGTTATATTCACTGTAATCGGTATATTAACCGATAATGCTTCTTTAATGGTTATTGATTTTTCACACTTTACCGCCCTTGTTGCAGATGGTGTTACCATTAAAACATTCTTCGCAATTCCCGATTTCACTTTCCTTACCGCAGTAAAAGGTGTCGGCGAATTAAATGGTTCTTATATCGGTACCGTTGCAGTTGCTTATATTCCGGTTGCTTTCGTTGTATTTGCAGAGCATATTGCCGACCACAAAAATATTTCTTCCATCATTGAAAGAGACCTTCTTACCGAACCAGGTCTTCACAGAACCCTTCTCGGCGACGGTATCGGCTCTATGGTAGGCGCATTCTTCGGCGGCTGCCCCAACACCACCTACGGCGAATCTGTTGCCTGCGTTGCTATCACAAGAAACGCTTCGGTTGTAACTATCATAACCGCGGCTATCGGCGCAATTTTGGTATCTCTTATAAATCCCTTTGTTGCTTTTGTTAATTCTATACCCGCTTGTGTAATGGGCGGTGTTTGTATGGCGCTTTACGGATTTATCGCGGTAAGCGGTCTTAAAATGGTACAAAAGGTTGATTTGAACCAGAACAGAAATCTTTTCGTTGCTTCTGCAATTCTTATTGCAGGTATCGGCGGACTTACCCTTAACTTTGGTAAGGTAACTCTCACCTCTATTGCTTGCGCGCTTATCCTCGGTATTATCGTTAATATTATTCTTTCAAAGGAAAAGGTTGAAACCGAAGAATAATTAAATAAAAATTTAAGAGGTTGGCTTAATCGCCAACCTCTTTTTTTGTTTCTTTCGGAATTCTACCATAAGTTTCGGTTAAATCATAAATGATTTGAGCAAGCCAATTGTTTATACAAGCCCCGTCAATACGCCATTTCCAGTTGTTGCCTCCAAGAGTCGAGGGGGTATTGATTCTGCCGCTTTCATCAAGACCTATAAAATCGGGCATCATAAATATTGCCGTATCGGCTACAGACATCATAGCCGCCTTAATAAATGCCCAGTTAAAGCCGCTTTCGGCCTTGGCGCCAAGGTACCTTTCTGCAAAGGCGACATCGGCAGGGGGTGCCGATTTTATCCAACCCATAACCGTATCGTTATCGTGGGTGCCTGTATATACAATACAGTTTTTATCGTAATTATGGGGGAGATAGTCGCTATCCTCGCGGCTATCAAAGGCGAATTGCAACACTTTCATACCTGGGAAACCTGAATCCTTAAGAAGCTTTTTAACCTCTTTTGTTAAAAATCCCAAATCCTCGGCTATAATGGGGAGATTTTCGCCGAATTCCTTTTTAAGAGCTTTGAAAAGCTTCATTGAAGGCCCCTTTTTCCAACTGCCATCTTTGGCGGTTTCGGCGCCATACTTTATAGCGTAGTAGGATTCGAAACCTCTGAAATGGTCAATGCGGACAATATCATAGATTTGAAAAGCCGATTTCATTCTGTTTATCCAGAAGGAATAGGGCTTCTCCTCTTTTGCCATATAACTCCATTTATATAAGGGGCTTCCCCAAAGCTGCCCGTCCTTAGAAAAGGCATCGGGGGGAGTACCCGCCACGCATTTTGGAGTAAGATTTTTATCAAGGTCAAAGCACTCGGTATTGCTCCACACATCTGCGCTGTCGTAGGCCACATATATAGGCATATCGCCTATAATTTCAATGCCGTTATCGTTAGCGTATTTTTTTAAGCGGAGCCACTGCTCGAAAAACTTGAATTGCACAAATTTATGAAAATTAATGCGCTTTTTGTAATCTTGCTTTGCTTTTTCTATTGCTTCAGTGTGACGGAATTTTAAATCCCTTTCCCAAGTATACCACGCTGTACCGCCGAAGGCATCCTTAAGGGCCATAAAGAGAGCATATTCATTAAGCCAATAGCCCTCTTTTTCGGCGAATTCCGCATAATCTTTATCGGGAGCCCAGCGCGAAAAGGCAACATTTAAAATATCAAGACGGTTTTCGTAAAGCTTGCCGTAATCCACGCTATAGGGGTCAGCGCCAAAATCAATATTTCCATATTCCTCTTTTAATAAAAGACCTTCATCAGAGAGAATATCCAGGTCTATAAAATAAGGGTTTCCTGCCGAGGAAGAAAAGGATTGATATGGGGAGTCGCCGTAATTGGTGGGGTTAAGGGGCAGTATCTGCCAGTAACTTTGTCCCGCTTTTTTGAGAAAATCTATAAAGTTTTCCGCCTCTTTTCCAAAGGTGCCGACACCGTATTTGGAAGGAAGGGAGAAAACGGGCATTAAAATTCCGCTTTTGCGCATAAATAACTCCTTTGATATCTTTAGTAAAAGATATAAAAATTATACTGGTTTAATCCTCTTCGGTCAAGGGGATTTTTTGTTTTTCAAAAGGGAAAGGATGAAAACTCCGCTTTTAATGGATATGGCGGTTTTAATAAGTGAGGTAACAAAATAGAGATAATAAACGAAAAAATCCAAACGGGTGAAAAGATTGCCGAAGGTAAGTGTGCCGATACCTGAAAGGTAGGGAAATTCAAAGTGATTTACACCGTTTCCCAAAATCAGTAAGGAGGTGAGGAAAACGCCGCCTAAAAGCAGTCCTCCAAGGATTACGCCTAATAGGGCAGTTCGTTTGTTGAGGGAGGGATTTATGCCGTAGGAAAGGGCAATAGCGGCGAGGGCGGGGAGGAAGATTTTAATAAAATAATTAAGTCCGTCGCCCGTAAGTTTTTTAATGGGCGGAAGGGTAAAAACCGAAATATTTATAAGCTTCATTGAAGGAACGGAGAGGGCAAATAGGGTAAGAATAATCAGTCCTATAAAAACCAAAGAAACGAGTGCAAATTTAAAAAGCGGCTCTTTTTTAAATGTTAAAAAGGGAAGGAGGGCCAATAAAAAGAGGGAAAGGGATGTGATTTTAGCGGCCTTTGGCAGTAGGATTTCATACGAAAATTTTAAAAATTCTATAATCGGGAAAACACATGAAAGTAAAAATAAAAGAGCAACTACAGAAAAAAGAAAGGAAGAAAAAATTTTAACGGCAATGCGCTTGCTTTTTAAAAGCTTTACTCCGCCTTTAAAAAGGCAGGGGGCAAATAAGAATAAGGGAATAGCTGTAAGAAATGCCAACAAAAAGGCGGAAAAGGAGTAAATATCCGAGGGCTTATAAGGCACCAAGATAACCGCCTCGCCCAAAACCGCAAGGGCGATAAGGGCTACGCAGTGGGGGGAATAATTTTTTAATATTTTCAAAACGCTTCCTCCTCTACCGTTAAAGCTATAACGCTGTTTTTATAAACCTTTTTGTAGTTTTCCGTCACCCTTGCGAATTCCTTCGGATGCTTCTGATTTAAAATCTTTGAAAAGCCGAAAATATCTTCAGTGCTTTTTAAAAGCATTTCCGCCCTCTCTTCAAACGCCTTTAAAAAGCTGTCACTACCAGATTTAAAGCGGAATTTCGTTTTGAGGTTTATATAGAGCTTGTTTTCTTTTACCTGGGCATCAAAATAGGTGTGAGCCCACTGTATTTCCGCAGTTTCACCCACAAGGGTTATATCGCCTTTACCGTAGCGGTTTGTAAGCACCGATAGCACAAAGGAGTCATCAAACTTCAGCTTTTTTAGTGGCGAAAAATCGGTGTAAATAAGTTCGCCGTCACAGGAGAATTTATCCTCCTCGGCGCTCAGGAAGGGTAGATAAAAGGTGGGTATAAATTCATCGCCTGCGGAGAGAAGCTCGTAAAGGCGGTTTTTGTATCGTATCCCGTTTTCTTCGTCGCGGCTCTCTATAGCCGCGGATATATCGTAGCCCCCCGCCGCCTCGGAAACCGCATCCAATGATATGATTTTTCCTATTTCCTCGGTTGCGGCGAAATAAACAGAGGTGTTAAGCCCCTCGGTTTTTTTGCAGAAGTTCACAACGCTTTTAAAATCCTCTTTTTCAATATAGGGTGAAACTAAAATAACACTGCAATGCTCGAAGGATAAGGGCTTATAAATTTTATTTTTAAGGGAATAAAGGGCGTCTTCAAGGGTTTCACCCTCGGCTTCATAGCTTTCCGCTTTAAGCTCTTCTTCTGCCTCGTTGGCAGTAACGGCCTCAATGAAAATCGTGTAATTCTCCCCCTTTTTATCAAACCCCATAGCCGATACAACAAAACTATTGTCACTTTCTCTGTAGCCCGTACAGCCGCACAGTAAGCAAAGGGCGCAGATTAACAGTAAGGATAAGAATTTTTTAACCATTTTTTCTTTCCTTTCTCACTTTATCGGGGGCAAAGGGCGGTCGGGTAAACATATTCCCCCAAGGAGCGCGGATAATGGTGTCCTTAAGATTCTGGAGGGTGGGACGTGATAAAGGCAGGGTATAATCCGTACCAAAGGAGTCCATAGATAAAACCCGTAATGTTATAACTGTGGCGAGGGCAAAAATTCCATAAAGACCGAAAAGCGCACCTGCTACGGTGAAAAGCACTTTAAGATAAAATACAGCCCCTTTAAGACGGGGTATCATAAGCCCCGCAATACCGCTAAGGGCCACGGCTATAAGCATAGGCGCGCTTATAATCCCCGCCTCTACCGAGGCCTGTCCTACCACAAGTCCGCCGACAATACTTAAAGCGTGTCCAAGACTTTGTGGCATTCGTACCCCTGTTTCCTTCAGTATTTCAAAAACGAAAATGAGAAGCAGACACTCAATAACCGAGGGGAAGGGCACGCCGCCTCGCAGTTTTATAAGGGTTAAGGAAAATGATGTGGGCAACAGGTCAAAATGGTGAACGCATAGGGCGGTGAAAACGGCAGGCACTAAAATCGCTAAAAAGAAGCAGATATACCTTAAACACCGCCCGATAGAAGAAACAAGGAAATTGAGGTAATAATCCTCATCTGACTGAAAATTTTCGCAAAAAAGGTAGGGAATGGTTAAAACTACGGGAGTGCCGTCAACAATAACTGCAATTCTGCCTTCAAGCAGCCGCGCGGCTACAATATCGGGGCGCTCGGTAGTGCCTACAGTTTTGAAAAGAGAATATTTTGGTTTTTTTATCATTTCGGCGATATAGTTGCTGTCAAGAATTCCATCTATATCAATTTCCTTTATCTGTTTTCGAATTCGGTTTACGGTATTTTTATCGGCAAGGGAGCCAAGATAACAAATAAAGACAAGTGTGCCGCTTCTTCTGCCCACGTGAAGCATTTCGGTGCAAAGGTCGGGGGTTATAAGCTTTCGGCGGATTAGCGCCATATTAAGCATTGCCGCCTCATCAAAGCCCTCGCGGGGACCCTGCAGAACCCTTTCGTCAACGGGCTCGTTTACGCCCCTTGTGCGCCACCCCTTAGAATCCACTACCAGAGCGGTATCGTTACCTTCGATAATCAGTACCGTATCGCCGTAGAGAATAGAGCGGAGTATTTCGCCAAGGTCGGTCTGTGTCTTGGCATCCCCCGTATAGAGTATATTTGAAAGAAGAAAATCCGCAGTGCAGAAGCTCTTGTCTGTAAGCTCACAGGAAACCAGAGGGCGAATTACCGAATCATCAATTAAAGAGGCGTTTACCATACCGTCCATATAATAAAGGCGGCATTTCACTCCCGTTTTACCAACCATAATCGTTCTTTTAAAAAGTATGCAGTTGTTTTTCAATATATCTTCAATTTTCTGCGTGTTTTTTTCGAAATCCCTCGAAAGTGTTATACCTATATAATCATCAATTCCCGTATGCATAAAATCTTCCTTTTAGATGAAATTTTATACAATTATTATATCCACGGGATTTTCAAAAATTCTTTTTATACGCCTTCGGTTTCGGCGAGGAAATTATATTCGTTGGTGATGGTGTTCCAGGTTACAGGTCCGACGGCGCCGTTTACGGGGAGTCCGTAAAGACGCTGAAAGGCTTCTACGGCGGCTCTTGTCTGGGAACCGAAATATCCCGTTACGGGCAAAACGGGAAGCTCAGGAACAAACCTTCCTATAAAGCTTAAATATGTCTGCAAATCGCTTACATCACCGCCCGACATACCCTCACTCAAAAAATATCCGGGGTAAATTTTTGCCCGTGTTCCCGCGTAACCTTGAGGCAGAGAACCGACGGTTTCTCTATATGCGTTTTGTAGATTTATCCAGGTAGGTGAGGTAACAATTCCCGTGGGGGTGAGACCATAGGTGGTTTGAAATCGTTTGACCGCCTCGGTTGTGGCGGCGTCAAAGACCCCGTTTAAAGAAGTGCTTAAAAGATTTGGATTAAAATAGGCGAGAATATTAAGGTAGTACTGCAAGGTTTTTACCGCAATTCCTTGCATACCTTGTGAAAGACGAGTGGAAAATGGCAGAGTGGCTTCCTCTAAGGTAACCCCTTCGGAAACCAAATCAGATAAACTTTTTACACCCACATAGTATTGCTGGATTTTATACCAAGTAGATTTATCCACCGTACCCGTCACCGATAGGTTAAAAATCTCTTGGAATTTTCTTACCGCTTCCTCGGTATCAACGCCGAAAATCCCGTCGGTACGGGCAATGCGGGGTATGGCGGGATAGTTCCCGCCTATTCGGTTAAGCTCTACCTGAATTCGTCTCACATTATTCCCCGAATCCCCGATTACCAAGGGCGCTCCGGGGTAGGATTCAGAGATTTCGCCTACGGGGGCATCGTTTACAATATCTATATTATCTCCGTAAAAACGCTGTAGAATTTCATAGGGTACAAGACCTTCGTTGGCAAGGGAAACCGAGCCCCATTGTGAAAGACCTTCACAGGTAGAGGTGGTGCCATTGCAGAACTGGGCGAAAAGTGGCTCAATGTTACCTTGCCGTACTATATAATCATTAAAAATTTCATCAACAATACGGCTTATGTTTTCAAAAACCTCACCGTCTTTATTAAAAGCTTGGTCGAAGGCGGTGGTGTTAGTGATATCAAAATTATATCCACGGGAAGGATACCACTCGGTATAAATTCGGTTAAGGGCATAGGAAATAATAGCGTAAATATTAGCCCGAAGGGCGTTTTCGGGCCATGTGGGATATATTTCGTTACTGGCTACATTTTTAATATAGTAATCAAAGGGTACAGTCACATTTTCGGCATTAGAATCGGGAGCGCCTAAATGCACGGTTATATTCTGGGGAATTACGGGTGTATTGACAGTCGGCATACATTTTCACCTCAAAGGTCAAATTTCGGAAAATCCGAGAAGGGACGGGGGGCATCATTTTTACCTGCCGCGCCCGAAAGGGCAAGGTCTGCGCTTTGAAGGGACACGGTATTGGGAAAAACGGGAATATCGGTTTCAAGCCAAGGGACAAATCCATCGGATTTAACCGAGATATTGTAAAGAGCGTAGGGGGTAGTAGGGTTTCCCGCCGTTTGCGAGGCGCTGAAAGGGGGAGTGGTGAGAACAAATTTTTTAGTGCGGCCGCTCTCGTCGGTATAATCCTTATCAATTTCTTCCGAATTTTCGGGGGTTCCCTTATAAACCGTTACAAGAGCGTTCTTGACGGGGAAAAGTCCCTTCAAGGAGGTAACGCTTACAATGAGTCCTCCCGTTTGTGTATCGGGGTTAGCAGGCGGCTCTATATTCTCTGAAACCGCGGGTATGTTACTCGCTCTTTTTTGCATTTCCCTCATTTCCTTTAAATATTTATCCATCATATTTTTATCCATAAAAACCTCTCCTTTATGCTTTTTACTAAATATATATGCGTCGCAAAAAATATTATTTTATCAGTATTAAAAGCGACAGTTTTTGCAAGAACTTCATTGTATAATTGTTTTGGAGTTGGTTTTTATGGTGGTTTATGCCGATGTTTTAATCGTGCTTAATTTTATAGTGGATTATTTCCTCATTAAGCTTACGGCAGGTATAACTAAAACTAATATAAAAATCTTTCGTATGGTAGCCGCCGCCTTTATAGGCGCCCTCTTTTCACTTTACATATTCTTACCGCCTCTTAACGCATTCCTCGAAATACTTTTAAAGCTCGCCGCCTCGTCAGTTACGGTTTTCATCGGCTTCGGCTTTGTAAATATGCGGCGGTTTTTAAGAAATATAATCACGCTTTTTTCGGTAACCTTCGGCTTTGCGGGAGCCATGATAGGAATATGGTATATCTTTAAACCAAGCGGTATGGTTATCAATAACTCGGTGGTTTATTTTAATATTTCGCCGCTGTTTTTAATTGTTTTTTCGGTTTTAGGGTATTTTATTTCTTTTTTTATCAGAAGGATTTTTGAGCCGAGAAATATCAGCTCAAGACTCTGTCGAATTGAGATAGAAATCGAGGGCAAAAAAGCGGAAACTACAGCTCTTATTGATACGGGAAATTCCCTTTCCGACCCCTTCGGAAGCAGTGAAATTATAATTGCAGATAAAAGCGTTTTAGAAGATGTTTTAGAAGAAAGTGAAAGACAAAGAAGGTATAGAGCAGTACCCACCCTTACCATATCGGGAACAAAGCTTCTTGACGGCTTCAGGTGCGATAAGGCCAGAATAACGGATGTAGATAACCCTATTGTTTTGGAAAAGCCCATAATAGCAATTTCCGCTACCCGCATATCAGGGGAATATAAAGCCATAATAAACCCAAAAAGTATGGAGGAGAATATATGAAAAATATTATTTTAAGATTTCTTATAAGGATAGGTCTTATAAAGCCCACCTTTTATATTAACGGACCCGAAACCCTTCCTCCCCCCTTATCAGCGGAGGAAGAACGGGAGCTGCTTATAAGAAACGATAATAAATCACGGGAAACCCTTATTGTGCACAATCTGAGGTTAGTGGTATATATTGCGCGCAAGTTTGATAACACTGGAAGCAGTGTGGAGGATTTAATATCCATAGGCACTATAGGACTTATTAAGGCGGTTAATACCTTCTGCCCCGATAGAAATATTAAACTTGCCACCTATGCCTCCCGTTGCATTGAAAACGAGATACTGATGTATCTTAGAAAATGCGCAGCTAAGCGCAACGAAATCTCCATTGATGAGCCACTTAATACCGATTGGGACGGCAACGAACTTCTCCTATCTGATGTTTTAGGTTCGGACGGCGACGAAGTGGGCAGAAATATTGAGCAAGAGGATGAAAGGAAACTGCTTGGGTCATTTATAAATGGCCTTCCGCCCAGAGAAAAGCAGATAATGGAAATGCGATTTGGTATGAACGGCTATAAAGAATATACGCAAAAACAGGTGGCAGATACACTAAATATATCCCAGTCCTATATTTCCCGTCTTGAAAAACGGATAATAGAAAAACTTAAAAAACAGATTGAAAAGGCGGTATAAATAGTATAAAATAACAGTTATAAATCGCCTCCCGTGACTAAAGGGAGGGGGACCAACGAAGTTGGTGGAGGGATATTGATGGTATATCTGGCAATTTACCTGTTATTTATAAATATAGTATCTGTAATTTTTTGTGTTGCAGATAAAAAATCCGCAATAAAAAGCCAAAGAAGAATAAGCGAAAAATTCCTTTTCACCCTCGCCTTTTTAGGCGGCGCAACGGCTTTATATTTAACAATGCTTAAAATAAGGCATAAGACTCTTCATAAGCGGTTTATGATAGGTCTTCCGCTGATTATAATCCTGCAAATAACACTCATCTTATTTGCAGTTGACAAATTAAACATATAATGATAATATATTGATATCTTCGGGGCGAGGTGTAATTCCTCACCGGCGGTTAAAGTCCGCGAGGCCGTAATTTCGGCCTGATTCGGTGCAATTCCGAAACCGACGGTATAGTCCGGATGAAAGAAGATGGCATTTAAGCGTATTTTAAAGCCCCGTTTTGATTTAAAACGGGGCTTTTTGTATTTTTGGGGTGATATTATGGAAAAGAAAACGAATCTTAAAAAAATAACTTTAGCGGCGCTTTTTTGCGCAGTTGCATATCTTTGTATGTTCCTTTTCAGATTTAAGGTAAGTTTCCTGACCTTCGATTTTAAGGATGCAATTTTGGCTGTTTCCGCCTTCGTTTTAGGTCCGCTTTATAGTGTGGGCTGCGCTATAACCGTAGCTCTTATAGAGTTTATCTCGGTGAGCGATACGGGGGTTTACGGTCTTATAATGAACGCTCTTTCCAGTAGCGCCTTCGCCCTTATTTGCGGTCTTGTTTATAAATATAAGCGTACTTTATCGGGCGCAGTTATGGGTAGTGTTTTGGCGGTAATCGGTATGGTATCCGTAATGATGGTTGCCAATATATTTATCACACCTTACTATAGCTATATGGGAGCCGCGAGAAGCGACGTCGTTGCACTCATACCCACCCTGCTTTTGCCCTTTAATATTACAAAAGGTACGGTTAATGCGTCGGTTACTATGATAATTTATAAACCCGTTACTTCCGCATTGCGAAAAGCGCGGCTTCTACCCGCATCCACGGTTACTGTAGATAAAAAGAAATTCGTTTTAATTTCGGTTTGCTCCGTGATTATACTTGCGGTTATGCTTATATTCCTTATTTTCGTAATGAAGGGTAATATTTCCTTTGGAAATAATTAAAAAAATATTGACAAACGGTTATATTATGGTAAAATATCAATTGAAAATAAATTAAATAATGGTCCTTATCAAGAGCGACGGAGGGTACAGGCCCTGTGAAGTCCGGCAACCTGTTTTTAATAAGGTGCTAAATCCTGCGGATTATCCGAAAGATGAGGTTTTATAAAAAACCGCTCTTTCAGGGGCGGTTTTGTTTTAAAATAGGGACCGAAAGGGGACAAAATGAGTAAATTTCTTTTCACATCTGAGTCAGTAACCGAGGGTCATCCCGATAAGGTTTGCGACCAGATATCCGATGCAATTTTAGACGAGTATTTAAAGGGCGATAAGTTTTCCCGTGTTGCCTGCGAAGCCTTCTGCACTACGGGTGTTGTAACCGTTATGGGTGAAATCACTTCTGAAACGCAGGTGGATATTCCCGCCGTTGTAAGAGAGGTGCTTAACGATATTGGCTATGATAGCGCCGACAGCGGCTTTGACGGTAACACCTGCGCAGTTATGACCTCTATAGACAAGCAGTCGCCCGATATTGCCATGGGCGTTGATAATTCCCTTGAATTCAAGGATGGAGAAGATGATAAGTATAACCTTAACGGCGCGGGCGACCAGGGTATGATGTTTGGTTACGCTTGTAACGAAACTAAAGAACTTATGCCTTTGCCTGTATCTTTGGCGCACAAGCTTTCATATAAATTAACAAGCGTCAGAAAATCGGGCGAGGTTGATTATCTGCGACCTGACGGAAAAACGCAGGTAACAATAGAATATGAAAACGGCAAACCGAAAAGGGTTGAAGCAGTTGTGCTTTCTACCCAGCATAATGAAAGCGTAACCTTAGCAACTTTAAGAGAAGATATGCTAAACAAGGTAATTAAACCTATAATCCCTGCCGAACTTATAGACGAAGATACTAAAATTTTCATTAACCCCACAGGCCGTTTTGTAATCGGTGGTCCTCAGGGCGATACGGGTCTAACGGGCAGAAAAATTATTGTTGATACCTATGGCGGTATGGCCCGTCACGGTGGCGGCGCATTTTCGGGCAAGGACCCCACAAAAGTAGATAGAAGCGCCGCTTATGCCGCAAGATATGTTGCTAAAAATATTGTGGCGGCCGCTCTCGCAGAAAAGTGCGAAGTACAGATTGCTTATGCTATCGGCGTTGCAAAGCCCGTTTCCGTAATGGTGGATACCTTCGGTACAGGTAAATTTAGCGATGAAAAAATTGCCGAGGCGGTAAATAAGGTCTTTGACCTTCGTCCCTTAGCAATTATAGATACCTTAGGTCTTAGAAATCCCATCTATAGAAAGACCTCTAACTACGGTCATATGGGAAGGGAAGATAAAGGTTTTAAGTGGGAAGAAACCGATAAGACAGCAGAACTTCTCAAAGTATTAGAATATTAAAGAAATTTAATATATTTTTGGTCTAAAAAAACACATTAAATTTAAAATCAGGTGTTTTTTATGAAAAACTCAAAATGGATTTGGACAAAAGGCGAAGTCATAGGCGATATGTACGGCGAATTTGCCGATAAGTTTAATTACGATGGCGGCAAGGTAACCATTAATGTTTCCGCTGACTCCAACTATGCCCTCTATGTTAATGGCAGAATTGCCGATTCAGGTCAGTATGCCGATTATCCCTATCATAAGGTATACGATGAACTTGATATAACAAATCTTTGCCGTAAGGGTGAAAACAATTTATCCTTTGTGGTTTGGTATTACGGTAAGAATGTGCCTTGGATGGTTTACTATTCGGGTGAAGCCGCCCTTAAATATGAGCTTTGCGTTGATGAAAAGCTTGTGGCTTTTTCCGATGAAAATACCTTGTCCCGCGTAAGTCCTGCATATAAAAACGGATATAATAAAATGCTTACGGGCTCTATAGGTTGCAGCTTCCTTTATGATATGAGAAAGGAAGACGGTTGGATGAGCGGTGACCTTGAGGATTTCCAAAAGAGCGTTATCGTAGAGCAGGATTTACCTATGTTCCCCCGTCCTAATAAGAAATATCTTATGGGAGAAAAAATCGAAACCTGTGAAATTGAAAGCAATGGCGCTACCCGTTGGCTTCTTGATTTAGGAAGAGAATCGGTTGGATACATAGCTATCGATGTGGAAACCGAAGAGGAGCAGACCTTAACCGTGGCCTACGGTGAGCATCTTACTAATAGTAAGGTTATGCGCTATAACGGCAAGCAGGATTATACTGTTGAAATCGTTCTTAAAAAAGGCAGAAATGTTTATGAAAACTATTTCCGCCGCCTTGGTGGCAGATACCTTGAGGTGTTTTCCGAGAAGCCCCTTAAGATTAACTATGTAACCCTTATTCCTACCGATTATCCCACCGTAAGAAAACCTTATAAGGCAAGTAACGACCTTCGTCAGAAGATTTACGATGTTTCGGTAAGAACCTTGGAAATTTGTATGCACGAGCATTATGAGGACACTCCTTGGAGAGAGCAGGCACTCTATACCCTTGATAGTCGTAATCAAATGCTTTTCGGTTATTTCGCTTTTGATACCTTTGAGTTCCCCCGTTCAAATCATGAGCTTATAGCCCTTGATAACAGAGAGGACGGACTTCTTTCTATCTGCTATCCCATACAGCGCGACCAGACAATTCCTTCATTCTCGCTTTACTGGTTTGTGTCCATGAACGAGTATATTAAATATTCTGGAGATTTGTCCGTTGCCAAACAATATATGGGCAAGCTTAAATCCCTGCTTAAAGTGTTTACCGACAAGGTGGAAAACGGACTTATTCCCATTTTCACCGCTGCGCCACACTGGAATTTCTATGAGTGGTCTAAAAACCTTAACGGTGTTATCGGCATAGAGGAAGAAAAGAGATTTGACCTTATCCTCAACTGCCTATTAGTAATCGCCCTTAAGAACTTCGAGGAAATCTGCAAGGCGGTCGGTGAAGAGGTAGATTACAGTGAGTTAAGGAACGCATTAAACCGCAGAATACGAGAGGAATTCTTCGTGAGCGCCGACGGTCTTTTCAAGAATTCTACTATTGATAACGATTATAGTGAACTCGGTAATTCTATGGCAATCCTTTGCGGCGCTGCAGGGGAAAACGCCCCTGATATCGCAAATATTCTCTCCGATGATAATAATGACCTTACCAAAATAACTCTCAGTATGCAACCCTTCAGATACGATGCCCTTTTATCCATAGATATGGCAAAGTATAAGGATTATATTTTAAGCGATATTGATAAAAGATATAAGAGAATGCTGGATATGGGCGCAACTTCCTTCTGGGAAACAGAAGATGCCGATATGAAGCTTGGCAACAGCCGTTCTCACGGCTGGGCCGCCGTTCCCGTTTATTACTATAATATTCTTGATAAGTAAAAACCACCAATTACGCAAACCCCTGTTCAATATAGAAATGAACAGGGGTTTTGTAATTAAGTTTGTATGACAATCTTTAGTTATTGGATGCTTTTGAAAGATAAGAAAAAGGTAGATACAGGGCGTTTTCCCATGTGTCCACCTTTTTACTATTACAAAATTTTAGTGGCTTTCTGATTTTATATTCTTAATTACATTCGGCAACGAGGGGTCCCGCCAACTCTTTAAGATAGAAAAGCTTGCCGGGGAGAGTGGGAATATAGGTTGAGGTTATGTGTCTTGAAGGGCCGTAGTGAAGGGTCGTCAAAAAACTCATACCCTGCCACTGCATACCTCTGCCTAAAACACCGTCGGTTCCGCCGATGATAAAATCTGCCTGCATAAAGAGGCCGGGGCCTATGGTGTTGGCTCTGCAAGGAACTAAGGTAGTGCGGCTTTTAAAGCTTGTAAGAGCGTTCTGCTCAATTGTTAAGGGGTGGAGCTTTGCGATAATTTCTTTATGCAAAAATCTCAAATCAGCGCGATTTTTAAATCCCATACGCGCCAAAGCCCTATGAAATATTTTGGTAATCTTAAAATTGAAGAGGAAAAAAAGTTGCTTCGGGATGATGAGTTATCGGTAAGTGAAATTTCCTATAAGCTTAAATTTTCTGATATCTATAGTTTTTCAAGGGCCTTTAAAACGGCTACCGGCTTTTCGCCAACCGAATATAAAAAAAGCATTTCGCATTATATGTAATAAAAAAGTGTGTTGCCTAGGCGTTGTACCCGTAAGGATACAACGCCAGTTTTATTCGCCTTGCGGCGAGTTCTATTGCTTTGCAGTTATATTCGTCTACCGCCGAGTGCTATTGCCTTCGGCAGTTTATTGGCGAATAAAATATCACTGAAACCGAAAGGTTTCAATATCACTATTGCCGTAAGGTAATAATATCACTCCGACAAAGTCGGAATATCACTTGAAAATCACTTCGAATTTTTATATAATGAAAACAACGAGGTGTTTTTATGTGTTATTTCCTTTATGGAGCAATCAACGGCGGAATCAATGAAGATGATTATGAAAAAATAGCAAAAGATACTGAATATCATTTTAATTCTGGCAATGTTAATTCTGTAAATAAATGCGTTGCAAACTGCGACGATAGTTATAGAATTACACTTAACCATTGTGATTGTGATACTGCTATAGGACAAAAACATACTAACAAAAAAGAATTGGAAGAACTTAGAAACTTACTGTTAAATTTACAAAATGTTAGAGGAATTAAATATGTTCTAATAAGTAAGAATTGGTGGAAAGAAACCAATAACAAACAAGAAACCGTTCATATTCAAGATATAGATATTCTGCATTTTCTTGCAAATATGGAAGATAACTGTCTATATAAATTAGAACTGTATAAAAAATATGATTAAAAGAATAATTTTCTTTATTTGATTGCATAGCGTAATGGCTGTGTAATTTTTGCTAATTGCTTAGCTAGGTAAAAGGGTTTTAGGTTCTCCTAACAAGTGGAAAATGTGCCGTACATTTTCCCTGCTTGCTACGGTATAAGACAAAATAAAAAGCTGTGTAGAAATTTTTCTACACAGCTTTTCTACTGTCCTTTAGAGTACGGCTCTTAAGCAACACACTTTTTTTAATCTAAAACTTTTCTGTAATAATCGTATCCTATAATGTTTTTAGCGTAACTGAATTTTGCCCTCACAAGCTTGTGCACGGCGTTTATATATTCATCATCCACCGTTACATTTTCGTTTGGTATAAAGGTTTTGGTAGATGCTTCATATCTGCCCGCCTCGGTTATCCAACTGTAATTTGCGAAAACAACCAAGGGCATGGAGGTTGAAACCTTATCTGCGGTGTAGTTCTCTGCAAATATATCTCTGCCCGAATAGAGTCGGGAATCGTAGGGGATATCAAAAAGATTGTTGATGGTAGGAACGATATCAATAGCCGAGCAAGGAGTATCCACAATGACGGGCTCCTTCATAGCGCCGCTCCAGATAATAAGGGTGTTTTTATAACGGGAAGTATCCCCGTCCTTATCGTTAATGCCCGAAAGAATTGTATAGTAGTCGGCATCGGTTTCAACAAGACCGTAGGGGTAATGGTCCTGACCCATAACGATTACCGTATCATCGGCAATACCCGCTTTCTCTAATTTTTTAACTAGAGAAGAAAGAGCATATTCCAAATCGAGATTACAAGCAATGTAGGCCTTAACCTGCTCAGGAGCATCGGGCATATAGGCCTCGATAACCTCGCGGTGTCTTCGTGACATAGCGTTAGCGCCCCACTTATAATTTGCGTGGCCGCTTACGGTCATATAGTAGGCGTGGAATTTTTGCCCGTTTTCAACATAGTCCTTTATATAAGCGTCGGCAGTGGCGTTTATCATTTCAAGGTCGGAGCAGGGCCACTCAGCAGAGGAAAGCTCGAGGCCGCCCTTTATACCCTTATAATCATAACCAAGATTCGGGTGGGTTAAGTGGCGGTTATAATAGGTATAAGTGTTATTGTGATATGCAAGTGTTTTGTATCCCATTTTACTCATTGTGTGACCGAGGGATATGGGCATATATTTACCTATACTTGCCGCAAAGGCGGGTTTGCCGTTTACCCAAGTAGGAATAACGCCCGTCATTACTGCAAACTCACCGCCCGTTGTGGACTGGGTCCAGTCGGGTTGATAGTAGTTATTAAACACAAAGCCCTCGGTGGACAATTTATATAATGTTGGGGTAAGTTCTTTATCAATTACATAGGGTGAGAATGCCTCGGCGGTCAAAAGGATTAGGTTTTTATCCTTAAACAAGCCTGAGTATTTATTCTTTTGAGTGGGGGTAATGGAGCCAAAATAATTGTGCATAGATTTAACGGTGCCATCGGTTTCGTTGGCTTCAAGGGTATTAAAATCTATATCAAGCTTATTGTACTGCGGCTCAACATCTTCACTATCGGTTTTTTGACTCTCCTCACCGTCTACAATATCATCAAGGTTGATTTCGGGGGCTTTTGGGGTGCCGAATATAGCATAGGTGGTTTCAAGGCGCAAAGAGGTAAAAGCGCCGAACTTAGGTATGGCTGAATCGGCCGAGAAATTATAGGTATAAAAATCCTTGTCGCTTCCAATACGGGAGATAAGGGTGGCTGAAATCTGGAAAGCAACAGCCAAAACAAGAACGGTAATTTTTACATCTAAGGTCCGCTTTTTATCGGGAATAATCTGTTTCCTGAAAATTATAAATAAAACGAGGGGAACAAGGGAAAGAAGAATAAAGGGAAGGCCCGAAATAATGCAGGATATGATGTTGCCGAAAAATTCGCCAACAACGCCTCCCGCCATTTCACCCATATAGAAAAGGGAAAAATAGGTTTTGAAAAATTCCTTGCAACAATATTCCACGCAGGTATAAACGGTACCGAAGGATAGGGCGGCTATAGTAAGACCGCGGCAAAGCTTTTTATTTGGTATCAGCTCCAAAAGCAACTGCAGTAGAAGTCCGAAGGCCATAGAGAAAAGAAAAATTCTCAAAAGAGCAATGGAGAAAATTCGGTTACCTTCGTTAAAGCCAAAAAGCAGAAATTCTCCGTAAAAGGCGGAAGCGGCAAGAAATAATATGTTAAGATTTTCGATTAGTTTTGTTTTAAGTCCCGAAAGACCGAAACGAATTTTCATTTTCCATAATCTCCCTATAATTTGCTTCTTTAATTGTATCACATATATATTATGTTTTCAAGACCGCTAAAAATAATCGGACTACAAAAATAGTCCGATTTATCTTAAATTGCATCATTTAAATTGGCCTTTATGATATGAAAAAGCCGAGCCGAGTTGCCTTCGCCCACAAAACTGTTATGGGGTGTTATAATAACATTTTTTATATACCATAAGGGACTTCCCTGACACAAGGGTTCTTCACAGAAAACATCTAAAACCGCGCCCATTAGTTTACCGCTTTCGAGGGCGGAAACCAAAGCGCTTTCATCTAAAACCGCGCCTCTTGAAATGTTAACTAGAACGCTCTTATCCTTGAAATGCGAAAGCATATTTTTGTCAAACATACCTCGTGTTTTTTCGGTAAGTGGTATGGTAAGAACTACTATATCGGACTTTGACAAGACGTTTTTTATATTTTCGAGGGAAAAAAACTCATCGAAATGAGAACCTTCGGGTTTTACGATATCCACCGCTAAGACGGTGGTATCAAAGGCCTTGAAGCGCTTCGCGCATTCAGCGCCAACACTTCCAAACCCTATAATTGCCACCGTTTTGCCCGTAAGTTCCAAAAGGGAACGGTGCTTTTCCCATTTATGCTCTTTTTGGTTTTCTCTAAAAAAGCGGCTTTGCTTATATAAATCCAGAACGCCGCAAATAGCGAATTCCGCCATAGGAATGCTATATACACCCTTGGCATTGTGAATTTTAATGCCTTTTTCTTTAATATATTCCATCGGAACGCGGTCAAAACCCGCGCTTGTGAGCTGAATAAATTTAAGAGCGGTAAATCTTTCTATATCGTGGTGAAGAAAGAGCCCATTGCAAATAACGCCCTCCACTTCATCATAGGCGCAGGGAAGGGCATCCTTCTCGTTTTGCATAAAAACAATATCGTTACCAAGAGCGGAAAGTGTTTTAAGTTCGGTTTCGGTGCAGCCCCAGGCGCCCGTAACAAGCAGTTTCATAAGTTCTCCTTATTTACTGATTTCATCAACAATAGATTTAATTTCGGAAAGATTTATTCTGAAGAAATCTTCATCCCTTGATGAGTAGGAATTCTCATAGCGCCTAATTCTATCAACACCGTCGGTAAATAATTCTTCTACGGCGCCAATATCCATATCGCTTGAAATATTGCAAAAGCTTCTTGAAAGGATAACACAATCAGAGCCGAGATGAATATGCTCGGCAAGAATTTTTTCGCTTTTAAGAGTTCCGTTGCCTATGGATGCGATGCCGCCGAAACCAAAGGGAATACCTGCATTTTTGAATTTTTGCGTCATAGTTTCAACCATACCGTTAGCCAAGGGCTCGAACATAAATTTATATCCGTATTCAAGACTTAAATCGTTAAGACCGATGAATACCTCATCAATATTTGGAAGCTTAAGAATTTCATCCATATTATCAACCGATGCTTTGGTTTCAAATAAAAGCATAGCGCGGCATCTTCCGTCTACGGCCTTTAAAAATCTTTCGGCTTCCGATGCTGTTTTAAAGAAGGGCAACATAATAATATCTGCGCCTGCTTTTATAACCTCATCAATTTCTTCCTCGGTAGAAGAATACTCATCGGTTTTATCGTGAATGGGATTTATGCGCACCAAAAGCTCCGCGCGTTTTAATACTTTACGGATATTTTTTATATCCTCAACGGTATGGTGATTTTGAACCGTATCCATACCGCCTTGGCGGAGTTCTTTACCGATATATTCCATATCGATAAAAATTCGGTCAACCCCCGCATTATCGGCAACAGTCGCGATTTTGGGGTTATTGGTGATGTACATTAGTTTCATTTTTTACTCTCTCGTTTTCACTTTTTCTTTTGCTACTACAGTAGCGCCGATATTTTCGTTATCTGCTGCGGAAATAACCTTGAAAAAGGTTTTAAAAAGTATTTTAATATCTAATGCCAAAGAAATGTTTTCTACATACCACACGTTAAGCTCGATTCTTTTGTTCCACTCAACCGCTTTTCTGCCGTTGATTTGCGCCCAACCCGTAATACCCGGACGGACATCAAACATTTTGAATTGCTCTTCGGTATATTCTGTTATGGGCCAAGGGTGGTAGGTGAGAGGGGGGCGGGGACCTATAAAGCTCATATCGCCCTTTAGTATATTGAAGAATTGGGGTAGCTCGTCCAAAGAGGTTTTACGAAGGAAGTTGCCAATTTTGGTAACTCGCGGGTCTTTGTTATCGGAATAAACGCCGCCCTTTTCCGCATCCAAGACCATGCTTCTGAATTTTAATATGTAAAAACTTTTGCCGTCCTTTCCGAGACGTTCTTGTTTAAAAATTGCGGGTCCGCCATCCTGCAGTTTAACGAGAATTGCTATTACGGCCATAGGCAAAGCCAGAATTATAATGGCCATAAGGGATACCAAAACATCCGCGAATCTTTTGAAAAATTTACTATACATTTTTCCACCTAAAAAATATTTTTTGGGGTTGCGAAGGTACAATAATCCATTATATATAATCATTATATCATTTATTATACTATAAGTCAATAACACAAAAACGCCCCACCTTTAAAGATGAAGCGTTTATAATTTATTTTTCGATTAGTTTTCTGATAACATAGCTTGCCGCCGTCATTCCCGCCGCGGCAGGAACAAAAACCATACTTGCGGGCGCGGGGTGAGAGCCCTTGTTTTCGCCTGAGGGTGTGGGCTTTATTGGGGTTTCATCCGACCAGACTACAGCAAGTTTTTTAACTCCTCTTTTTTTGAGTTCATATCTCATAACCTTGCACAAGGGGCATGCGTGGGTTTTATAAATATCGCTCACGGTAAGCTTTTCGGGGCAGAGTTTGTTACCCGTTCCCATAACGCTTATTATGGGAATGTTTTTGTTTTGAGCGTTTTCTGCCAGAAACAGTTTTGCCGTAACATTATCCACCGCGTCTATTATAAAATCAAATTTCTCGAAGGGTATTTCGCTTTCGGGGGTTATAAATTCGCAGAAATCGAAAATCTTTATTTCGGGATTAATAGAGAGACATCTCGATTTAACAAGCTCGGTTTTCTTTTGTCCTACGGTATCATTAAGAGCAATAAGTTGGCGGTTTATATTGCTTTCGCTAACGGTATCGTTATCGTAGATATAAAGGGTACCTATGCCGCTTCTTGCGAGTGCCTCGGCGGCATAAGAGCCCACTCCGCCAAGACCGAAAACGGCAACGGCAGAGCCCTTTAATTTACTAAGATTTTCTTCGCCTATAAGGGATTTTGTTCTTAAAAATTTATTGCTCATATCAAACAATTCCTAATAATTTTAAAAGCTCGGGAATTCTCGCCTCAAAGTTTACGCCATAGGTCATTTCGGGGTATTTTTCTTTTGTGAAAGCAATACAACCTGCGGTGAAATCAGAGGCAATCTGCGCCGATTCTTTTAAGGATTTTTCGTTAAGCAGAGCAGAGGTAAGGGTACTTGTGAAAATATCGCCCGTACCGTGATACATAGCGTCAACCTTTTTAGAGAAGATATACTCTATTTGGCCGTTTTCATAGCAAGCAGCGCCCATTTCCGAGTCATCAAAAGCAACGCCGGTTAGCACAATTTTGCCCTTAGTGATTTTTGATAGAGCGGAGATAAGACCTTCAATATATTCCTTCGTATAGGGGGGATTTTGATAAGCGACGCCGGTCATTAAACAGGCCTCGGTAATATTAGGGGTTATGATATCGGCAACTGCACAGAGCTTTTTCATTTCCATGGGAAAATCAGATGGGAATCCTCCGTAGAGAACACCGTGGTCTGCCATAACGGGGTCAACTATAAAAATAGTACCGTCCTTTTTCATATAATCTATAGAATTTTTAACGAGTTCTACCTGCTCTTTGGAGCCGAGATAACCCGAATAAACGGCATCAACGGTTATGCCCTCGCTCTTCCAATGTTTTGCAATGGGGATAATATCATCGGTGAGGTCACGGAAGGTATAATCTTTAAAACCTGCCGTATGAGTGGAAAGAATTGCTGTGGGAATTACCGCCGTTTCAATTCCTGCGGCGGAAATAAGGGGGAGAGCAACGGTAATTGAACATTTACCGAAGCAGGATATATCGTGAATTGCGGCTACTCTTTTTTGCATAATTATTACCTCTTGTAATTTATTTTAAATGAGTATATAATCAATTTGATATTATTAAAATAGTCAGAATAGGAGTTTTTTATAATACCAGATGAGATATAAAATCGATAAAAACGCAAAAACCCCCATATATGCCCAATTATATGAACAGCTTAAAAAGGATATAGTTGAAGGCGTCTATGAATGCGGGAAAAAATTGCCCTCTAAGAGACTAATGTCTGAGGAATTGAGAATCAGCGTTATAACGGTGGAGCATAGCTATATAATGCTTTGCGAGGAAGGGTATGCGGATTCTAAGGAAAGAAGCGGATATTTTGTCACATATAGCCGTAGTGAGCCCTTTTCTTCCTCGCCCCGCCGCAAAAATCTGATACCTGAGGGTCATATAACCTCTATTGACGATACATTTCCTTTCTCGGTATATGCCAAGACAATGAGAAAAATATTAAGTTTATATTCCGAGGATATTTTCACCAAATGTGAAGGAAGCGGTTGCGGTGAACTTAAAACTGCCATAAGCAAATATCTTTTGCGAAGCCGTGGAATATCGGTAAAGGAAAATCAGATTGTCATAGGTGCAGG
This sequence comes from Acutalibacteraceae bacterium, assembly GCA_045593385.1. Lineage (GTDB taxonomy): Bacteria > Bacillota > Clostridia > Oscillospirales > Acutalibacteraceae > UBA737. The sequence continues at coordinate 43,102 of JAZNWP010000083.1, forward strand.
AGCCGAGTATTTATATGGAATTATCGTTCAAATGCTTGGAAAAAACCGCATATATGCGGTGGAAAATCCATCCTACGAAAAAATTGAGCAGGTTTATAGAGCCAACGGGGTGAAAACCGAGCTTTTAGAGCTTGGAGAAAACGGTATTAAAAGCGAAGCCCTCAGAAACACACGGGCAACGGTACTGCATATAACACCCTATAGAAGCTTCCCGAGCGGAGTTACCGCCAATGCCTCTAAAAAGATGGAGTATATCGGTTGGAAAAACAAGAGTGAAAACAGGGTTATAGTTGAGGATGACTTTGAATCAGAATTCACCTTAAAAGCCACCGCTGAGGAAACGGTATTTTCCCTTTCGGGCGGTAAAGGGGTTATATATGTAAACACCTTCTCAAAAACCATTTCACCCTCGGTGCGTATCGGCTATATGCTTCTGCCCGAGGATATGGTGGAAATATACGAAAAAACCGTGGGTTTTTATTCCTGCACTGTGCCTTATTTTAATCAATTAGTTCTTGCGCAGTTTATTGAAAACGGGGATTTTGAACGCTCCATTAACCGCGCGAGAAGAAAATTACGAAAATCTATATAAAAAACAGACCCCGCGTTTGATAATTCAAACGCGGGGTTTTTATATCTGTATAAATGAGTGGATTGTAGGTGCGGGCGTCCTCGACCGCCCGTTATTTTATACCATTCTGTTTAAAAGATATGTGGCTAGATTAAGATACCCTGCAAATGTCACCCAAATTATATATGGAATATATAAGAGCCCCGCTACCTTGTTTACGCGGTAGAAGGAAACGGCGGTAAGGATAATCAAAATCCAAAGGACAACGAGCCAGATAAATGCGAAAAGATAGTTATCCATATTAAAGAATATGAAGGACCACATATAGTTAAAGAAAAGCTGAGCTACATATAATCTTTTTTGTATTGTAATATCCTCTCCGCTTTGCTTGATAAGGTAATAGGAAATTCCCATTAAAGCGTAAAGAATGGTCCATACGACAGGGAAGAGCCAACCGGGTGGGGAAAGGGTCGGCTTATTCATATATTTAAATTTTTCCATACCGCCCGAGGTGAGCCATCCGACAATAGCGCCGATTATAATGGGTAGGGAAACATAACCTATTAATTTTTTCCAATCTATTTTCAAAAAATCATCTCCAGTCACAGTAAGTATATGAATTTTTTGAAAATTTATAACATTTAAAGATAAATAATAATGGGTTTAATACCGCCTGATACAATATCTATAACCGCGAAAGAGGGTTTGCTTTCTCGGGGTCTTGAAGGGGAGCCGGGATTAACAAGATAAATTCCTTCCTCATAAGTTATATCGGGGATATGTGTGTGACCGTAAAGGGCGATACTGCACCCGCAGTTTTTTGCAAATTCAAAAAGTCGGGTTTTTGTATACTTTACAGAAAAGTTATGCCCGTGGGTAAAAAGAATATTCTGATTTTCGAGCTTTACTATATCATAGTCGGGAAAGTTGCAAAATCCATCGCAGTTGCCCTTTACAATATGAAATATTCTATCTCTATATTCATTTTTAAATTCTTCAATATCTGAAACGGTGTCACCTAAAAAGAAAATGTGTTTTGCTTCGGGTTGGTTTCTTATAATCCTATCAATAATAAAAGAATTTTTATGTGAATCGGAAATAACAAGTAATCTCATAATAGTGCCTCATAAATTTTCAAAAATTTCATAGTATTAAATGGAGGGATTTATATGAACAATAATTTTGACGGTATAAATAAAGATAAACTGATAAATTCTGTTATTGCCTCGTCGGGTGGTAAGATAGATAAATCTTCTATTGAGTCGGCTAAAAAGGGCGACCTTTCGGGACTTATGTCTGCTTTAAATGAAGAGGATAGACAGAAGTTAAATAACGCTCTAAAGGGCGATAACCTTAAAAAAATGCTATCGGGCGAGGATGCCAAAGCAATTATTAATAAAATGCTCGGCGGTGAAAAATAAATGGATGATATAAGCGAAAAGTTAGCGGGGATTTTAAATGACCCTGAAAGTATGGAGAGGGTGCGGCGTATGGCCGAGGGGCTTCTCGGCGAACAACCTGCAGAAGAAAAAACCAACGCTTTAACCTTAGGCGAGGGTATGCCCACCGCCGACGAAATGCAGAAAATAATGCATATAGTCACAATGCTTAAGAGCAAGGGTAACGACAGCAGAACAAAACTACTTTTAGCCCTCAAAGATAATTTGAGTCCGCCCAAAAAGGAGAAGGTAGATACCGCCGTAAAAATACTGCGGCTAATAGACATTTTACCCCTTCTTAAAGAGAGCGGCATATTTAATTTTTAGAGTTGATATTTATGGCAGAGCCGAACCGAGAATTTATACTAAGGCAGGAAGAAGCCCTTGCGCAAATGCGCCGTATGCAAAAGGCGGCGCAGAAGGGCAATAACACTATGCCGCCTTCACCCGCCTTTTTAAAGGTTGGGGAGGGCTCTAAACCTTATGATACACCAAAACCGCCCGTAAGTGAAGAAAAAACTTACGAAAATAAATCGGGCGGCGGAATTAAGGGTTTAGCCGAGGGAGTTTTATCGGGCGGCGGAGAATTTTTGGATTCATTTTTAGGTAAAATCGGCGCTGACCCCGATATACTTCTTATAATTGGACTTTTGCTCATTCTAGAATCGGAAAAATCGGATAAATTACTGCTTTTAGCGCTTTTATATATACTGATATGAGTTATATTCATTAAAGTTACATTATTCGACGGAATATTGCATTTTTCGCGAGTTATGTAAACTTGGACAACCCATAAAGTTATCCAACTTATCCACCGCATAATTAACATTTTAGCGGTTGAAAAGTGGGTTTTCGGGGATAAATCGCGGTTTATACGGTGGATAACTCGGTGGAAAGGTTGAAATAGTTAATATGCAAATATAAAGTGAATAAGAAATTATGTAAATAAAAACTTGCGAAAATTTCTATGAAAAACAGAGAAAATTGTGTATTTTTTCACTCACTTTTTGTAATTTTTTATCCTTCTTGCAAAAGTAGCGGAAAAGTGTTAAAATAAATCGTAAAAAAAGGGGGGATTTTATGCAACTGATTATAAGTCACGGCGCAGTTGATTTATCGGGCGAACCCATACTCACCGATATTAATATGGAAATAAATAAAAACAGCAAAATTGCGGTTGTGGGTCGAAACGGTTGCGGAAAAACCACCCTACTTAAACTTATAGCAGGGGAGTATCCTCTTGCAAAGGGGACAGAAAACACCCCTACTATTTCTGTTTCGGAAAACTTTAACATAGGTATCCTTGACCAGATGACCTTTAGTGATGAAAATCGTACTATGGTGGAGGAAATCCGTTCGGCATATAAGGATGTGCTTGAGGTCAAATTTGCCCTTGATAATGCACAGCGGGAAATGGAAGAAAATCAAAGTGAAGAGAATATTAAAAATTATTCTGATTTGCTCGATAACTTTATAGCTCTTGGCGGTCATTATTTTGAAAGGGAATATGAGGGGGCTATCAAGCGTTTTGGCTTCTCGGAAGAACAAAAGCATAAAAAGCTTTCCGAGTTTTCGGGAGGACAGAGGACTAAAATTGCCTTTTTAAAGCTGCTTTTATCAAAGCCCGACCTTCTTTTGTTGGACGAGCCCACAAACCACCTTGATATTGAGGCGGTTTCCTGGCTTGAGGATTATATAAGAAATTATAATAAGGCGGTCCTTATAGTTTCCCACGACCGAATGTTTTTAGATAGAACGGTAAATACGGTCTACGAAATTGAATACGGCAAAAGTTATAAATATATAGGTAACTATACCGAATTTGCAAAGCAAAAGAAGGAAAGAGATGCTCTTCTTCTGAAGCAATATAATGCTCAACAAAAAGAAATAGAGCATTTAAATTCGGTGGTTGAGCGATTCAGATATAAAGCCACCAAGGCGGCTATGGCGCAGTCCAAAATAAAGCAGCTCGATAGAATGGAAAAAATCGAGGCCCCCATCACTCACGATGAAAAAACCTTTAAAGCGAATTTAGAGCCGACGGTTCGAAGCGCCAAAGAGGTGCTTACGGTTACCGATTTAGGTATTGGTTTCACGGAAACTCTATCCACCGTTAATTTTTCAATGCTACGCGGTGAGCGTGTTGGAATAATCGGCGGCAACGGTCTTGGAAAATCCACATTTTTAAAAACCATAGTAGGCAAAATCCCCGCCCTTTCGGGCAGTTATAAAATGGGTGCTATGGTGAGCGTTGGGTATTTCGACCAGCAGCTTGCCACCGCAAAGGGAAGCGCTACGGTTTTTGATAGCTTCGGGAGTGAATTCCCTGCAATGAGTGACTTTGAAGTGCGAAGCGCACTTGGAGCATTTCTCTTTTCGGGTGAGGATGTTTTCAAAACCCTTGATATGCTTTCGGGCGGAGAGAGGGTGCGCCTCGCTCTTTGCAAGCTATTCAGAAAAAATCCTAATTTTTTAATTCTCGATGAGCCCACAAACCATATGGATATCGCATCCAAAGAAGCCCTTGAAGAACTGCTTTCAGATTACGAAGGCACACTTCTTTTCGTTTCCCACGATAGATATTTCATTAAGAAATTAGCAAGTAAACTTTTGGTTTTCAAAGAGGGTAAGACCGAGTTTAAGGAAATGGGATATGAGGAATATCTTTTAGAGGAGAAGGAAAAGATAGAGGAAGTGCCAATAAAAGAGGCAATCGAGAAACCAAAAAAGAAAACCTTTACCACCCCCGCCAAAGAAAAGGCAAAAAAGGAAAAAGCCCTTAAAAAAGCGGAGGAGAGGGTTGGCGCTCTTGAATCGAAAATAGAGGAGCTTAAAGCCGAAATAGAAAGGGAAGAGAATCTTTCCGATTATATAAAGCTTTCCGAGCTTGGCAGCGAAATAGAAACTCTTGAAACCGAACTTTTAGAAGCCCTCGAAGAATGGGAAAAATTAGCAGAATGAAAACACCACGCCCCCGAGTTTAAAACTCGGGGGCGTAGCGTATAGAGAGGTAAAAATCATAAATTTACTATGCTAATCTTCTTCAGGCATATCATCCACAATATCATACAAGTCCTGTGGGTCATCGTCGACACCCTTTGCCTTCAGAGCTTCAAAATATTTTTCAAGCTCGCTACCTTCAGGCACTATTGCAATGGGTGAGTAGTTTTTGTAATTGCCTTCAAAGATGTGATATGCATATTCACCTGTCAAGGGAATAAGTATATAGCTCGATTTTTCAGAAATAACATGCTGGCCATAAAAAGTAGTATTTGGATGGCCGAGATATACCTCTAAATATCTTTCTGTTGCTCTTATGCCGTTTAAGTTAATGTCGGTTATACCGGTATCTAACCTATTTATCTCTTCTTTATGAAGAAACCACTTTTCAATATGTTGCATAACCTCGTAATTTAAAGTATAATCACTATATTTTGATGATTCGCCTAAAAGTGTTTCGCCTGCATAAGCTCTTATTTCACTTGCAGAACAAACTGTGCTTCGCCATCTTTTTTCTTCCTTGGTTAGAGGTGTAAACTGAACAGACTCAAAATACGGCTTAAGCCCTCCTCCGCCATATGTGGGACCACTCCAACTATGAGGAGAATTAATGGTGTTATTAAAAATCCAACCTGCATATTCACCCGTAACCGGAATAAAGAGAGTTCTTACTTTTGGACTAATAACACCGCCGTGGAACTTGATTTCATGGTCAAACTGAAGCTCTATGGCCATTTCGTTTTGTTTTATAGGCCTTAAAGTATCGGTATTAGCAGCTAAACTCATACCCACCGAAGATTCCTTATATTTAAACCAACTCTCAATATGCTGTGCAATTTTAAGGTTTAATTCCTTATCGGTGGAAACGGCGGTGGCGCCATCTTTATAAAAGGTTACGGTAGTGGGGGCTATAACGGTGCTTTCCCAATCGCGTACCTTTTTATCAAGGGTTACACCCTCGAAGATTTTTTCAAGACCGCTACCGTTTAGTTTGAAGGGCTTGTTTTGATATTCTCCCCCATGGGTTCCGCTAAAAAGGTAATAGGCATATTCGCCTGTGAGCGGCACCAAAATCCGACCGATTTTTTCGATCTTTATTTTACCTAAAAGATTTATTTCTTCATAGCTATTATAGTGAAAATGCAGTTCTATTACAATTTCGTTCTGTTTGAGTTCCCATATAAACTGTCGGGTTATTTCCATATCTACGGTAGGCAGATTATCTTGGGTATAATCATAAAATAATTTTTCGATTTCTTTTGCGGCTTTTCGGCGCAGCGTTTTATCCTTAACGCTTGCTTGCATACCGCCTTTATAAAGGGTCATGCTTTCGGGAGTAGGTATGGTACTGTCATATTGAATTTTATTATTGGAAGATGTTGCATCGGATGAAGTTTTATCATCTGCTATGTCTTCAACCTCGATATACGAGTACCACGAGCTATAGGTTTCGGGCTCTTTTCTGCAAGCCGTAAATAAGCTTAAAACTGTTAAACCGCAAAGTAAAACTGCCAAATATTTTTTCATAACAACATCCCCTTTCTCGTTTCTATGTTAATTATATATTTTTTTGTGGATTTTCGTCAATTATTTTACCTTTAATTTACATTTTATTTACAAAAAATTTACGGATTATAAAAGAAAAACGCGAAGGAATATCCTTCGCGTTTTTTATGTTTTGATTTTGTGAGGGTTGAATTAACCTTCAGAAATTGCTTCAACGGGGCAACCAGCTGCGCAAGCGCCACAGTCGATGCACTTATCGGGGTCAATCTCGTAGTGAGCATCGCCTTCAGCGATAGCATCACAAGGACAACCAGCGGCACATGCACCGCAGTTAATGCATTCATCAGAAATTTTGTAAGCCATTCAAAACACCTCCATCAGCTTCATTGAATATATTTTAACAGCATTTCTGTCAAAAAGCAAGTAAATTATTCTATTATCTCCTCTTCCTCGTCCTTTTTCTTGCGTTTTGGACGGGAGAGAAGTTTTACGGCGCTTCTATGCACCTTAAAGGGAGCACCTTCGCTGTTTTCGGGTTTAACGAGAAGATTGCCCGTTATAAGATTGCAGTCAACAACCGTGCCAACGCCCTCGGCTATTTTAACTGTCGAGCCAACAACGGGGGTAATGCTCAAAAGGTGCTCGTATGAATCCTGCTCATATTTAAGGCAACACATAAGGCGGCCGCAGCTACCCGAAATCTTGGTGGGGTTAAGGGAAAGACCTTGTTCCTTTGCCATCTTTATAGAAACGGGCTGGAAATCATCCAAAAATCTCTTACAGCAATAGGGCTGACCGCAGATACCGATACCGCCCAGCATTCTTGCTTCATCACGGACACCTATCTGGCGGAGTTCAATACGGGTATGGAAGGAAGAAGCCAAATCCTTAACAAGCTCTCTGAAATCCACTCTGCCGTCGGCAGTGAAGAAGAAGGTAATTTTGCTGGCATCAAAGGCATATTCAACCTCAACAAGTTTCATATCAAGACCGTGTTCGGCTACCTTCTTTTCGCATATGGCGAGGGCATCTTTTTCTTTCGCTTTATTTTCCTTTATACGATTTAAATCCTTATCACTTGCAACCCTTAAAACATTTTTAAGTTCGCCTACGATTGTTTCATCAGGCACTTCGTGGTTACCCTTGGAAACAAATCCAAAGGCATTGCCGTTCGAGGTTTCAACGATGACATTATCGCCTATATTATAGGTTTTTCCATCGGGACTGAAGTAATAGGCCCTACCGCCTTCTTTAAATTTAACAGATATGACCGATGTCATAAATTTCCTCCGATTATTTGTTTAGATTTACAAACCACTGCGCTGAAAAGCAGAGGCAGGTTAATATTGGTTTTTAAAAGCTTTTGCCATTCATCTATGGCGGAATATAAATTTGTAAGGGCTCGGGCTCTTACAATCCTATCGTAATCCTTTTTAAGATTACGTGATATCTCGATTTTTAACTGCTCGAAAAATAAATCCGTTCCAACCCTATCCTTTTCAAAGGGGATGAAGAGGCGCAAAAGCTCATATTCGCTGCCCGAAAACACAAGCTTTATAAATTCCTCGGCGGCGGCCTTGGCCTTGTTTTTACCCTTGCTTCCAAGGATAGCCAGGGCGGCGCCTATATTATTTTCGGCCTCATTTACCGCTTCGGCGATTTTATCATCATCAAAAGTTTCGCCTAAAATTTCCTTTACGGCAGCTTTTGAGGTTTCGAAATCGGGCGGGGTGAGGGAGAGGCAAACGCACCTTGAGAGAATAGTAGGAAGAAGCTCGGTTCTCGAGGTGGTAATTATAATAAAAATCACGGCCTCGGGGGGTTCCTCCAAAATTTTTAAAAGGGCATTTTGCACCGGCTCTGTCATCCGTTCGGCAAAATCTAAAATATAAATCTTTTTGTTGGCCGCGTGGGGCTTTATATATGCCTCGGTTCTGATGGCACGTGCTCTGTCAACCGTTATACTTTTCTTATTTTCCTCAGGGGAAACGAAAATTATATCGGGATTATTAAAACTCTTTGCGGATAAACACATTTTGCAGTTTCCGCAAGGCCTGTCGGTGCCTTCGCAAACGGCGGCGGTGGCTAAAAATTTAGCAAGGGTATGTCTGCCCGTACCTTCGTCGCCTTCAATAATAATAGCGTGAGGTATGCGGCCGGTATATAACATACTTTCAACCGCGGTTTTTACATTCCCATTGGCTTTAAGGGGAAATATCATAAAACAAATCCAACCTTTTTCATTGCCTTAAAGTAGGTCTTTCGGGCTACTCTTTCTGCTGCTTGTGCGCCTTCGCGGAAAATTCTCTCAAGCTCGCCCTTATCGGTGATTATCTTATCGTAATTAGCTTTGATGGGTGCCAGTTCATCGGCAACGGCTTCGCCTACGGCCAACTTAAAGTCACCGTAACCCTTGCCTTCAAATTCCTTTTCAACCTCTGCGGTGGTTTTGCCCGTAACGGCGCTATAAATATTTATAAGATTTGTAACACCGGGTTTATCTTCCGAAACGCACACACAAGAATCACTATCGGTAACCGCTCTTTTGAACTTGCGGATAATAGTATCCTTATCATCAAGAATGGCAACCCAAGCGTTAACGTTTTCATCAGATTTGGACATTTTCTTGGTGGGGTCCTGAAGGGACATAACACGAGCGCCGATTTTGGGAATATAGGGCTCGGGTATTTTGAACACATCGCCGTAAAGATGGTTAAATCTGGTGGCAATATCACGGGCGATTTCAAGGTGTTGCTTCTGGTCGGCGCCAACGGGTACAAAGTCGGGCTTATAAAGAAGAATATCTGCCGCCATAAGAACGGGGTATGTGAAAAGACCCGCGTTGATATTATCGGCGTGCTTGGAAGATTTTTCTTTAAACTGTGTCATTCGGGAGAGTTCACCGAATTGGGTGTTGCAAGAAAGAAGCCATGCAAGACCGCTATGCTCGGGAACATGGGACTGAATGAATAAAGTAGATTTTTCGGGGTCAAGTCCCAAGGCGAGAAGCACGGCGGCGGTGGAGTAAATTTGCGCACGAAGTTTTGCGGGTTCCTGCTTCACGGTTATGGCGTGAAGGTCGGCCACCGCATAGGTGCAGTTAAATTCCTCCTGCATATAAAGCCAGTTCTTTAAAGCGCCAAGGTAATTGCCTAAAGTCAGCATACCGCTGGGCTGAATACAACTGAGCACTGATTTTTTATTTTGGGTTTCAGACATAAAAAACATTCCTTTAAGGTTATATATTAAATATTCATATTCAAACTAATATTAACACATTTTATTTTAAATTACAATATTTAAATATATATACCACTAAACAAAAAATTGGCAAAACAAAGTACGTATTTTGGGACACTCAAAAAAATATAATAAAATTACAAAAAGGGGCTTGACAAATCAAAAACCCTAGTATATAATGAAAATACAGAAAACGAACAAATGTTCGGCGGAGGTAATTATGAGTTTTCGTGATGTTTTAGTAACGGTATTTGAGGTTGCTCTTGTAACATTTACTATATGGGCGGTTTTCCATGAGGATAGATTTATCGCCTTTGAGGATAGAATTAAGGCCAAGTTCCGCAGAAGCAGATTCAGAGTAATCGAGGGCGGTAAAGAGGTATATTCTTACGAGCAAGTCTGATTTATTTTGTCTTCCTTTTCTTAACTTATATTACAGAAAGAATGCCTCCCGAGAAGGAGGCGTTCGTTCTATTTAAATTGCTTTGCAAACGGGCTTTTCGAGTCTCTCCATCAATATCTATAAAATAAAACTACCAACCCAAAAAGGTTGGAGCTCACTATAAATTCTCCGATTATCTACTGACGACTCGCTCGACGGCAACGCCGCCGACACGCACCCGCCCTTTTGAACAGTTCACCGAACTGTCCAAATTGCTTTGCAAACGGGCTTTTCGAGTCTCTCCATTAATATCTATAAAATAAAACTACCAACCCAAAAAGGTTGGTAGTTTTATTTGGCGGAGATGGAGAGACTCGAACTCTCGCGCCGGTTACCCGACCTACGCCCTTAGCAGGGGCGCCTCTTCACCAACTTGAGTACATCTCCATATTGATAAAGTCTTTATTTATTGATTAAATTGTTACTTGCTTTTTTCAGGGGTTCATCGGCTACGTGCCCCCTTGCGGTGCCCGAAATTTTTATTCGCTAATATCGCGAAAAATTTCGACCGCTACGCCAACAAATCCTCGCTGCATTGTCCACCGGACACGCTCGGATGTGTTGCCCTTCACCAACTTGAGTACATCTCCAAAATGATAAAGTGACTACTTCTTATTTAATTAAATGGCGGAGAGGATGGGATTCGAACCCATGTGGAGTTGCCCCCAAACGGTTTTCAAGACCGCCTCGTTATGACCACTTCGATACCTCTCCATTTGTGACTAAGTCATTTTAACACAACCGATATAAATTGTCAACCTAAAAAGTAATTTATTTTCATTAAATAAATTGACTTTACTGAAATTTAGTGTATAATATATTCATAAATTCAGAGTAGATGACTCGGCGTAAAGTGCTGTAGGGACGGGGAGTTGCCCTATGGACGAAGGATTTTTTAATCTGCGGTCAGGTTATCGCATCCCGCTGACAATAATATGAAGACCTTAAATCTCCTTATTATCGGTTAGTTTGGGTAATAGGAGGTTTTTTATTATGCAAAAAAAGAGTAAAAATCAAGTAGTTAATTTGTGCCTGGCTTCCATTATGGCGGCTTTATATGTAGGTCTCGATTTTCTTGCTACCACTCTAAGTACGGCTCTTGGTGGAAGCATGAAAATTTCATTTAGCGGACTTGCTGTTATTATTGTTGCCGTTTTTGCAGGTCCGATTTGGGGAGCGGCGAGCGGATTTGTCGGCGCTTTTATCGGCCAAATGATAACATACGGTTTTTCCGCTACCACGCTTTTATGGGTTTCACCTGCGGTTATTAGAGGACTTGTTATGGGCCTTTTATTTATCGCTTTTAAAAAATCTTTAAAACCCCATATTTTACTTATAGAAACTGTGATTAGTTCATTACTGGTAACTGCGGCAAACACAGTGGTTATGTATATCGACAGCAAAATGTACGGATATTACTCTTACGCTTATGTGTTTGGAGGAATAGCGCCAAGGGTTATTTCGGGAGTTTTAACCGCAATGGTTTTTGCTTTTATCGTTCCACCCATTATTAAAGTACTTTATAAAAAATTCGCAAAGTGAAAAAATGCTCTGTTTCAATTTGAAACAGAGCATTTTTACTTAATAATAATCATCTGTAAATATGTAACGGTACTCGTCGCTTATTCGCATAGAAACATAATCGCTTTTGGTGATTATTATATGGTCGAATAAATTAAGACCAATCTGTTTTAATGCTATGTATAATCTTTCGGTTGCGATACGGTCATTAGCACTGGGAAGCGCCAGACCGCCCGGATGATTGTGTGCAATAACCAGATTGGTTGCCTCGTAGTCGAGAGCCAATTTTATAACATCTTTTATGGGAATACCAACCGAGCCCACATCGCCTTCATTTAAAAACTTGAAGAACAAAAATTTACCGTCGCTATTCATACCAAGAACAGACAGTGTTTCCTTATTTATTCCTAAATAACGGGAGTAAATATAATCGCCGATGGATTCGACGCTATCAAAATCAACAACCCGTTCTTGCCTTTGCAAATTATAAAGGCGAAAAACTTCTTTATAAAGATTGAGCATAGCGGCGGTGCTTTCGGAAACCCCTTCCACCTTTATAAGTTCATCATAAGGCGCATCAAGAACATCGGCAAGGGAGCCGAATCTTCTCACAAGAGCGTGAGCGATGGGATTTGTATCCTTTCTTGCAAGTGCATAGAAAAGCATATGTTCAAGTATTTGATGGTCAGGCGTGGTTTCGTTATATCCGTTTCTCAAAAACTGTTCGCGTACACGCTTGCGGTGACCTTCGTGCGGTTTATCAGATGTACTCATTATGGCTCCTAAATATCTTTATTTTTAATTAAATTTGCAAGTTTTGCAAATTCGTGGATAGAAAGTTCTTCTGCTCTTGCAGTAGGTGAGATTTCTGCCCTCTCAAAATAGGATAGGGCGGTGGACTTATCTAATTTATATCTGTTTGAAAGGGCGTTTATAAGTGTTTTTCGACGCTGATTAAAACCTGCTTTAATGATATCAAAAAAGAGTTTTTCGTCTTCCGTTTTTACAACGGGAGTTTTTCTTATGTTAAGGTTAATTACCGCTGAATCTACATTTGGAGTAGGCAAAAAGCAGTCACGCGGAACATCGAATAAAATCTCGGCATCGGAATAATATTCCACAACAGCGGTAACGGCACCTGCGGCGCGACTTCCGAGACGGGCGCAAAGACGCTCAGCCGCTTCCAGTTGTACCATAGCGGTAATTGAGGTGATATTTAATTTGCTTTCGAGTAAGGAAATAATTATGGGAGAAGTTATATAATAGGGAAGATTTGCGCAAACGGCAACCTTTTCGCAACCCTCAAATTTTTCGGATATAATTTGGTTGAGGTTAAGTTTTAAAACATCACCGAAAACCACTTCGACATTATCAAACTCGCCGACGGTTTTCTCAAGAACGGGTCTTAAGCGTTCGTCAATCTCAATGGCAACAACCTTTTTTGCTCTTTGGGCTAATTCGCGCGTAAGCACACCGGCGCCGGGGCCTATTTCTATAACTCCTGTGTTTTGGTCGCAACAGGCATCCGCCATAGCAGGACATACGGTTTCATCAATTATAAAATTTTGCCCGAGAGATTTTTTAAAACTGAAACCTTCTCGGGAAAGAATGGCTTTTACATCCTTTATATCGGCAAGATTCATATTCACATTCCTTAAATTTAGTAACACAATATATTATATGGTAATACACATATTTTTTCAAGAAAATTTTAGGTGACAAACGAGGGAATATATAGTATAATAAGATTAATAAATTTTTGGAGTGAAGATTTTGGATAACAGATATTATGATAGCGTAATTAAAGAAATGAAGCCCTTCTTGGATGAGGCGGGTTTTGTTTTAAGAGAAGGCGGTTTTTACCTAGCTAAAACCAAGGCCGCAAAGGTAGAATATAACGATGGCTCACAAAGTTACGAACTCTTTGTTGCCGATGTAGAAGAAGGCAATGTGGGTGAATTCTCTAAAATAACCTCTTGGCTTTTTGATGATAGCCAGACCGAAAAGGATGCTGAGAGTGTAGGTATTGATTTCGTTGATACCCTAAGAAAAAATATGGGCATCAAGGTTAAGCGTACCGCAACGGGAACCAATATCGAGCTTCCCACTGCAACAAAGAACGGTAATATGGATATTGGTGGCTTTGCTAAAAAGGTGCTGGATGTTTTCCCCGCATTCAAGGATGAATATAAAGCCCACGTAGCAAAATACGGCAACTTCCTTTATATGAGTTTTTTTGCCGATACACTCGTTCCTCAAATCAAGGGAATTTTAACCGAAGGCAATAAAAAATCCCTTAAAAAGTTGTATGACCTTTTAGATACAGCATATAATACCGGTAACGGTGAAATCTCAAATATTGTAGTAGCCAGCATCAGCGCCGCCGTTTGCAAGGATGAGGATTTAAAGGCAAAAGCTATGGAGTTTTTAGGTGAGGATAAGCACCTTAAGAATTCCGTAACCGCATTTATCCCCGTTCTTTTGAAGGATAAAAAGTTAGCCGAAGCATTTAAAATCTAAAAATGCTTTAAAATAATTTTTCAGGAGGATTTATTATGTGGCCCGTATATTTAATTGCAGGAATATTGGCGATTATACTCTTTGGATGTATTAGAATTGTACCCGAAGCTACTCAATATGTTATTGAGCTTTTGGGTAAATACAGAACTACTTGGAGCGCAGGAATTCACCTTAAAATTCCTGTTATCGAGAAGGTTGCCAAGAAAATCACATTAAAAGAGCAGGTTATGGATTCTCCTCCTCAGCCTGTTATTACAAAAGATAATGTTACTATGCAGATAGATACGGTTGTTTTCTTCCGTGTTTTTGATGCCCGTCTTTTTGCTTACGGTGTTGTAAATCCTATTAAAGCCCTTGAGAATCTTACTGCCACCACCCTTCGTAATATCGTTGGTGAAATGGAACTTGACGGCACTCTAACTTCAAGAGATATTATCAATACCAAAATGGCAGAAATTCTTGATGAAGCAACTGACCAGTGGGGTATGAAGGTTTCCCGTGTTGAGCTCAAGAATATTATTCCGCCCGCCGAAATTCAGAATGCAATGGAAAAGCAGATGAAGGCAGAGCGTGACCGCCGTGCAACTCTCTTGCAGGCAGAAGGTCATAAAGCCGCCGCCATTACAAGAGCAGAAGGCGATAAGCAGGCAATGATTCTTGAAGCCGAAGGCGAAAGAGATGCTAAAATCGCCAGAGCCGAAGGTGAAGCGAGAGCCATTTACCTTGCCAAAAAAGCCGAGGCCGATGGGCTGATAGCCCTAAAAGAAGCAGGCGCTGATGCCGCGGTTTTGGAGCTTAAAAAGTACGAGGCCCTTGTTAATATGTCTAACGGTACGGCTTCAAAGCTAATTGTTCCTACCGATGCGGTAAACGCCGTAACAAATAACGCCATATTCACCGAAACTACGGGACTTGGCGATAATATCAAAGAGGCAAAGAAACCTGCTCAAAAGATGAAAAAGGATGAATGTTGCGACTAATGGCTATAAAAGGGGACAAAAATTATAAAGTAGGGCTTATTCTCTTTTCTATAGGCGAAGGTCTTGTAATACTTGAAACCATAGGGCTTCTCATATACGATATAATTTTGAATTTTAATGAGAAGCTTTACGGCTACGCCAATTGGCAAACCGTAATATATATAGCCGTATCGGTTTTAATAACCGCCGCCGTTATTATCTTTGCCGCGCTTACTAAAAAATCGGCAGAAGAAAAGCAAACGAAAAAATTTTCTATTCTTCTTATGATTTTTTCAGGCGTAGCCATTCTATATGGAATTTACGGCGTACTTAATAATATAATGACCGATATGACCTATTACTATTTTACCGAAATTTCGGAAATTATCAGTTACGCGGCGAGGCAGTTGCTACTGCTGATAGTATCGGGCAACGGATTTATAATCATCGGCGCCGCAATATTGATTTTCTTTGGATTTAAGAAAAGACAGGTTAATTAAAAAACAAAACCCGAGTTTTAACTCGGGTTTTATTGTTTATTTATCGGATTTTAAGTTTACTCCCCAAACGCCTAAAACTATGGGGACGCATAAAAGTATCTGAACTACGGAAAATTCTTCCTTTAATATTAATATACCCGCAATTACCGAAACCACCGTTATAATATTGGAAAATGATGATGAACGGACAACGCTAATACGGCTTGTTGAATAGTTATAAAGAATAAATGCCATAACCGAAGAAACAATGGATAGATAAATTATTGATATAATAAAATCGGTGCTTTTAAATGCGGAAATAAGACTGCCTATATATTCGCCCTTTAGCGCCGAAAACGCTAATATATTAAAGCCGATAAATCCTATAAGGAACATAAAATATGTGCGCTCGAAGGGTGAAAATTCCGCAGATTTTTTTCGGCTTAAAATATTGAAAACCGCAGCGGAGATAACCGCTAAAAGAAGGAGCAAAATGCCTAATAGGGTGGTTTTGTTTCCATCGTTAGATAATACGCTCACCGCACCTACGCTTGTGAGGGAAACCGCCGAGCAGATAATCTGCAGTACTGTGGGCTTTTCCTTTAAAAATGCGGTGGATAAAAACATTACTGCTACGGGCACAAGAGAAATAATAAGTCCCGAAAGAGCAGAGGAAGTAAGGGAAATGCCGTAAAGCTCAAAAATAAAATATAGGAAGGGTTGAGCGAGCGCCATCAAAAGAAGTCCGCCCATCTTTTTGCCTTTAAGGTTTATTTTAACAAGCCCTGCAAGAATCAATATATTGAGAGCGGCAAAAGCGAAGGTGAACCGCACTGCCAATATTAGAAGAGGGTGGGCAACCGCGAGAGCGGTTTTAGAGAAAAGGAAACTAAAACCGAATATTAAATTGGCGGTTAAGGCCGCCAACATACCTTTAATTTGATTTTTATCCGTCATATTCTTCACCGCGGATATTATATCAAATAAGAATATGAATATCAATATATTAAATTTTTCAAAATTTTCTTGACATCTTCGGGCAAAGTGGGTATAATACTCTTGCTGTCAAAAGAATATTGGGGAATTGTGTAACGGTAGCACGACAGACTCTGACTCTGTTTGTTGGGGTTCGAATCCCTATTCCCCAGCCAAAAATCCTCGTTCGTAAGAACGGGGATTTTTACTTTTTCACTATTATCTTTTCACTCTTCACTTTTCTCTTATCTGCGAGGATTTTTGGAAAGTAAGAAGTAATAGTGAATAGTGAAGAAGTTTACTCCGTTAGCGGCACAATATGACTAAAACCTTTGTCTCTTTATCCAACTTAAAATATTTTTATAAAAATGTGATTGCTATAAAATTGTTTTCTTGTTAAAATAAATTTAGATTTGGATTTGAAGGTAGTTTTTTATGCGTAAATTTGAGATTTTAGAAGATTTAAGGAAGATTACTCGTGAGGAACAAGACATACTCGGAGGACAAACAACTATTGACCGCAGTATTTATATGCAAGATAGTGGAAATACGATAAACAGTAAAAAACTTTTGGAATTGGGTAAATTAATCACTATGCGTAAGCATACCCGTTTTATTGATTTCCCTGAGCACACACATGATTATGTTGAACTTGTATACATGTGTTCCGGCGAGACCACGCATTTTGTTGACGGTAATAAGATTTTATTAAAGCAAGGTGAACTGTTATTTTTGGGGCAAAGCGCCAAACATCGGATATTGAGCGCCGGCAAAGATGATATAGCGGTTAACTTTATTATACTGCCACATTTTTTCAGTGATACTTTGTCTGCTGTCGGCCAAGAAGACACACCTCTTAAGAATTTTTTAATAGACTGTCTATGTGGCGGCGGTAAAAGCAGTAATTATCTTTATTATAAAGTATCAGGTATTACCGAAATTCAGAACCTTATGGAAAATTTGCTGATATCTGTTATGGGAAACACCCAAAACAAACGTAAACAGAATCAGCTAATAATGCAGCTTATTTTTATGCAGCTTTTAGCAAATACCGAAAGTCTTGTGGCTGAAACAAAAGAAGATGCTGCAATATTCAAACTGCTGAATTATATTGAAACTAATTACATAAATGGCAGTCTTGCTGAGGTTGCAAAAGAACTTCATTACGATATTAGTTGGCTTTCCCGTGAGGTTTTGCGGAAAACCGGTAAGACTTTTACTCAGCTTATGCAGGAAAAACGGCTTTCTCAGGCGGCGTTTTTGCTGAAAAACACCAACAGAAAAATTTCGGATATTTCCGTTGCGGTTGGTTATGAGAATATAAGTTATTTCCACAGAAAATTTGCAGAGAGCTTTAAAATGTCACCGAGGGAATATAGAATCATAACCAAATAGTTGCAAAAGAGGACACTTTTTAAACAATTTATCGACCTACCTTTTTGATTGTGTTTATGGTAAAATAACTTTAAACAGAGAAAAGGGAGGTCTTTTTTTGAAGTATTGTTTGGCTATAGATATTGGTGCCTCAAGCGGCAGGCATATTTTGGGCTGGCTCCAAGACGGAATTTTAAAGCAACAAGAAGTATACCGCTTTGAAAATAATATTACAAACCAAAACGGCACACTTGTTTGGAATATAGAACACCTTGTAAATGAAGTTAAAGCAGGTCTTAAGGCTTGTAAAGATATGAACAGAATACCCGCAACAGTTGCTATTGACACTTGGGGTGTTGACTATGTTCTGCTTGATGAAAACAAAAAGGAAATAATGCCTGCGGTAGCTTACAGAGACAGCCGCACAAACGGTATTCCCGAAGAAATCGACGCAATTATTCCAAGATTAGACCTATATAAGAGAACGGGTATACAGCCCATAAATTTCAATACTATTTATCAGCTTTACTGCGATAAGAAATCGGGCAAGTTAGATAAAGCGGCTTATTTTTTAATGATGCCTGAATATCTGTCCTTTAAGCTTACAGGCGTTATAAAGAATGAATATACTAATGCAACAACAGGCTCTATAGTAAATGCTGAGACCAAAAAACTCGACAAACAGTTATTAGAACTTTTAGGCATAAAAACAGATATATTCAAAGAATTATCATTACCCACCGATGTTGTAGGCAATTTGAGTGACGAGGTAACGGAAGAGGTAGGATTTGATACTACGGTTATTTTCTGTCCGTCACACGATACTGCATCGGCGGTGGCAGCTTGTCCTATAGAGGATAACGGTATATATATTTCATCGGGTACTTGGAGCCTTATCGGCACAGAAAATGCGGAGCCTATTTTAAGTGCTGAAGCAATGAATGGCGGCTTTACAAATGAAGGTGGTATAAACTACCGTTACCGATTCCTTGAAAATATAATGGGTATGTGGCTGTTCCAAAACATAAGAAGAAATCTGGATAAAAAATATACATACGACCAAATGATGCAAATGGCTATGGAAAGCGATTTCAAGGAACTTATAAATCCTAATGCCCAACAGTTTGTAGCCCCAGAAAATATGATTGAGGAAATAAGAACTTATCTTAAAAAAGACGAACTTCCGATAGGTGATGTTTTAAGTTGTGTGTATCACTCTCTTGCAAATTCATATAAAGAGGCAATTAAAACAATTGAGAATGTGTGCGGTAAACAGATTGATTTAATCAATATAATCGGCGGTGGCAGTAAAGATAAATATCTAAACCAACTCACAAAAGAATATATAGGTAAAAGAGTCCTTGCAGGTCCTGCCGAGGCTACGGCTATCGGCAACCTTATAGCACAACTAATGTTCGCAGATAATTCTCTTACTCTTGAAAAGGCAAGAAATATTGTTAAGAAATCATTTAGTATCGTGGAGGTTTAAATATGAGCAGATATTTAGAAGCTAAAGAAATGTATGCAAAAATCGGAATTGATACCAATGCGGCTATTAAGAAGCTTATGAGCGTACCGGTTGCACTTCATTGCTGGCAGGGTGATGATGTAAGAGGATTTGACCAAAAGGTAGATGCTCTTTCGGGCGGCATTCAGACTACCGGCAATTACCCCGGCAGAGCTACAACACCTGAAGAATTAATGGCAGATTTAGATGTGGTTTTAAAACTTTGCCCCGGCACTAAAAAACTTAATCTCCATGCCTGCTATGCTATTTTCGATGAAGAAAACGGTGGCTGGGTAGACCGAGATAAGATAGAGCCTAAACACTTTAAAAAGTGGGTAGATTTCTGTAAGGCAAGAGGACTTGGTTGTGACTTCAATCCTACCTTTTTTTCACACCCTAAATGTGACCCATTAACTCTTTCAAGCCCTAATGAAGAAACGCGCAAATTCTGGATAGAGCACGGTAAGGCTTGTATCAGAATATCACAGTACCTGTCAGAAGAATTAGGACAAGAATGTGTGATGAACATCTGGACAGGCGATGGATTTAAAGATATACCTGCTGACAGAATGGGCCCCAGAGTTCGTTATAAAGAGTCTATTGATGAAATTCTTTCGGAGCCTTTCGATTTTAATAAGGTTAAACCCTGTGTTGAATCAAAGGTATTCGGTATCGGTGTCGAGGCTTATACAGTTGGCAGTGCGGAATTTTCACTCTCTTATGCTGCGTTAAATAGCGATAAATGTATTCCTCTTATGGATAACGGTCATTATCATCCCACAGAGGTTGTATCGGATAAAATTCCCGCACTTCTTGCCTTCTTCCCCGAAATTGCATTACATATAACAAGACCTATTCGTTGGGATAGCGACCATGTAGTTTTACTTGACGATGAAACAAAAGAGATTTGCAAGGAGATAGTACGCTGTGGCGGCCTTGATGGTAGAGTAAAAATAGCACTCGATTATTTTGATGCTTCAATAAATCGAATTTCTGCTTGGACAGTAGGCTTTAGAAATGCCCAAAAGGCTTTACTTATGGCTTTACTCACTCCCGATATGACCGCTTTGCAGAATGGTGATAAGTGGACAGAAGTTATGGTTATGGCAGAAGAGCTTAAAACTATGCCCTTCGGTGATGTTTGGGCAGAGTATTGCAGACAATGTGGTGCTCCCATTGATGGCGAATGGTTTACAACCGTAAAAAACTACGAGAATGAAGTTTTAGTAAAGAGAGGATAATAGAAATGAAAGATATTTTAACAGCTCCCTTTGTGGAGGAAATGAAAAAGGTCACCGCTAATATGTATCGTCTTGGTTGGGATGAGCGTAACGGTGGTAATGTAAGTTATATGTTGGAAGAGGAACAGGTGGCAGCATACCTTGACCTTAATAATGTAATCCGCACTATTCCCACAGGCTTTGATGCTACCGAGCTTATAGGTAAAATATTTATTGTTACAGGTACAGGCAAGTATTTCAAAAATATTGAAGGTGACCCTGAAAACAATCTTGGTATTATCCGTATAGCTAAGGACGGTACAACCGCAGAATTACTTTGGGGATACAAAGACGGAGGTAGATTTACAAGCGAATTGCCCGCTCACTTAATGAGTCATATGACAAGACTCAAAAAAGACCCCAACCACAGAATTGTAATGCACACTCACCCCACAAATACTCTTGCTATGACTCATGTTCACGAACTTGACGATAAAAAGTTCACCCATACTATTTGGGAAATGTGCACCGAGTGTATAGTAGTTTTCCCTGACGGTATTGGCGTGCTTCCTTGGATGGTATGCGGTAATAATGATATTGGTATTGCAACCGCTAAAAAGATGGAGGAATACAGACTTGTTGTTTGGGGACTCCACGGTATTTACGGCGCCGGCAGAGATATGGACGAAACCTTCGGACTTATTGAGACTGTAGAGAAAGCCGCTCAGCTTTATATGCTTATAGCTAATTTGCCCCATATTAACACTATTCGCGATGAGGAATTAAAAGCAGTAGCTGAAGCCTTCGGCCTTGATTACAGAAAAGATTTTCTTGAATAATAAGTAACAAGTAAAAGGGAATGAGTTTCGGTGTGTGCTTTGTGGACTAATTACAAGTAATATGTAGGGGTTCGAACATATAGGTAAAAATTCAAAGAGCATCGAATTTGTGCTCCCTTTCCAAAACGAAAATCCTGTCGACTTTTGTCGATGGGATTTTTTGTTTTGTATTATTCATTTTTCATTATTCAATATTCATCATTCATTTAACAGGATTTTCAATGAATAATGAATGATGAAGTCGCTTCGCTGATGAATAGTGAATAATTGATTTCGCCTTGGATTTCTGCTATAATATAAGAAAAGGCGGTGTTTTAAATGAAAGAAAACTTACTTATAGATAAATCTATTGCTTTTGCTTCGCGAATTGTAAAGCTGCACCAGCACTTAATTAAGAATAA
>JAZNWP010000084.1:0-27867 GCA_045593385.1 Acutalibacteraceae bacterium
CTTTCTGTTCACAACAGAAGATACAATAATTTTCCTATGCGTCCTCTAAATTGGAAATCTCCTGCTGATTATTTAAAAGCTTTTCTTATTAACGGCGAAGTTTTCTAATTTTGTAACACATCATTGACAAACCTACAAAAATTGCGATTTTAAAGGAAAATTTTATATTTTTATTAAATATAAATTAATTATTGTTATAGTTCATTCCTGTCCATTGTTCCAGTGTTATATAATTAGTATGACCAATCCTGATTTCGTTCATCAGTGGAACGGAAACTTCTTTACATGTATGGTGATATACAAATCCAACCTTTTCTTGTACACGCTTTGATTTATCATTTCCATCATAATATCCACACCAAATTATGCGCATTCCAAGTTCTTCAAAACCGTAACGCAATAATTCTTTTGCTGCTTCAGTCATATAACCTTTTCCCCAGAAGGGTTTTCCAAGCCAATAGCCCAGTTCGCATTCGTCATCCTTATCGGACATATCTGTATATCCGTTAAGTTTGAGTTCAATTGCGCCAATGGCTTTGTTAGTATCTTTTTCGCATATAGCATAACATTGAGAACGGTTAAAAATATTCTTGATAACTTCTAAGCTTTCATCAATGCTTTGGTGTGGCGGCCAACCTGCAATTGGACCGACATCTGGGTCTTTAGCGTATACAAATAAATCCTCGGCATCAGATTCCTTCCAACGGCGCAACAATAATCTATCAGTCTTCAGCATATAATTACTCCGATTCTTATTTATCAATTGGATTATAACATATATTTTCGTTAAAATCAATGCGTAAGGTAGAAATTTCTCTTTCAGCAAATCGCCGTTGTTAGAATCCCTTATCGTAATAAAATAAAAAGAGAGCAGTATCTTCGATACCACTCTCTTTTTATTGGAAAGGTTGTACAAATTCGAAGCTTTTTGATTTTCGACCTATGTATTCGAACCACTGCATATTAAAAAATTATAATGCTTTGATATATAATCGAATAGTTCTCCCTTGATTGTTAGAGTATTTTCTATCTAATTCAAAACCTAATTTTTCGTGCAACTTAATACTTGCCATATTATTTTCATCTACACCGCCAACTGCAATAGTGAATCCTTTTTCTTTTGCGTGTTTTAAAGCTTTCCTTTCTGCCTCAAAGCCGAAACCCTTGCCTTGAAAATTCTCTTTAATTGCAGGTCCGCAACTGATAATATGTTGTGAATGAGCAAAAAGATTCATAAAACCGATTACGGTATCATTTTTATATACAACCAGAAGTTCAAAATACTGATTGTTGTGAATTTTATTTATACTTTCTAATATCATACTTTTCTTTTCGTGAAAAGACATTTTATCGTATGATGTACCATTGAAATCGTCTATATTATGAAGGCTTATAGGTTTTAACTGTATCATTTTTTATTTTCCTTTGCGGTGTTGATAGAAGAAATGAGAATTCTTTTTATCTCTAAGCAATCATCAAGTAAAGATTTACTCATTTTATCATCTATGTATTCTGACATATAGAGAAGTTTGAGCCAATATTCTGTTTCGGCAGTTTCTTTTAGGGCAATATGCATTTTAGAGATAAAATCAGCCTTGCTTTGCCCGTAATTTGCCTCATTGATATTCGCACCGATACTTGTACCGCTACGAATGATTTGTTTTGAGATTACTGTTTCCCTTTTGTTTTTAATTAAATGCTGATGCAATTTCACAATTCGTGCTGCAAAAGCAATAGATTTATCTATGAGTAAATTTTCTTTCATTTTAAGCACCGCCTTTTCACATATTATAGCAGAAACTTAAGACGAAATCAATTATTCATTATTCATCAGCGAAGCGGCTTCATCATTCATTATTCATTACGAAAATCCGTTTAAATGAATGATGAATATTGAAAAATGAATAGCGAATAATACAAAACAAAAATCCTGCCGACAAAAATCGACAGGATTTTCGTTTTGGCACGCTGAAAGGGATTCGAACCCCCGACCCTCTGCTTAGAAGGCAGATGCTCTATCCAACTGAGCTATCAGCGCAAATCTGTTTTTCAACAGCGTGGATTATTATAACATAAACTATTGCAATAATCAAGTGTAATTTTAAAATTATTTGAGAAATTTTGTATATCCGTTTCCGTACTGAACACAACGGGAAACACGGCTTAAGGTCGCAGATGAAATATCAGTTTCCTTAATAACCTCATTGTATGTTTTGTTATTAATTAAAAGCTTTGCGGCTCTAAGACGCTGAGCCATCTGTTCAATTTCTTTATTGGTGCAGAGGTCCTCAAATAAAATTTCGCAATCTTCCCTACTATTTAAACTTACAAACAAATCGAAAAGTTCATTAATCATTTCTTCGGAAATTTTTTTAGATAGCATAATTTTGCTCCTTTATATTTCTTCAAAAGATTTGCTGAGGAATGCTTTGGTTTTCTCTGACTTGGGACTATCGAAAACTTCTTCGGGCGTACCCATTTCTTCTATAACACCGTCTGCAATGAATATTACCTTATCGGCAACATTTTTAGCAAACTCCATTTCGTGAGTAACGATAATCATCGTGCTATCGTGGTCTTTAAGGGACTTTATAACCTTTAATACTTCACCTGTAAGTTCGGGGTCCAAAGCACTTGTGGGCTCATCAAAGCAGAGAATATCGGGGTTTAAGGCCAATGCTCTGGCAATAGCAACACGCTGCTGTTGACCGCCCGAAAGCTCGCAAGGATAGTTGCCCACTTTTTCGGTAAGACCAACCTTTTCAATGAGTTGCATTGCATTAGCGGTTATTTCCTCTTTGGTACCGCGATTTAATAAAGTAGGTGCAAGCGTAACATTATCTAAAACATTATATTGCGGAAACAGATTGAATGACTGGAATACCAAACCAAAGTGCAAACGGTTATTGCGTAACACATCATCATTCTGGCTGTTTTTATCTTTTCCGTCATAAATTACTTTGGAATTAACCGAAATGGTGCCTTCATCGGCAAGTTCAAGGAAATTAAGGCACCGAAGTAATGTGGTTTTACCACCGCCTGATGAACCGATAATGGCAAGAACTTCCCCTTTTTCAAGAGAAAAGCTAACGCCCTTTAATACCTCGGTGTTACCAAAACTTTTTTTAATATTTTTAATTTCTAAAACTGACATGGTTTAACTCCTGAAATAGCTGAGTTTCTTTTCAAATCTCGTAAGTACGATTGTAAGAATGCCGACAAATAATAAATAAAAGACGCCCGTATAGAACAAGGGCCAAATCAACGCCTTTGTTGCAGCCAATTCCTTCGCTTGTTTAATAATTTCGCACACAACGATACAGTTAGCAAGTGCTGTATCTTTAATAAGCGTGATAATTTCATTAGACATTGGCGGAACAATACGCTGAACAACCTGTTTTAAAATAATTTTTTTGAAAACTTGTGACTTGGTAAGCCCCAATACATACCCTGCTTCGTACTGGCCTTTTGAAATACTTTCTATACCGCCTCTGTAGATTTCAGAAAAATAGCAAGCGTAATTGAGAGAAAATGCAATAAGTACTGCCGTTATTCTGCCAGCATCGGCAATATCGTAGTTTAAGTACATATATCTATCTATTTGACCGAATATCTGATAATTAAACAAAAGACCCGGTACGTAATAGATAATAAAAATTTGAAGCATTAAAGGTATGCCTCTTACAATCCATACAATTACTTTAGAAACAGCTCTGATTACCTTTACCTTGCTCATAGAACAAAAGGCAATAGGCAAACCAAGCGGTGCGCCGCAAAGCAGCGTCACCGCAAAGATTAGCAGAGATATTTTAAAGCCATCCAGTAAAAATAGTGTTACTTCTATAAATGACATTTTAAACTCCCTAAAGGATTAAATTATTTCTGGTCTGAGAAATCAGTGATGGCGGTATTTGAAACACCATACTTTTCGGCAAGTTTAGCAATAGTGCCATCAGCAGCAAGCTTCTCGAGCTGAGCATTTACATTAGCAGTAAGCTCGCTACCCTTCATAAATCCGATAGCATAATATTCAACTTCGCTGGAAAGGTCTTCAACTATCATAAGGTTTTCATAGTCGCCCTTACCGCAGTAGCTCTTTGCAAGCTGAGCATCAACAACGGCAAAATCAGCAGTGCCTGATTTAACTTCGGTGAGACACTCGGTCTGCTTAATAAAGCCCTTCATTGTAGCGCCTTCGAAATCCTTACCATAGGTTTCGCCGGCAGAGCCGCTTTCAGCAGCGCCGAATTTGCCCTTAAGGTCAGCTGCGGCCTTAATCTTGGAATCATTCTTAACAACAACTACCTGACGGTTTTCCATATAATTATATGAGAAATCAACTTTATCAGCGCGGGCAACGCCGTCATCATCAGCGGTGTTACAGGTAAAGCCGTTCCATACACAGTCGATGGTATTAGAATTAAGGTCACTATATTTGCTTTCCCATTCGATTTCTTGGAAAATAACCTTGTAACCCAAATTGCCAAATACAGCTTCAGCAAGTTCTGTATCGAAACCTACAAGCTTACCGTTTTCATCTTCATAGTTCATCGGTTCATAAATTGTATAACCTACAACCACGGATTTCTGTTCCTCTTTGTTTCCGCAACCTGCGAAGCATAAAATCATAGCGAGTGCTAACATCATTGCAATAATCTTTTTCATTTTAAATTTCTCCTTTAAATATGTTTTTGTTTGTTTGTTTAGCGCACTTTAAGGATTTAGTTAACTAAAGTATGCCGTTAAAAAATAATAAGTATTCAGTTTAGTTTCGGTGGACTTTCATATCTTTTTTCCTCCATGGGCTTTGTCGATGGTCTTATTATACTTCACCAAACTAAAGTTGTAAAGTGTTTTTTTAGGTTTTTTTGTAACTTTGGCTATATGCACAAAAACTTTTAAAATATCGGGCACTTTATTGCTTCATTTAACTAAAGTAATGACGCGATTTAATGTTTGCTTATTAAATTACTGTGTGTTATACTGTTTTTAGCAACTGTTGGAGGGTGAAATTTTGAAAACAATTGAGCCAATCGCTTATATCAAAACCGATTTCAAAGAAAAATTTGGTATACCCCGTCAAAGCGGTAAATCCCCTACTGCTAAGGGTATAATTATATTTAATGAAAAATATCGAAATATTGATGCGCTTAAAGGTATTGAGGAATTTTCTCACCTTTGGCTCATATTTGATTTTTCCGCCGCCCCTATGAAAGAATGGTCACCAACCGTAAGACCGCCCCGTCTTGGCGGTAATAAAAGAATGGGTGTATTTGCAACACGTTCACCATTCAGACCAAATTCTTTAGGATTATCTTCGGTTAAATTTGAATCACTATATAAAGATATTAAATATGGATATGTTATAGCGGTATCAGGTGTTGACTTATTGGATAACACACCTATATATGATATTAAACCTTATTTAGCTTATACCGATTCGCATCCCGATGCTAAGGGTAGTTTCGCTGACCAAAATCTTTCACACAAATTAGAGGTTAAATTCACAAAAAATTGCGATGATATTTTAGATATAGAAATTAAAACTACCCTTATCGAATGCTTAAGTGATGACCCAAGGCCTTCATATATAGATAATAGCGATAGAGTTTATAGAATGAATTTTTCTGATTTTAATGTTAGTTTTAAGGTTGAAAATAATGTGTTAACAGTTTTAGAAATTGATAAAGCAAAAAAATAAGCAGGACTTCCCTGCTTATTTTTTATATTCTGATATTTATTAAATGTGAAATTCCGGGTATACTTTCACCTTGCATTGTGGATGTTGGAGAAAGCAAAGCGCCTGTAGACATAAATAAAATATTATTAAGCTCCCCTTCCTCAAACCTATGCATTATATATGAATTTAGAATTGAGGCGCTACAACCGCAACCCGAGCCACCAGCGTGCATATCTTGATTATCCCTATCATATATAATTAAACCGCAGTCGCTGTGACGGCAACGAATATCAATACCATCACTTTCGCAAAGTTCATATAATAAATCACTGCCTACCTTACCTAAATCTCCCGTAAATACAATATCGTAATCTTCTGGACCGGTATTTGTATCTTCAAAATACGCTTTTAAAGTGGAATAGGCACTTGGCGCCATAGCAGCGCCCATATTGTTGGCATCCTTGACACCGAGGTCTTCTATTCTACCTATGGTTACGGCATTTATATGAGGTTTGTTTTTACCGATTTCAATTATCGAAGCACCAGACCCCGTAACAGTGCGTTGAGCCGTTGGAGTTCTGAAACTTCCATATTCAAGAGGATATCTATATTGTCTTTCTGCGGAACAGAAATGTGAGGAAGTAACAGCAACGGCTCTATTTAATGCGCCGCTATCTACCATAATAGAGGCCATACTTATGCTAAGCGCCATAGTAGAACACGCGCCGTAAAGGCCTACAAAAGGAATTTTCATATTTCTTATACCAAATGAACTTCCTATACATTGATTTAATAGGTCACCCGCAAAAATGCAATCTATATCCTTTTCGGTATAATTACTTTTACGAAGAGCAGTTTCAACCGCAATTTTTTGAAGGCGACTTTCCGCCTTCTCGTATGATTCCTCACCAAATCTTGCGTCTTGGTCATAGGCATCAAATTCATTACCAAGCGGGCCTTCACTCTCATATTTACCCACTACAGAGCCGTAGCCGACTATTGAAGGTCTGTTTTCTAAAATTATAGTTCTGTTGCCAATTCTCTTTGCCAAAAAAATCACCCCTATTTATTTACAAATAATATTTGCAAATAGATGGGGTGATATTCAAAATCAATCAAACAACTTAGTCGAAAGATATCTTTCGCCTGTATCAGCAAGGATAACAACAATATTTTTATTTTCGTTTTCTTTT
The DNA here is from genome assembly GCA_045593385.1 of Acutalibacteraceae bacterium. Classification (GTDB taxonomy): domain Bacteria; phylum Bacillota; class Clostridia; order Oscillospirales; family Acutalibacteraceae; genus UBA737. Next base: position 6,874 of record JAZNWP010000084.1, read on the forward strand.
AAGGTAGCAATTTTTATAGCCGCCGAAAGCGCCGCGCCCGAAGATATGCCAACAAGATAACCTTCATATTTTGCAAGTTTCCTTGCAGTATCGTATGCCTCATCTTCGGTAATCGTTAAAATATCATCAAAAACGCTCATTTCAAGGTTTTTAGGAATGAAATTGGCTCCAATGCCCTGAATTCCGTGAGAGCCACTAACGCCTTTAGAAATAACGGGTGAGCTATAGGGCTCAACTGCTATAACCTTTATTGAGTTATTTTGTTCCTTCAAAAATTTCGCTGTGCCACTTAAAGTACCGCCAGTGCCCACACCCGCAACAAAAATATCAATATTGCCATCGGTATCACTCCAGATTTCAGGACCCGTTGTTAAATAATGCTCATTCGGATTTGCGGGATTATCAAATTGTGAAGGAATAAAACTATTGGGAAACTCTGCGGCAAGCTCTTCCGCCTTTTTAATAGCACCTACCATACCAAGTTTACCTTCGGTAAGAACGATTTCTGCGCCGTATGCTTTTAAAAGTTTTTGTCTTTCAATGCTCATGGTTTCGGGCATTGTGAGAATAACCTTATATCCTCTTGAAGCGGCTACTGCGGCAAGACCAATACCGGTATTTCCACTGGTTGGCTCAATAATAACAGAATCTGCGGTTAAAACTCCCTGTTTTTCCGCTTCTCTGATAAGAGCGAAACCAATACGGTCCTTAACGCTGCCAGCGGGATTAAAATATTCAAGCTTTGCGTAAATATTTCCGCCAAAACATAAATCTTCTTTTAATTTATTAAGTTTAACTAAAGGTGTATTGCCGATAAGCTCGGTAAAATCGTTATAAACTTTCATAAACACTCCAACATAACTTGCATTTTTTATCTATAAATGCTAATATATAGTTGTATTATATTACAAATTAAAGGAAGATGCAACCTTGAAACACGAAATTTTATTATCCGCGCCACCGATAATTCGAGATTTTTTGACATATAGTGAAACCATTAAAGGCAAATCCTCCCGTTCTGTTAATGAATATTATCTTGATTTACAAACCTTTTTCAGATATATTCTTTTAATTCGCGGTAAAGTCGATAAAAAAACCGAGTTTAATAAAATAAATATTGAATGTGTTGATGCTGAACTGATTAGCTCTGTAACCATTTCGGATTTATATGCTTACATAGTTTACTGCAAAGAAGAACGCGGCAACAATGCGGCTACAAGAGCGCGAAAAACCTCTACCCTTCGGATTTTCTTTAAATATCTTACTTCACAGATACATTTACTTGAAGTTAATCCCGCCGAGATGCTTGAAGCACCCAAAATTAAACAATCACTTCCTAAACATTTAACCCTTGAGGATGCTTTAGAACTGCTTAACAGCATTGATGGTCCTAATAAAGAAAGAGACTATTGTATCATCACCTTATTTCTCAACTGCGGTATGCGTCTTTCTGAACTTTGCAGTCTAAATTTAGGCGATGTTCGCGCCGACGGTACTTTGCGACTATTAGGTAAAGGTAATAAAGAGAGAATAGTATACCTAAATGATTCTTGCAATGAAGCTATTAAAAATTATCTTGCCGTAAGACCTACGGAAGATATCGTTTATACCGATAAAAACGCTCTCTTTATAAGCCGAAATAAAAAGCGCATCAGTAACAAAACCGTACAACACATCGTAAAAACCTATCTTGAAAAGGCAGGTCTTGGCGGACAAGGTTTGTCAACCCACAAATTGCGCCATACTGCCGCTACACTAATGTATCAACACGGCAATGTTGATATTCGAGTTTTAAAGGATATTTTAGGTCATTCCAATTTAGGCACCACTCAAATTTATACCCATATTTCCGATAAACAAATCAAAAATGCTATTGAATCAAATCCTTTGGCGAATGCCAAATCAAAAAAATAACGCCGAAACTTCGGCGTTATTTTTGTTTATAGAATAATGCAGACCAAACCGTTACAACCGTCATTGATTACCCTCTCAATAGTCTCCTGAACTCTCATTCTCGCATCCATTGGCATACGGGCAAGTTTGGAATGTAACCCCTCGTTAACAAGTTCGTGAAGTGACTTGCCGAATATATTTGAATCCCAAATTTTAACGGGGTCTTCTTCAAATTCTTTGAGCAGGTACATAATTAGGTCTTCAGATTGTCTTTCGGAGCCAACAATTGGACTTACTTCGGTGTTGATATTTGCTCTCATTAAATGGATTGATGGTGCAGATGCCTTAAGGCGAACACCATACTTTCCGCCTTGTTTTACAATTTCAGGTTCCTCCAGTGTCAGTTCCTCAATATCGGGCATAACGATACCATATCCTGTTGCCTCAACCTCATCAAGCGCATCTTTAACCTTCATATAATCCTTTTTAATGGATGCAAGTTCTATCATGCTGTTCATGAGCTCTTGTTCATCATTGATTGTGAATCCAGTGCGTTCACCAAGTATTTTATAGAAAAGATTTTTGACGATATCTATATCTATCATAGCGCTTCCGCTACCAAGGTCAATGCCATCTATTCGTACTCCACATACATTTTTACTATCATGGAATACCTTTTCAAAATTATAAATATCGCGTATGTGTTTAATATCAGATACCGCATTTTTAATAGAATTTGTAAGTTCCGACCTTAACCAATGGTCGACGGATAGAGAATTAATCCATTTGGGGAAGTTTATACAAATTTCTTTTACAGGGAATTCCATAAGAATTCTTGATAAAATTCTTTTAATATCCGCGTCATTTAAATCAAGACAGTTTACAGGTATTACAGGTACGCAGTATTTATCTGTAAGTTCCGCTGCTTTTTCTGTTGCCTCTGACGAATCAGGATATAAACAGTTATATAACACTATAAAGGGCTTATTTATATTTTTTAATTCGTTAATTACTCTTTCTTCTGCCTCAGCATATTCTTCCCGTGGAATATCGCTAATACTACCATCAGTAGTAATAACAAGACCGATAGTTGAATGCTCATTAATAACCTTTTGAGTTCCTATTTCCGCCGCCATATTAAATGGTATTGATTCGTCATACCAAGGTGTCATAACCATACGGGGTTGGTCGCCCTCAATATACCCAAGAGCGCTTGGCACAATATAGCCAACACAATCTATTAAACGGACATTAGCGGTTATATTACCGTCCAAATTAATCTGTGTGCCTTTTTCGGGGATGAATTTGGGCTCTGTTGTCATTATAGTTCTGCCTGAAGAAGATTGCGGTAACTCGTCGTTTGCCCTCTCTCTTTCATACTCTTCCTTAATATTAGGCAACACCATTTTTTCCATGAACTGTTTAATAAATGTGGATTTTCCCGTCCTTACGGGACCTACAACGCCTATGTAAATATCTCCGCCCGTTCTTGCTGCTATATCCTGATAAATGCTGGTTGCCATAAACATTCCTCCGAAACCATTATCTTTTATATTTGTAACGCGTTTATATTCACACTACACTGTTAGATAAATATGCGGACAAATGCTTTTATATGACAATATAAAAATAAAAAACGGATGACCAAAAGGCCATCCGTAAAAATTAACAATCAAAAAAATGCGCTTCGGTAGCAGCACATAAATAATGGTAAACAGGAAGATGTAATTCCTGAATTTTAAATGTTTCGCGCTCAGGAACTTTAATGCACAAATCAGCAACCTCTGAAAGTTTTCCGCCGCCTTGACCTGTAAGTCCAATAACTGTAAGTCCTAAAGCTTTACCAACCTTTGCGGCCGCATTAGCGTTCACTGCATTACCAGAAGTGCTCATGCAAACAAGGATATCGCCCTTTTTACCAAGTCCCATAACGGCTTGGGCATAAATGAGATTTGGGTCGACATCGTTACAAAATGCGGTGTTAACGGCATTCAAATTAGTAAGAGCAACTGCAGGAAGACCGCATTGAAGTTTATTTAAAATATCATCTTCTAGCTCCGGACAATTATTCTTCATTTGAGCTTTTTTATCTTCTGCGATTGGTCTTTTCTTTAAAAAACCTTTCATAAGTTCGCCAACAATATGGTCTGAGTCGGCACAACTGCCACCATTACCGCAAAGCAAAATTTTGCCGCCATTTTCATAGCAATCAATCCAAGCATCTGCAACTTTAACTATATCCTCTTTACAAGCGTTTAGAACGGGATAACGGGTTAATAATTCATTTAACATAACAAATCTCCTTATAATTATAAAAGCGCAGTTGCGATAGCGGCGTAATCGCCAATTTGTTCACCAAGGGCGGCAGGTACAACCTCGCAAACCTGAGCGGCAGGTGTCAACGCCTCTTTATCAATAATCCTTTTAGTGTGCTCCCATATAAGATTATGAGAACGGGCAAAAATGCTTCCTATAACAATCTTTTCAGGATTGAGGATATCAATTAAAATGGATAATCCTTTGCCTAAATATTCACCGCAAGTTGCATAAACCTTAATGGCTGTTTCGTCACCCGCATCAGCAGCGTCGCCGACAGTTTTTGCAGTAACATCTGCAGGTGTCATGCCCTTTTCAAAATAACTGGGGTATTTTCCCTGCTGAACTTGTTCAAGCGCCATAGTATAGCCAAGCTGAGCTATACCACCACCGCTACAAAATCCCTCAAAAGAACCTGCTTTGTGAAAACCTACAGGACCGAAATTATCTAGACGGATATGACCGCATTCACCCGCGTTATCATTAGTTCCCGCATAGAGCTTACCATCAAGGATAAGTCCTGCTCCAAGGCCTGTACCAAAGGTGAGGAAAATCATATTGTTACTACCTCTACCTGCACCAAATTTCCATTCAGCAACCGCACAGGCATTTGCATCATTCTGGAGATGAACGGGCACGCCGTAATGAGCGTTAATTTGTTTACAAATCTCAACATTATCCCAACCAAGAAGATTAGGAGGCCCTAAAATCACTCCTCTCGCAGAGCTCAAAGGACCTCCACAAGAAATACCGATAGAATCAACCTTACCATCGAATTCCAGAGTATCAGCTAACTCTATTAATCTATCAATCATTTCTTCGGGAGTAATGGATAAATCAGTTGCTATTTTTTTCTTCTCAAGAAGTTTGATGTCGCCATCTATGTACGAAGCGGAAATAACTGCGCATTTAGTTCCGCCGATATCAAAACCGAGTAGATTCATTTTTTACCTCCAAAATTTGCTGTATAAATATTTTATAACAAAGTATAAATAAAGTCAATTAAAATACCATTGAAAAATTATATAAATATGGTATATTGTACTTATAATAAAATTATGTTTGGTTGTGATACCGTGATTAATAATTTAAGCAATAAAGCGAAACAAAATGCCATTAAACCCTTTTGGAGTTGGAATGACAAATTAGAGGCAGAAGAACTCTGCCGTCAGATTGAAATAATGAAGAAAAATGGTATAGAGGGCTTTTTTATGCACGCCCGTGGTGGATTAATTACCGAATATATGAGCGAAGATTGGTTTGAGAAAATCAAGGTCTGTCTTGATAAGGCGGATGAACTTGGTATGCAAGCGTGGGCCTATGATGAAAACGGTTGGCCCAGTGGTTTTGCCAACGGACTTGTTCCGCAAAAAGGTGTTAAATATCAACAAAAGCACTTATTATACACAATATTCTCAGACGACACTCTGCTGCCTGAAAATATTATTGGTATATATAGCTGTAAAGATAGTAAATTCACACTGAAAAACACAGCCGATAACGGTGATATAGTTATATCATATACAATCAATCCATATTACATAGATACAATGAACCCCGATGTTATCGCAGATTTCATAAAAGAATCTTACGAAAAATATTATGAAAATTTCGGCGATAGATTCGGTACATCTCTAAAAGGTTTTTTCACAGATGAAGCACAACTCGGCGCCTCTCACAGAGCACCTTGGTCTTTTATACTACCTCAAAAGTTCCAAGAAAAATTTGGTTATTCACTTATTGAAAATCTACCGCTTTTATACAACGATACCGACTTTTCTTCTGCGTTTAGATACGATTTTTATTCCCTTGTAAACGAATTGTTCACAGAATCGTATTTTAAGCAGATTTACGAATGGTGCGAGGCGCATAATTGTAAATTTACAGGCCACAGTATGATGGAGGATAATCTTTCTTCCCAAATGGCAGCAAATTACGGTGTTATGCCATCCTACGAGTACATGCACGAGCCCGGTATTGACTGGCTTTTTAGAATTACCAGCAAAAACGGACTGGTAGCCAAACAACTTGGAAGTGTTGCAGCGCAGCTTAATAAGAAAACAATGACTGAAACCTTTGCTGGTTGCGGTTGGGATGTTTCTTTAAATGAACTCAAAGGTATTGCCCAATCACAATATGTTCACGGCGTTACCTCTATATGCACTCACCTCGTAAGTTACTCAACCCGAGGAGAACGAAAACGCGATTGGCCCGCTTCCCTATTTATTCAACAACCCTGGTTTGATAATTCTTTTAAGCAATTCGCAGATTACTTTACAAAACTTGGCGCTCTTCTTGATGAAGCCAATGAATATGCGCCCCTTTTGATTATTCACCCAATTAAATCTGCTTATGCTTCATTTAATATTAACAATCTGTCTGTAATGGGTAAAATCAATAGAGATTTCGTTACGCTGGCCACCGAATTAAACGGTAACCATCTTGCCTACCACTACGGTGACGAAACTATATTAAAGCATCACGGTAAAGTGGAAGATAAAATTATAAAAGTTGGCCATTGCAAGTATGCAAGTGTTTTATTGCCCGATATGTTATGTATTGACGAAAACACTTTAAAACTACTTATTAAGTTTTCGAAAAACGGCGGTAAAATTTATGCTTATAAGAATGCTCCAGCATTAGTAAACGGCAGAACTAACGACCTACTAAATAAAATCAGGTTTACCATTATTGATGATATTAAAGATTTAAAGAACGCTATTAGTGACGATAAGGAAATCATAACAGAATATAACGATGACCTTAACTGCACCATTAAAACTCTGGCTGACGGCACTTATATTTATTATCTTGTAAACATAAAAAACGAAACGATGACTACTACTATTAAAATTAAAGGCGAAAAAAGCATTTCAGATTTCTGCCCCGTAAGCGAAAATAAACATCTTATTGATTTTTATTACGAAGATGGCTATACTGTTTTCTCTTTAGAATTTGCCCCTTACGGTAGTTTTGTTTTAGAGGTTAATGACGGCGCATCAAACCGCGATAATGCTGCCAAAACCGAAATTATAAAACTTGATAACAACTTTAAAATCGCTTCTATGAGTCAAAATTCGGTTACCCTTGATAAATGCGCATATAAAATTGATGATGGCGAGTGGCAAGATAAAAAATATATTCTTCATATTCAAAAAGAACTTTTAGCTTTAAAGAAACCTTGCAAGGTGGAACTGAAATATACCTTTAATATTGCCGATGAAGAAGCCATCCGCGGACTTAAATTTTTTACCGAAACACCCGAAAAGCACGAAATTAGCATTAATGGTAAAAAAGCCGATTTCTTAAATACTAGTCAGTTGTATGATAAGAGCGTACTTGGTATTGATATTAGTCATTTTGTTTCTGTTGGTGAAAATCAAATCGTATTAAAATGCATATTTTCGCAAAACGAAAACATCTATAAATTGCTATTCACACCCGGCGTTCACGAGGTAGAATTGAATAAACTTACCTATGATTCAGAACTTGAAGCATGTTATTTAACGGGTAATTTCGGTGTGCAATTTGATAATGACTTTACCTATGGAAATAAAAAATCCATTTTCTGCGGTAAAGATTATACTCTTGTTACCCCCGCAAACAGAGTGGATGTTTCAAAAATTACCGAACAGAATTTCTGGTTCTTTCAAGGTGAGATGGAGCTTACGCAGAATGTTAGTGTAAATAAGGATGATAAAACCAACTATTATGTTGGTTTTAAAAAGCTTAACTGTCCCGCTGCTCATATCTATATTAATGAAAGATTTGCGGGCGATATTAGCTTTGCGCCTCATAGCGTTGATGCAACACCGCTACTTAAGAACGGTAAAAACAAAATCACTGTTAAGCTTTTCTCCGGTAATCGCAATTTATTAGGCCCTCATCACCATGTAGATGGTGAGCTTTACGACGTTTCTCCCCATACCTTTACAACGACAAAAAAGTCAGATGGAACTAATGCTTGGCGCGATGAGTATTCTTTTGTAATCTTCGGTGCAGAGCCATACTAAACATAAAAACTGTTGTTTTCATAACGAAGACAACAGTTTTTGTATTTTTCTTCAAAAAATTGGGAATATTTAAAGTAAACTCATTTTTAGGAGGAAAATTATGAAAAAAAGAATTTTATCATTACTTTTAGTGTTATTGACCTTAACACTCACTCTTGGTTTAGCTGGTTGCGGGAAAAACGGAAAATATCCCGTATATTTTCTCAATTTCAAGCCCGAATCCGCCGCAGTTTATGAAGAAATAGCCAAGGAATACGAAAAGGAAAAAGGTGTTACAGTGAAGGTAGTCACCGCCGCTGCAAACACCTACGAACAAACATTAAAATCTGAAATTGCTAAATCAAATGCCCCAACAATTTTCCAATTAAACGGACCTATCGGCTATCAATCTTGGAAGGATTACTGCCTTGATTTAAGTGATAGTAAACTTTATTCCTATCTGAATGATAAAAGTTTGGCTATTACCGATGGTGACGGTGTTTACGGCATACCTTATGTAGTAGAAGGATACGGCATTATTTATAATAATGCAATTATGGAAAAATACTTCGCATTACCCAATAGGAAAACAACTATTAATAGCGCGACAGAAATCAAAAATTTCAACACATTAAAAGCAGTTGTTGAAGATATGACTGCTAATAAAGATAAACTTGGCATTGAGGGAGTTTTTGCTTCCACTTCCCTATCTGCCGGTGAAGACTGGCGTTGGCAAACCCATCTTTTAAATATACCGATTTATCACGAACTAAACGAAAACATTGACTATGATGACCCAACAGTTGCAGGTCTTAATGCAAAAGAAATCGCTTTCAGATATTCGGAAAACTATAAAAATATATTTGATTTGTATCTAAACAATTCCATCACCGATAAAAATTTACTTGGCTCAAAATCCACTAGTGATTCTATGTCCGAATTTGCGCTTGGTAAAGTAGCTATGGTGCAAAACGGCAACTGGGGTTGGTCACAAATAGCAAATGTTAACGGAAATACGGTTAAAAACAGCGATATTAAATTTATGCCTATCTACACTGGAGTTGCAGGTGAAGAATATGATGGTCTTTGTGTAGGTACCGAAAACTATTTAGCCATAAATAAAAACGCCACCGATGAGCAAAAGAAAGCTTCCCTTGAGTTTTTAGATTGGCTATTCTCAAGTAGCACAGGTAAAAACTTTGTAACTAAAAAACTTGACTTTATAACTCCCTTCAATACTTTTGCTGAAAATGAACTTCCCGAAGACCCGCTGGCAAGGGAAATTGTCCGTTATATGCAAGACGGAAACTTCACTACTGTTCCTTGGGTATTTACTTCATTCCCAAGTGAAAACTTTAAAACAGAAGTTGGTAATTCGCTTCTCGAATATGCGCAAGGCAGTAAAAAATGGGAAGATGTTGTTAAAACAGTTAAGGATAAATGGAAGAGTGAAAGATAAATAATGCAAAAAACCTTAAAAAGATGGTTTCCAATCTTCGTAATGCCCACCTTAATCGCATTCCTGATTGCATTTTTAATACCTTTTATTATTGGCATTTACCTCTCTTTTTGTGAGTTCAGAACGGTTTCTGATGCTAAGTTTATAGGTTTTGAAAATTACGTAAGGGCATTTACTGAAAACGCCGACTTTTTAAATGCCTTGTGGTTTACAGTCAGATTTACTGTTGTTTCAGTTATACTGATAAATGTGCTGGCATTCGCCCTTGCCTTAATTCTCACAAAAAATATTTTAGGCACAAATATATACCGAACGGTATTTTTTATGCCAAATCTAATAGGCGGAATTGTACTCGGCTATATATGGCAAGTAATAATAAACGGTATTTTGTATAAATTCGGGTTTTCGATTACATCTAATGCTAAATTCGGCTTTTGGGGACTGGTGGTCCTTATCAGCTGGCAAATGATTGGATATATGATGATTATTTATATCGCAGGAATACAAAATGTTCCTATAGATATTTTAGAAGCTGCTCGTGTGGACGGTGCAGGTAAAACAAGAATACTGTTTAATATAATAATTCCTTCAGTTATGCCTTCAATTACTATTTGTTTATTTCTAACCATAACAAATTGTTTTAAACTTTTTGACCAAAACCTAGCTCTTACGGCGGGTGCGCCCTCGAAGCAAACGCAAATGATGGCGCTTGATATTTATAATACCTTCTATGGAAAAATCGGATTTGAGGGCGTGGGACAAGCAAAAGCGGTAGTTTTTTTCCTTATAGTCGCCGCCATTGCCTTATCACAACTTTATTTTACAGGTAAAAGAGAGGTAGAAAGATGATAAAATCCAAACGCATTATCTCTTCCCTTCTACTCGCCGTCTTGGCAACGGTATTTCTAATGCCAATTTTTATCGTATTAATAAACTCACTCAAATCAAAATTTTCAATAAGCCAAACACCCTTTGAGCTGCCCGATAAAACCACCTTTGTAGGCATAGAAAATTATATTAAAGGTATTAGGGATACGGGCTTTTTATCGGCGTTTTTCTGGTCTTTATTTATAACTGTTTCTTCGGTAGCGGTTTTAATAATATTCACTTCTATGACCGCTTGGTATCTGACGCGAGTTAAAACGCTTTTAAGCAGAATTATATATATACTATTAATTTTCTCAATGATAGTTCCTTTTCAGATGGTTATGTTTACAATGTCAAAAACAGCAAACACCTTAGGACTTGATAATCCTATTGGCATAATACTGATTTATCTGGGTTTCGGCGCAGGACTTTCAGTCTTTATGTTTAGCGGATTTGTAAAATCTGTGCCTTTAAGTATTGAGGAATCGGCCACAATAGACGGTTGTAACCCTTTGCAGACATTCTGGTATATCGTTTTTCCCGTTTTAAAGCCGACGGCGATAACTGTAGCAATTCTCAATACAATGTGGATTTGGAATGACTATCTTCTTCCCTATCTTGTAATCGGTAATGAATATAAAACCATTCCCATTGCCGTTCAGTATTTAAAGGGAGGTTACGGCTCGATAGATATGGGCGCTATGATGGCCATGCTTGTACTGGCTATATTACCCGTTGTTATTTTCTATCTGTCTTGTCAAAAATATATTATTAAAGGCGTTGCCGCAGGGGCGGTGAAGGGATAAATTAAAAACTGTCTGAAAATTAATTTCAGACAGTTTTAATTTTAACCTATTTTTTCATCTGCAGAAGTATCTTTCTTACTATATTCCTCAAATAATTCATCAAGAAGCTTACGGGTTTCGGGGAAATCCTCGCTTATATTAAGACCGAAGAATTCGTAATTAGTACGATTACCTTCAATAATATTATATGAGAAATTGGTATCGTAATCCCTGTTTGCAGAATACGTATTGGCATTTACCAATTCATTTTTATAAAGTTCGAAAACTTCCTTCATCTGCTTTTTATTAATTTTCATATATGCGTATGTTGTTTCAGGTTTTTCACCTTCGTTATAAGTGAACTGATAATCAACATCAAAATGCTCATAGGCGCTTTCAATTTGATTTTCAATATTCTCTATACGTTCTTCACTTTTTGCATATCTCATAAGAAGGTCTTCAATCTTTTCGCTTTCATACCAGAATTTTCTGGTCATAGTAAGGCCGTTTTTAAGTTTATATGTAAGTAATACGGAATTATCCCATCCTTCGCTAAACTCCATATCATAAACTGTTTTATGAATATCAAGGGCTAATGTTGGGTCGTTGTAAACCACATTGGTACTATCGATTCCTATGGACACATATTCAATTTTTTCCGCTTCGGGAATTCGTTTTGAAAATCCAAACACATCAAATGAGATGCTTAAGAAAGTAGCCGCAAGAATTACAAAAGAAATAACACCCGTTAAAATATAACTTTTAACCTTTTTAAAGCCCCTGTCGGTTATAGCGCCGTAAACTACACAAGATAGAATAGCGCCAATACCTGCGATGGCATAAAACGGTATAGAATTTTCATCGGCGCCAAAAATCAGCGCCAGAGCGTATCCACAACAGAAACCAGCTAATAAACTGCAAATAACGTATATAAATCTGAAGGCAAAGGAGTCGCCGCCCTTTTCTGCAGGTCTTTTTCTATATAAGAAAAGTGATATTAAATAGAAAATTACAGTTAAAGCGATACAAACTGCAAAATGAATTATAACAGAAGCAGTATCAAGCATTTCATTAAGAGAATCTTGATATGTGTATTTAGTAATACCTTCAAATAAGAAATAAGGTGGTGATATATATCTAAATAAATCAGTTGTGCTTGTAGGATAATAACCTCTTAAATTATCATAGCAATAATCAAGCAAAATTGAGCCAACCAGCATACTGCCTATATTAATACCGAAGAATGATACAGCCCAATCGAATGCAGTTCCTGCGCAAACAATAAATATCATTGAGAATGCCGAGCAGAAGAGCATTGCCAAAAGCGTGTAAGCAAAACCTATTATCAACGGTAAGATTTCACCTACAACACTAGGCATAAAGAGTATAATTCCCGCCATACTTAAATAGCCAAGAACTACAGGTACAATAACATTAATTATACCAGAAAAACATCTGGCGAAAAGGAGTTCCCCTCTTTTTAAGGGTACTGAATGGAATACATCGCTGGATTTTTTAGAAAACAGATATGAGAAATTGAGTATGTTAAGCAAAACAACACCAATAGAAGCGGCAGCGGTTATCCATAAAATCATAGATTCTGCTACATTGCTGAAATCATATGCTCTTACATTGTTTTCTACAAAATCAAATATTCGCGTAAGCACAAGACCCGGACAGATTATAAGCATAGCTATACTTGCTAAAATAGTTAAACCAATATTTTTTCTAACCGAAAAACCGATTAGCTTTGCAGTTGGATTTAGTTTATTCGAGGATGTTCTTAACATCATAACCTGTCACCTCCAATTCATACATAAACATTTCTTCAAGTGTGGGCTCAATGCACTCAGCAAACAAGGGACAAAGACCGTTAATATAATCCAAAATCTCCTTGCGCTCTCCTCTTGCAATTATCTGAACAAGGGAGCCAGTGCGCTCAAGTTTAATTAAATCAAGTTTTTCGAAAATCTTAGTTTCGGGTACATTTGAAAATGCAACCTGAATTTTATGTATCTTATCTCTAATACCCTCAATGGCACCGTCCATAATCATCTTGCCTTCGTGTATAAGCCCTATGTGGTCACACAGGGATTCTAACTCTCTTAAATTATGGGAAGCGATTATAGCCGTAATTCCCGACTTCTCAACGCCATCCATAAGTATATTACCAAGGACCTTTCGCATAACAACATCAAGTCCGTCAAAGGCCTCATCTAACAATATGTAACGGGGTTTTGTAGAAAGCAACAAAATAAGTGACGCTTGTCTTTGCATACCTTTAGAAAAGGTAGAAAGTCGCGCTTTAGGATTAAGCGGAAAAATCGATAACAAACGATTATATTCGTCATAACTGAAATCGGGATAAAGCGACGCATAAAATCTCGCCATATCACTTAAATTGGATTGCGGTAAAAAATAAGGTGTATCACCTAAAAAAGCAATTTGTGATTTAATAAGCGGGTTATCAAATGCAGGGATTCCGTCAACACAGATTTCTCCCCCATCTGCCCTATATACTCCAGAAATCAAACGAAGAAGTGTTGATTTACCCGAGCCATTTGAGCCAACAAGACCGTAAATACAACCATCTTCAATTTGAAAATGTATTTTATCAAGAGCTATCTTGTTTTCAAATTTCTTAAAAACATTAGTACCGGTAATCATTTGTATCATTCCTTTCTAATATGTTTTTTCAACAAGGGAAATTAACTGTTCTTTAGATAGACCTATCTTTTTTGCCTCATCAATAGCCGATTTAAAATTATTCTCGGCATTCTCTATGATAGCGTTATATGCTTTATCATCATCAGATATAAAAGAACCTTTTCCCTTTACGGTATAAATTATTCCGTTGGATTCAAGAATAGCGTATGCCTTTTGCACCGTGTTTGGATTAACGGAAAACTGGGAAGCAAGAACACGAACACTCGGTAATTGTTCCCCGCCCTTTAAAACACCAATAGCTTTTAGCTTGATAAAACCGTTTACTATCTGGTCGCAAATAGGAACGCCGTTTTTTAAATCAAGTTGGAACATTTATTCACCCCTTCCTACTGTACTATGTCAATTAGTACAGTTACATTATAACAACCTCTTATAACTTTGTCAATAGAAAATTAAAAACACAGACAGAAATTTTTCCGCCTGTGTTGTTTAAAACTATTTGTTTATAAATTCAAATGCCATTCTGGGATCACCGTTTTGGAGATAAATTGTACCACATTCAAGAAAATCATTCTTTATAAGAAGATGTTGCATTACTTTATTATCGCTATGGGTATCAATTCGCAAATTGGTATCAAAATTTTTGCAAAAATCAAGACAAGTTTTTAAAACTCCCTTTGATTTTCCTGCGCTCGCAACCCTATGAACTGCATAATACTCACTATCTGAAAGCCAACTTCCGTTTTCAATATAGTTATATGTTGGGTCCTCACCCTTAATGAAAGCAAAGACGCCGTGTATTTCATCATCAATGACTAAAACATATAATTGTTCCTTATTAATATCATCAATGAGAATTTCTTTTTGTGGATAACCGCCGTTCCATTGGGTTGGATTACCGGTTTTTCTCATAAAACCTCTTGCAGTTTCATAAACGGCAAGAATTTCGTTTAATTCATTAAGGTTTGCTAATCTAATCATAATTTAATCCTTAAACTCTGCTATAGTTACTCCATCTTCACCTTCACCGAAAACGCCGAGTCGGAAGGTCTTGATAGATTTATGTGAACGCAAATAACTTTGAACGGCTTTTCTTAAAACACCTGTACCTTTACCGTGAATAATACGGATAGATTCAAGGCGAGAAATAATAGCATTATCAATATATTTATCAAGTTCCATAAGCGCTTCATCTGAAGCCATACCTCTTAAATCTACCTCACCCGATACATTTCTTGCGGCATTCGAAACCATCTTGCTAACCTTGCGGGTTTTCTTTATTTCGGTAGTTTGGGCGGATTTTTTAATGCGAAGGTCATCAAGCTTAACCCACATTTTCATTGAGCCCGACATAACAAAAACTCTTTTACCCTTTTCATTTGTATCAATAACCGTTGCGTCCTTATTGATACTGCTGATTATAACAATATCATTTTTTTGAGGCATTTTATCGAGCTTCTCGCGGTTGTCCTGACGATTTTCAACGGGGTCAGCAAGATTATCAAGTTCGTCAAGGGTCTTCTTATAATTAAGCCGCGCATTTTCAATGCTTTTAGCCGCATTTTCCGCACTGAGCGCTTTTTTAGATTCCTCTAATTGATTAAGAAGTACAGACGATTTATTACGAGCGTCCTCAATTATCGCCCGTGCTTTTTCGCGGGTTTGCTCCATAAGTATTTCTTGTTTTACACGAAGCTCATTTTCGATATTTTCAGTACGCTTTTTGCTTTCATAAAGGTCCATTTTGAGTCGGGAAACTTTTGCTCTTTCTTCTTCTGCTTCTTGCCTTGCCTTTTCAAGTGACGCTACTACCCTCTCAAATCGCATATCATCCTCGGTAACTTGATTTCTTGCGCTATCGATAATAAAGTCACCAAGACCTAATTTACGGGATATTTCAAAGGCATTAGACCTACCCGGTACACCGATAATCAATTTATAAGTAGGTTTAAGTGTATTAATATCAAATTCACAACTTGCGTTTTCAACCCTATAGCTATCGAGAGCATAGGATTTAAGTTCGGGATAATGGGTGGTAGCAACAGTTTTAGCACCGTTTTCTGTTAAATTCATTAAAATAGCTTTCGCAAGAGCGGCACCTTCTATGGGGTCTGTTCCTGCGCAAAGCTCATCGAATAATACCAATGAATTATCATCAAACTCATCAAGAATTGATATAATATTCACCATATGTGATGAGAATGTTGAAAGTGACTGTTCGATACTTTGTTCATCACCGATATCGGCAAAAATCTTATTAAATACCCCTATTTCACTATTATCATCAGCGGGTATCATAAGTCCGCACATAGCCATTAAAGTTAAAAGACCTACCGTTTTAAGCGTTACAGTCTTACCACCTGTATTTGGTCCCGTAATAATAAGGGTATCATATTCTTCGCCCAAAGTTACAGTAATAGGCACAACCTTTCTTCTGTCAATTAGGGGATGACGGGCATTTTTAAGATATATATATCCTCTATCATTAATTTTAGGAATAACTGCGCCCATTTTGTAGGCAAGCTTTGCCTTAGCAAAAATAGTACAAAGCGAAATAAGCGCATTATGAGAATATTTAATGCTATCGGCAAATTCTGCAACCTCTGCAGAAAGTTCCGCAAGAATTCGCGCTATTTCTTCTTGCTCTTTAGCTTTAAGCACACGGATTTCATTATTTGTTTCAACAACGCTCATAGGTTCAATAAATAAAGTCGAGCCGCTTGAGGATGTATCATGTAAAATGCCTTTTATTTCACCTCTATACTCTGCTCTTACGGGTACAACATATCTGCCGTCCCTTTGAGTAATAATGGCATCTTGAAGGTATTTCGCAGTTCCGCCTCTGATTATTTTTTCAAGATTATCTCGAAGCTTTGATGAAGCGCCCGCAATTTTTCTTCGAATATCCGAAAGCGCCGCCGATGCCTTATCATTAATCTCATCCTCAGATTTTATTGCAAAGGTAATTTTATTTTCAAGATAATTATTGGGATTAAGCGCATTAAAATAAACATCCAAAGATGTTTCGGGTGTACCAGAACAGTCTTCACGCCATTTTTTAACGGTGCGGATAACTCTTAAAACTTCTGCAACGCATAAAAGCTCCTTAGCGGAAAGCGTAGCTCCAACAGTGGCTCTCGCTAAAACGCTTGGTACATTCCCCTGCGAACTAAACGCGGGAGCAGAATATTTTGCCATAAAAAGATAAGCGTCTTCGGTTTGTTTTAAAAGCAGTTTAACCTCCTCGAATTTACGAGAAGGTTTTATAGTTAATATTTGCTCTTTTGCTTCGGGCATTACTGCCTCTTCGCTTAAGAATTCAAGAACTCTGTTAAGTTCAAGGGTATTTATCTGTTTTTCTAAATTATACATTTTTACCTCAAATTATACTTTTGTAAAAATCAAGTGTACTAAATTTATGTTCGGTTTGAAGCATTATATATTTCTCTGTAATTTTCGATAAAACTTCGGCCTGATTTTCGGGAATTTTAAAGGAATATAAAGATTCGAATTTTGAATATACAATATGCCGCATAGCTTTTAAAACTGCTAAACTAACGGGCTCACAATATTCTCCTTTGCGACAGTTACCGCAATAAAGGACACCGTCATATGTATTAAAATACATAACATCATTCTCAAATTCGCCACAACCGTCACAAGCAACTAAATTCGGCTCATAGCCCGAAATTGACGCTATTCGCAATTCAGTAATTGCTTTGATTATATCGAGTGGCTTTTTTCTTTCGGTAATAAAATGCAGGGAATTTAGTATTAATCTTAAAAATTCTTCTCCCTTATCATCATAAGGGCCTAAAACCAAGCATAATTCACAAAAATATTGAGAAAGCGCTAAAACATCAATATCACTACCTGCGCCGAAAAACATTTTGTTTACGGTGGCTTCTTTGATTTTATATGTATCGCCCTTTTTCTCGATGTCAAAATTTGAATAGGATAAAAGCCCCGTGGCGCTGCCCCTTCGGCTTTTGATACTCTTTGCGCCAACTGCAAAGGCCTTAATAACGCCGTAATCCCGAGTCATAATAGTAACCAAACGGTCGTTATCGCCAATATTCATTTCTTTAATAACCAATCCGTCGGTAGAAAAACCCATACTATCCTCCAAGATTACTGTTTTTATGGCAACAGTTTACGTATTTAAGATAATCTTCAACCTTACCTGTAATTATAAACCTATTCCATTCTTTTTCGCCTATCATATATATCTTCCTTTACTAAATTTTCATTAATATTTTTTGTAAAGAAAATGAAAATATGGTAGGAAAATAATTCAAATCAATTATTATCTAAACCGAAGGTATGAATGAGTCCTTGGCGGTTGCGCCAGTCCTCCTTTACCTTTACCCACAATTTAACCGAAGCTTTTATACCGAAAAATTCTTCAATATCTTTACGGGCCATAGTGCCTATTTTCTTAAGCATAGCGCCACCTTTGCCGATAACGATACCTTTATGAGAATCCTTTTCACAATAAATAACCGCTTCAACCTCTAAAATCGGCTCACCTGCAGAATTATCGCGTTCGTAGAACTTCTCAAGGTCAACGGCAATTCCGTGAGGAACCTCTTTGCTTAGGATACGAAGCAATTTTTCTCTGATAATTTCTGCAACCATAACCTTATCGGGTTGGTCGGTTACATCATCGTCATCGAAAAAGTGAGGTGAAGACTTTTTATATTTTTCGAGTTCCTTTAAAAGTATGTCTACGCCATCCCCGCTTTTAGCAGATAGTGGTATAACCGCCTCAAAATCGTATTGTTTTGTATAGGCATTTATTATATCAAAAAGCTTTTCCTTTTCGGACAATAAATCTATTTTATTAATCGCAAGTAAGCATTTAAGCTTTTTTGCTTTAACAGATTCCAGAAGAGCGATTTCAGCGGCGGGTATATTGTCCTCGTCTAATTTGAAATCAGGACAGGCATCTACCACTAAAACCACGGCATCAACATCGCTCATACCGCTATCGACGGCCTTAATCATATTAGTTCCTAAAAGATTATGTGGCTTGTGAAAACCGGGGGTATCAATAAAAACAAACTGTGTTTCCTCATTTGTTAAAATGCCCATTATTCGCGTACGTGTGGTTTGCGGCTTGTCCGAAACTATAGCAACCTTTTGACCGAGTATTTTATTCATCAAAGAGGATTTGCCCACATTGGCTCTACCGATAATTGTTATAAATGCAGATTGCTGATTCATATATTACTCCTTATTTGCCATTGACGGCAAGTCCCATATTTTCAAGAACTGCACTTTGTTTTGAACGCATAAGCTTGTCCTCATCTTCAGAATTAACATGGTCATAACCAAGTAAATGAAGGACGGAATGAACGGTTAAAAATGCAGCTTCTCTTTTTAGACTGTGACCGTATACGTTGGCTTGAGCCACGGCGTGTTCAAGAGAAATAACCACATCGCCAAGCATAGCCAAATTTGTTTCGGGGTTTATATCATACTCACCGTCTTCACCCAGAGGAAAAGATAAAACATCAGTGCTTTTATCCAGATTTCTGAATTCAGAATTTAAGCGCTTAATTTCCTCGTCGTCCACGAAGGTTACATTAATTTCTGCATTATGATAAAAGTTTTCGCTCAAAAGTGTTTGAAAACACGCTTTCTTTACTACGCCTTTAATTCCAAACGGCAACTTAATTTTATTTTGACTGTTGATTATATTTACTCTTATTTTCATTCTTGCTTCCATTCTTTTCGTATGCTTTAATAATTTCCTGAACAAGTTTGTGACGGACTACATCTTTGCCCGTTAACTGAATAATTGAAATATCATCAATATTTTTAAGAACACTGACCGCCTCTTTGAGTCCCGATTTTTTGCCGTCGGGAAGGTCAATTTGAGTAACATCGCCTGTTACAACGGCTTTTGAATTAAAACCAAGACGGGTTAAAAACATTTTCATTTGCTCCGAGGTGGTATTTTGGGCTTCATCAAGGATGATAAAGCTATCATCAAGTGTTCTGCCTCTCATATACGCAAGTGGCGCAACCTCAATATCGCCTCGCTCCTGACACTTTTGAAAATTTTCGGCGCCAAGCATATCGAAAAGCGCATCATAAAGAGGACGAAGATACGGGTCAACCTTCTGCTGAAGGTCACCGGGTAAAAAGCCAAGTTTCTCCCCCGCTTCAACAGCAGGTCTGGTTAAAATAATACGGTTAACCTGCTTTGACCTGAAAGCGCTTACAGCGTGAGCAACCGCAAGATATGTCTTGCCGGTACCCGCAGGACCAACACCAATAGTTATTGTATTATTAGCGATGGCATCAATATATTTTTTCTGACCGAGAGTTTTGGGTTTAACCGGTTTACCCTTTGATGTAACACAAATACAATCTGCATCTGTAATACTGCTGATTTTATCCTCGGTACCGTCATCAATCATATCGATGACACAATCTATATTCTGTTCCGTTATATTTTCGCCTTTGCTTATCATAACCAGCAAACAATTGATTGCTTTTGAAGCCATAGAAACTTTGGTGGCCTCACCGCTTATTTTAAGGCGACCGCCATGATAAGTTATATTGACTTTATACTGTTTTTCAAGCTTTTTGATATTTTCATCAAAATTGCCGAATAATGCAACGATATCTTCAATTCGCTCAATATCAATAAATTGCTCTAACAAAAAAATACCCCTAACTTTTAGATATATATAACTACATTTATTATAAGCAAAATATACTAAAAAGTCAATTTATACTATTAATAAGTATAGGTTGATTTGTAGGTTTACAATAGATGTGTTACAGTAGGTAATAAAAAAGAGTGACGAATGGAAAATCCTGTGTTACAGTTAAGTTGCTGAACCAAAACGTACAGGAGGATTAACCATTCGTCATGAAAACTGTAACACAAACAATGCTGTATCGTCAAGCCATAATTAAATATTCTTTGAAATATGGAGTAACCAAAGCAGCAATCAGATACAAAACCAACCGTCAATATGTTTACCGTTGGCGAAAAAGA
>JAZNWP010000085.1:0-10733 GCA_045593385.1 Acutalibacteraceae bacterium
CCTTTTGGTTCTTTTCAGTTATGAAAAGAACGTATAGAACGACTTGAAGAAAAATACAAGTGAACGATTAAGGTTAAAATTTACCATAAGATTGAACTATTAATGAATCAATGAATGTCCACACCTTTTTTCTACTGAGCCAAAAGTTGGGCTCAATGAATCAATCTCATCTGCTTTCCGGTGCTGCCTGCAGGATATTCTCCTCCTTTAGCTTTACCGTGCTCAGGGGTATGCCTGTCAGTCTCTTGACCAGTGAGTCGCATACAACTGCAAAAGCGGCCTTGTTTTCTTGGCTTATAGGCTTCTTAGGCTGAGACTTTATTGTCAGCGGATTTATTGGCTTGCCGTTCTCATGTACGCGGAAATCGAGGTGAGGGCCAGTAGAAACACCTGTAGAACCTACATATCCAATAACTTGCTTCTGTTTTACGAAGTCACCTTCCTTCAGTCCCTTCGCAAAGCGTGAGAGGTGCATGTACGTAGTTACGTATGTGCTGTTGTGGCGTATCTTTACATAATAGCCGGCACCATTGCCCTGGTATGCTTTCTTTATCACCTTTCCGCTTCCTATGGCATAAACCGGTGTACCTACAGGGGCTGCATAGTCAACTCCATGGTGCGGGCGATAGCGTTTGAGAACCGGGTGAAATCTGCTGTTCGAGAATTTTGAGGATATGCGGTAGTAGTCGAGCGGAGCCTTCAGGAAAGCTCCTTCGAGGCTATTTCCATTGGAGTTGTAGAACAACTCTTCATTGTCCTGAGTGAACGGTATCGCATATATCGTCGTGTCATTTGTCGTAAACGAAGCTGCTAGAATCCGGTAGTTGTTAAGAGGCGTCTCTTCCACGTACTCGCGGCTGTATATAAGGCGGAACTCGTCTCCTTTCTGAATGCCGAAAAAGTCAACCGACCAGCCGAAAATATGTGACATTATTACTGCAAGTTGCGGTGAGACATTGCTCTCTTCCATGGCCACCCATAGTGAATTGTTCACTCGGCCGGCCACCTCCCCCTCGCGCCATTCGACAGGCTTCAATTCTTTTGCAGCGCGATAGTTCTCTTTCAAGTCAAAGGTGATGTATGCCTTAGGGCTTTCCTCGTATATAAAGTAATGCGCACTGCTGTCCTTGTCGCTAAGCAGAATGCATGCCTGTCCGGGGCGCAATCGTCGGGCATCGAAAATGGAATCGGGGCACTGCGTGAGCTCAAAGACCTGCTTTGCCGTAAAACCGAATCCGTAAAGAACCTCAGCGAGTGTCTCTCCGGTCTGCAGCGTATCGTATGTAACTATGAAATCCTCTATTGGCAGGCCATATTTCATTATCGGCTCTGTCGGCAATATGCTGTCGGTCTCTGCAACTTCGTTGCCGGTGTTTTCATTGTCGTTGGCTGTTACGAAAAAGAATGATATGCCTGATACTGCAATTACGGCAACAGCTATAATTGCAATTCTTGTTATTTTACTGTTTTTCATCTCTGTATGTGAATTCTGCAATTTGTGTCTTGTGGGATACCGGAATGTTGCTTACATTCCCGAAGCGAGTTGCAAAGATAAACATAAAATCAAAGTTTGCAGAACCATTGTTCTTTTTTAGTATTTTTTGTCATTTGATGCAGGAGGGAATCCTGGAAGTCGCATCAACATACCGAACTCCAGTTCAAAGTTTGGTGTAAGCACCTCTTCTCCTTTGGCATCCTCAATCTCTCTGATGCTCCAGAACCTTCCGCCGTCAAGCTCGTCGCTTGGCTTTATCTCTCCGTCGTGAACGGTGCAATATACATATACAAGTTCCTTTTCGCGTTCGCTCTCAAAGAGATATCTCATCAGGAACTGCGGCTCGAAATCATTTATCCCAATCTCTTCGCGTGCCTCGCGCATCAAGGCAGTCTCAATATCCTCTCCATAATCGACATGCCCGCCTACAGCAGTGTCCCACTTGCCGGGCTGAATCTCTTTCCAAAGCGGCCTCTGCTGCAGATATAGCCTTCCCTCCTTGTCGAACAGATGAAGATGTACTACAGGATGCAGCAGCTTGCTGCCGTTGTGGCATTCACCGCGTGTAGCGGAGCCGATGGTGTTGCCCTTCTCATCCACTATAGGGAAAATCTCAGTGCTGTTATCCTTTTTCATTATTTTATGGCTGTTTTGCTACTGCAAAGATAGCGACAAACGAGCGAGATTAGCAAAGCTTGCTTTGATATTTCACAGCGAGTGCAGTCTATATTTAAAGACAAAAAAGGAAGAACGGCAACGCCAGTGGCGATAATCTGTCGGCACAGCCAACTTTAAACGAGACTTTTTAAAGGTGGTAGATTTTGTTCATTATTTGAGGGCAGAGGGTTACGATATGGTAACTTTTGACAAGGTTGGTAATGGTATCAAATAGCAAATTGCACTTACACCCCCTCGTGGGGTGTTGTGCAAAGAGTTATTCTATAAGACCGAATTTTTTTAGGTGCTTTGGCGTTTCAATTGGTGATGAAATTACAGCTTGTGTTATATGTTGAAGGTCTTCCTCGTCAATCTTGCCAAATGATTGGCATTTATATCTGTCAGAGAAGTTTTCTAATGTGATTTCTTTGAGTTGGGCACAATCAACAAAGCGATTCTTCTCTAAAAAAGCGTATTTTGAGAAGTGTAATGGATAATGCAAATCCCTTAATGCACTTGATAGATGTTTGTTAATATTGGAATTTATTAGAACAAAACCGACAAGTTTTCCATCCTCGGTTTTCCCAAGAACTATAAAATATTTATTTCGAGTTTCCTCGCCGTCATTTTTGGGTTTAACACCTTCTTTTGGTGTCATCTTCATTCTTATAACATCACCCCTTTGAATATTGGAAAGAAGATTTTGTTTTGACTG
This sequence comes from Acutalibacteraceae bacterium, assembly GCA_045593385.1. Lineage (GTDB taxonomy): Bacteria > Bacillota > Clostridia > Oscillospirales > Acutalibacteraceae > UBA737. The sequence goes on from JAZNWP010000085.1 coordinate 2,868, forward strand.
ATTAGATATTATGTCTCCGAGTGTAGCCATTCTTTATGCCTCTACAGTCTTGTCAAACAACTCATTTTCTCTTATGTATTCTATGGTAGCCTCAGATGCTCCTGCTGCACGTGCCATTAGTATTGGTTCAATGGGTGAATTTTGCGCCCTATTCCAAGCTTCTTGCCAAGCAAGGTCATGAGACTTTTTTGACAGAGTATGTATAGGAAGTGAACCATTCTCTGATATTGATTTGTTTAACATTTCGATGTCAGAGATAGATAATTCATCTAAGTCTGGCATTTCCAAGGCGCTAATTATATAAGAAAATTCTTTATCAGGTATTTGTAAAGAATTCGAAATAATTTGTAAGTCAGAGTTTGTATATCCGCCACTAAGTACTTTTATCGCATCATATAGGAATGAAGGTACTGGGCCATTTTTTAATGCGCAAAATGTATCACTAATGATACGGCGACCAAAAACGGCATAATGTTCCCTATCTGCAAAATATATAATCTTGAAAAGGGGAAGAATGTCTATTGCTTCGAACTTATTTATCACATATAGAGCAACTGCTTTAAGTTTCAAGATTTCATCTGTAGTTAATTTAATGCGTGCCATAGTGAATGGAATTTATTTGCAAATATATGAACTTTACCAATATTATCAACAAAAATAGGGTTAAAAAGATGGATTTAGGTTGCTAAATATCTATAAGTTATGATATTGTTCTATTGTTTGGCGATTTTATTAAACATTTGTTCTAGATGCCTTAAATTCTAAAATAGCAACCTTTTGTGCTAGATTAGCATTTATATTTGCAGAAATTATTCTAATCTCAATAATAAAATTGAGATGCAGTCGTTATAATAAAGTCACCGTAGCTGTGCCAAACTAGCGGTGACATTTAAAAGACTTATAACCTTGTTACAGCAAGGTTCGAGTATGAACACTTCATCCTAATTATTTACCATGTTCGTTCTGGTTGTATAGTGGAGTGTTACCATTGTGGTTTTTCATATAGGTTTGTATCCTATTTGTTTCCCACTTTGATGCACCATCAAGAGTTGAGGCATTTCCGATGATACGCATTTTACCGAAATCCTTATCTTGATGGTGTTCCATTTCTCTCCTAGCGGGATTATTGGTAATACCAACATATACAACTCTGTTTCCTTTGGTAAGTTCGTACTTGTATGTATCTCTTTTCGCCATAAAAAACTGAATAATATAAAGATTAAGACTGTTAACTGCCCTTGGTAACGGATAGGAACTCCGCCATCTTGTTTGTCAGAAAGATAAGTTGAAAACTGCCGTTGTATCCATGAATTGGATTTTGAGCAAAACGGATGCCGAGGCACTATTGCTTTAAGAGCAAAAAGTGTACCGTAATTTATAGTATGCCAAAAAGAATGTCGTAGGTTTATAATGTCTGCCAATTTTTCTTGTGTTAAGCCTTGGCGTCCCCTAATGGGGCGTTTTTATGTATGTAACCTCTATCGCTATTGTATTCTTTTTGTAGAAAGGTTTGTAAAATAGATTTTAAAGATTATGTAAAATCATTAGTGTCCTATTAAATTCGCATTCAAAACATTTTTCGATAGAATCTGTTTTGTAACTTGTTGATAATTAACGATACTGTTCTATTGAAAAATCGGTATCTGTGAAATTAAAATTTCAAATCGGTTCACATCAAAAATTGCTGTAAATTATTGTCATTTAGTAATTTGCAAGAACAACTGAAAATTTAATGGGACACTAGTGACACGGAGTATATTTCAAAATTGCCACGAATGGCAGGATGCTATACAGAGACAATCAATTTGCTTTTAATAAAATTGATATTTGGCATAGAAGTATATTGATTTTTAGTTACTTTTGCATTAATGGGTATATATATATGAAGAGCACAAGAATATCTAATTCACGAAAATCCACTAAATTCTCCATCAAAAACATTGTATTTTTTGATGGATATTATATTGATGATGGTGAAATATATGATATGCCTACTTCCAAAAAACGATATAACTCATATAAGCAATTAAAATTCATAAACCCAAAGATAGACCTTAATAATTGTACTAACATCTATAATGTCATTAGAATACTTGCCGATATAGATAGAGTTTATACTGCAAATAGAATTACTGCTGCATTTTCACATTTTACTTTAAGAATCGGCAGTAATGATTTTAGTATCACATATGAAACTATAGAGGATTATTCACATCTAAGGAGACTAGGTTTTACAAATAAAGAGTTTTTTTACAAACAATTTATAGAGCAAGGAATTGACTTAAACTTACTACCGGCCTATATTGAGAGACTTAATACTGAAAACTTACAAGCTAATCTCGAAAATAAAATATATTCGTTAAAAACCGATAAATTTTATAACAAAATATTCGGGGAGGGAAACCTTGCGGATAAAATCTTATTGGAGGATTTTATGCCTAAATTACAAGACAACAACAAGATATCTTCTTTTATCAAAGCAATACACGCATCCTGGGCGGACAAACCAATAACAATAAACAATATTCACATCCCTATACATCTAATTATTGATTTTGAAGAACTCCTGCAAACAAAAGGACACTTTAACTCTAACAATTGTGTCTTTAGAAAAGCAAAATCAAAAATAATGATCGATAATAAAGAAAGTAGGATTATAATTCTTTTCAAAATAAGAAAGGGACATATCCTATATTTATTTACTACTAATAAAGAAAATCTTGAAGTCCTTGCGTACTTTTTATTTTCATACTTTTCTTCCGAGTGTAGGCTTAAACGAAGTATACCACCTTTAAACATATTATCTCAGTTTGGAGTAATAAAAATGCAAAAGGCTTATAGAACAAAAATAACAAACAACTATACTATAAAAGAAAATTGGTTTGCTATAAACAACCCTAAAGACAAAAGACAAAGTTTTTTTAATAAAGAATGTAAAATATATAATATATTATGAATTACATTTATCAAACAGAATTAATTCTATGCGAAAAATATAGATTGTCAACGCAACTAATAAATAAATTAATAAATGAGTATAAACTAACCTCTGTAGAAGATGTTTTCAAAGATTACTTTAAGGTAAAAACTACACCTTCTAATATAAAATTACGATTACTTTTACATACATTCGGTTCTGAATTATTTCATAATAGCAAAGACCTTAAAGATAAGATTATTTCTAAATGGGAAGTAAAAGTTATCGAGGCTTCTTATTCAAAATACAAACCTAAAGAACCAACGAATAAATTAACAACAAAAATACGTAAATTAGTAAACCGTAAATGGACATTTGATTGGGCAAAGGAATTTATATTAAATAGCGGCTTACCTATTGAATTGGCTGGTATTGAAAGAAAAAAGATAAAACTTGCTAATTACGAAGATATTTCGCCATATATTAAGTTACCAGAATTAGTTGATTATCAAATCAAGTTAAAAAAAGATTTATCGGCTGTAATAAGAGAAAAAGGAGATGATGCTAAATGTATTATAACGCTTCCAACAGGTGGTGGAAAAACACGTATTGCAGTTGATGCATATCTAGATTATCTTCGTCCTCGTTTTTCGGAGGGGAAATATCTTATTTGGATTGCCCAAAGCGAAGAATTATGTGAGCAGGCGATTAAATCATTTCAAGATGTATGGAAAAGCAAAGAGTTTACAGAGAATTTAAGGATTTTCCGTTTTTATGGCGACTACAAACCTGATATAGAAGATTTAGAGATCGGTGGAGTTGTTGTATGCGGAATACAAAAACTACATAATTCATACGACAACGAAGCATTTAAGCATATTGTTGAAAATTGTGGAACGTGCATTATTGATGAAGCTCATAGAGCAGTAACTATGATGTACGAAAAATTCTATGATTATGCAGAAAGTGTTAGAGGAGAAAAAATCTTTCCAATTTGTGGACTGACAGCAACCCCTGGAAGAAATGATAATCCAAATAAATTACCGACACGTTTTAAGTATAACATTTTTAAGCCCACAATTCCCGATATTTATGCAAACAATCCTATACATTATTTCAGAGACAATGGTTTTCTAGCAAGACCATTTCACGATACAATACCAACAGGAAGTAAATATGATTTCAACATCAAGGATATTGATGATAAAATATCCGATTATGATTTGAGAGAGGTACTTGATTATGAAATAAGAAACACTGGATGCAAGAAATTAGCAGAGGATAATCAACGAAATAGGAAAATACTTGAAAAGCTACTAGAAATTCACGATAAAAGTACAATTGTATATGCTTGTTCAGTTAATCACGCATATAATTTAAATGCGATGTTAACTGCTTTCAATATAAAGTCTGTTGTTATATCGGGAAAAACTCCAAGATACGAAAGATTGAAAAACATCGACAAATTCAAAAAAGGAGAAATAAATTTTATAATAAATCATAGTGTATTGACAACAGGTTTTGATGCACCTAAAACAGATAACATTGTTATTTGCCGACCAATTTTTAGTGATATTCTATATGAGCAAATTGTAGGAAGAGGATTGAGAGGACCTAGATTTGGTGGTACAGAATATTGCAACATCATTGATTTTACCGATAACTTCGATAGGTTTGGAGACCAACAATCCTATACTAGATTTGAAGATTTCTGGGATAAAACAAGGTAAAACATATTATATTTAGTGATATATAAAACTATGAAAGCAAGTGAAGTTAGATTTACCGATTTCTTATCGAAACCAGACACTCAATTTGTAATTCCAATATATCAACGCAATTATGACTGGAAAAGAAATCATTGCGAACAACTAATAAATGATATACTTGACGCTGGTAAAAGTGAAAAGATACACTTTGTAGGAAGCATTGTATATGTACACGATGGTGTTTATTCGAGTTGCATAAAAGAGCTGGTTGTTATAGATGGACAACAAAGAATAACAACCATAACTTTATTATGCATTGCTTTATATCATTACTTGAAGGAGAAAAATCCCAAAGACATACAAGCAAACAAAATATTAAAACAGTTTATTGTCAATGAGTTTGCAGAAGAAAGTCAAAGGCTAAAATTGAAAGTCTCCGAAAATAACGATGCAGACTTAAAGGCACTTATAAATGATTATGGAATAGCAGACAATAATTTCTCAAACATTATTAATAATTACAAGTACTTTAAACACCAAATATCAGAAGAAAATATTGATACAATTTTGCGAGGTATAAATATGCTTGTATTTGTAGAAGTTTCATTAGACCGAATACAAGATAATGCTCAACGCATTTTTGAGAGTATGAACTCAACAGGACTTGATTTATCACAAGCTGATTTGATTCGTAATTATATATTAATGAATCTATCAGCAAAAGAGCAAAATAATATATATAAGAAATATTGGGAGTATATTGAAATTGCTACGCGCGTTGGTGTTGATAACAAGATGTCAGAGTTTATAAGAGATTTCTTAACGCTGAAAACCAAAAGTATTACAAAGAAAGAGGATGTATATAAAGCGTTTAAGCAAAAATATCCTCATCAAGATATAGACCAATTAGAATGCATTCTGTCAGAGATAAAGCAACTAGCAAAACCATATTCTAGGTTATTGTCTCCGAAAAAAGAGGAAGATAAATTAATACAACAAGAAATTAAAAACATCAACTTGCTTGAAATAAATACATCTTATCCCTTTTTAATGAAAGTTTATGATGACTATCTAATAGAAAAGATTGATAAAGATTGTTTCTACCGTATTTTAAGATTTATACAAACTTTTGCTATAAGAAGATTTATATTAGAGCTTCCAACTAACGCACTAAATAAAATATTTATGGTTCTGTACGAGAAGATAGACCAATGCAATTATGAGGAGTCAATATATAGATATATTATGTCATTAGGAGGAAAGCAAAGAATGCCTAATGACAACGAAATACGAGAAAAGTTAAAAGATAAAGATATATATTCGGCAAGAGGCAAAAACAAAGAGTACCTTCTATCGCAGCTTGAAAATTGGCAAAATAAAGAATTTGTTGAAATTGTAGGAAATGATGAAATTACAATAGAGCATATCTTCCCTCAGAATCCTAGCAATGAATGGAAAATTCGATTAAACAAAGAAGAATACAATGAATTCGCTTCTACTTATTTGCATACATTGGGTAATCTTACTCTATCAGGTAATAATGGTTTACTTGCAAATAAGACTTTTGAGCAAAAGAAGATAATGAACAAGGACGGTAAGGAGCAAGGGTATATTTATAGTCGTTTGTGGATGAACTCATATTTGAAAACAATATCAGTATGGAACAGAGAAACGTATATAAATAGAACGAGAATATTAACAGATAGATTTATTGACGTTTGGAAACTTCCTGATATACAAATAGAGAAAGATTCTTTTGCTGGCGAGATTAATATTTACGAAATAGATGACCCTACAGGACGCACTATGCAGTATGCTAGATTCTTGGAGAAAATTATTAAAACGAATGATGCGCGATTGGGATATTCGGATTTATTGGTTAATATTTCTGCAACTGTTTTTGAACTTGCTCCTCAAGAATTCATTAATGAATTATCAGATGATTTGAATATCAGTAAAGATTTGTCTAAATGGAGAAGACCTCAAAAAATTAGTGAAGAATTTTATATTGAAACAAATCTTTCAGCAAGGGCTGTTTTGAAAAAAATTCGCTTAATTCTGGAAACATTTCATTTGGAAGAAGAATTGTATATATGTTTTAAAGATGAAGCATAAGTAATTGTGATATGCGACCGTTCAATAGCGACAGACAATGTAGCAGACAACTTCGACCAAATATTTAATGCATATAGTAAAGAGACCGTAAGAAGGATATTGTAATGTGGTGCAGAAATATTACAGAGGTAACAAGAAAAGATTTCTTTATCCTTTTTTCAGAAGGGTATTATGATACATCAATGTCAATTTTTTCTAATGACTGCGGTGAGAAGATTATCTATCCGTACTATGGAGTATTGTCTGAGATTGAATTTTTAAGTAATCTGTATGATTTAGAACAATTGCCAAGTACAGACAACAGATTTCGTAATGCAAAAGATGACATACGTTAATATACTGTAAATAATGATGATTGGAATTTTGGATGGGTGTTCTATGATTCACGATTTAACATGAAAGAATGTGATGATGTTATATTGTTAGATTTTTTATGCATGGTTTTTCATCCTGCAATTCGTAATGAAAATGGATATTGGAAATGTTTTCTTGATCGAATTCAAGCATTGTTGAGACCTGATGGTTATGAGTTGTATGCCGCAGAATATATATCGGGTAGAGCTCTATATAAATGGAGAGAACTAACTGAATGTGAAATAGCAAATTATTACTGTTGCGTTAATTTTTTAGGTAACGTGGACAAAAAGTAGGATGATTTCACTCTAAAAATCTCTTATTGGACAAAAAGTAGGATTGATTACCACAATAGGGCGCCCTATTGTGGTAATTCGCTCTTAATAATGCCGCATAATGTACTCATCCAACAACTTTTTTCGATTATCCTTGCTTATTCCTCGATGTGCTCTTATCTTACTCTTTATATCCGAGAACAACCCTTCAATTGCGTTGTTTGTGTTAGGAAGACCAGTCTCAGGGTGGTCGTAAAAAGTCCAAAGTAACGGCATATTGCGTTTGAGGCTAAGATATGCGCTGCGTAGCCTTGGGCGCAAAGTCGGATCGTAGCCATGTCGTTCTGTGGGCCAAGGAGTTGATAATATGCCTTGTCTTCCTAAGACCGCTTGGCCTCCGACTTGCCTTATATGCGCCCAAGGCTACGCAGCGCATATCTTAGCCTCAAACGCAATATGCCGTTACTTTGGACTTTTTACGACCACCCTGAGACTG
>JAZNWP010000086.1:0-3356 GCA_045593385.1 Acutalibacteraceae bacterium
ATTTATTAATTTGGCCAATTCGGCAATGTCATCACATCCTATTTTGGATAATGCGTAACTAAATACGCCACTTTTCCCATGAAAAGATGCTATATTTTCTAATAATTGCCTTAATAACACGAAATTATAACTATGTAAATGACCTGTTTCGCGTGCAGATGAAATATTATCATGAATCATTTTGTACAAATGCAAGTGAAGTAAGAATACATCATCACCATATTTAGATAATGCAACCTCTCCGTTAGGATTTCTACCAAGAATATATGTTTTTGTTATTTTTCTAAATTTTTCACTTCCATCCGCTTTCCTTAATCTATCTATAAGTATGGAAAATAAACCAACATGGTGAGTTGTGATTATTAACTTCTTTTTTTCGTAATTAGCATTAATTACATCCATAATAGAGGATGCTGTAATGTGAATATTATGTTCATCAAGACTAGAAACAGGATCATCAATAAAAAAATGAGCATTGCGTTCTTCTGCGAAAGAACTTACCTCAAATAAAGTTAAAAAGAAACACCATATAAAAACTCTTTCTTCTCCTCGAGAAATCTTGATTTGCTTTGTCTTCTCTTCATCTAAATAAAACGAAACCGACTCAATTCCTTTTTCGTAGTAATCTGTTTCATCATAATTTAGATTAAAATAATATCGCACATAATACCTGTTAAGGTATTCTTGAAGTTTTTGAGGGGCTTCAATAATATATGAGTGTTGTTTATTAAGAACACTCCACATTATGTTGAGTTTAATATCAATATTGTCCCATTGGAAAAGATCTTCGCTATAAGCATTATAATATACACCAGCATGCGCTCCACCATTTTCCTCTGTTGTGTATGTTTCATAGTCAACAGATAAACGAGTCTTTCCAGTCCCATTAAAAGCATATATGAGAACTATGTTTTCCTTGAGTATTTCTTCAATTATATGTCTAAATTCCATGTGTATGCTTATTAATTATAGTTTAGGAAATAGTTGCTGCATAAGTCCTTTCTTGTGAAGTTCTAATGCTTTTATCTTTTTATCATATTCAGATATTTGTTTGTCTACAGATAGTAGTGTATCTGCTATTTGATTCTGCTCTTGCAATGAAGATGGAACATATATATTGATATGTTGATATTCTGATATGTAATATCTTTTATGTTCTTTTTCTTCGAATACAATATTGCTCATACACTCAAAAATAAATCTGAGATTATCTCTCTCTTCATCTTTCAATGTAAGAAGTTTAATAGCAGACGATTTGATTTTAAAAGAAAAATCAACATACTTCTTATCTGTAGTAAAATCATCAAAGATTATCACCGGCAATTTGCTATATATTCCAAATGATTCATCTGTATAACCTAAGATAAACCCCTTGTTCGCTGTAAGAACGGGAGTACCTTCTTTTTTATAAGTATCATCTTCGACAATATATGGAGTAGGCTGCTCATAATTCAATATATCAGATAATGGGCGAGGTATCCATTCTCCATCATTTTGAAATTCTGGGAAGCGGAGTTCGGGTGTGGTTTTGCCTTTAGCGGGGAATAGGCGTTGCATTAAGCCTTTCTTATGTTCCTTTAATAGCTCAAGTTTACGCTTTGCCACATCAATCTCTTTGTCGATTGACACAAAACAATCTGCAATTTTCTTTTGCTCAGATAACGATGATGGGTATGGTATAGTTAGTTTTTTGAAACTATCCATATTTACAGAGAGTAAGCCGCCTGCATTTGTATTCCTTTTACACCATTCGTCAATAATAAACATAAAGTAATGGAAATACATCATATCTAATTTATTAACAAACGATTTGCGTTTTGTTAAAAACGTAAATCGTTGATTCGCAAGCGAATCAACAATTATTAGTGCATGTTCGCCAATAGTTGCAGTTGTAGCAACTATGATAGAGTATGCGGGGAACAAACCTGCATTTTTTACAGCTGCAGGGGTAACATGCTGTATAGAATCCGAAAGGATATGACCATTTTTTCGAATATCCTCCATTCTAAACCATGGAATTGTTCCATTGTCCCAAAATGATGGATTCGATTTAGATGGAGTATATCCATTCTTGATATCAAAAATGGTCTCCATTGTATCTGCTTTCCACTCCCCGTCGTTTTGAAACTCGGGGAAGCGGAGTGCAGGAATATATTTTTTATTTTCGGTAGCCATTTCAATTACTCTTCACGGTAGGTTAAAACTATTCGTATGCAGAAAGACCTGATATCTTTTGTCCTTCGGCCATACGCTTTAACAATGGTATCAAATCGGTCATTATCGCAGTCTCCTTCTTGGTGCGATCCTTCCACCCCAGCTCCAAAGGCGCAACAAGCTCGCTCAATTTCTCGCCATCGAAAATCTTGCGATCCACGATAGTATGTACAAAACTTTGCAATGAAGCAACGCTCAAATTGTGATTATCTGCAATGGCAATAAGTTCTTTCGCAAACTTTTCGGTTTTAAATACTTCATAGCCAGCTTTAATCTCCTGCTCTGTTTTGCCATTTACACCTTCAAGGCTATCGATATACGCAATAATATCATCACGCTCATCAATAAGATTTGCACTTGAACTTACTAAACTAACAAGTTGGTCCTTTGTCATCTTCATCTTTGATGGAGTACCTGCATATCGAGCGATGAGATCCATTATGTAGTCGTAGTCAATCAAAGCCGAAGCGAAAAGTACAAACTCAAAATCGAGATCTTGTATTTCATCAGAAACAACCTCATTTTTTTTGTTCTCTCGTCTTTTCTTTAGACTATATGCCAAGTCTAAATACGCACCACGAAATGCAAGTAAATCTTCATCGGTAAATCCATATCCAACTTGTGGCTCGGATACGATTTGAGAATTAATTTCATCTACACTAACGAAGTCTGTATATTGACTTAATTGTGTTTTATATCTTTGTACCTCTTTAAAGTAGTTAATAAAACCTGCTTTGGCTTCATCGCCACGAAGATTTGCAACCTCTGATGCCTTAAATTCGAGGTTGTGTATACTCATGAAATTTCTTAAATCAGATATGGCTTTCTTGTACTTCTTATTGATACTTTCTGCTGGCTCAACCAACCATACCTGACGTGCTGTATCTGCCTTTTCTCCAGAGAAAAGAGCAATTGCCGCATCAACAGCATCTTGTTGTCCTCTAAAGTCAAGAATGTTACCATATGGTTTGGTGTCATTCAAAATACGATTGGTACGAGAGAATGCCTGAATCAACCCGTGATGTTTTAGGTTCTTATCTACATACAATGTATTAAGATACTTAGAGTCAAAGCCTGTTAGCAACATGTCTACCACAATTACTATGTCAAGCTTATTCTTGTGTGGATAATCCTTGTTGCTG
>JAZNWP010000087.1:0-12631 GCA_045593385.1 Acutalibacteraceae bacterium
CAGGCGGCCGATCCGCTGGATACCCTCACCCCATCCGGCCACCCTCATCCGATCAAGGCGCTCGGTTGATCGGATGAGTGCGATACACTCCCTCCTTATCTGTGAAACAATCCCCCATTCCGTGAAACATTCATTGACTTTCGCGGTCAATTATTAAAAGATTATTAAATATTATTTGATCCTATTCCAAATTTATCGGTTCAATGCTATTGTATTACTGACACCACGATCTTGGCCGCGTGCCCGGTACTTTAAACCTCACTTTCATACCGGGCACCGCCAGCGGCCAACAATACAAAGAATTTAGCAACCGCAAACCTTGATATTGTTCATATTTATTAGGAGGTAAACCATGACACTATTTTGTGACTATTGCAACCGGGTTTGTGATGATCGGTGCGACCTTTGCCGGTACCGGGATGAGGCCACACCCATCGAGCCATTAAATGAGGAGGATAACGAAGATGAGAAAACCAAGCCACTCAATTCTTGAATATGCCTATGCGCCGGTGATGATCTTGGCCATAGCGCTATTATATTTCATATCATGTTTATTTTAAGGGAGGTGAGAAAATGTCAAAAGCTGATATTGTGAGCAACCACTCAGAATTATATCCGCCGGTTATGGCGATGGTTGTAGCAATCGAAGAAACAATCAAGCTTGCGCCGGCATCATTACAGCCGGCCATCAAGATGGCGGTTGCCGAGCGCGTGTTAAACATCCAGCATACTGCCGAGGCTCGGGATGTTATATCATCATTATACTCATGTTACTCATGCGATGAAAAGAAAATAGGAGGTAAATAAGCATGAAAAAACAAATCAATGTATCCGGCAACATTGGCGATGTTGTAACCGCCTACTTAAGCGAAAAGCCGGACAAACGCGAAATTTGCCCGGTGATAATGATTTTACTCGATTATCTTACGGACGATAACTCAGAAAATGAGTTAACCATAAACCAATTTATGGCCAATGCAATGCGCAAGCGTGTGAGATTACAAGCTTTAATTGAAGAATGGAGGAGAAACTAATGGCAAGAGGAAAAAAGACCGAAGAAACAAAGGCAACTGTTAACTTCAAGGAATATGATTTTACCGGCTCGAATAATTCCAATGATTTTAAAGGCCGTCTTTACTTGGACGGCTCCGAGAGCGATAAGGGCACCCGGTACGGCTTAGGCATCACCATCAATGGCATTACCATCAAGGGAGCCAAATTGTGGGTGCCCAAGGATGAGAATAAGGATTGCTCGATCATGTGGCCGGAGTATAAAGATAAAGACGGTAAATATCAGCCTTATATTATTATCCTTGATGAGAAAGATCGCAAGGATATTACAGAGATCGCCAACAAGCTCGCCGAGCTCATTGGATAAATCCCTTTTGTACAGGAGCCGGCACATTGCCGGCTCCATTTCTTTGGAGGTAAATATGGATAAATCAAAATTGGATAAAATAACTGAATATTTAATTGATCGCATTTTCCGGACATATATTTATTATTGCCAAGATAATAATGATTATATGCTTTGGTTGCTTAATATTATTGCATCGTTACATAATGAGTTATATAAAGAGGTAACAGGCGATTATTACGATTATATGTTTCATTGGTCGAATAAAGCCGGCTATGATAATATTAAGGATAATTATTTTAAGGATGGTTATTTTAATGAGCATTGAACATAGGTATCTAAATTATCCCAATTGTTGCTTTTGGTGGGTTGATCTTCCTCATTGCGTCCATGCAAGGGATGAGGTTTATTTTACGGCAAAGGAATTATATTTGTGGAGGTTTAAAATTGGTATATAGAATAAAAGTGTATTTATTTGGCCATCTTAAATATAGTATAATAAAAGATACGGAGGCCGAGTGCTGGGATGTAACCAACGATCTCCGGGAGAAGTACGGCAACAATGTCGATTTTATCGTTGAGGAGGTATATTTATATGGCTAAAAGAGCAAGGAAACAAGCGCCAAAGCGATCACAAAAGCCGATGCAACCGGCAAGATTTAGCGCCGAGGATGTAAAACTAACCCAAGATATAAAGCGAGCAAACCAGCGCTTGCGAGAGCTTGAAAAGCAAGGGCTAATAAACAGCCCGGCATATAAAGCCGCCGAGCGGCTGGCCGTGATCGGTGATAAAGCGATGAGCACCGGTATCCACACCGAGAATAAAGGCAAGCCGAACGAAACCAAAACAAAGGTTATTAAATTTAATACAAATGTGCGCTCGCTAAATTATAACCAACGGCGGCATTTACAAGCCGAGGTCGAGCGCTTTTTATCTGCTGAGAGCTCCACCGCCAAGGGTGCTCGGGCAATAGTTGAGCGAGCCCGGAAAGCCTACAATGAAAAAGCTCAAAAAGAATTTGGTAAAAACATCGGAGCCGATGAGTGGCTTAATATTTGGGAGGCCGGCATTGTTAAGCAATATAAGTTATTATATGGTTCGGATGAAACATTTAGCCTTGTAATCGAATTAAAAGCAAGCCCGCTCGATATGGATGGAGCCATCACATTCATGCAATCCATGTTTGGCAAGCCAATTGCTGAGATACATGATGCGGTTCCACACAAGGATATGGACAAAGGCACCACTGAGCCATGGTCGTGGGATGATATATTTAGCGCCGGCGAGGATGAAAATAAATTTAACCCGCCCGACAATGAAAATATACCATTTTAAGGGAGGTATTATGGATATCTTAATTGATTTGATTATCATTTTAGTTGTGATTATCTTGGTGCTTATTGGTTTAATCATTGTAACAATTATGGAGTGAGCAATGGATTGTTATTACAAAGGTTATAAAATCAACGGCGAGTTTTCCAAGGTCTATTGGAGCAAAAAAGGCAAAGAGCAATATTGCAAGCAATTCGTTTGTTTGGACACGGAAACCAGCCACAATCACAATGATGATTTGCCCGAGTGCTGGGTTTATCAATGGGCTTTTACTTTTAATAAGTGTATATATTATGGCCGCAAGCCCTCCGATCTGATCAATAAGCTCAATGATTTAATGTCCTTTTACAACATAAATGAACAAAATCATTTAATTGCATTTGTGCATAATCTTCCATATGATTTTAGTTATTTGGCTTTATTCTTCCGTGATGCATGGGGCGAGCCTGTAAACATTCTTGCCAGCGAGGCACATAAGCCCTTTTCCATCCAATATGCAAATGGCATCGAGTTTAGATGCTCATATAAATTATCGAATGATAGCTTGGAGCGATGGGGTAATAAGCTCGGGGTTAAGCATCCAAAGATCATTGGGGCAATTGATTATAATGAGATAAAATATCAAGATACCCCGCTCCCGCGCAATGATTGGCGCTATATGTTCAGCGATTGCATCTGCCTCGATGAGTGCTTAATCAAGCAAATGGAAATCTATGGCGATAAATTGATAACTATGCCATTGACCTCTACCGGCTACCCGCGCCGGGAGTTATACCGGGCATATAATGGCCATGGCCATCATGGGAGCAAGAAGAACAAAGAGCGCGAAAAATTTAAAGATACCCGCCTCGAGGTTGATAGCTATATAGCATATTGGGAGGAGTTTAGCGGCGGCATTACTCACGGCAACCGATATTATAAAGGAAAAACCCTAAAGGCAAAAGACTTTAAAAAGCCTATCCGGCATCGGGATTTTAGATCTCACTACCCAACCCAACAGCAAAAGCTCATGCCAATGACAAAGCCGGTTAAGTTCACCGGCCGCACAACGGTCGAGGATCTTGCAAAATATGCAAATGATTATGCCATATTATGCCATGTGGTTTTGGAGGATGTGCGGCTAAAAAGCAAAACCATCACACTCCCATATTTACAGACAAGTCATGTGATGAAACATCATACCAAGGGTATCCGGGTATTGGATGATAATGGCCGCATTATCCAATATTTAGGACAAGCCGAATTGTGGCTTGATTATAATGAGCTGTTGCTGATTTTAAGGCAATACGATTATACGCATATATTGATATCCGAAACATACGCAAGCCGCTTGGCTCCGTTGCCGCCTTGGATGGTCGAAACCATCAACAACCATTTTAAATTAAAGAGTGACTTATCGAAAAAGCTTAAAGATGCAAAAGCATCCGGCGAGGATCGTGATATAATTCTCAAGCTCTCCCTTGATCTGATGAAAAGTAAAAATATGCTCAATGGTATATATGGAGTATCGGCGACAAATCCGATCCGGCAAAGTATCGAGATTAAAGGGAATATGTGGGAAACTAAGGCCGCAAGCGAGGATGAGATTGGTGAAAAGCTCGATAAATATTATAAGTCTTATAAACACTGTATGCGGTACCCGTGGGGGTGTTATACAACCATCCTTGCGAGGTTGCAATTGCTCGAGGTCTATGAGATCATCGGCGAGGAGAATTTTATATACGCGGATACGGATAGTATGTTTTATTTTTCTACTCCCGAAATCGAGCAGGCGCTTGATGAGTATAACCGGCGCTGTTATGATTGGGCGATAGATCACAATGCTTATATTACAACCAACGAGGGCAAAATAATCAATTATAACGCGTTTACCGATGAGGGCGAGGATATCATTGAATTTCGTTTTCTTCATTCCAAATGCTATGCATATGTAACCAGCGATGACGAGCTCCATTGCACCATCGCCGGAGTGCGAGCTTATGATAAGGATACAAAAACATATAGGGAGGATGAACTTGGAAAAATTGACGAGCTAAAGCCCGGAAAAGTATTTACTAAATGCGGCGGCACAACATCATTATATTTACCGAATAAAAATAGATTATATCCGCTTGAGATCTGTAACACCTCATCCGGGCAAGAATGGGCGGGCGGTTGCATCATAAGCCGCACCACCAAAACATTGACAAGCACCGAATGGAGCGAGAGCGAGAAAGCTTTTACAGTATCTTACGAATAAAGGGAGCCATTGGCTCCCTTAAATATTATCTAATTTTAGAAAGCTCATTGATATAATTATCAACGAGTGACCCCTCGAGGTTAGTTGCATAATACCATTTGTTTCCTTTTAAGAGCTTATATAAAAGCTTATCAATATTGCGATCACCCCATTTATATCGCTCATTTTTTGCCGCGATATCTTCCAAGGTATAAATGATGCTATCATCATATGTTTGGTTTGCTTTGTGGCATATGCAATATAATCCAAGCTCGTTTGATTTAAATAACTCAAGGTGTAATAGGTAATTATTATGCCTGATATATCTATTAAAAGATATCTTTTTCGGTATATCATCCTCGAGAGCTTTGGGCGGGTGTGGGTATATTCGCATCGCCCAATCGCCGCCTGTGATTGCATTTAATTTGGGATTAAGAAAGCCAAAAAATTTGCGATTGTGTTCTTTCCTGTGTTCGGGCATTTGGTTCGCCTTTTTACCCATAAGCGCGATGCTTATAACCGTACCGCCTTTATTGATATATTCCTTGCTGGTGTCAATTTCCATTTTTTGGATTTGCTCATATACTCCAAGCTCTTTAAACCAAAAGGCATGGCGATCTATCGTATTGGCAAGTAAAACAATAAGCGCACTATCCCGCTCACGGATTATCGTTTTTAATGTATCGCAAAGATCGACAAATTGATTTGCATAATTATGCCGGCTGATAAATTCGTCAAAAATAATCAGATCGCCGCGGGGCGCATTGAACGAAGATTTGTTTAAACTATTCTCATCGAGTGACAAAGAAACCATAAAAGCCTCATCTGCCATAATATCCTTTTCGGTATTATAATAAAACCATGAGCGCGATTGATATTTAACGGAATTATAGGCTCCGTTTGTTAACTGTGTTATATAATCCCATTCGAGTATAGTATTAAAAAGCTGGCGAGAGTGAGCCGGCCTAATCATATCAACATTTTCGCGCACATAAATGATTTGCGTGCCATATAACTTATTCATAGAAAGACCCAAAAGGATCCAATTGGTTGATTTGCCGGTTGATCTCTCGCTTAGATCTAAATACCATTTTCCGCTTTTAATCACATGGCTCTTAAATGGATTGTAAACGGTCGGAGGGCAATGCAATTTTGCCAGCTCTTTCCGTATTAAATTAAAATCGTATTTGATGCCGTGTTCCTTGTTATTATCAATAAATTTAATCTCCATATTATCCTCCAAATGTGCCCGGGCTTGCGCCCGGGCTTTGTATTAAATATAAACTCCATTTTTCAATAAGGAATAAACCTCATTTGCCTCAGCATCAAGCATATGGTTAGTATTAAGATTGACGGATTTGCAAGAAAGAAAGCCGCTAAAGCTACCCACATTGCCGCTGGCCGATGAGGGGCGGCCACATAATGCATTAAAATCACTTGGCTCAACGGTATCATGAATGATGTAGCGCCATAATACCGATTGCGGGAGATAGGTACCAAGGCACGATGTAAAGCCTCCCTTAATTTGTGGATGATCGGCCGGAGCTCCCATAGTATCAAGTTTATTTAAGGTTGCGGCTGTATTGGCGGCCGCGCTTGCAACACCCATGGCCACACCGGCAACACCACCGGCGATGCTTAAACCAACCCCGGCTCCACTCATTATATTGCCAATAGTACCCATGGCCGCGCCATGGGCTCCCTTTGCGCCGGTAAATACCGAGGATGCACCACCAAGGATGGTAGAGGCCATTGCATTGGCATAGCCCTGATAATCCGCACTACAGGTGGGCAAGCCAACACCAATATTGCCGGAGTATTGCGCAACAAATACACCATTCGCCAAAATGCACGCGGTGCAAGCCCTTGTATGGATATCAACATAATAGCGCACCGAAACATATTTATTGATTAAGAGGCTTATATCCATCCTTTGCCAGCCGATAAAAGGGAGGAAAACATCAAGCGAGGTATAGGGCTCGAAATCCTTATAGGAATGGTGTAGCGGTGCAAGGAATATGGTACCGCAATCCAAATATGCATTGGATTTTAGACTCATCGCCTTATTGATAGCATTGTCAAGCTGTAATTGATAAGTGCCAAAATAAATATAATGTTGCGGTGCTGTGTTTAAAATTCGATTTACATCGAATGGATACATTGTTACACCGGCCAAACATTCTTGCGGGATATCGCCGAACATTTTGAGCCCGGTGATGATATCGGCCAAGGTGCTCGGATTTGTATTATACCAAGCTTGCGCAATCTGTATTAAATCATTGCGGGATAACACATAAGTTTGCATAAAAGGGCTTGTATCGGCTCCATCTCCAAACTCGGTTGTTTGTTCTTCCTCACCGAAATCGGGAGGATTATAAGAGCCGCCCTCGCTCACTTGGGTATAATTTACCGCGCCGCTATAATCACCATTATTTATAGCATCTTCGGCGCTCGCCTTATCCTTGAATATATAAATATTGGTTGATAATTCAAAACCATACATATATTCACCATCCGGCAATGTGGTATCTGTTGCATCCAAGCGGCTTGCAATATTGCCATACCAAAGCCCGGTATAATCAAGATAATCATGCCATGAGCTTTCGGGCACATTGTCAATAATATATACCGGTGAGGGTAGTGAATAAGATGCTACCACCGATGGAGCATAAAGGGTTAGAGAGTAATCATCATTATAATATAAAATCGGCTCCTCGTTGGCTTGAAATCTAATAGAGCGCCATGTTGTATCTTCTATAGCGCTTGCCGTATTGCGTACGCAATTAGCCCGGCCTTTTAAATTTGATATCCAATAATATTTGGTATCGCTATCATATTGAGCGGCCGGCTTATAATTAAGAGCATTAGCAAGCACTAATAAAGCGCTTTCTTGGCTCGGAGCTTGAATATAATCCCATGCCTCGGCCGCGGTTGCAAATACCGGGATATTGGTTGATAAAACGGTTTCGCCGCGTCTAATATTGCCGCCACCAAAAGAAAGACCAAGCGACACATTATTATAAGACCATGTTTCGCGTTGAACGCCTTCATATTCGTTTATTGTTTTTATATCAAAATATACCGTTGCACTATAAGGACTAACGGAGGGTGTGGCGGCAACAGCCGGAATAGTATTATCTGAAATATAATATAATGCAACTCTTCCATTGATCGGTTGAGGTCTTATAACAACCTCTGATATATAATAATGCGACCATGTATCCTCGGGCATTTCAGCATTCCCTTGATAATACTCGGATAATAATGATAATATTGGTGTAGTTTTATAGAGCTCGTCATCACTTACATTTAAACTATCACCATCGAAAGCAATGCCAATTGGATTACTATATCCGCCGGGCGGGTTATATGTTTTATTTACAATTGCCATAATTTCCTCCTATCTTCCTGCTACTTGTAAAACATAGCTGGTTGTATTAAATGGACTTGCTCCCATATTTCTTACATATATCTTTGCCTCATCCCTTGCTGCTATCTTATTATCAAGCAAATATGGGTCACTGTTAGAGCTGGAACGATCGGCGATGCATTGACTTGATAAGATTGCTGATTTGTGGCTCATAAGTACATCAACGGAACAATCCACACCGATGCGCTCGCCTCCGAGCAATTTGATATTATCGACATAATAATAGCGGCCAAAATTGGGAATATATACATAATTAAAATTGAAAGCCCTCGTGTTGATAATGATGCTCGGTCGGAGGATGTTAGTATCATTTGTAATTGCGATGATGTTAACATCCGCAACATGGGTTAAATATTTATTGATTTGGCGGCGGTCGCCGCTGAAGTTATAAAGTTTCATTTCCATAATTTTATCTCCTATTCCTCATAATAAGGCATGCAAAGAGCATCAACGATAATCTTCTCAATGGCAACCATAACAGGTGCATTTTTAATCTTTAGCCACTTTGCAATATACTCCGGTGCCTCACTCTCTCCAATATTTTCAAAGCGCTCAACTAAATCATTATGCTCAAATTTGCGCTTGGTATCGGTGTGAGCACCCATGGTGGTGCTATCTGTTGCCGCCGTTGAGCTCGAGCCATTTATGATTTGATTGGTTTGCACGCGGCTCGTTGTGGTTTGCTTGCCGGTTGTGCTCTCATAGCTTGTATCTGTATTGGTAGTGGTGCCATCGGTTGCGCCAAGGGTATCCGTTGTCGATCTCGCACCAATTTGGTTGGTATTGGTTGCGGCTCCATATTCATCAGTATTTACAGCCTCGCCATATGTGCGCCGCTCAATATATCCCGCGTTTTCCTCATCCAGCTCGAGCGCGGACATGATTTTATTAAAAGCCTTTAAATCATAATCATTAAGCAAAATCTCATCATAAATCAATTCTTGCAAATCACTTAACGCAAGCCGATGAGTGAACGGCATAATTTTTAAGGCGCCAAAATCCCGGGCGGCCTTTTTTGCAATCTTAACCCCGAGAGTGTCAAAAGGTGCGGGATATTGATAAGTTTCAAAATTAAATAATGATGCCGCACCATTTTGTAAATTTTCGATATATTTATCAAACCTCATTATTATCATCCTCCTCGGTTTTGGTTTCTAAGTCCCCGACTTTTTTCTCCTCGGGATCCGTTTGGTTTTCTTCCTCCGTGCTCGTATTGCCAGCCTGTAATTGATTTGCGCTTGCAATAGAGCTCTCGATTTTTTCCTTTTCTACTTGCCATGCCTCGCTAAATTTAACCTCCATATTCGTATTAAATAATTTGTTGATCTCATCCACTCCGATTTTTAAGCAATCAAGGCGCTCCATCGGATATATCATAGCAATAGTATCATTTTGACCGACTTCATAAGCTGACTGTTGCGCCATTTTCTGGGTTCCGGCCATCGCATGACCACCGAGGGTATACAGCCGCCGGAGTAGATCATCATGGTACTTACTTAAATATTGGAGCTTATCTACATCCTTAACATCAGTAAGATTAAAGATATCAATGCTCTTTAGATTTTCGATATCTTGCTCGAGATCATCGGATACAATACATTTTGTATTGCCGGCCTTGATATCTTTTAATATCTCATCAACCGCGTTTTTGATCTTGGTATTGGCTACCTTGATAATAGGAGCCATGCGGGTAAAAAATACATTGCTATCAAGCGAAACATCAACCTCATTTAAGCGCTTTGCGAAAGAGTAGAACAAAGGAAAATCGGGCATATAAATATAATTGTTGGAAATAACAACGCAATCCATACCAATGGTGCCCTCCATCGGCTCGCCATTAAGCAAAGCGCCAATATATTTTTTTCCTCTTCCATATGGATCCAGCTCATCAGAGAAAGAGCCCGGAAATGCAACAAGGCCATATTTTGCGCTTTTCATAATTCCAACATGGCCGTTGCAATAGCGGAAAAGCTCAAGATATCTAAAATCAAGCCCCTCGGGGATATTATCAGCCGCAAGCATTGCCAGCGCCCCGGCGATGATTTGGCGCATATACATTAAAAAGCGGGCAAAATTCTCAAATTCTTGCTCTTTCCTTGCACTAAATCCCGGGGCAAAATCCTCAAGGCGAGCCATTATATAATTATCGAAAATTAAATTCTTCATGTTTTCCTCCTATGAAATGAGGGCGGTGGTGTACCGCCCTCAATATGCTTATTGTTGCCACTAAGCACTTAGTCCATGATAAATGCAACCATGCCATAACTCGTATCGAGTAGATAATTGACAAGGGTATGATTGAATGTGTTCCAAAAGTCAGCGCAAGCCGTATAAGAGCTTGTAACTTTGGATCGGCGGAGGCAAAGACCGATTGCCATGGGATCAAATAACAATCCGACAAAGCCGGCCTTTGTATATTCGCTGGTTCCGATGCCGAGCTTGTTGGATGCATCGGCCGCAATATCTACCGCGCTCAATACATCCGGGGTAAATTTTTCCACAACATCGGGAGCGCCACCCTCGCCGGGTGTAACCTTTTTAGATGCCTGCCATGAAACAATTTTGTCAAATTCGCCAATTCCGAGATATTCCGGGTTGAATGTATCGGCCTTAACATTGAACTCCATGTCGCTTGCAAAATCGTTTAATACGATCAAGTTAGGCAACTCCTCGCACCATGTGGGCATTGTGCCATCATTAAATGCGGTAGAGGGCTCGAGCATATAGTCGCGGGTTTCTTTCATTCGGCGCAAGCAAAAGGCACCAAAATCCTTGGAATAAGCGCTATATCGTGCCTCCTCCCATGTCATGTTACGAGCAACACCGTCCTCGGGTGTGATCTGAGGTAAAATGCCGGCCGCGGTTGCCTCGGTGATGAAATGAACGGCGGTGCCGGTCTTTGCATCGGAAACAGCCAGCGCACAAGAAACGAGCATTTTCTCGTAAACGGCAAGGCCGAGGTTGATGGTGGACTGGATCATTCTAAGCTTGCCGCTAATGAATTCATCCATCTTATCAAAAGAAGTAAATGCCTCCGTGAGCTCATTTCTTTCGATGGATACCGGGCACATAAAGGCTTTGCACTCGTCAAAGATCTTAGAATGTACATCCTGAGCAAAATAAGTATGCTCAAGCTCGGCATAGCTGGTGCCGGCAACCTTGTTATACATCGGGTCAGCGATGATATCACCAAGGCCAATGCGAGTGCGTTCGATAAAGCCGCCCCAATCAAAGCTATCAACATAAATGCTGGGTAACTTAGAGGTATAAAGCTTTGCATCGATGATATGCTTGCCGAGCACGGCAATTAAGTTATTTGAAAAGCTATTGATTGTGGTTTCGGCCGTTACATCCCTACCGATATCAACAAGCTTGGAGCTTTCCAGTGCTCCAAAAGCATCGTTATCAATGGGCTGTTGCGTGATGGGGTCAATTAAGGGCATATAATTTGCGCCCATGGTTTGTGCGATTGCATCGCGGGTTAACTGAATAACATCTACTCTTTTCATGTTTAATCCTCCTAATTATTTAGTGTAATAAATGATAATTGCGTTCCATGATCTGTTTACGGTCGGAACTTCGTCAAAGATGCAATAGCCGGAACTTGACTTTGATATTTGGATCGATCGGCAAGCCGTGTTTGAAATCAATATAGCAAAGATTGGAATAATCCCCATTGTTCCGGCAATTTGCCCAAATTCGGTAACAGAATTTACGGCAAATTTTTTTACATATAATGTGGAACCTCCTATTGTAAGCCCTGTATCTCTTTCACTATCCGTTATATCATAACCGCCGGCCGATAACTCATCGGCCTCCCATTCGCCGGTATCGCCTACCATAAGGACTTTGCCAACATCAGCTGGGTCAACCTCTGGGAGCTGAGGCGGTAAATCATCGGCCTCCCATTCGCCGGTATCGCCTACCATAAGGACTTTGCCAACATCAGTTGGGTCAACCTCCGGGAGATCGGATCCGCCGCCCGATTTCTTGAGATCCTCGACCTCATTCCATAGGACATCGAGTTTTGTGTCATTTCTCATGTGGTTACCTCCTATATATTATTTGGGAAAGTGTGGCCGCCTATGGAGTAACGACCACACCCGGGGTATATCCCCGCCCTCAATTTAATATTAATGATATTGACCCCCAAAAGTCAATGAATGTTTCACGGAATGGGGGATTGTTTCACAGATAAGGAGGGAGTGTATCGCACTCATCCGATCAACCGAGCGCCTTGATCGGATGAGGGTGGCCGGATGGGGTGAGGGTATCCAGCGGATCGGCCGCCTG
>JAZNWP010000088.1:0-9145 GCA_045593385.1 Acutalibacteraceae bacterium
CGACATCAGCCACGCCATCAGCCAGCAGTTAGAACTCCAGAAGTTCGACCCCGCCATCCTCCACGAGCTGAAGCACATCAACCTCGCCGAGAACACCCACTTCTTCCTCTGGCACACCTGGTTCAGCGACGTCTTCGCAAACGGAGGCTTCGATATTGTTATTGGGAATCCGCCGTATGTGGTAACAACTAAAGGCAAATACACACAATATCAATGGAATAACGATCTGTATAAAATGTTCTATGAATTAGGTTGTAAATATCTGACGAATACTAATGGACACCTGTGTTTTATAACACCAAAGTTCTGGATGTTAAACTTAGATGATGAACAAATGAGAAAATATTTCTCTAATAAAATGTTTGTAAAACTTATCGCATTATGTAATCCTTTTGAAACAGCAGTTACAGAAAATAGTATCATACTTATGTCCCATGACAATAATATACAAAAAGAAATATCATTGTTTAAGTATGATAACAATACTTGCAAGTTTGAAGAAATCTTGCCCATAAGTTTGGAATATTGTTCAACAAATTTACATTATGAATGGACGATAGGATTAGACAAGTCTCTTATTGCTATATTATCTAAACTCAGTAATAATACAAAACTAAAGGAAATATCATATTCAAAACGAGGTGCAGAAATTTCAAAGAAAGTCATGCGAAACGCTATTGACGGAATGCCTTCTCTAATTGGACAAGACATGAAACGCTATTCTATTCAATGGGATGAAACTTACATTGATGTTGAGCATAAAGAATATAGTAGACTTAAGTCTTTCTTTGAGAACGAACTGATATATCTTAGAAGGGTAGATGTATGTTTAGAAGCGACAATATCTGATAATATATATGGTTTTAACAAAAATGTATATGGAATCAAAATAGATGAGAAAAAAGGTTATGAAACGAAATTTATTTTAGGATTAATCAACTCAAAACTTTTAGACTTTTATTACAAAAAGAAATTCTCCACCAAAAAAGAGGATGTGTTTCCAGAAATACAGACATATCTGTATGAACAGTTACCAATAGCATCTGCAAGCAAATCTCAACAAAAAGAAATCACAGACATTGTTGATGAAATTCTTCGTATCAAGAGAAACGATTGTAATGCAGACACCACCCAACTGGAAAAAGAAATCGACAAATTAGTGTACGAATTATACGGTTTAACCGAGGAAGAGATTCGGGTTGTGGAGGGGAGATAAGAAAATCGTGTCGGTCCGACATGATTTCTTGCATAAAAGATTGACAAAGGTGTTGTTATGTTGTATTTTTGTATGTAATTATTAACAAAATAAATAACAAATGACAAATATATTAAAGGTAAAATGCCATTTTCTAGTTAAAATTGGTAAAAAAGAGTACATGGAGAAACTTATAGAAAATGGCGAAGTATATATGAATACAACACGCTATTTTAGAGAACATAAAAATCCTGAAATAGGAGACGAGTTCGAAGGTGCATTGTATATAAAAGATGGCAAAGTTTCTGAATATAGAGAGAACCTCGACAATGAGAAACTTTTTTGTATGTGGCATATAAATGACACTACGCCAGTCAGCGAAGAACTTATATATTCTTATCATGTCGGCGAAACTGACCAAGTAAGGGTAGCTTTTGATTTAAGAAAATTGTCTGGCTTTACTGACAATGAAGATTCATATATGGTAGTAATATACAATGTAAAAGAATTCAACAAAAGATTTAGTAAAGCTTGTGAAGAACTTAATGTCAAGTTTGTTGGAAGTCGTATTGTTTCATATTTTGATGAACTAAAGGTGAAACCAGACAGAATGATTACACCATATATGAAGCGTGAAAAATATAAAAAACAGCAAGAGGTCAGATACCTTATTCTTAAGGATAATAATGGTCCTTTAACACTATCATTAGGATCTTTAAAAGACATTGCTTGTATTCACGATGTTAATAGAATGTGTTTAAGTGTTATATGAATTATAAAATAGAATATATGAAGACAAATAACAATTGTTCAGAAACTTCAAATGATACAGAAAAAGTTAAATCATATGCTATTTCTATAGCTATGAAAAAGAATGCGTACAATGAATTAAATAGTTTTATTAAGAAAGGTTCATTAGGCATAAACTGCGAAATCACTGGGAAAACGATAGATGATGCCTTTGATTGTATGATAAATATCGGCAAAGTTATAATCAATGCGATTGATATGCCTAAAAACAGAAAAGAATCAAGTGAACTTTGTGCAGAACGAGATTTCTTAATTATTAAAGAAAAATTCAAGTCTTGGCTAAAAGAAGTTAAGTGAGAATAAAAGCAATCCCAGCATAATCTTCTTTAGGACATTGCTGGGATTGTTTGTTGTTGGTTAAGGATTGCAAAACGATTATTTAACTATTTAATTTTCATTTACACAAAATTATGGATGGTGCCATTATACAACAATATATCACTTCTTTTTCGAAATATTTTTCGATTTTGAACAAAGATTAATAATTAAATTTAAAAATCCCCATAAACCTCCTGAAGCACATATAATTTTAATAACATCTTTCAACCAAGTAACTAAATTGGGAAAACTCTGCAAAATTAAAATTGTTACCAAAACAACAATAATAGATATGTATATCCAATTTTTTCTTTTATTTCTTTTATAAAAATATTCCTCTTGCTGCTTGTCTAATCTTTGTTGTTCTTGAATATCTGCAATCTGATTGGATATATCCGACAATTGTTTTGATAAATTCTCATTATCATCTTGAAGTTTTTTATTTTTTTGAATCTCCAACTTATGCTTATTATCCTCATTTAATTTATTATTACGTTCATTTTCAATAATTGCATATACATCTTTATTAAAACGTTCTGGTTCAGCAGCTGATACTTGTAGTAATTTATGAATTTTTTTGGTTGATTCTTGAGATATTGACGCCAGCAATATTTTGTAATCATCGGCAGAAATATTTTTAATGGAAGATATTGCGCAATCAAATTCGTTTATTAAATCTCTACTTGGATATTCTTCCGATAAAGTTTGTGCTATTAATTCATTTAAGCCAATAGAGGACACTCTACCAGATAGTTTTTTCGGATTCTGTAAAAACAACAAACTCGTTAATTCTTCTGGCATTATTATTTCACTTGTATTTCCATTAACTTTTTTTGAAACATTGAAATCACACAATGTTTTATTTGCTGTAACGAACCAATAACTTGCTTTTTGTAACAATTTTTTATTCGAGTCATATTTGCGTTTTTCTCTTACATATAAATAAGCAACAACATCATGTATTGCAGAATGTTTTCTATACCTAACATCTTTTAATTGAACGGCATCATCTGTATTTGCAAATCTATCAATATCAGATTCCGGCACCTTATCTATATTAATCTTATAGTCATTCTGTAGCAAATTTTCCAATTTTCCACACAAAGAAATAAGCCATGTTTTATTTTTGCCTAAACGTACACAAGCCTCATTAATTGTTGTAATTGGATTATCTCTGTCATAATTACGTATTGCTGTATTTATATTTGTTTTTATTTCTTCCAGTGTTATATCCAATAATCTCACATTACCACCAGTTTCATAAATTAATTTTATCAACTCTCTAGTTGGAATAGTGTCTTCAGCTCTTTGTAAGTCTAAAAGTTCCAATATAATTTGAGTATCAAGATAATATGAAGTACCTCTTTCTAATTTAGCATCTAAATCAAAATTTGACTCCAAATATGACGCAATGACAGAACCTATAAATATCTGTTTGGTTACCTGATATAGATTATCATCATTCTGTTCTATATATTGAAGAAAACGCACATGCGTCATATACGATACTTCTGAACTATCAACAATATCATTAACCCTTCCAGAAAGGAATGACGACACCTTATTTTTATTCTTATTTATAAAATCTGAAAATGTCGGAATATTATTAATATCATCACCTTGTTTTTCAGCAAATAATTCAAATGCTTTTTGCAAGGCATTAGATTTACGTTTCTCTGCATCATAAGAATCTTCAATACTGTTAAATGAAAATGATTTAAAGGAAAAGCAGAAGTTATTACCATTCTCAATTATCTTAAAATCGAACTTATTTTTATCCTTTCGAGACAAATCATTCATAACAGACTTTATAAGTTTTCTAACAATCAGCAATGGAAGATCAATCCCATATTCTAAAGATATTATGTTCCTGATATCATTATCACATCCATTAGTATTTTGTTTAGCATATAAGGACAGTGCTCTTTTACAAATAGGAATATACACCGCACTATAAATGTCTGTGCTATTCTCTGTTAACGCGGCAAAAAAAGAATAAGTAGTTAGTAACTGTTCACTCATAAATTTTAATATTAAGTTTATGCATCCAAATTTAAGAAAAATATATGTTTAACGTTATATATACAAATTGTATTAATATTTTTTTCCATATTAAAGATAGTCCGTATTTACATATGTTTATAAATCCCCCCAATAAATTATAAATTTGTATTTCGTAGCCGGATGATAATTTTGCATATTACAACTCTTCGCTAACTTGTTCCAAATATTTATCTATTGTTGCTTCAATGGTATCAAAATTATCATTAGTGTCGTTTTTTAAATATTGTAATTTACAATCTAATGATTTTTCCATTAGTATAATCGATTCCATAAACTTTTCGTTTATTTGTGGCAAGTCTCTTATTTGTTTTTTTATGTCTAATTCATATTTATCTAAATCGAAAAATCCTATTGGATTGTATGGTATTATAATATCATTGCTTGGTTTAATTGTATGAAAGTCCCTCCGACATATTCCCTTAATTATAGTAAATGAACGTTTAATGTTTTCGTTCAAATCGTCTGTTCTATCAAGTTCTATGAGAAGTTTTATAAGATGTATATGTTCTTGAAGAGCCAGTGCTGAATTTTGTATTGCGTTACCATGATAAATAGCAACTTTCATATCTTGGTATATCAATTCTCTTTCTTTTCTTTCAATTTCTACTGAATTACGTAGTTTCTCGTTGATTTCTAAGATTTTGTTTAGTTCCTTGTTAAATTCATCTTTATAATTGTTAATGAGATTGGTGGTATCTGTCTTATACTTTTCATTTTTCTCTTCTTCAGTTTTTAAACTATGTTTTATATCTAAACTATTTATTATTTGATATCCGATTATTATAGGTAGAGCTAAGGATATAAGTCCAATACAAGTGCTAATAAAAGTATCTCCTGTTACTACAGAAAATTCTTTTGTGGAAATACACCATATTACTACAATAGCAATAATTAAAAATAAAGCAATGATAGATAACATTATGCTAAAGTTTACTTTTCTTTCGTTTTTCATAATTACTTTTTTTATATTAAAATAATATTTAAAATACATCTATTTATGGAAGTAAAGAAACTATCTATAAGTCTGTTTTACTCTCTTAATCTCTTCCTTCATATATTCTTTCCAAATGTCAAGAAATTCTCTAAGCCATCTTTTTTTAACTTCTTTTTCAACTTTTGATAAATTATCATTTTTATCAATTATTATATCTGACAGAGTTTTAATACACTCTATTCCTAATTCCAAATCCATATCCGAGATGTTGCTCGTTTTTGCAATCATACAGCCACATAATATCATGCCATTGTTATGATAAGGAAGTCTGTCTTTTAGTTCATACATCATTTGGGAGATAGTTCCCCAACAAAATATATTGACAGCTTTCAAAAAAGGAGTTTCTGCAACCTTGTTGAGTTTAAGACATTTTTCAAATGTCACTCGTGGAGACTCAAAAATCCCTTGTATTATGTTATTTAATAATCTTTCCATAGTTCCTACACTTATACTTATTCACTCACAAAGGTAACATTAATTACAATAACTATCAATTCAAACCTAACAAAATTTATCAACATTTAAGTTGAAAATAAACACCTCTTTTTCCCGCGCACCTTCCTCGTACCAAGTCCGTACCAAGCTCGGAAAATAATCTTAGCAACGACCCTCAAAAAACAGCTCCATCGGAGCGACAGACCTTAAGCAGGTATGAAGTACGCAGTACGGAATGCCTGCCCATATCAGCTCGGAATGCCTGCTTGCCTGCCTGCCCGCAATGCCTGCCCGCCTACCAAGTCCCAATCCCCTCCATATCTTCTCCGTGCCAAGCACATTCCCCTTTGCGTCCTTTGCGCCTTAGCGAGACACCTCCAACTGTTCATTGTAAAAATTCCACATTGTCAATTACAACAAAGCCTCAGCACCTTAATTCAAGTGCCGAGGCTCTGTCACTTCAAGGCAAGACCCTACGCCGTTTTCTTCTCCCTCTTCTTGCCATATTCATTATGAATCTCAAACATAGTGTAATTCTCCGCAAGCATATTCTGTATATCCTGTCGTCGGTAGTAAATCTTACGCCCAATCTTCGAGAACCTCACCATGATCAACTTCTCAACTTTTTCATCCCTTTCCAAACATCAGTGTAGGAACCACCGCCTTTTCTGCCAAATTTCTCTGCTCGCTGCATTGCCTTATTCATCTTGTTTTCTTTTATAAGATCTTCAACCCATTTCGCTTGCTCTAAAAAATGTATTTTCTTATCAAATTGAGGAATGTACTTTTTTAAAGCGTTAATAGCATCGTCTGAGGTTCTTAGATGTCTATTCGTATTTTCGTAATGTAACAAAAACCAATATTCGATAGAAGGCATACTACAAGCCAATGTCACACTATCATCATTGTCATATTTGTCATGTAAATCCTTGATACGCTGCGCTTCAACCTGATTCCATTGTTTTACGTCCTCATCATAAAAACAAACAACAGGAGCACCATCTTCATAAGCTTTGTCTATAAGCTTATTAATATTGGCCATAGATTCGTTTCCAAAAAACCTGGGCTTTAACTCAAAGTCAAATCCAGGTAATGACTTGATATGTTTTAAATACCAATACTCCGTAATCCCCGCACCAACAGCTCGTTTCTTCGGTTGCCTCGTCTCCCTCGTATTTATTTTTCTAGCCATATATTAATCCTTTATATTAGGTAACGCTCCAAAACGCCCGCTACGATATGCACGTTCAAAGCGTGGTATTTTATTCAATCCATTAAACTCGACAAGAGAATACAAATCTGTCGAGCCATCTTTCCTTTTCTCAACAAACCAAACATTGTCTTTGCGAATCAGATCGTCAATTGTATCTAATAATCCAGAATTATGCGTTGTTACAAGCAGCTGACTCTCTCCATATATTGATATAAATCCCTGTAAGATAGATTCTAACAGATCAGGATGTAGAGACGATTCTATCTCGTCAATACAAAGAAATGCGTTATTTTTCACAACATCATAAATCGCAGCTTCAAGTCCCATCACACGTTTTGTACCTCTACTTTGCTGCACCATATTCAATTCATACCTTTCCTGTCCTCTTTCATTCTCAACAGTATGCTCAAAAAATACAACAGGCTTTGGTAAAACACCTTGCGTTTGAATCATCTCTTTTAACTCTGGCGGCATATCATTTTCTTCAAGTAATTTTTGTTGCACTTGCTTTGTTAATTTCCTCTCAACATAACCATTTTCAAGAGCTGTTATGTTAAAGTCAGCTATATGCATAAAATCAAGAAGATATTTTTTAAAATCCGCATCTTCGTTAATTTTATCCTCGCCATAACCCGTCAGTTTCGTACCTGGTCTTATTATCTGCATAAATTTATCAAGCACCCATTCTCTCACAATATCAACATGTTCCATCTTGATATTAACATTTCCTCGAGCCGCAAATAAAGATTTATTAGGCAAACAATAAATATTCACAACCTTAAGTTCCTCTTGTCCGATTTTCTGTACAGCAGGATTAAAATTCAAAACAAGCTGACCATCTTCATATTTCCTTTCAAATATCTTAATAGGTTGAGTAGTTTTATAGAACGATAATTTCTCAAAAAGCACATGTTTATCAGTGACATGCAATTGATACCAATAACGAACACCGTCAATCCAAAACTTCATACTATATTCCGAAGGCAATTCGGGAGTGTCTTTATCAAGCATAAACGGCTCAAAACCCGTAGATGAGTCAATATTTTGAGGCTCATGCAACATGAATTCGCGCAACCAATCAATAGCATACAATAAATTACTCTTGCCGCTTGCATTAGCGCCATAAACCACACCTAATCTGAGTAAGCGAGTTCCATTAGGCATCATTACCACATGTGAAGACTCAAAAGTTGAATCATCAGTAGCCTCAAAGCTAAAAGTAACCTCATCTTTGAAAGACAAGACGTTTTTAAAAGATATTTCCTCTATCATAAAGTCAAATATTCAAAATGCAAATATAACAACTTTTATAATAAAACACAAATTTACCTAAATTTTATTTTAGAAATCAGATTACAAACAACAAAAACATAAAATTAATTAACAAATAACTATATTTTAATTTAGATATAAAACATTTAATCTCTCTTAACATCTCCGCACCTTCCTCGTACCAAGTCCGTAGCAAGCTCGGAAAATAATCTTAACAACAACCCTCAAAAAACAGCTCCATAGGAGCGACAGACCCTACGCAGGTATGAAGTACGCAGTACGGAATGCCTGCCCATATCAGCTCGGAATGCCTGCCCGCCCTAATCATCAAAAGCATACCTCTCATCATATTCCACCCCGTACGCCTCTAAAAACAACTTATACTCATCACGAAACGTCCTTCGCTTATGATGACGCGACTGATTACGAATGTAATTCGCTATCCTATCTACTACTGACGAACTCACCGAAAACGCCCCATATCCTACCTGCCATGAAAATCTGCTATAGTAGTCATCAATCTTCTTAATCCATCGGCTACTATCCGTTTTTATTATCCTCACAAAATCTGAAAGAGACATATCCTTCGGCAATGTCGCAAGAATATGAATATGATTTTCAACGCCTCCAACCTCCATCGGGATACCACCAATGCCATTGATAATACCACCGATATATGAGAATATTCTTTCCAGATCCTCAGTTCTCATTTTTATACCCGTACTTTTTACATGAAATACGATATGAACATTCATTTTGACTAACGTGTTTGCCATAATATTTTGGTTTGTCTGTCGCGCCCACGGCGCTTTAATTATACTTGGTTCTATATTCGGCAGGGATT
>JAZNWP010000089.1:0-17142 GCA_045593385.1 Acutalibacteraceae bacterium
GCGTCGCAGTGGGATATAATTCCACCGAAAAATTTCAAAACGCTCAAAAAGAAATTTCCTATAAGTCCAACCGTACTGATGCGGACGGTCTTTTGAGCGTAGGATTTTTTATTATTCATACCATATCAAAACCTCGAAAAAATAGTGACAGGAAGTTTTGCACTTCCTGTCACTCTAGTATATTAAGGTTTTATATTTGGGGTTACAAAAGGATTTTTCAGAGTTTTATTTAGGAGAAAGGACAAATGGCCTCCCTTGCCTAAAGGGAGGGGGACCAACCGTTAGGTTGGTGGAGGGATTCTTTGGTCATATTCTTGCGCAATGTTTTGCATTTCCTGTTAAATTTGTATTGTGTTTTCGTTCCGTGCCATATCACCCCGTATTTTTATCCTCTCGCCACGCTACGCGCAGCCCTCTCCCCTTTAGGCAAGGGGCGCTTTGGAAGATTTTGTTGTTATTGTAGCACAATCATACCACGGTCGAAAACCCTTAAATAAAATTTTTAAGTTCTCTGGAAAGTCGGGCAAGGGGGAGTCCTACCACGTTAAAGTAGTCCCCGTGAATGCCCTTAACAAGCAACGCGCCCTTGCCCTGAATTCCGTAGGCACCCGCTTTATCATCACATTCGCCTGTGGCTATATAGTCGTGAATTTCCTTATCGGTAAGGGGATAAAATTCAACCTCGGTCACTTGGCTGAAGGTTGATTCCTTTTCTCCCTTTACAATAGCGCAACCCGTAATAACCAAGTGGGTTTTACCCGAAAGAGCCCGTAGCATATTAAATGCGTCCTCGCGAGAAGAAGGTTTACCGAGAATTTTACCCTCCGAAATCACACAGGTATCTGCCCCTATAACTACAGCTTCGGGATTGCTTTTGGCAATATGTCTTGCCTTTTTAAGACTCAAAAAAGCGGGGGCATCGAGGGCGCTTATACCATCGGGAATAGTTTCATCAATATCCGCAGGGATACAAGTGTAATTCGCGATTATTTTTTCTAAAAGCTCTTTTCTTCTCGGAGAGGCGGAGGCCAGAATATAATTCATAATCAGTCCTCAAGTCCAAAGTATTTTGCGGCGTTATTATAGCAGATATCCTCAACGAGCTTGCCGAGATATTTTTCGTCATCGGGATATTCGCCGTTTTCAACCCATGTGCCGATAAGATTACAGAGAATTCTTCTAAAATATTCGTGACGGGTGTAAGAAAGGAAGCTTCTGGAATCGGTAAGCATACCGATAAAGTTACCAAGAACCGAAAGATTAGCGAGGGATTTAAGTTGGGTTTCCATACCCGATTTGGTATCGTTAAACCACCAAGCCGAGCCGTGCTGAATCTTACCTGCGGCTTCGGTGCCTTGGAAACAACCGAGTACCGTTCCGATAAGTTCATTATCGTGGGGATTTAAAGAATAAATAATAGTTTTGGGTAAAAGTCCGTCGCAGTCGAGGGCGTTTAAAAAGCCGGTAAGGGCAAAACAGCACTCTTTGGTAGAAATACAATCAAATCCCGTATCTGCGCCGAGGGACTCGAATTTATTGGTGTTTGTATTTCTCTGAACGCCGTAATGCAGTTGCATTACGATATCACGCTTTGCATATTCACGGCCGAGGAATAAAAGCAGGAAGGTCTTATATTTATCGGCTTCAAGCTGAGTTACTGCTTTTCCGCTCATTGCTTTTTTGAAGATTTTATTAACCTCTTTTTCGTCGGCAACTTCATAAATCATATAGTCAATTCCGTGGTCGGTGGCGCGGCAACCCAACTCGCAGAAATAATCAAGGCGACGGGCGAGAGCGGCGCAAACCTCTGCTACACTTGTAAGTTTCATATTAGCAGCTTCGCCTAATTTCTTTATATAATCAGCAAAACCCGCTTTATCAATAT
The DNA here is from genome assembly GCA_045593385.1 of Acutalibacteraceae bacterium. Lineage (GTDB taxonomy): Bacteria > Bacillota > Clostridia > Oscillospirales > Acutalibacteraceae > UBA737. The sequence continues at coordinate 1,886 of JAZNWP010000089.1, forward strand.
TAACTGCTTTGTCGGGGCGGAAAGAGGGAAGAACCTTGGCGGTACACTCGCCCTTTTCGGCAATTTCCTTATGGTAACGAAGGTCATCGATGGGGTCATCGGTGGTGCCTATCATAGCAACATTAGAATTTTTAATTATATTTAAAACCGACATATCGTCTTCTCTGAGTTTTTCATTGCAAAGGTCAAAAACCTCTTTGGCATTATCGCTAGAGAGGGTACCCTCAAAACCAAAATAGCGCATAAGTTCAAGGTGCGACCAATGATACATTGGATTACCGATAAGCTTTGGCATAACCTCAGCAAAATGAGAAAACTTGGTAAAATCATCGGCATCTCCCGTAATTTCGTTTTCGGCAACACCGTTTGAACGGATGGTGCGCCACTTATAATGGTCGCCTCCAAGCCAAATTTCAGTAATGCTTTTAGATTTATGATTTTCGGCTATCTCACGGGGGTTAATATGGCAGTGATAGTCGATAATAGGCATTTTTTTGGCGTAATTGTGGTAAAGCTTTTTTGCAGTTTCGTTTGAGAGCAAAAAATCATCTTTAATAAAACTCATAATTTCCTCCGTGTGAATTTAATATATCAATTTTATTATAATTTAATAAATTTTATTTTACAAGGAATTTCTTGTCCGTTTATACAAAAATAATGTCCTTTATGGTAAACCGAATAAAGAAACGACCATCCGATTTTTCGTATGGTCGTTTGTATGTAGGGGACGATGTCCACATCGTCCCGCATATTTTTCCGTTTTTTAAATTCCATTTACTCGTCACTTAGGCCGAGGATATAATCTGTTGAAACTTTATAGAATTTCGCAAGTTTAATTACATATCTAACAGGAATTTCTCTCTTGCCCAGTTCATAATTGCTATAAACTCGTTGGTCTATACCTAAAATTGAAGCAACTTCTTTTTGAACTAAATCGTGGTCTTCTCTTAAATCCTTTAATCTGCGATAGTACATATATTTTTATTCGTTACTTAGGCCGAGGATATAATCGGTGGATTTTTTATAGAATTTGCTAAGGGCAATTAAGTGGTGCAAAGGTAATTCGTTGATACCGTTTTCATATCGAGAATATACCTGTTGCGTAGTATTTAATATTTTGGCAACTTGAGTTTGAGTTAAATCTTTATCTTCCCTCAAATCACGCAAACGCTCGGAACAAGTTTTCATAACAACACCCTATAACATCTTATCTCACACCACATAAGATGTATTGAAAATACACCACTTATGGTGTATAATATGTGCAAAGGCAGGTGATTTTATGCAAAAACGAGTTGTAGTGGCAGGGTGTAGAAATTATGAGAATTATAGGGAAGCCAAGGAATATATAGATTTTTGTATAAGTGAAATCAAGGGAAAATACGAGTTAATATTCGTTTCCGGCGGTTGCAGGGGCGCGGATTCTTTGGGTGAAAGTTATGCGTTAGAAAACGGATTCAAGTTGGAAATATATCAAGCCGATTGGAAACGTTACGGAAAAGGCGCGGGTCCAAGGCGAAATAAAGAAATGGCGGAAAAGGCAGATTTTATTATATGCTTTTGGGATGGCAAAAGCCGAGGAACTAAATCAATGATAGAATTCGCCAAAAGCATGAATAAACCTATAAAAATCAAAATGATAAAAGCGGAATGAGATTTCCTCATTCCGCTTTTTTTAATGAAACATTGTTTGTACGCCTTGGGCGAATTCGCCAACGGCCTTGGCGATTTTTGCGGTGCCTTTTGATACGGTTGCTTTTTCCTGCATCATAACTTTACCAACAATTACCGCAGCGGCGCCTGCTACCATTCCTGCGCCCATACCTTTAATAAAATTCATTGTTTTTCCGCTTTGCATAATAAAAACCTCCCTTTGCAAATATTTTTGCCAAAAAGGGAGGTTTTATTTATAAATTTAAAATTTTTCGAACTATTTTTTGAAATCTTTAAAAGCGGGGTGGAGTTTATCCTTATCGGAAAGCTTGATTTCCATACCTTCGGGGATGGGCCACTCGATAGCAATATCGGGGTCGTTCCACATAAGGCCACCCTCATCGTTGGGATGATAGTAGTCGTCAACCTTATAGCAGAATTCTGCCTCATCTGAAAGCACCACAAATCCGTGAGCAAAGCCCTTAGGCACTAAAAACTGGCGCTTATTTTCAGCAGAAAGGATAACGCCCTCCCATTTGCCGTAGGTTTCTGAGCCCTCTCTTAAATCCACGCAAACATCAAAAACCTCGCCTCTTACACAGCGCACAAGCTTGGTCTGAGGGTAGTTAATCTGGAAATGAAGGCCGCGAAGCACACCCTTTGTAGACATTGACTGATTATCCTGAACAAAATCAACATCAATTCCGCCCGCCTTAAAATCCTCTTTCTGATAGGTCTCCATAAAGTAACCGCGGCTATCTCCAAAGGCGGTGGGCTCAACTATAATAACCCCGTCGATAGAGGTTTTGATGAAATTGAATTTGCCCATTAATTAAATCTCCTTTTTATCATTGTACATTGTATCATAGTACTTCTGATAAGCGCCGCTGGTAACATTATCAAACCACTCTTTGTTATCGAGGTACCATTTTAAAGTTTTCTTAATACCAACCTCGAAACAGGTTTCGGGATACCAACCAAGCTCATCCTTAATCTTCTGGGGGTCGATACCATAACGGCGGTCGTGACCCTTCCTATCTGTAACATGCTTAATCATATGCTCACCGACGGTAGCATCAACATTTTCTTTAATATATTCAATAATGGACTTAACTATAAAGATGTTGGGGCGCTCATTATGTCCGCCGACATTGTAAACTTCGCCAAGACGGCCGCCCGTTATTACCATATCAATGGCTTTGCAGTGGTCCTCAACATAGAGCCAGTCACGAATTTGCATACCGTCACCGTAAACGGGAAGGTCCTTGTGCTGCAGGGTGTTATTCATAATAAGGGGAATAAGCTTTTCGGGGAACTGGAAAGGACCGTAGTTATTAGAGCAACGAGTTATATTGATGGGGAATTTATATGTATCCCCAAACGCCTTTACGAAGAAATCGGCAGATGCCTTGGATGAAGAATAGGGGGAGTGTGGGTCAAGGGGAGTGGTCTCCATAAAGTAGCCCTCATCGCCTAAAGAGCCGTAAACTTCATCGGTAGAAACCTGCAAGTATTTAACGCCCTCTTTATATTGGTCATCGCCGATAGTCCATGCAACCTTGGCGCACTGAAGCATATTAACGGTGCCTTCAACATTGGTTTTAACAAAGATTTCGGGATTTGTGATAGAGCGGTCAACATGGCTTTCTGCCGCAAAGTTAACCACATAGTCAACCTCGTTTTCTGCGAAGATTTTAGAGATGGCCTCTCGGTCGCAAATGTCGGCCTGAACAAAGGTATAGCGAGGGTCGTTTTCTACGCTTTTAAGGTTTTCAAGGTTACCCGCATAGGTAAGCTTGTCAACATTGATAATTTTAATGTCTTTGTATTTATTCAACATATAAATCACGAAGTTTGAGCCGATAAAGCCGGCGCCGCCCGTAACGAGATAGGTTTTCATAACATCAATCCTCCAGATTTTCAATATAATTTTCTATGGCTTCTTCCCAATTCCGCATTTCATTGCCAACGGTACATTCAAGAGCTAAATTGCGAAGGGATGAGTAGGCGGGTCGCTTGGTGGGAGAGGGGAATTCCTCCGAGGTGCAGGGCTTAACCACATCCCCATAGCCCGAAAGGGCTGCGATTTTCTTAGCGAAATCAAACCAAGTACATTCGCCTTCGCCTGTGCAGTGATAAATTCCATATTCCTCAGTTACCGCCAGCTTTAAAAGGTGGTGCGCTAAATCATTGGCGATTGTGGGGTTGCCGCGCTGGTCGTTAACCACCGTCATACTGCCCTTTTCTTTTAAAATTCTTCTTACGGTTTTAACAAAGTTTTTGCCTATATATCCGTAAAGCCAAGAGGTACGGACAACGAAGGTTTTGTCGCAAAAGGCAAGAGCGTATTTTTCTCCGAGGGCTTTGGAGGCGCCGTAAGCGCTTTTGGGGTCAACCTTATCCCACTCAACATAAGGGCGTTTGCCGTCCCCCGCAAAGACATAGTCGGTAGAAACGTGGATAAGTTTAGCGTTTACGCTCTTTGCCGCAACGGCTAAATTTCGAACACCCATAGCATTTACCTTAAAAGCGGTTTCGTAATCGCTTTCGCAACCGTCCACATTTGTCATAGCGGCGCAGTTAATAATAACATCGGGCTTTTCTGCCAAGACGAAGGATTTTACTGCAGTAATATCTGAAATATCCAAAGCGTCGATATCAACGGCGCAGATTTCCACATTTTCAAGTTCTGCGGGTATGAGGCCGATTTCACTTCGGCCGCTTTTTAAAATGGAAATAAGCTCATTTCCAAGCTGACCGTGGCAACCCGTAATTAAAATTTTCATATTTCTTTTTTTCTCCGCCTTCTTAAAAATTTTCTTGCCGATGAAAGATGAATTAAAAGATATTTAAGCTTTTTTGCGCTCTCTCTTTCCCAAGAGTGAGTAACGCAAACAAGGGGGTTAATAACCGTTTTACCGAAAGTTTTGGCGCGAAGGGTTAAATCTGCATCCTCAAGATACATAAAATATCTTTCATCGAAGCCGCGAAGCTCTTTGAAAATCTCGCTTTTTACGCACATAAAACAACCGCTCACGAAATCTATTTCGGTTGGTTTATCAATTTCTCTATCTGCCCAAATATATCGGTCACGAATTTCTTTGAATTTTCCGTGGAACCTCGCAAAACGGCCTAAAAAAAGATATTTCGCCGTAGGAATTTCCTTTGGCAGATGCTGAATGGTGCCGTCCCCGTTTAAGATGTTCGGCATCATAAGGGCAATATCAGGATTTTCATCCATAAAATCCGCCATATCCGATAAAACATCGCTTTTAATAACAATATCGGGATTTATAATAAAGTGATATTTGCCAAGAGGTAAATCAAGGGCTTTATTATGCGCCGCCCCGAAACCTATATTTTTTCTGTTTTCGATTACCGTAATATCAAAATCTTTGAAGAAATCTACGGTTCCGTCGGTAGAGCCGTTATCAATTAAATAAAGCTTAAGGGGATAACGCTTTGTGTTTTCCTTTATGGAAAGCACGGCATCACGAACCTTATCAATATCATTATAGGTAACTATTGCCGCAGATATAAAATCAACCATAAGCGTTATCGCCTTCCTTCAAATTTAAAATTAATCTTGGCTATATGAACTATATAATTCGCTGTAAAGTCCGCCTTTTTGCAGAAGCTCACTGTGAGTTCCGCTCTCGGCAATGCCTTCGGCGGTGAGAACTATAATCTTATCTGCATTTTTAATGGTGGTAAGGCGGTGGGCTATAGTAAGGGTGGTTCTGCCCTTCTGGAGCCGCTCGAGAGATGCTTGAACTAACTTTTCGGATTCGTTGTCGAGGGCGCTTGTTGCCTCGTCAAGAATAAGCACAGGGGGATTTTTAAGGAAAACCCTCGCGATAGAAATTCTCTGCTTCTGACCGCCCGAAAGCTTAACGCCACGCTCACCCACATAGGTATTATATCCTTCGGGAAGGCCCTCGATAAACTTATCTGCCCCTGCAAGACGGGCGGCGTTTTCGATTTCTTCCTTTGTGGCATCGGGCTTACCGTAGGCAATATTCTCGTAAACACTGCCCGAGAAAAGATAAACATCCTGTTGAACGATGCCGATATTCTCGCGAAGGGATTTTAAGGTTATATCCTTTATATTTTTGCCGTCAAGGGTGATTTCGCCGCCGTCAATTTCATAAAATCTCGGAATCAGGGAACAAATAGTAGTTTTTCCGCCGCCCGAAGGTCCAACGAGAGCCACGTTTTCACCAACGCCGATTTTGAGGTTTATATGGGTTAAAACCTCTTTCGTGTCTTCAGAATAGCGGAAGGTCACATCATCAAAACAGATTTCGCCCTTAACATCTTTAATGGGTTTGGCGCCTTTAGAGTCAACTATATCGGGATTTGTATCCATAATTTCGGCAAAGCGCTCGATACCTGTCATACCCCTTTGGAACTGCTCTGCAAATTCGACAATTCTTCTGATAGAGGTAAGAAGGGTGGAAACGTATAAAAGATAGGCAACGAAATCCGCCGCGTCGATGGAGCCCTTTATCATAAAGAGGGCGCCCGCTACAACGACGGTGATATACATAAGCCCATCAAAAAATCTGGTGCAGGAGTGGAAGCCCGCCATATATTTATATACCTTGGATTTGATGTTCAGAAATCCAACGTTTCCGTTTTCGAACTTTTCTTCCTCTAAAGTTTCGCCCGCAAAGGATTTAACAACGCGGATACCGAGTAAACTATCTTCAACACAGGAATTAAGTTCCGCAACGCTTTTACGGGATTCTCTGAATCCCGCCTTCATCTTTTTATTAAAATGACGAAGCACTATAAGCATAGGAGGAATAATCGAGAAAATTATAAGAGTTAAGGGAATATTTACGCCGCAAAGAATTATAAAGGCGGCGATAATCTTAATTCCCGCAATCAAAAATTCCTCGGGGCAGTGGTGAGCAAATTCCGTAACATCAAATAGGTCGCTTGTAATTCGCGACATAATACTACCCACTTTGGTATTATCGTAAAATGAGAAGGACAGTTTTTGAAGATGGGAAAACATATCTCTTCTCATATCGGTCTCAATTTTCGTGCCCATTATGTGCCCTACCGAAGCCATATAGTAGTTGGCAAGAGTATCAATAATACGCAGAGCAATATAAAATACCCCTGTTTTTATGATGAAAGGCACAGTGAGAGCGGCAATATTATCGGTAGCTCTGCCCGTTATTTCCCTTACTATCATAGGGAGAACGAGTTCGCAGACCGTTGTAAGCATTGCGCACAAAAGGTCAAAAATCAGGGTTCCCGTATGCTTTTTATAGTAGGGCAAAAAACGCTTTATAAGTTTAAAAGTTTTCATTATTTCAAAAATCCGTTTACAATTTGTTCCTCGGCCTCTTGCTCGGTAAGACCCAAGGTCATAAGCTTTGTAAGTTGTTCGCCTGCGATTTTACCAATAGCGGCTTCGTGAATAAGGGAAGCGTCAATATGGTTTGCGTTTATTTCGGGTATGGCGCAAACCTTGGCATCATCCATAATAATAGCATCGCACTCGGTGTGACCTGAGCAAAGAGCGTTGCCGTTAATATTGGACTTAAACATCTGGAAGGACTTGTCCTTAGCAACGGAACGGGAAATTACATTAGCCCCCGAGCCCTCGCCGTTAAGATTTACGGTGAAATCGGTATCGGCGCGCTGCACCCCGTGGGTCATAAGTTTTTCCTTGATAACCAAGGTAGCATCATTATCGAGATTTGCGGTGGTTATGCGGTTGGTGGAATCTATACCTTTAATCTGAGTAGTTTCCATTTCCATATATCCGCCCTCGGCGATATTTATGACGGTGGTGGGGTTCATAATGTTTTTGCCTGAGCCGTCGCCTTCACCGTAGTGGCGCTCGATATATTTAATTTTGGCGTTTTTGCCAACAAAGAAGGTGTGAATTCCGTCGTGACCCGAGTCACCCTCGCCGCAGTTATGAATTCCGCAACCCGCCATAATGGTAATATCTGCATTTTCGCCGATTATAAAGTCGTTATAAACCAAATCGGTGAAATCGGTAGCGTTTACAACTACGGGAATATGCACCGTTTCACCCTTTGTATCGGGACGAACGGTAACGATAATTCCTTTGCCGTCTTCTTTATTCTTAATATCAATATTTTCGGTAACTTTTCGTTCTGCAAGAGCGCCGTTGGCGCGGATATTGAAGGCGCCCGTGGGGGTACCGTCCATATCTGCAATAATCTTTAAGAGGTCCTTTTCAATATTCGTAATATTCATCAGTCCGCCTCCTTCATATTTTCGGTAAGCACACTGCAAGCAGAGGCGGTAACCCCTAAAAGCTCGGGGAGAATATCGTCTTTCGGTCCATAGGCCTTTAGCTTTCCCGCCGCGATAACAACTACGTTATCTGCAATATTTAAAATTCGCTCTTGGTGGGAAATTATGATTATAGAGCCGCCCTTAGTTTCGTGAAGGCGTTCAAAAACATTGATAAGGTTGCCGAAACTCCAAAGGTCAATACCTGCCTCGGGCTCGTCGAAAAGGGATACCTTACTGCCTCTGGCCAGAACGGTGGCAATTTCGATTCTTTTAAGTTCGCCGCCCGAAAGGGAAGCGTCAACCTCACGGTTTACATAATCCCTTGCGCAAAGACCGACCTGAGACAGATAGTCACAGCACTCGCCGATGTCTATATCCTTACTTGCCGCAAGCTTAATAAGGTCGCCAACGGTGATACCTTTAAAGCGAACGGGCTGCTGAAATGCAAAAGAAATACCTTTTTTGGCTCTTTCGGTGATAGAAAGATTGGTTATATCCTCGCCGTCAAGTAAAATCTGACCTTCGGTGGGGGTGATAATACCTGCAATAATCTTGGCGAGGGTGGATTTACCGCCGCCGTTGGGTCCTGTTATGGCAACAAAGCCATCATCTATTTTAAGTGAAATATTTTTTAAAATTTCCTTTACTCCGTCCTCGTTTTCGGCTCGGAAGGAGATGTTTTTAAGCTCTAACACATTAAACCTCCGTGTTGGGAAAATAAGCAGAGATACCTAAATTAAAGTATAACTCAAAATTTACCAAAAATCAATATAGTATTATATAAATTATTATTTACGCAAGGAGATTTTTGTGATATAATTTCACCATATCAGTTTTCGGAGAGTGAAATATGACCGTAATAAAAAAATTAACCGCCGAGTTTTCCTTGAAACCTTGGCAGGTAGAAAACACTGTAAAACTCATTGATGAGGACAATACCATACCCTTTATCGCCCGTTACCGCAAGGAAATGACGGGCTCTCTTGATGACCAGATTTTAAGAGAGCTTTTTGACCGTCTTAACTATCTTCGTAATATGGACGAAACGAGGGAAAAGATAAAGGCCGCTATTGAGGAGCAGGGCGCTTTAACAGAGGAATTATCTACTGCTATTGACGCCGCCGTAACCCTTACTGAGCTTGATGACCTTTATAGGCCGTTCAAGAAAAAGCGTAAAACCAGAGCATCGGTTGCAAAGGAAAAGGGACTTACCCCCTTGGCAGAACTGATTTACGCCCAAGAGCCCGACTGCATGGATATCGAAAGGGCGGCAGAGGAATATATAAACGAAGAACTCGGCGTAAACACGGTAGAAGAAGCCATCTCGGGCGCTAAGGATATTATCGCCGAAATTATTTCTGATGACGCGGATATAAGAAAGCGTATGCGCTTTGTTTGTATGGCTCACGGAAACCTCGTTGTTAAGGGAGCTAAAGAGGATTTAGGCGTTTATGAAATGTACGCCGATTATACCGAGCCCCTTTCCAAAATTCCGTCCCATAGAATTCTCGCCGTAAACCGAGGCGAAAAGGAAGATTTTCTTAAAGTATCGGTGGATTTTGATAGAGATAAGGCAATGTTTATTATCTTTAAAAACCATATTAAAGAGGGCTCGCCCGCTACCGCCTATGTAAAAGAGGCGGCAGAGGATGCATATTCACGCCTTATTTTCCCCTCAATAGAAAGGGAAATGAGAAACGAGCTTACCGCCAAGGCGAGCGAATCTGCAATTAAGGTTTTCTCTACTAATCTTCGCCAACTTTTAATGCAACCCCCCGTTAAAAACAGCGTTATCATAGGTCTTGACCCCGGTTACAGAACGGGTTGCAAGGTAGCGGTGGTAGACGGAACGGGTAAGGTTTTGGATACAGGCGTTATCTACCCCGCGCCGCCCCACAGCAAAATAGAAGAAGCCAAAGCGGTTATAAAAAATTTAGTTAAAAAATATGATGTTCGCACCTTTGCTATCGGCAACGGTACCGCAAGTCACGAAACCGAGGTTTTTGCCGCCGAGGTTATAAAGGAACTTGCTACGGGCGTTTCCTATATGGTGGTAAGCGAGGCGGGAGCAAGTGTTTACTCTGCATCTAAACTTGCGGCAGAGGAATTTCCGGAATATGATGTTTCCCTTCGTAGTGCCGTTTCCATTGCGCGAAGAATGCAGGACCCTCTAGCCGAACTCGTTAAAATTGACCCCAAGGCCATAGGCGTCGGTCAGTATCAGCACGATATGCCCGAAAAAGAACTGGTGAGCGCTCTTGACGGCGTTGTTGAAACCTGCGTAAACTCGGTTGGAGTTGACCTTAATACCGCTTCTGTTCAGCTTTTATCAAGAGTTGCGGGAATTTCGGGCGCAGTGGCTAAAAATATCGTGGCTTACCGCGAAGAACACGGCGTTTTCACCGAGAGCGGAGAACTTAAAAAGGTGTCAAAACTCGGTCCCAAGGCCTTCGAGCAGTGCGCGGGATTTTTGAGAATTACGGACGGTAAAAATGTCCTTGACAATACCGCTGTTCATCCCGAAAGCTATAAGGCGGCTAAAGCCCTTTTAACCCTTTGCGGTTATACTGATGATGACGTTAAAAAGAGTAATGTTAAGGAACTTGCCGAAAGGGTAGAAACTTTGGGCGAAGAAAATGTTGCAAAACGCCTAGAAATAGGCGTTCCCACCCTTAAAGATATCGTTTCTGAGCTTTCTAAACCCGGCCGCGACCCCCGTGACGAATTGCCCCCACCCCTTCTTCGTCACGATGTTATGTCTATTGAGGATTTGAAGAGAGGTATGGAGCTTACGGGAACGGTACGAAATGTTATAGATTTCGGCGCGTTTATAGATATCGGCGTTCATCAGGATGGCCTGGTGCATATTTCCCAAATTACCAATAAATTTATAAAGCATCCAAGCGAGGTTTTAAAGGTTGGCGATGTGGTAACGGTTTGGGTTTTAGATACCGATATAAGCAAGAACCGAATTTCACTTACTATGCGAAAAGAGAAATTAGAAAATGAAAAGAAATAATCTTAAAGGCAGTGCTATTCTCTGCCTTGCGGCGCTTATCTGGGGACTTGCCTTTGTTGCCCAAAGCGATGCCGCCGCCCATATTCCGCCCTTTGCCTTTAACTGCTTAAGGTCGTTTTTGGGCGCCGCAATTCTTTTGATAATTTTATGGATAAAATGTTTAATAACCAAGGAAAAATTTATCCCCGAAAATAAGGAAAACCGAAAAATCACCCTTATAGGCGGTCTTATTTGCGGAGTTCTGTTGACGGTTTCGGTTAATTTTCAACAAGCGGGACTGACCGTTTATCCCGAAGGGGTAGCCGCATCGGCAAGAGGCGGATTTTTAACCGCGATTTATGTGGTTTTAGTGCCCGTTGTTGCCCTCTTTTTTAAGAAAAAAGCATCGCCTATTATCTGGGGCGGCGTAGCGGTCGCCCTTATAGGTACATATTTCCTTTGTATGTCAGAGGGCTTTTCGGGAATTTATCTCGGAGATATATTGATGCTTTGCTGTGCCTTCTGCTTCACCTTCCATATTATTACGGTGGATAGCATTGGAGATAGGGTAGACGGAGTACGCCTTTCCTTTATGCAGTTTATGTTTTGCGGAATTTTATCTCTTATTCTATCCCTCATATTTGAAAAAGGTGGATTCAGGGTAGAAAATATCCTTGCCGCCGCGCCTCAAATCGCATACCTTGGCATTATGTCAAGCGGTGTTGCCTATACCTTGCAAATAATAGGTCAACGCTACGCCGAGCCCGCCGTGGCATCCATTTCAATGAGCTTGGAAAGCGTTTTCGCCGCCCTCGGCGGTTGGATTATAGCGGGGGATATAATGAGTGGCAGAGAATTTTTAGGTTGCGCCCTTGTCTTCGCAGCCATAATAATCGCTCAATTACCTGAAATAATAAAAAGAAAAGCATAAATAAACGGCGTGCAGATTTTCTGCACACCGTTTTTGCATATATCAATTTTTGTAGGGGCGGATGCCTACATCCGCCCGAATAATTTTAAAATAAAAAAAGGGACGATGTGGGCATCGTCCCCTACAAAATTTTATTCACTTCTAAGCGCTACTACGGGGTCTTTTTTGGCGGCGCTCTTTGAAGGAATTATACCTGCAAAGAGGGTTAAAATTACGCTTATGGCAATAAGGATAAGGGCTACGGGTAAAGGCAGAACTGCTTTAAGATTCGCGATACCCGTAAAGTAATTTAAAATAGCATTTATGGGTATGCACAAAAGGTAGGTCACAAGGACGCCCGTAAGTCCTGCGGCGAAGCCGATCATAACCGTTTCGGCATTAAACATACTGGAAACATTCTTCTTCGATGCGCCGATGGCTCTGAGGATACCGATTTCCTTTGTTCTTTCCTGAACAGAAATAAGGGTGATAACGCCTATCATTATTGAGGAAACGATAAGGGATACTGCAACAAAGGCAATAAGCACATAGGTTATGGCGTTTATTATGGTGGTAACCGAGGACATCATAAGTCCCACATAATCGGTATAGGTGATTTTTTCTATTTCCTCTTTGCCCTCGTTATACTTTGCAATCACCTCTTCGATAACATCCTTATCTTCAAAGGTGGCGGCATAGAGATTAACGGTGGCGGGTGTTTCTAAATCCACATACCCAAGTTTCTGCAAATTGCCCTCATAGGTGGAATCGGAGAACTCGAGAACGCCGTCATAAAGCTCCACAAGTCGTTCTTTACTTAGGGTTGGGAGCGTTGCGTTAAGCCCCATAATTAACTGCTCTTGCGGTAGGGCCGCCATCTGCGCCTTTACCCCCTCGGCATATTGCATTTTATGGTGCTCGGTCATCATCTGTGTAAAGATTTCCGTTAAATCCTCATCGGTTAGGGACTTAAGATATTTCTTAATTTCACTATCCGACATAGACATTTGTTCTGCCAGAGCGGTAGATAGGGCGGCTTCCATATCGGCTCGTTTCATACCTTTAAGCATTCCGTTTACCGCAGTTTCTGTTTCTTTCGCCGAGGGAATGCTCATCATCTTGATATACGCTTCCGCTTTTGCCTTGTTGCCGAGTTCTTTTATATACTTTTTAAATTCTTCTGCCTTCTCGTCTTCGGTGAGATTACCTGTATTTTCTTTAAATGGAAGACCTGTGAAAATATCGGTATGGATATTTTCAAGCTGAGCATTTACGGCGGCGGAATCCTTGGAATTTTCGATTATATGGCGGGTCAAAAGATGGGTGTAACCGATGGTGCCTGTAAGCATTGTAGAAACGGCTTCCTCGCGAGGTCTTATAATTCCAGTAACCTTTAAGGAAACGCCGTTATCGTAAAGATATTTCATACCTGCCTGTGTGTTTCTAAGGTCTTGGAAGGTATCGGTAGTTTCATCATAGGTATAGCAATTTGAGGGGAAAACCACCTTGAAATCCATATCGCAGATTTCCTCATAGGACCATTTGGTTTCCTCAATTTCGATATTGGTTTTATTAAATGCGGCATCTGCAAGAGCATCCATATCCTCCTTGGATTTAAGACCTAATGCATAAAGGGTCATATCGTCAATTTCGTTATTTTCATCAACAACCAAAATGATTTCGTTATAGCGAGAGGGCCATTTGCCGTAAACTACGTCATACTGCTTTTTAAGTACCTCGTTTACGGTGTTACCGCCCTCGCCTGAAAGCATTTCCTGCCATAAAATAGCACCTTGCGACATCATCGGTGATGTGGTGCTCATAGAACTCATAGACATCATAGGCGATAAATCCATACCCATATACTCGATTAAAAGTTCTTGCAAAAGCTTTGAGGTATCGGATTCGATTATGGTGCCGTCAATATTTTCGGTGTATACAAGCATATCTGTGTTGTAGGTGTACTGAACGCCTGTAAGGGCAGAGTATAACTCACTCTCTTTATCCTTCATTTCTTTTTCAATAAAGGTTTTGAAGGCATTAAGGTCATTTTCGTTAACCTTAGTGGAGTTAAGGGCGTTTACCAGTTCATACATAAGCGCCTTTTGGTAAACTGCATCATTTTCGTGCTCACCGCTTGACTCGGCCTGACCTAAAAATGCGGTGAATAGGGAGTTAATATCGGTGTGCTGTTCTTCAATGGTCAGAGGGTAGGAAGCAAGGGTGTCTTCTTGCACCGCGTCAATATATGCAGTGGTTCCTTGGGATACTGCGTAAATAAGGGCGATACCGATAATGCCGATACTACCTGCAAAAGAGGTAAGGAGAGTTCTGCCTTTTTTTGAAACTAAGTTTTTAAGAGAGAGGGCGAAGGAGGTAAAAATGGACATGGAGGGCTTTTTCGCCTTCTTATCAAGTTCGGTTTTTGCCGCCGTTTTCTCTTCCTCTGCCGTTATTTCTTTTTCGGTAAGTGGCATAGAATCCTCGGTTATAACCCCGTCAAGCATACGAACAATACGGGTAGAATATTTTTTCGCAAGGTCGGGGTTATGGGTAACCATAATAACGAGGCGGTCCTTGGAAATTTCCTTTAAAATATCCATAACCTGAACACTGGTTTCGGTATCAAGGGCCCCTGTGGGCTCATCGGCAAGGATAATATCGGGATTATTTACAATAGCGCGGGCAATGGCAACTCTTTGCATCTGACCGCCTGACATTTCGCTTGGTTTTTTATTGATTTGTTCCTCGAGCCCTACTTGGCAAAGGGCTTCCTTTGCTCTTTTTCTGCGTTCGGATTTAGAAACGCCCGATAAGCTAAGGGCAAGTTCCACATTCTGCAAAACCGACTGATGAGGAATAAGGTTATAGCTTTGGAAAACAAAGCCCACCGAGTGATTTCGGTAAGAGTCCCAATCCCTATCGCCGAATTCCTTGGTAGAGCGACCGTTTATAATAAGGTCGCCCTCAGTATATTTATCAAGACCGCCTATGATATTAAGCATAGTGGTTTTACCGCAACCCGATGGGCCTAAAATGGATACAAACTCACTGCTTCTGAAATTAAGGTCGATACCGCGAAGGGCGTGGACCGCGCCGTCACCCGCGGGGTAATCTTTAACTATGTTTTTGAGCTTTAACAAAGACCTTCCGCCTTTCTGTTTTTAACTTATTTTTAACTGATTACCATAATTTTACACTAAAATTATTTTTAAATTATTAACACGGTGTTAAAATTAGGAATCCTCGTCTTTGAAACAAACAATTCGTTGTAGGTTTGTCAATGATGTGTTACAAAATTAGAAAACTTCGCCGTTAATAAGAAAAGCTTTTAAATAATCAGCAGGAGATTTCCAATTTAGAGGACGCATAGGAAAATTATTGTATCTTCTGTTGTGAACAGAAAGT
>JAZNWP010000090.1:0-31249 GCA_045593385.1 Acutalibacteraceae bacterium
GCATTGTTTGTGTTACAGTTTTCATGACGAATGGTTTATCCTCCTGTACGTTTTGATTCAGCAACTTAACTGTAACACAGGATTTTCCATTCGTCACTCTTTTTTATTACCTACTGTAACACATCTATTGTAAACCTACAGTGATTAAAGAGAATTTATACTGTGTGAGTTTACTTTTTAGAGAAAGTGTGATACAATAGATATGAATCAATTTGAAAGGAGAATAAACAATGAAGGATTATGTAGGAACAAAAATTTCTGCTAATTATTTTAGAGGTAGCGAAGCTGTAGGAGGCAAATTGTTTTTTGATGAATCGGGTATGACCTTTAAATCTCATATATTTAACATTCAACGGGGTGAAACTCGCATTGAGTATTCAGAAATACAGGGAGCTCAAAGAGGAAAAGGTATTATACCCACCAGCATGTCCGTTTTCACAAAGGATGGATTTGAACATAAATTTGTAGTTTACCATAGAGATGATTTAATCGCATTTATAGAAAGTAAAAAATCTTTATAGACCTAAAACAAAGTTGTAGCATAAAGCGGAGTGAATTTCACTCCGCTATTTCTTTATACCTATCCACCACACTATGTATAGCGATACAAAATCTGTCGATTTGTGTCAATGTTGTCTGCAGCGGGTCTCCCTCGCGGATTTTTAAAGTGCGGCGAATTTCTTTCGGAATTACCACACGACCTAAATCGTCAATTCTTCTAACAATACCTGTAGCTTTCATAATATATTAACTCCTCTTTCTTTGAATTAATGAATAATGAAAAATGAATGATGAATATTGAATAATTAAGGTGTCGGCTTTGCCGACACTATTTATATCGTGCCGAAGGCACACCGAAATTATTCATTATTCACTATTCATTATTAATTCGCAAGGCGGAGCCTTGCGCCCCTGTTGCTTTCATATCTACTCCTTCTCTCTACTCTAAAACGTGCCAAAAGCCCAGTATTTATGCGGGTTTAGAGCAACCACACGCTCCAAATCCCTTGATTTGGGAAGACTCGTCGTTTTTGCTTGATATTAGTATCGCTCTTTTTGTAGAAATTATGAGTAGAATTTTCAATTGTTTTTTTAATTTCAAATTGAGATGTGAAAAGGGCGATGACAGAATCCGTCATCGCCCTTTAGGGTTAATCTCTATTTATCTTTTGCTTGCCATTCTTTTCTTTCTATCAACAACGGTCAGTGTAATAACTGCGCCGCCGCTGATGAAGAGAAGTGCAATCCAGAGGAATATATTGCTGTTATCTCCGGTCGCAGGAGACGTACCCTTAACCGGAATATCCTCGCCCTGGGTGATTTCATAACCGCAGACCTCACAAACAGTGTCTCCGGTGTAGCCCTTTTCAGAGGTGGTTGCTTCTTTCGCGTTCACAATCTTCGGAGTATGTGCTGCTGTATCTTTCTCATCTCCGCAAGAGCATTTGTGCCAATGGTTATCCTTATCCGATTTCCAATCCGTGCCATATATATGAATCTCATCACGGTTTCCTGCGGTACAGCCATCCATATTACACGAGGTGTCATGGTCGTTATCATAGGTGTGAGTAAATTTTGCATGCGTTACAGCGCCGCAAAGCGAACAAACATCGGCTGTTAAACAGTTTCCGTCGTCGGCAAATGTATGGTTCTCACTGCAGTAAATCCCGTGAACACACGATACTGTGTGTTCTTGAGCATTCTGATTAGTATAGGTCACATGGTCAGATCCCATATACTCAAAATATGCACCGAACGCAGCTATTGTATCGCTAAAATCTCCATCCGCACTGGTGCGGCACAGACCGCCTGTTGCGCTTAAATTGCCAGACACAGCCACAGAATTGTGAGAGACTTTTAAATGAGAGGAATTTCCCAAAACAACGGAACTGGCTTCAATACCACTGCCGCTGTTGCCACCATTGGCAATCACATAGCCGCCTGTAATGGAAATGTTGCCCGAGGTCAAAATGCCATCATAATTTCCCATTGCTGCCAAACTACCATCACCGGAAATGTTCAGCGCAGCATCAGCATAGATGCCGCGGTTGGAGCCGGAAATGGTATTGCTGCCCGTTAGCACAATATTCAGCGCTTCCGTGGTATAGATGCCGGCGGAATGATCTGGATTGCCGCCATCATAGCTGCCGGTTATGGATGCACCGTTCAAAGTCAGAGTGCCGGTAGCATGGTCATAGCTCCAAGCCTCGCCGCTGGAATTTCGACTTGTTACTGCGGTGCCGCCAACCCACAGGTTATAAGATACAGATAACTGTAAGGTTGAATCTTTTTGAATACTGTAATCCTGAAGCGTATTTCCTTCTTCCAAAACATGACCTGCAAAAGAAAGTTCCTGATCAGCAACGGGAATGCCTTCCTTATCGCAGATTTTAGTTTTAATATCTTCAATTCTGTCGGTCGGTTCCACTTCCAATGTTATGTGTTTATATCCCGTGTCTACCGCAACTTTTACAAATATCTGCATTGCAAACACCGTTAGTGGCATAACCGAAAGCAGCAATGCTACTGCTATGAGCATGGCAATAGCGGCCTTTAAATTCTTTGGCAAGCTCTTTTTATAGGCTTTCATATGTAGAACTCCTTTCAAGTAAAGAGCGTTATTCGTTAATGAATAACCAACAAATAATACACTGTTAAATGGATTATTAAAAACCAGATCCGATATATCAACTATATTATATCAAAACACTCCCTTGATTGCAATGCTTTAAAGGGTTGTTCCTTAAAGATAGCCATATTATTTATGCATATTTATATATCTTTGTGTTATTAACATCATTCATCTATACGGCGTACAATACCTTTTGCTTTCATAATATATTAACTCCTCTTTCGTTAAATTAATGAATAATGAAAAATGAATGATGAATATTGAATAATTAATGTGTCGGCTTTGCCGACATTATATATATCGTGCCGAAGGCACACCGAAACTATTCACTATTCATTATTCACTATTCACTCGCAAGGTTTTACCTTGCGCCCCTGTTGCTTTCATATATAAATCAATCTCCTTGTTTTAGTAATAGTGATACTATTATCTGTAAAACAAGAAGATTTATACTTGTAATTTTAGGACACAGGAATCACAAATGTTGCTTTTTGCTTTCCTAATCCATTCGATGTATAGTGTTCGAAAATTAGAGTTGACTGTGAACTATTGTTATATAAAGCATATGCTTCTTGGGCATTGGAACATTTTGTGCCAACACTACATACTTTGGCACTTGTAGTATGGGTACAAGGATATGTTTCTGCCGCTTCGCCCTCGGCATCGTAAACATCAAAAGACATGGAGTTTATGTACAAATCTTGAAAAGTGCCTGTGTATCCCAAGTTTTTATAACTGTAGGTGATTATGACACATTCTGCCATATCATTGTGGTCTGAATACCTATTACACATATAATGTTTTTTTGCAGAATGAATGGTAAATTCCCATTGTCCATCTACAACCCAAGTTTCACCAACAGAGTAGGTTTTAACATAGCTACTATCTTTACCACCACAACGAGAACATACACCGTTGCTGTAACTATGCCCTAATGCACTACCATTAGTTGCACCACAAGAACATTTTGCTGGTTCAGTACAAGTTGCGCCAGAATAACTATGGGTGTGGGTGGGAGTGCTCGGTTTAGTTGTAGTGGTAGGTTTGCTAGCGGTAGAACTGGGAGTTTCGGTACTATCCGAATTGCTACTATCATTATTTTGTGTTGTATTTGTAGTGCTGTTATCGGTTGTGGATTTTTCAACAGAGGCACCACAAGAACCGCAGAATTTATCCGTAGCAGAAATTTCCTCGCCACATTCGGTACAAAAACTACCAGTATCATTATCTGTTACAGTTTCATTACCGCCACAAGCAGATAATGAGAATATTAAACACAATACTAAAAGTAAAGAACAAAGTTTTTTCATTTCAGTTTTCCCAATCATAATGGATTTTATGATTACATTATACACCAAATGGCAAATTATTGCAATATCTATCCACCACACTATGTATTGCAAGGCAAAACTTGTCGAAATGTGACAATGAATAACGCTTGACATTTTAGGGAACAATTATTATAATAAATTTATGAAAAGTTCCCTAAAAGGAGTTTTAGTATGAACAATTACCCCGAAATCCAAGAATTATTAGAGCAGCGAGCCGATTTGTATGCACGACTTAAACTACTTGCTTATGATGGCACGCCCGAAATAAAAGAAAACAAAAGCGGTAAATATCTTTATGTTCGCAAGCGTGTCGGTAGCCGAGTGACATCGACCTACGTTGATGTGTATTCTGATACCCTATATCAGTTTTTGCTTCGTAATAATGCGGAATCAAAGGAACTCAGAAAGCAAATTCGTAAGGTGGAAAAAGCGCTTGCTGAAAAAGGTTTCACCGAGAACGAATTATCCCCCGATGTACTTTTAAATCTTGATTTTGCCCGAATGAATATGAAATTATCCATTTATGAACAGGCAGTTTTAGAAGGTGTTGCAACCTCTTTTCCTCAAACCGAGGATATTATCGAAAACGGAAAAGTAAACGGTGTAACGGCAAGCGACGTGCAAAAAATCTTAAACCTCAAACACGCTTGGGAATTTATCCTTGATAAAGACGTTTTGCAGGTGAAAAGTGATTATTCTATTCTCTGCCACATCGCAAAACTTGTAAATGAAGGTTTTTTTGCAAGTGGTGGCAGAATAAGAGGAGTACCCGTAACCATTGGCGGTACTTCTTATATCCCACCGCTTCCCATTGAAACCGTTGTTACAGAAAATATTTTAGAAATTGTAAACCGTAATGATAAGCCGATAAATATTGCTATTGATCTTTGTCTTTACTGTATGAAAACACAAATTTTCAATGATGGTAATAAACGCGCATCGGTTATATTTGCAAATCACTATTTAATTTCAAAGGCAGGCGGCCTTTTAGTCATCCCCGAAAAGCATGTGCCTGAATTCAAGAAATTACTCATTGGATATTATGAAGATAAAGATAAGGGCGAAATAAAAGAATTTCTAAAACAGAACTGTCATAAGAATTTTAGATAACATAAAGCGAGGTGAAAATCACCTCGCTTTTGCTATGTATAAAGCCGCCGAAAAACCCGTTTTTGACACCAATGCGTTCGATGGGGCAAACCGCTTGAAATCCGCATCAATACTAACTATTTTACGGTTTGCCCTTTGGTGAGTATTAAAACAAAACATTAAAATTTAAGGTCTGTTTCACTGTGTTAAAGTGAGACAGACCTTTTTTTACTTGATTATTGATTATGTGGAATATAAGGGTTGATTATTTTGAAGAAGGTTTCGTTTTTCAGCGCCTCGAGCATAATGGTCGCACTGTTTACATTTGTTGCAAGGGGGATTTTCTGAACATCACCCAAGCGAAGAAGAGCGGATACATCGGGCTCGTGAGGTTGGGCGGTCAGCGGGTCGCGAAGGAAGATAATCAAATCAAGGTCGCCGTTTGCGAGCATGGCGCCGATTTGCTGGTCGCCGCCCTTGGGTCCGCTGTTCATTCGCTCGATTTTAAGTCCCGTTTCACCCATAATCAGAGTGCCTGTTGTTCCCGTAGCATATAAATCATACTTTGCAAGAACGTCCTTATATTTCTTGGCAAGCTCAATAATTTCGTTTTTCTTTTTATCGTGCGCAATTAGTGCAATTTTCATTTTTTCACCACTTTCAAATTTCGACAAATATATTATATTATAAATTAAAAAATATGTCAATCAAAGAGAAAGCGGGTTTATGCGGGTATTTTTCGCAGATATTGCGGTGGTTTCTTGGCGAAAAGTGTAAATTTATGGCAAAGGGTTTGATTTTTCTATCTATGTGTTGTATAATAAAATATAAATTATAATTAAAAAAACGTTTTATGTCGAAAATGGGGAAAGGGTAATTATGACGATTGTTACAAACAAAAAGCAGAGCTATGTATGGTGGCTGGGACTTGCCTGCGTGGCTGTTATTCTTGGGGGATACTGCGCCACCATTAGTTTCCATGGAATGCCACCTTCTGAGGGCTGGTATACTTGGTACGCTCAACTTATAAACAGCGGTAAGACGGTGTATAAGGATTTTTCATATTTGTTTTATCCCCTTTATATTCAGTTTATATCGGTTTTTTGCAAAATTTTCGGATACAATATAATCGCCTTACGAATTTTAGGTCTGGTTCTGTTTATGGCCATCGGCATTGCGTTATATATTTTGTTTTGCAAGCTCACGTCTGTTCCGAGTGCGGCGTTGGCGTCAATAGCAACGGCCATGTTCTTGCAGTCGGAAGTAGTTCAGTTGTTTTACGATTATATTCGGCTCTTTGACTTGTTCGCATTTATTGCTATTTATTTTCTCGTAGATTATATGATTCGGTTATCAAAGAATGAAGGCCGAAAAATTCCTGTAGCTCTAATGCTTTCGGCGCTGTTTTCCACCGCCGCTTGTATGATAAAACAAAGCACAGGAACCCTTTTAATTGTATATACCGTAGTTTTAATGGTCTTTGTTGCGTTGATTCTCGGAAAAGGTTACACAAAGAAGCTATTTACGGACACGGCTTGGTATATCTTGGTTGTATTGGTGCTTTTTGGCGTTATGCTTGTTTGGCTATATTTAAACGGCGCCGCAGCGGGATTCTTTAAAAATGCAACGGGTGATGCGCTGGGAGCCAAGGGTGGACTTGCCAATGTTCTTTTCCGCTGGATAGTGAACTTAGGGCCCTTGATGGTTACCCAAATTTTACCCGCTATCGGTTTTCTGTCTTTTGTTTTGGTGATTGTTGTGGTCAGCCGAGTTTATATCCGCAAGAGAGAGGATGAGGGACGCAGCGAAGTAATCATAGGTAAAAAAGAAGAAGGAATTTTATATAAGGTTGCGGCGGGCATAAGGGAAAACCTTGTCTTTCTCTTTGCGGGCGCGCTTTTAACGGGCGCTTTGATAATCGCTTGCAGAAAAATACCCGAGGTTTCCGAATATTTCTTTAAGCACTATGATGCCGATATGCCAATATATGGATTTATTCTTTGCACCATCTGTTTTGCAATAATCGGTTTTTCTTCCATATTTGCGGTTATAAAGTTTAAAAACACTCCCCACAAGGACAAGGTTTATAATATTATTCTGCAAATACTTCCTTGGTTTGCTTTGCTCGGCTCAATTTTCGCCTTGGGCTACGGAAGCGGCATTTCGGGCGGACTTTGCGAGAGTCAAACCGCGTTAACGGTGGGCTTTATAATCATCTTTTTATCCAAGGTTTTGGAAAACTCAAAGGCGCGGATATTCGGTATGATAATTTTAACTGTATATACCTCATCCTTTGCGGCGGCGTGCGCTTCGAGAAAATATCTCGATACATATAATTGGTGGCATCTTAGCGAGGGAGAAATTTGGGAAGCTAAGTATGTATCCGATAACCCCTTGCTTAAGGGTATCAAGATAAACAGTTATGAAAAACTGATGTATGATGGGGTGACGGAGCTTATCGAAGAAAGAACTGACGAAGATGATACTATCTTCTGCTTCCCCCATATTCCCATTTTTTATTCCTTGACAAATCGCTCTTCGGAAACCTATACCCAAGTTCAGTGGTTTGATGTTTCTAATATCAAGGATATCGAAAGGGATGTAGAAACCCTTAAAAACTCTCCGCCAAAGGCCATAATATACTGCGATGTACCGCTCGGAGTTTATGATACACACGAGGAAAACTTCAACAAGGGCGAAAAATCACAAATGCGAATTATGTCAGATTTTTTGGTATCCTTAATAATCGAAAACGGTTATGCAAGGGAAAGAAGCTATTATATCTGCGAGGGATATACAGTGCATGTATATATAAGGGTAGACTAATTGAATCTATAAAAACCAAACGGGCGGAAATTTCCGCCCGTTTTAATATTTAAAAAATGAAATTTGCCGCCAAGGTCATTATTAAAAGAAATGCTGCATTTAAAACAATAAAAAGAACAAGATATTTTTTGGTTTGCTCGGGGTGGAGAAGCTTAAACTCACTAAAGGTGATTAAGCTTGCGAGGGAAGCAATGGGGGTGCCTGTGCCGCCGATATTAACACCTAAAAGGAGAGCGGGGTAATCGGTGGTGAAGCGGGAAAGGAGAATTGCCGAGGGCACATTGCTCATAAACTGGCAGGATAGCACCGAAACCAGAAGAGTATCCTTATTAAGAAGGTTAGATAAAAGTTCGTTCACCGCAGGAATTCGCGCCATATTACCCGCAAAAACGAAGAAAAAGAAGAAGGTGCCAAGGAGCCCATAATCCACCATAAAAAGCGAATCGCGGTCGGTAAAGAACAGGATAAACGGGATAAGCACAAGACCTAAAACGAAGGGCACAATTCTGAAAACTATGAGAATTGATATTAAAAACAGGGCTATGTATAAAGCGGTCTTTTTAGTATTTAATTTTTCGCCGAATTCCTCATTTATGGTGAACTTAATTGGCTTTACGGGGATACAAGCTACCGCCAAAAGAGTGATGGCAAGTAAAAAGGCGGGGAGCATAATGAGCATAAATTTGCCCGTGGGGATATTAAAATAGGAATATAAGTATAGGTTTTGCGGGTTGCCAAAAGGCGTAAGCATTCCGCCTAAATTGGCAGAAATATTTTGCAAAACAAAAAGATACGCCATATATTTTTCCTGCCTGATGACCGAAAGAGCAAAGTAGCCGAGGGGCAGGAAGGTTATGAGGGCCATATCGTTGGCAATAATCATTAAGCCGATAAAGGTGATAACAATAAGAAGTAAGAAAAGGGCGCGAAGATTGCCTACAAGCATTACGAGTTTTCGGGCCAGGATGGTGAAAAATTTAATGTTTTTAAGGGCGCAAACCACCGCCAAGGTAACAAACAAGCAGGAAAGGGTGCGCCAATCGAAATAACCGAGATATTCTCTGTCGGGGGGAACAAAAAATGCGGTTACCGCCGCCGCAAGAAAAGAAATCAGAAAAACGGTGTTTTTCTTTATAAATCGCAATACTTTCATATTTTTGCCCCCTTTTTATTTTAAAATCAACAACGGGGATATTATATAATAATTTGAAAATATTGTCAAATTAAAAAGTTATGAGATATGAGTTATAAGCGGCCTTGCCGCGTTATGATTTGCCTTACGGCAAAGTTTCGGTGTGCTTCGCACGATTTATATTGGTCGTCTACGCCGACACCGTAACTATTCGCTTTGCCAATATCATAACATTTGGCTTTGCCAAATTCATAACTTATAACTCTTAACTAAAAAACCGCGCGGGTTAAACCCACGCGGTTTTGACTTAATATAATTTTACTGGAGGAAGAATTATTGTTCCGTCCTCGGTAACCTCTGCGCCGATTTTAGAAGAAGCGCTTTCGCTATCTTCATTTTCGGGTTTGCTTTCACTCGATATGCTATCTTTAGATTCACTATCTAATGATGCGGTCACCTTTGAACTTTCGCCCGTACCAGAGTTTGAAGGTGTTGCAGTAACACCGCCCTTATCCTCTGAATTGGGAGTTTCAAAAACATCTTCCTCAAGTTCGGTACCCTCGGTTTCGCCCGTTACCTCGTCAGAAGCCGTATCAACGGTTTCCGATAAAGTTTCTTCAATATCCGAATCGGTATACTCGTCATAATCGGTATTTTTTCCGCAAGCGGCAAGGGATATAATGGAGATAAGCAAGAGGGTTAAAACCAAAATTTTTAAAATATAATCTTTAAACATTATATTTACTCAGCGTCATCTTCAAGTATATCTTCATCACCGATAAAGTCAGAACTTGCGGTAACAATATCAGATACACTAATAGAAATTATTTCTGCCTGAGCCTCTTCGAAAGGGCGTTTGTTAAATTTTTTCATTTTTCTAATCCCCTTTCTTGATTACTTAAGATTGCTTGCTGATACGCCGTAAGCATAAAGGGCGCTGGCAAGATTCTTCATTTCTGTAGAAGTAGAAGCTTTATTGTACATAGAATATGCATAAGAGTTGATTCCGTAATTCAGGGTCTGAACAACGGTATCGCCATCTTTAAGTTCAAAGGTGAACTTTGTTGCGTAGTCGGTAGCATTGATATCTTCTGATATATATTCTTTACCGTTTAAGGTTTTCTCTACGCCGTTAACGAAAAGCTTAAGATTACCAGGTTCAGCATTGAGTTTGATAATTAAGTTGTTAACATCGCTGAATTTAACATTTGCGCTATAGAAACGAACATCAGAATCGGTTTTGCTTAAGCTCATCTTATCATCTGCAGTAGGAGCTTCGTTGCTGCCAAACTGTGAAATAAGAGTTTCTAAACCAGCAGTAGCAAGATTACCGGTATTATGATTTGCCTTCTTCTGAGCGGCAGCGCCGTAGGTAAGCATATTAGCAACGAATTTCTTAACCTCGGTAGTGTAATCAGCGCTTTCAAGGATCGCCTTTCCGTATTCTGCAATTGTGTATTTATTGGTGCCCTGCTCGACTTTATCGTCGCCTTCTTGCACATAAAGGGTAGCAGTGATTTCTTCTGTCATAAAGTGAGCGGGGATATTATTGAAGGAGAAGGTGTAATTACCATCGGTTATTACAGGGTCAACAGTGGTAGTGTTATCGCCAATGGTGAAATCCATTTTTAAGGTCTTGTTTGCTGCATCCTCAGTTTTTAAGGTGATGGATTGCTGAATGCCAAGATTTGCGCCAACGGTAGCGCTTGTGTCACCCATTTCAGCAACGGGAGTTTCGTAAGTAATGGTGATGCTGTCTAAAAAGACCTTGCCAGCTGAAAGGGTAAATTCAAACGATGTATCAGGGGCATCGGGAATAAAAGTTACTATTTTATCATTGACAGTCGCCTTATTGCCAATTGCTGATTTTAAATCATTTGCATAACCTGTGGTGTCGGCGAAAAACTCAATTTTTGCAATTTTTTTAGATGTCGCTACGATAAGTTGAGAGCTTTTGTAAAAACGAACGGGGTTAGCATAGTCGGCAACATTTGAGGTTGAACTGCTCTTGTTGTTTGTTACAGTAATACCGTTTTCAACCCAAACTTGTTTAGTTGTTGAAAACTCGGTACGCTTACCCTTGTCATCAAAGGTAATTGTAGCGGTATTGCCTGTTGGCTCTTCTGGGTCGGGTTCAACAGGAGGGTTGACATCATTAAGAATTGTTACCCAACCGTCTTCCATCTGAGCAGTGCCATTGTATTTGCCGATAACGCCGTAAACCTTAACGGTATCGCCTGCTTCGTGCTTGAGCGTCAGCGCGTCGTAGCGAGTGCTACCGTCGGCGCTATATGTACCGTAAATATAAAGGGTCTTGGTTTCATCGTTTGCATCCTTAATGGTCATATTTCCATAGGTTGTGTTATTAATTTCGGTGATGATACCTTCAACATAGTATTTACCTTCGGTATAAACGCCATCATCCTTAGAAACGCCAAGTGCAACGGCATCGGCAATGCTCAATGTGGTATCAGGGGTGGGGTCGGGTGTTTCACCACCTTCACCGCCTTCGCCGCCGGAGGTATCTTCAATTACATAGGTGATAGAGTCAATCATACAGCGAACTCCACCACTTACGGTAGTAAAGTTGAGGGTTTTGGTTGTAGTAGTATCAATAGTAATAGCATCATACTCACCATCACTAGAGTTTTTGGTGAGAGTGGTAGTGGCGCCGCCATTAATGCTGATTTTTGATGTGTTGGTTTTATACTTAGCAACCATAAAGATTACTGAAGTTACATCATCCGGCACGGTAAAAGTAAACGAACCGACCGCACTACTGGTACCCAGTTTAAGCGCTGATTTACCGGTAAGGTCGTGTCCGCCATCGTAACACTTAGAGGCACTTGTTAAGGTTAAGGTGTAGCTACCGTTGGTGTATGACGTGGGTGCACTAATAGCATCGCCGTCGTCATGTGCTCCTGTATTATTGTCATCACCAAACTCAAATACGATTTCGGTCGGTGCTGCCGATGCGGTGATTATCATTCCTGAGATAACCATGCAAACGCACAGAAGGAGAGATGCGATTTTTTTAAATGTGTTTTTCATTTTTTCAAATCCCCTTTTTTTAAAAATATATACCTATTGCAAGTATAGCACACCTATTATATATATGCAATAGGAAAAATACAAAAAACGAGCGAATTTTCGCTCGTTTTGAGTTATGAGTTATCAGTTATGAATTTGGCTTACGCCAAATGTTATGATATTTGCTTCGCAAATAGTTTTGGTGTCGGCTCTGCCGACAATATAAATTGTGCCGTTGGTACACCGAAACTTTGCCTTATGGCAAATCATAACGCGGCAAAGCCGCTTATATCTCATAACTTGCCGAAGGCAATTATAACTTTAAACGGGTTGTCATAAACGACAACCCGTTTAAATACCAGTTTATTGCATTTTAACTATTATATAATCGCCCATATCCTTTATGTAGCCCTTCTGAGGATAGGCGGGCATATTTACGGCTTCCTCGTTGGCTGCGCCGTAATATTTTTCGAAATCGGCGGGGACAAAATCACAGCCGTAATAGCCGAAATATTTAGCCATAGGTTCCTGCTCAAATTCGGTTATAGACCACCAAAGCAGAGAATTTATGTTTGTTTCGGGGAGCTTTCGGGGAGGGGAATTAATATCAAAATCTCTGCCCGTCAAAGCATAATATTTAGCGCAAAGGCGGACATAAATATTCCACTCCTTACTGTCAACAGGCACACTTGCCGCCTCGGTGATGGTAGGGCTTAAGGTATGCTTCCCAACGAAAATCACACCCTTTTCGGCATCGAAATCGGATTTTAAATCGTAATTTATCTGACGTATAATTGCTTCCTCGGCCTCGCTTCTTCTATGGTTGAGCTCTAAAAAGTAATTAAGATAGGATGCCTGATAGAAGCACAAAAGTCCGCAAAGAGTGAAGGCGCAAATCCGCAGGGCATTTTTTGTTTTGCTTACGCCCTTCGGAAAGGCGGAAACGAGCATCATACCCGTAAAAGCGCAAAATGCGGCAAACACCTGACAGGTGCGGTAGGGGGAATAAACACCCTGAACAACAGAAAGTAAAATAAGGGAGAAAAGCATTCCCACGCCCGTAAAAAGAATTATGGGGCTATGCTTTTTAGCGGCTATAATTCCCATAACCACAAAGGCGATTCCGCTTGCAACCAGAACTCCGAGGGGTAAATAAATAACGCCGCGGAAGATATAACGGGTAAACCAATCATCAAAAAGACGGGTTATAATATCACGTGTCGGCACAGTTCCCCAAAGAATTTGGGTGGCGCCGTTGGTGGAGGGGTGGATATTAAATACCGCTAAGATTATTTTGTGTATAACTATTCTTCCAAGTCCGCTAACAGCGAGAATTCCCGCATAAATAAGACCTTGTTTTAGTATTTCCGAAAACTTTTTCTCTTTTTCTTCGCCGTAAATTATCTGCAAAGCGAGAAGGGCAAACACAAGGAATATATAAACGGAAACAACCGATTCATACCCTGCGCAAACGAGGGTCATAAGCGGCGCGGAAAGGGCGAGAGAAAGCCAATTTTTAAGCTTCTTTTCGCTATGAATAAAGGAGTGAATGAGTAAAAGGGATACAGAAACCAATAAAAAGGAGCCGCAGATAGAAGCATTAGCCCCTGTATATTCCCAAATCTCGTTCATCAGAGGATAGGAAATAAAAAGACAGGAGAAAACTGTGAGAGCGCCAAGTCCGATTTTGCCCTTTGAAATTCTTTTAAAGAGAACGCAGAAATTTATGCAGGAAAAAACGAACATAAAAACTGCGAAAATATCTATAAGATAAGAATTTTCCCATTTGCCCTCAATAAAGGACCAAAACCAGATACCGAAACGTCCCGCGCCAAGCATAACATTGCCTGAGCCCACATATCTGTCATATTCCGTATCGTCGATACTCAATGAAGTATTAAATGCGGCGTAGCCGAAAGAGATGAGGGCGATGGCCAACACGCAAAAAACATATTTTTTGCTGTTTATAAGCGCCCTTACATCATCCAAATATTTTTTCATTATTTTTTATCCTCGAAATTGATTCGTTTTTCTTCAATTACTAAGGGTCTGTTCATAACGCGGGTGTTAATAGAGAGAATATATTCGCCGATAAAACCTAAAAATGCCAACTGAATGCCGCCCATAAAGAAAACGGTAATAATGATAGGAGCGTAACCTGCGGCGAAACCGTCCCAATTAACAAGTTTTGCAATAAGGAAGCCGATACCGATAAGGAAGCTTAGAGCGGAAATGAAGAAACCGAAAAATTCTGCAACGCGCATACCTACCTTGGTATAGCTTGTAAAGCTGAGCATAGCCGCATCGAATAAGCTATACCAGTTATTACTTGTTTTACCCGCTCTTCTTTTAGGTTGCTCATATTCAACCTCTTTTCTTTCGGGACCAAGCTCTGCAACAATTCCGCGGATAAAAGGAATGGGGTCGCCTAAATTGCGCATTGTATCAACAAAGCTTTTATCGTAAAGACCGAAGCCCGTAAACTGCTCAATCATCTCAACACTGCTCATTTTACGGATAATCTTATAATAGCAACCGCGAAGGAAATAAACCAATTTATTTTCCTGACTCTTGGTTTTTCTGCCGATTACGATTTTATAACCCTTTTCCCACTCCTTAACAAAAACAGGGATAAGCTCTACGGGGTCTTGGAAATCGGCGCAGATGGTTACGGTGCAGTCACCGGTAGTGTTAAGGATGCCATAATATGGAGAATTAAACTGTCCGAAATTCTTGGAATTGAAGATGGCCTTAACATTTTTATCCTCTTTGCAGATTTCCTCGATAACCGCGCGGGTATTATCTTTAGATTTATTATCTATAAATAGAATTTCATAATTATATTCGGGGAGATTTTTAATAAATTCATCCCTTACCGCCTCATAAATAGGGCGGGCGTTTTCTTCCTCGTTATAACAAGGAATCATTACGGAAATAGTTTTTTTACTCATTATAAATCCCCCTTAAAAGAGTTAACTGTGGTTTTTATACCTTCACTAAACGAGGTTTCGGGAATAAATCCCGTATCTTCGGTGAGCTCTCTGATATCGGCCAACAGGCACATTACCTGCTTGGGTCCATAGGGTACCTCTCCAAAGCCCAAAGGCAGAGAAGGGTCGATATAATCGCGGATTACCTCGATATATTCCCTCAAAGGAAGGGCTTTTCCGCCGCCTAAAACATAGGTTTTACCGTCCACCCCATGTTTTGCAATCAAAAGGAAGGCGCGGGCGGCATCATAGGAATATAAATAATCCCATTTTTGAATTCCCTGAGTTAAAGGTGGCTTTTCACCCTTTAAAAGCTGAGCTATAAGCCCCGAAACCATGG
This sequence comes from Acutalibacteraceae bacterium, assembly GCA_045593385.1. Taxonomy (GTDB): domain Bacteria; phylum Bacillota; class Clostridia; order Oscillospirales; family Acutalibacteraceae; genus UBA737. The sequence continues at coordinate 15,371 of JAZNWP010000090.1, forward strand.
TGGCTTTACTGTCACGCGGTCCGTAAACGCTTAGAATGCGTACCCATGCGTGAGAAATTCCAAACTTCTCGCACTCGATTCGGCTCATATTACCTGCCGCCAATTTAGCAATTCCGTAGCCGTTTTCGGGGAAGCAGGGGGTCTTCGGTGTTAAAACACCGTCCACTCTGCCATATTCGGCCTGACTTCCTGCGCCGATAAAAATCTCGCAACCAAGGTCGTGGGCGGCGCGGACTGCATCAATGGTATAGCCCATATTTTCAATCTGGGATTTCATGTCGTTTCTGCCGTCACCTATAGTATGAGCCCAACCGAAATGATAAAAAGCATCTATCTTTTCGGGTATAAGCTCCTTAAGAGACGAAAGGTCCGAAAGGTCGCAAAAAACCTTGTTTATGAGGGGGTTTTGAGGAATAGCGTCGCTTCTTTTGGAATTCGGGCGGCAAACGGCGTAAACCTTAATCCCTGCATTTGCCAAAGTTTCACAAAGGGCGGTACCTATAGCCCCCGTAGGTCCTGTAAGTACCGCTGTTTTAATATCTCTTTTAATCATTAAAATTATTCCTCGTCTATTAGTGGAACAAACATTAATTCTTTAAGCTCTTCTCTCGGTAAGAAGGGAGCGAGGTCCTCAAGGGGAGGACTTACAAGGGTTCCGTCGGGAAGGCGCTTGGTGCTGCTCTTGGGCTCCCAAACCTGCTTTGTATCGGTGAAGATTTCGCAGAAAACGGGACCCTCGGTATTTAATGTTTTATTAACCGCAGCTTGCATTTCGGCGTTGCTCTTGGCCGAGAAGTAGGTGTAACCAAAGGCCTTGGCTATTTTCTCAAACTCTGGGAAGGAGAGGTCTCCCGATTCCTCGCCGATACCAACCTTGCAGTGATGGGAGAAAAGATTGGTCTGCGTAATACGGATAGAATGATAACCGTTATTATTTATAAGGAAAATCTTGATGGGAAGGCGGTTTGTAAGGATGGTCTGAAGCTCCTGCAGATTCATCATTATGGAGCCGTCGCCTTCAAGACAGATAGTTTCCTTTCTTCCGCCGCCTATGCAGGTACCGATAGCGGCAGGTAAACCGTAGCCCATACTTGCAACCGCACTGTTATTGGCAAAACGGGCGCCCTTTTTAATATGGTATGCCTGATGGCCGACAACACAGCAAGCGCCGTTGGATACGGCGGTAAGGGCGTTTTCAGGGAGCTGGCGGCTCATATAGTCAACAAAGGCGTAGACATTAGCGGTTTCGCCGTTTTCAGCTTTTTGGTCCTCTCGGACAACGGGATATTTTTCCTTCCAACCGCGGCAGGCGTCAAGCCATTCGTTGCCCTCGTATAATTTGCCCTCAAGCTTATTATCAAGCTTGGTAAGGAAATCCTTAGCATCTGCCCAAACGGGATTTTCAACGTGCAAGGTGGGCTTTTTAAGCTCTGCCTTATCAATATCAACCATAATAACCTCGGCGCTTCTTGCCCAGGTTTTCCAGTTATAACCGGTCTGACGGATGGAGATACGGGTGCCTACCGCTAAAACAAGGTCGGCATTCTGAATTGCCCAGTTACCCGCTCTGTCACCCATATTACCTGCTCTGCCGCAGTATAGCGGATGGTCGGATTCGATTAAATCGATGGCATTCCAATAGGTAACAACGGGGATATTCAATTTTTCGAGAACGCTTGCAAACTTCTCAAAGCCGCCCGAAAGACGAATTCCGTAGCCCGCGTGGAAAACGGGGCGTTTAGCGCCCTTGATTTTCTCGATTACCATATCAATGGTAGCGTCATCAACCTCGGGGGGAAGAAGGGCATCATCTTCGGCGGGGTTGTAGCCCTCAAGCTCATCGGTTTCAATAAAGCCGCCCTGATAATTTACGGGAATATCTATCCAAACGGGACCTGGTCTGCCCGTAGTAGCAAGGTGCCACGCCTTTTCAAGCTCGTAGCGGATACGGGTGGGGTCCTCGAGCATAACGGCATACTTGGTCATGGGCTCAACGGATTTTACAATATCATATTCCTGGTCACCCATAGCACGAAGGGGAGTTTCGGTAAACTGTAAAGCATAACGGGCGGTGGTATCATAACGCACCTGACCCGAAATTACGAACATAGGAATAGAATCAAGCCAACCGCCTACAACACCCGTAAGCGCATTGGTGCCTCCGGGACCTGTGGTAACGCACAAGGCGGCGATTTTATTATCAAGTCGGGCATAGGCCTCAGCGGCAATAGCACTTGCCTGCTCGTGATGGTTATAGGTAACCTTTAATTTTTCGTGATGACCGAGGGCATCATTAAGGTGCATTGCGCCTCCGCCAACAACGGAAAACACATCGGTAACGCCTTTAGCGGCTAAAAAATCGGCAACATAATCTGCAAGTCGTAATTTCATATTAAACTCCTTAAAATCATTAAGCGGCTTCTACCGCTACGGGTTTGTTTTTGAATATTATTTTTTTGAAATGGGGATAAAGGGTATCAACCGCCAAAGCGCACAACAAAATAACAAGGGCTAAGCTTGAAATAACGGTAGTAAGTCCCAACTTATATTTAACATCGGGGTCTACACCGAAAAAGTCATAACCGCCGAAGGAGAAAGGGGCAAACATACACACGAAGAGCACCATATAAATATTATCAATGATTCCTCTTTCGCTGCGGCTTTCAAATAAGGTTACAAGGGGTATAACCATATAAAGCAGGGTATAGGTATAACTGAATCCCGCAACAAGGATAACCGCCGCGCCTAAAACCGCTTCAAGCTTCCACGCTTCTTTAGAGAATAAGAAAACAATTCCGCCTAAAATAAATACGAAAACAAAGCAGAAGGTACGGGAAACGGTGAATTCTATGCCCGTAAGCTCGGATAAAAAAGCCAGAGTGTTGCTCAAATTAACCTTATATCCGTAGCCCAAAGATTTCATAATGGAATCAGTCTTAAAGATATTTTCCACCATAAGCATTACAGCATCAAGACCGCCGAAAACTATAAAGGGAAGGAAGAAAAATGCGATTCCGTAAAGAACAGCGCGCAAGGATTCCTTCCACATTTTATTTTTTATAAGAAGAAGACCGAAAAATACGGGATAAATCTTAATGGCGGTGGCAAGTGCTAAGCTTATCAGGGCTATTTCCTTTAAAACCCTATTTTCACTCCTATAAAAACGAATGAAAATGAGAAGAAACATAAGGGTCTGGAGGATAATATTTCCTCTTTCATAGCAGTACCAAAAGGGAACGGTACCCGCCATAAGCACTATATAGAAATATCTGTCAACAAGAGATTTGACTTCCTTGGGTTTTAAAAGGTCATAGATAATGATACAGGTAAAAGCCAATATAAGAGCGCAGGTAATGAGTCCCCACTGGTCGTTTCTCCACTGAAAAGAGGTGAAAAACTCGGGATTCATAAATTTTCCGCAAAATCTATAGTAAAGAAGACAAATTGCGGGATAAATATTACCGCGTTCGGCATATGGGTTTAAACATTTAGAGTCATATATACTGTTGAAAAAATCCATCATGGTATCCTGAGTATCAGGATGCAAAAGCATATAGAAACTACGTCCGCCCGTAAAGAAAAAGGTAATAACCGTGTATGCCAAAAGGGCCACGGTACCGAAAACAAATATCTTTTGGGGAGTTGTGGCGCCGCCAAAAGCAATTCTATATTTTTCTTTCAAGCCAAAACCCCCTAATCTTTGTTTTTAAATGCCCAAAACTTATTAAGAATAAAGTTTATGGGTATGGTGATTACCAAGGAACCAAAGCTTGCTATGGCGTAAGAAATGCCGAGCCCTACAAGCCACGCTTTAATAACGGGGGATATAATAAGCCCAGTTATTCCGTAGCATAAAAAGGTTTTTATATAGGATTTTAAATGGGCTTTAAAACCTTGATTTCCCGATTTGAAAACAAAACGGTTATTCCAGAAATAAGAATTGGTAACGCTTATAACAAAGGCCAGAATCGAGGCGAAAATCACCTTTAAGGTTTCTGCAGAGGCGGTTACCCCGATTTTGCCGAGGAGAGATACCATTCCCTTAAAATCGGAAAAGGCGAAAAGCACATAGAAACACAGCATATCTATTCCATAGGAGATAAGCGTGTTGCTCACACCCACGATGCAGAATTTAATAAACTGAATAAACGCTGCAAGCTTTGGGTTTTCTAAAAGTTCTTTGATTTTCATTATTACTGATTTACGGCCTCAATGATAACGCTTGCCATATAGTCAATCATTTCGTCGGTCATACCGGGATAAACGCCAACCCAGAAGGAGTTGTTCATAATGAAATCGGTAACGGTGAGGTCGCCTGAAATTCTATAAGCGTCGGTGCCGCGAATTTCGTCGAAGCAGGGGTGCTTAACAAGGTTACCCGAGAAGAGAAGACGGGTCTGAACATTTTTGCTCTCAATATACTGGGTAACGGTGTTACGGTCAAGGCCGCTACCTTCCTTAACGGAAATAAGGAAGCCAAACCAAGAAGGACGGCTGTTTTCGGCTGCCTCGGGAAGCATAAGCTTGTCCTCTACGGGCTTAAGGGCCTCGCGGAGACGGTCCCAGTTATGACGGCGTCTCTCAATAAATGAGGGGAACTTTTTAAGCTGTTCGCATCCTACTGCCGCCTGCAAATCGGTAACCTTAAGGTTATAGCCGAAGTGAGAATATACATATTTATGGTCGTAGCCGCGGGGTAATTCGCCGTACTGACCTTCAAAACGGTGTTTGCAGAAGTTGTCCATACCTGAAGGACAGATACAATCTCTACCCCAGTCACGATAGGAGAGGATAAGACGGTTTAAAAGGGGATTATTGGTGTAAACACAGCCGCCTTCGCCCATTGTCATATGGTGGGGAGGATAGAAGCTGGAGGTACCGATATCGCCCCAAGTACCGCTGAAACGGGTTTCACCGTCAATGGTATACTGAGTGCCTAAAGCATCGCAGTTGTCTTCAACGAGCCAGAGGTTATGCTTATCGCAGAATTCCTTAACGGCCTTTAAATCAAAGGGGTTACCAAGGGTATGGGCAATCATAACTGCCTTGGTCTTCTCACTGAGTGCTGCTTCAAGTTTGGTAACATCAATGTTATACTGAGGAACAGTCATATCAACGAAAACGGGAACTGCGCCGTACTGCAAAATGGGGGTAACGGTGGTGGGGAATCCGCAGGCAACGGTGATAACCTCGTCGCCACGCTTAATCTGACGCTCTTTAAGCTCGGGAGCGGTTAAAACAGAGAAAGCGATAAGGTTAGCAGAGGAGCCGCTGTTTACAAGGTGGGCGAATTTTACTCCAATCCATTTAGCGAATTCTTTTTCAAATTCATCGGAAAATCTGCCTGTTGTTAGCCAGAAATCCAAGGTAGCGTCGGTAAGGGCGCACATTTCCTTCTCGTCAAATACGCGGGAAGCGTAGGTTACGCGGTCACCGGGCTTAAAATCGGTTTTCTTTTCTTTAAAATCGTGATAGAACTGGGTAACAAGCTCTTTAATTTTGGCGCGTGCCTCTTCTTCGTTTTTCCAAATAGCCATAATTATTAATCCTCCAGGAATTCTTTAATTTCTTTATCCATCTCTGCCGCAACATTCTGGCCTTTTAGCCAAACCTTGCTGAAACGGCAGGTCATATCGATACATTCTTCAATGTGCCAACGGGGTTTCCAACCGAAAACTGCCTTGATTTTACTGCAATCAAGCTTTAAGAAGTTGGCTTCGTGGGGAGCGTTCGCTTCGGCTTGGTTTTCCCAAGTGGCGCCATCGCCCCAATATTTGCAGAAAAGGTCGCAAAGCTCGCCTGTTGTAACACAGTCGCAGTCATCGGGACCAACATTATAAAAGCCCGCAAAGGAAGGGTCCTCGTATTGCTTCTGAGCAATGGTGAGGTATACTGCAAGGGGCTCTAAAACATGTTGATAAGGTCTGGTGGAATAGGGGTTTCTAACGCCGATTTTAGCACCCTTTGCCATAGCCCTTACGCAGTCGGGGATAATTCTGTCGTTAGCGAAATCGCCGCCGCCGATAACATTACCTGCTCTGGCGGTACTTACGGGAAGCTTGCCCTCGAAGAAGCTGTTTATATAACTGTGGGTAACAAGCTCGGAGCAGCTTTTGGAGTTGGAATAGGGGTCGTAGCCGTCAAGTGGCTCGTCCTCCCTGTAACCCCAGCACCACTCGTTGTTGTGGTAAACCTTATCGGTGGTAACATTTAAAACACTCTTAACGCAGTCGCTAAGACGAACACACTCTAAAATATTAACGGTACCCATAACATTGGTTTCGTAGGTGTAATGAGGGTCCTTATAGCTATCGCGAACAATGGGCTGAGCGGCAAGGTGAAGCACAATTTCGGGCTTGGCCTCGTCAAAAGCGGCCTTCAGAGAATCTAAATCTCTGATATCGCCTATAACACTTGTCATCTTATCCTCAAGCTCAGCAATAGAGAAAAGGTTGGGGTTTGTGGGGGGCTCCAAGCTGTAGCCCGTAACAATAGCCCCTGCATTTACAAGCATACGGCAAAGCCATGAGCCCTTAAAGCCCGTATGACCTGTTACAAAAACTTTTTTGCCTTTATAAAAAGATAAATCCATAGCTTTCACCTATTAGTCTTCCCATTTTTTCCAAGGAGCAGTACCCTTCTTGAGATGTTTTTCAAGAAGCTCCATTTCACGCTTGGTATCCATACACTGCCAGAAGCCCTTATGCATAAAGCTCATAAGCTGACCTTCCTTGGCAAGCTTTTCAAGGGGAGCTCTTTCAAATACGGTTTCGTCACCCTCGATATAATCGAATATTTCGGGACCGAGCACCATATAACCTGCGTTGATGGGTGCGGAGTCATTTTTATTCTTCTCGCGGAAGGATTTAACGGCATAGTCGCCGCCTATATCAAGAACGCCTTTTTCCTGATCCATAGTAACAGCGGTAAGGGTGGCAATTTTACCGTGGGATTTATGGAACTCTACCAAATCCTTGATGTTAACGTCGCAAACGCCGTCGCCGTATGTCATCATAAAGGGCTCGTCCCCTATGTACTGTTTGATTCTCTTAATTCTTCCGCCTGTCATAGTGTTAAGACCTGTATCAACAACGGTAACCTTCCAGGGCTCACAATGCTGATTGTGAACTATCATATCGTTTTTACCGCTGGTAAAATCAAAGGTAATATCACTGTTATGAAGGAAATAATCTGCAAACCACTCCTTGATAACATGCTGCTTGTAACCTGCGCAGATTACGAACTCGGTGAAACCGTAATGGGCATACTCCTTCATAATGTGCCAAAGAATCGGTTTACCTCCGATTTCAAGCATTGGCTTGGGCTTAAATTGACTTTCCTCGGAAATTCTGGTACCGAATCCGCCTGCAAGAATTACAACTTTCATAACTTTACTTCCTTTGCTTTTGATTTTTGCCCGAATTTTTCGGGAGGGGGAGATTTTCCCCTACATTCACCCTTATGGAAGGGCGATGCCTGATACATCATATTGCATAGGTCACAATGCACCTATTCTATTATATTATATATTATAAGTGTCAAATAGTCAATGTTAATTTAGGTCGGGCAAAAAGCGGGAAAGAAAAAAGGCGAAGGAAAAACCCTTCGCCTTAAAGTAATATTAAATTAACTTACGGTAAAATGCATCGACATACTGCCTTCTAAAGAAATATAATAAAGTGTATTTGCCGAAGCGTTCCAGGAAATATAGTTATAACTGTTACCGTTACTGTCGGTGGCGGTAGCGCCCGTAGCAATTTGAGTTCCTGAAGCGTTATAAAGTTTCAAAACGCAATCGGTATTATATGTGACCGCCCTTCTAGTTCCGCTTTCCTTTGGTGTTATGCGATAGTAAACGGGGGTTGCGCGAGAAGTAGGATAAGCCGTTGCCTCATCGCCGATAAAGGTCCAGATAGCTTTTGCGGTGGTCATATTGCTACCCATAGTGGTGTCCTCAATCCAGGAATTCGGGTCGAAGGCGGGGATTTGGGTAATATTGGCGTTTCTGCGGTTTTCATCGTACCAATCGGAAAGGGCTTTACCCTGCTTAGTTTCAATAATATTCCAAGGGGTTGAAGTGTTGGGACGGGTGATTTTCGTGCGGAAAACAGCAAAAATATATTCGCCTATGGGAACAGAGGGTTTACCGGGGGTTTTATTGGAGGTGTTAAGCCAGTTCGGCTCACCTCGTTCACCGAGATAAACGCTGGTGGTGTATATATAATATTCCGTATCACTTACAACCTGAATTATAAAAGAAAGTCCCTGCGCGGCTGCGCCGAAAAGAGCTTCCATCTCGGCATCGCCCGTAACGGCCATACTGCCGAAATAATCTCGTTTCCAACCAAGGCCGCCATCAAGACGGTTTTGGATATATTCGTTAAGGTCGGAGTTTTTATTATCAAGGCCTATAACTGAGCCGTTTTTCTCACCGCTTATGAGGTTCTTAATAAGCCAAGCGTGGTCTTCTCCCTGAATATCATCGGGTAGAATATCCGAACCATCCCAAGTAAATTCGCTTAAATTAAGGGGAAGTATATCGGTGACACCCTGCGGTCTGTCCTCGGCATAACGCCATACGGCGAAAACTCCGCCTATCGACAAAAGGAGTATAATGCTCAAAAAGAGGGTGAGATACTTAAAAAGAAAACGACTTCTCATAATCAGATCCTCTTACCTTCGCGGTGACGGGCAAGTTTTTCCTCGGTGATTTCTGAAATTCTTTCGTCCTCAGCGGCAAAAATTTTCTTTTCGGCAATGGGAGTTGCAATTACGGCAAAAACAACCAAAAGGATACAAAGCCAACCTGCAGGGGACTGCATAAACAAGATAAAGCTACCAACGAAGGGGATACTTTCACCTTTATAAATACCCTTGATTTGCTCGTATTTAACAGGGAATTTATCGGGAATTTGGTTAGCGTCACCCTGACACAAGAAATATCTCTCGTTGGGATGAGAACTGTCCGGCTCCTCGATACCTACAATTCGGTGAATAACCAGCATATCCTCCTGTTTATAAACAACGATATCATAAAGCTTAAGTTCTTCTTCGGCGGGCTTTTTATAGGTTAAAACCAAATCGAAGCGGCTAAGCTGATTATTTATGTTATTCTCAAAAAGATATTCGTTTTGAGGGTCTTTATAAGCCATAGAAGAGGTTTTAATAACATTAAGGGTAGGAATTTTTTCAAAGGAGCGTTCTTCCTGAAGGTTGACATACAAAGAAAAACAGAAACAAACGACTAATAGACCGCATAGTACAAACGATACTATACAGTCAACAAGACAACCTTTTTTCTGCTTTTCTCTGTGTGTCTTTAGAATTTCTTCGTCCTTCTGTCCCGCTTTCACAAGGGAAATGTACATCTTAACCATAGCAACAATAAGATAGGTAAGAAGAGCGGTAAGAATAGTGAAAACTATAGCGCAGAGGATGAAGATATATAAGTCATAGCCCTTCAAGATTTTTCACGTGCCTTTGTATAAAAACCTTACCCCGTATCGCTACGGGATAAGGTATTTGAAAATTTATATTATGTAAGATTAGGGATTAGAGGTAGAGGTTACACCGTCGCTGATGCTGATGTTAATCTGACCTACTTTGAGAGAGTCGGTGTAAGCGTCGTAATCAGATTTAGTATCGAGGTTAATCTCATTTAAAATAAGGCACTCTGCAACCTTAGAAGCAGGGATAGAATACTTAAATGTGCCGTCTGCCTGCTTTGTTCCGGTCCAGTCTATATCCCACTTGGTATTGTCAACGCTAGTGAAAATCTGTTGCTCGCCGTGTTTCCAGTTGGCAACATCGACGCTGGAAGAGAAGGCAAAGGTAGAAGGAACGGCGTTTTCCTTTACTTCTTCACTTGCATACTGAGAAGGAGTAAAGGTAACGACAATTTCACCCGATGCCTGCAATGAGGTGGTGTGTGCTGTACCAACCTTGGGGTCAACCTTTAACTGAAGACCTGCAGCGGTAACGGTATAGGTGCCAAGACCGCCTTCGAAGGTAGCTTCGGTAAGAGTAATAGTACGCGCGCCGGAAATATCGGCTACGTCGTTGTGCTCATTGTAAACCCAAGTAGCGTAAACACTGCCGATGGTAACGCAAAGAGCAAGTGCGATGATTAAGCTTAATCTTTTCATTTTGTTTCCTCCATAAAGTGAATTTGCATATATAAATTATATATACTTGCAATAAAAAGTATACGCCTCTAAATTTTAAAAGTCAAGGGGAATTGGAATAATTTATTATAAAAGCGGAGTGAAGACACTCCGCTTTTATACTTATACGTTGAGTTGTAAGGTCTTTGGAGGGGGAACGGTGCAACGGTAAAGGAGGGTATATTCGTTGCATCTATCGGAATACTTTGACTTAAGCTTTAAAATAAGTTTATTCCGGTGGAATATAACGGGTAAGGTAAAGTTAATCGAGGGCCCGATTTTTTTAGAATCTGCCGCTAATTCACCCGTGTTCTAGGTGAGAAGCTCGTATTCGTTATCGCCTATTATAACAGAGGCGGTAACAGTGTCCTCGGTAGGTTCCTGACTATCGTTTATATACCAAAGTTCAGCCCTGAATATTTCTCCGTTTTTCCAATCAAATTTGCCGATTCTGGCGGTAGGAATTTTGGAACGGAGAGCGTTTTTAACTGCATAATAGGCAGGTGTCGGTTTTGAGGGATATGCGATAAGTGAATTGCCCGCCGCAGTTATCCACGGCTCGTCATAGCACCAGTTGATAGCCATGGAGCAGTAGGGCCACTGTCTTCTTGCTTCCTCGAAAATATATTGATAACCTGAGCGCTGCAACCACGAGGACTGCTCACAAATATCCTTTAGGCAGGTAGGTTTGCCGAAGTAATGCTCTAGCATATAAAGACAGGCCCATTTTTCCTTACCCCAGGCCTCAAAGGCGTGGTGATAAATCCAGGAATCTGTTTTCTCGATGGGGAACAGCTCGTTTTCGGGAATAATCTTTTTCAGACTTTCCTCATCCGCAAGACTTGGAACACCGAATTCGGTGTAGGCGGTTTGATGGGCATTGTTAAAAATTTCAAAAACATCTTTATTGCCGTTAACACCTTCATAGCGGAAAATATAACCGCCGTGAGCCATACCTGTAAGGGGCGAGGTCATAAGGAAGGGGCGTTTTGGGTCTAGGCGGTAGCAAAGACTGTTAAGCAGACGGAGGGGAAGGGATTGGTCATCCATTCCCGACCAACCGTTAAATAGTTCGTTACCTCCGCACCAAAGGATTATTGAGGTGTATCGGCGCAATGCCTTAATAATAGAGGTTGCCTCTTTTTCGAGGACTTCTAAATAATGGGGAGTGCCCTCGTAATTATTGCAGGCGAGCATAAATTCCTGCCAAACCATAATACCTTGACGGTCACATTCTTCGTAAAATTCGTTCTTGCAAATACCGCTTCCGCCCCAAATTCTGAAGATATTCATATTTGCTTCTTTTGCAAGGGTAACAAGCTCGCAGTAACGCTCCTTTGTAACGGCGCCAAAGAAAAGTTCGGGATTAACCCAGTTGGAGCCCTTGGCAAAAATTCTTCTGCCGTTGAGCATAACGGTAATGGGGGCGGGGTAGCGACTTTTCGGGAAGCCGTCTGGTTCCCAATTGGTACCGATGTTTTTAACAAGAGCAACAGTTCTGAAACCCACTTGTCCGCAAAGGGTATGACTTTCGGTTTTGGCCGTCCAGCTGTAAAGATAGGGCTCGCCCTGACCGTTACACCACCAGAGGTTTACATCCTTTAGGGTGAATTCGGGGCTTTTGCCCTCATAAACCACCTTACCTTCTCGGTCGGCAACCGTATATGTAATTTCGGCAGAGCACTCGGCTTCGAAGCGGGCAGTAACGGTCTTGGTTTCAAGTTCAAGGTCATAGAAAAGCTCGCAGTTATTTATATAGTCACTCTTGCGAGTTTCGATATACGCGGGCTTCCAAAGACCTGAAATAAGGAGATAGGGGTTCCAGTCCCAACCGTAACAAACGGGGGGCTTGCAGGACTGCCTCGCGTCACAGCGACTTTTAGGAAATTCGGAGGGCTCAAAGGGATGAGGATAAATTAAAACTTGGAGTCGGTCACCTTTTTTGCCAATTTGGTAATATTAATTTCGACAGGAGTATACATACCTTCCCCGTGAATTAATCTTTTCCCGTTTAACAAAACATCAAATTCATAATCGATGCCTTCGGCAACGAAATATATTTCCTCGTCTGCTTTCTTTTCGAAATCAAGCTCCGTTTCGTATTTCCAGAAGTTTTCAGTATATTGCTCAAATTTCTTTGCATTGGTAGAAAACTGAAGGGTATTGAGCCAATCTTTATGACGGGCATAATCCATCTGAATATTACCGGGCACGGTGGCATTGAATTTTTCAAGGCAAACACCGTCTTTATCGCATAGGAAGCCTTGCCAGGATTGATTGAATTTCATTTTCGCAACTCCTATCGTTTTACATTCCAACCTAATTATACCATAAAATTTTCAACAGTAAACTCCGAAAGCATAGATTTTCAGATATTTTGACGTGTTTTTTTAGGAGGTAAGTCTATTGTCCGTAGATTTTGGACGTATTCAGAGTTTTTCTATGTATAAAAAATAAAAGCGAGGAGAATTCCTCGCTTTTAGGTCTGATATTTGTAAAATTATTCGGGCTTCTTTTCAAGCTTTAAGGGGTAACCTGCAAAATCTGCGCCTACAACAAGATATTTATCCTTAACGGTTTTCATAAATACATCTCCTTTTTTAATCTTTAATTTGATTTAAATACACCTTTCCCTCTTGTCAAGCAAATAGTCAAACCAGTCAATATGTGAGGGATGAAAAGTAAAAATAGTACAGTAACCCCCAGAGCAATAAAAACCAAAAAATCCATTAAAAAGTAAATATAAGACAAATAATAGGTAAATCGGGTACATTGCCTTTAAATGTTTAGAATTATATAATACTTAAAAAGGAAGGTGCATTTTATGAATAATAGATTTAAATGGAAGGTTAGTCCTAAAGCAAATGAAAAGAGTATGTTAATTGGAAATAACTACCGTTTTACCGCTTTAACAGACCGCCTTATACGTCTTGAATATTCGGCAGAAGGCGTATTTGAGGACAGAGCAACCCAGGTGGTTTTCCATAGAGATTTCCCTGAGTGTAAATTCTCGGCAAATTTAAGCGACGGTATTTTAACCGCCGAAACCGATGAAATTATTATTACTTATAAAGAAAACGCGGATTTTTCCCGCGATACTCTTAAAATTAAGTTAAAGGGCGAGCCCGCAAGCGAATGGAAATTCGGTGAGAAATTCGAAACTCTTGGCGGCACTGCAAGAACGCTTGATTGCATCAACGGCCGCTGCGCTGTTGATAACGGAGTTGTATCGAGAAACGGATTTTCGGTTATTGATGATAGTGAGTCGATGTGCCTCGGAGAAGACGGTTGGATAGAAACCCGCAAAGAAGAAAAGGATATTTATTTCTTCGGTTACGGTTTTGATTATAAACAAGCCGTTAAAGATTTTTATAAATTAACGGGCGCGCCCCCAATGCTTCCCGCCTATGCTCTCGGCAACTGGTGGAGTCGCTACTATGCATATACTCAGCAGGAATATACCGATTTAATGGAACGCTTTAAAGCTGAGGATATTCCTTTCTCAGTTGCCGTTATCGATATGGATTGGCATAAGACGAGCGCTCAGGTGCCCGAAGAGGTTAAAAAGCTTGATGCGCCTTGTTTTACTAACGGTTGGACGGGATACAGCTGGAATAAGGAGCTTTACCCTGACCACGAGGCCTTTTTAAAGTATCTGCACGATAACAATTTAAAAACCGCTTTAAATCTTCATCCCGCAAGTGGCGTTGCCGCCCACGAGGATATGTATGAGGAGATGGCAAAGGCCTGCGGTATAGACCCCGCAACTAAAAAGAGGGTACCTTTTAATGTTTTATCTAAAGAGTTTATGGCAAACTATTTTGATATTCTCCACCACCCCCACGAAGAAAACGGTGTTGATTTCTGGTGGATGGATTGGCAGCAGGGAACGGATTATTGGTGGATTCACGAGCCCAACCCTTCGGGGAAATATAAAAACGAGCTTGAAAGACTTGACCCCCTTTGGATGCTTAACCATCTGCATATACTTGATATTTCGAGAAACGGTAAAAGACCTATGTTCTTCTCCCGTTACAGTGGCCCTGGCTCCCACCGTTACCCAGTAGGATTTTCGGGTGATACATATATAACCTGGGATTCGCTTGAGTTCCAGCCCGAATTTACGGCCACCGCATCTAATGTGGGCTATAGCTGGTGGAGTCACGATATAGGCGGTCACTATGCGGGCTATAGTGACCCCGAGCTTGTTACCCGTTGGTTCCAACTTGGCGTGTTTTCACCCATAAACCGTCTGCACAGCTCAAACAATAATTTTATACTCAAAGAACCTTGGACATTTGGCAAAGCGTATGAGCATATACTTAAAAAAGCTTTAAGTCTTCGTCATCAGCTGTTCCCGTATATTTATACAATGAATTACCGTTGTCATAAGGAGCTGGAGCCGCTTGTTCAGCCCATGTATTACGCTAATCCCAAAAACGCGGGCGCTTATGAGAATAAAAATCAGTTTATGTTTGGCTCCGAGCTTTTAGTATGCCCCATAACCGAGCCGTTGGACAGCGTTACGGGACTTAGCAAGGCAACAGGTTGGTTGCCCGAAGGCGAATGGTTTGATTTCTTTAGCGGTACTCACTATTCAAGTAAAAACAGAACTATGAGTTTTTACAGAGCCCTTGAGGATTATCCCGTATTTGCCAAGGCAGGCGCTATTGTTCCTATGAACGCTCATAAAGAAAATGATAATTTCTTAGGTTCCAGCGATAAGATGGAGGTTTATGTCTTCCCCGCCGCCTCTAACAGCTTTACCCTTTACGAAGACGAGGGTGAGTATGATAGATTTGAAAAGGGAGCATTTGCCACCACCGATATGACCCTTCAATTCGGCAAAAAGGCAATATTTAACATAGCCGCCGCCAAGGGTGACACTTCACTTATCCCCAAAAACCGAGAGTGGAAAATTAACCTTCGAGGATTTAATAAGGATATAACCGTTAAAGCTTTTGTAAACGGAAAAGAGGTTAAGGCGGAGGATATCTATGATAGCGCAACTCTCACAACCTCTGTCACCCTCGCCGCAAAAACAAGTGACGAGATAACGGTTGAGGTAATGGGCGAAAACCTTATTACCGATAACGGCGATATTAAGGGCAAAATCGAGCAAATTCTTATAAATAGCCAAATTGCTCAAAATAGTAAGCTTAAGTTTTTTGAGGCGGCAAATTTCGAAGGATATTCAGGTTTAAATAGATACCGCCGTATGCAAAACGTAGCGGACCCAACTTATGAGGAAAGATATGTACTCGAAGCTATAAAAGAGCAGCTTACCCTTTCAGCTGATATATATGAAGATTGGGATGGCATTAAGCATGGAAATTAATAAAAGATTCAAATGGAAGGTTAGTCCTAAAGCAAACGAAAAGAGTATGTTAATCGGAAATAACTACCGTTTTACCGCTTTAACCGACCGCCTTATCCATCTTGAATATTCGGCGGAAGGCAAGTTTGAGGATAGAGCAACTCAGGTAGTTTTTCATAGAGATTTCCCTGAATGTAAATTCTCGGCAAATTTAAGCGACGGTATTTTGACTGCCGAAACAGATGAAATTATTATTACCTATAAGGAAAATGCCGAGTTTACAGGAGATACCCTAAAAATCAAGCTTAAAGGCGAGCCCGCAAGCGAATGGAAATTCGGCGAGGAGTTTGAAACTCTGGGCGGCACCTTCCGCACCCTTGATATGACCCACGGCAGAAC
>JAZNWP010000091.1:0-22294 GCA_045593385.1 Acutalibacteraceae bacterium
ATTATAGCATCGCCTTGATTCATCATCAATAACTCTTTAGGTTAGTTTTCATTTGTATTATTCAACTATAATCAAGGACAAATGGTGTATATTTCTTCCGCATTAACAAATACTAACATCACGATTTGAAATTAAAGGAGATTTATATATGAAAGCAACAGGAATAGTTCGTAGAATAGACGATTTAGGCAGGGTTGTTATTCCGAAAGAAATTCGCCGTACCCTCAAAATTCGCGAAGGGGACCCTCTGGAAATATTTACCGAGGCATCGGGGGAGGTTGTATTTAAAAAATACTCTCCCATGGGAGAGCTTGCCGAATTTGCGGGTGGAATCGCAGAAGCTATTTGCGGGGATGTGAACTTCCCTGTTATTATTTGTGACCGCGACCACTGCATTGCGGCGGCGGGAATTTCCAAAAAAGAGGTTTTAGGTCGAGGCGTTACGCCGCTTTTAGAGGATATTATGGAAAACCGCAAATGCTATTTCAGTAAGGATAAGACCTCCCCTGCTCTTGAAGGATTAGATAGGGATTTATGCGTGGCTTGTCCCATAATGGCGGCGGGTGATGTGAGCGGCGCGGTGGTGCTTCTTTCGGGTGAGGGATTACCCGCCGCTACCGAAACCGAAATTAAAATTGTTTCGGTTGCCGCAAGGTTTTTAGGCGGACAGACAATGTAAATACCGGCGCCGCCGTTATTTACAAGTTATAAGTTAATAGTTATGAATTTGGCTTTCGCCAAATGTTATGATATTTGCTTCGCAAATAGTTAATGTGGCGGCTCTGCCGACCAAGATAAATTGTGCCTTTGGCACACCAAAACTTTACCGCAAGGTAAATCATAACGCGGCAAGGCCGATCTTAACTTGCCGAAGGCAATCATAACTTAAAAAGCAGAGCTTTTCAGCTCTGCTTTCTTTTTTCCTCAAAAAATTTTGTTAGTAAATTTTTACATTCTTCCTCATAAATTCCGCCGTAGATTTCGGGTTTTGAGCCAAGGGGCAGATTTGTAAGGTTTGTTACGCTATCCATACAACCCGCCTTCAAATCGTAGGCGCCAAAAACCACGGTAGAAATTCGGGCGTTTATAATGGCTCCTGAGCACATAACACAGGGTTCCAAGGTAACATAAATCTCGCAACCGTCAAGCCGCCAATCCCCAAGGACTCTTGCTGCTTCTTCAATAGCCACACACTCGGCATGGGCTATGGGATTTTGCTTAAATTCCCTCTGGTTATACCCTTCGCCGATGATTTTATTATCCTTAACCACTACGGCGCCCACGGGCACCTCACCCAAATATCTGGCTCTTTTTGCGAGCTCAATGGCTCTTTTCATAAATTCACTGTTCATACGCTTAAAATTTCACAAAATACAGACTTGCTTCACCCACAAAGAGAACTATGGCGGCAATAACCGCGGGGGTTTTGAAGAACCACAAAAGCTTCTCTTTAAGGGTGGCTTTATTTTCTTCCCTTTCCTTTAACTCATATTCTTCCTTGCCGTTTTTAGAAAGCAACGCGACTCCTACTACTGCCGCTAACATACAAAGCACTAAAAACACTGTATAAAGGGTATTGGCAATTTCGTCTCCGATAATATCCCCTGCATAATCCATCACCACAGAAGCGAAATTATTTACGCCGTGGATAAGGATAGCAACCCACAAGGAGCCGGTTTTAATTCGGATAACACCCAACACCAGTCCCACCAAAAAGGCAAAGGGAATCTGCATAAAATTGCCGTGAATAAGACCGAAAATTGCTGAAGAAATGAGAAGCGCAAAGGTTGTACCGCCCTTTTTTTCGGCGATACCGAACATAATTCCTCTGCAACCGAATTCCTCCATCAAGGCGGGGACAACGGCGGTGGAAATAACCGCCAATAAAAATCCGAAAATTCCTTCCGCATTCTCACTTTCGGGCAGATTATACTCGAAGCCCATACTCTCAAATATGGTTGCCGCCTTTGAAACGGCAATTTGAGCAAAGGCGCAAAAGCCGAGACCGAAAAGGAAATAGGGCATTCTTGTTCCCTCACGACTTTTTGTGAGAGGAACCAACTCTGCAAGCTTATATTTATTGACCTTTGCGGCAATTAAAAACGGTAGAGTGAACATACAAATTGTCATCAGAATCTGCATCAGATTATTTACGGCAGGGTCTGATAAAACGGTGGTTAAATCCACTCCGAAAGATGCGGCAAAGCCGATAACAAAGCCGTAAATCAAGGAATAGCCCATAACGAGCGCCCAAATAACTATACTTGTTACGCCGATAATTTTACCGCAGCTTCTTACCTTCGTATATTCATCATAGGTTTCTTCGGTGACACCTTTTGGCAAGGGCTTATAATAGCGAAATTCCCTTTGGTGCTCGTGAATAGTTTTTAGCAGTTCTTCTATTTCTTCTTTAGAATATTCGTTTTCTTCTTCATTTAAAACGGGCTCCGCCCCATTGGAATTCTCATCCAATGGGGTGGGGTTTTCCGTTATATTGTTTTCGGGGGTTTCTGTTTCGTGAAGGGTTTCTTCTAAAACCTCTTCCCTTAATTCATCATTGGTCATTTAATGCTTCCTTTGAATTGTTACGGGTGGACGCAGAGTCCCACCCCTACATATTATTCTTCGGTTTCTACCGTTTCCTCTTCGATTACCTCGTCATCTTCGATGATTTCGGGCTCTACTGCTCCTGCATCCGCATCGGCGGCTTCAGGGGTCTCGTTTACCTCGGCCTCATCGTGTTCGGCTATAGCAACCGAGAGAATCTTTTCGCCTTCGGCAACCCTCATTATTCTAACGCCTTTTGCGGGGCGTGAGAATTCAGAAATTGCGCCTGCGAAAATTCTTATTATAATACCGTTAGATGCAATCATAATAACATCGTCATTGTCGGTAACAGGAATAGTAGCGGCAACTGCGCCGTACTTTTCGGTGCGGTAGTTGGTAATACCCTTACCGCCACGGGACTGCAGACGGTAATCGCTTATAGGACTTATTCTTCCGTAGCCCGTTTCGGTTACGGTGAGAAGACGTGTATCGGCGTTACAGATAGCCATATCCACAACGCTATCCCCTTCTTTCATATTGATTGCCTTAACGCCTCTTGCGGTTCTGCCCATTGCTCTTACATTATTTTCATCAAAACGAATGGACATACCCTTACGGGTTGCGATGAAGATATTTTCGTCGCCCTTGGTCATTCTAACAAAACCGAGTTCATCATCTTCATCAATAGAAATAGCAATAATACCGCTCTTTCTAGTGTTTTTAAATTCAGAAAGACGGGTACGCTTTATTATGCCCTTCTTTGTAACCATAGTTACAAATCTTTCGTTTTCGTCCTCTACGGTACAAGGCATAATAATCGTAATCTTCTCATCGGGCATCAAAGGAACGATATTTACAAGGTTAATACCCTTGGAAGTTCTGGAGCCCTCGGGAATTTCGTATGCCTTAATTCTATAAACACGGCCAAGGTTTGTAAACATCATAATGCTATCGTGAGATGAGCATACAAACATATTTGAAACGGCATCTTCTTCCCTTGTGGTCATACCTGTAATACCCTTGCCGCCTCTATGCTGAACCGAATAGGTATCGGCAGGAAGACGCTTGATATAACCGTTGTTGGTTTTGGTTATAACGCACTCTTCTTCGGGGATAAGGTCCTCAATATCCACTTCACCGAGAACATCGGAAATCTCGGTTCTGCGGTCATCAGAGAACTTATCGCGAAGGTTTAACGCTTCGGTTTTTACAATATCGAGAATTCTTGCGTGACTGCCGAGAATATCCTCACATTCTTTGATAAATGCAAGTTTTTCGGTGAGTTCATCAAGAATTTTCTGCTTTTCAAGACCTGCAAGCTTACCGAGCTGCATCTGAACAATAGCGGTGGTCTGAACATCATCAAAGCCAAATCTTTCGGACAATGCATCTTTACTTTCGGCGATGGTCTTTGAAGAACGAATTATATTAATAACCTCATCAATAAAGTCAAGGGCAACCTTCAAGGCCTCTAAAATATGGGCGCGCTCCTGAGCTTTTTTCTTATCAAATTCGGTTCTTCTTCTTATAATTTCACACTGGAAGTCTATGCTGTTTTGAAGCATTTCTTTAAGTGTTAAAATCTGGGGTTTTCCGTTTACAATAGCAAGTAAAATCGCGCCGAAGGTGGATTGAAGGGCTGTATATCTATAAATCTTATTAAGAACAACCTGAGCATTTGCATCCTTTTTAACATCTACAACGATTCTCATACCGCCATCGCGCTGAGAGGAATAGTCAACAACATCATCTATACCCTCGATTTTCTTTTCGGCGGCCAAATCGTAAATATGCTTAACAAGGTCCTTTTTGCGAACCTTATAGGGAATTTCGGTAATAACAATTCTATATTTTCCGTTTTTGGTTTCCTCAATTTCGGCTTTGCCGCGAACAACGATTTTGCCTCTGCCCGTAGCATAGGCGGCGCGGATACCGCTTCTTCCCATAATGATGCCGCCCGTTGGGAAATCGGGTCCCTTGATATGCTCACAAAGCTCGGCGAGCTCGGCATCGGGATTATCGATAAGATGGCACATACCGTCAATAACCTCGCCTAAATTATGGGGAGGAATTTCGGTTGCCATACCAACGGCTATACCGCTTGAGCCGTTAACAAGAAGCTGTGGAAAGCGAACGGGCAATACCTCGGGCTCTTCTAAACGGTCATCGTAGTTGGGCATCATATTAACAGTATCCTTCTTGATATCATCAAGCATACTGTGGGAAAGGCGATTCATTTTAGACTCGGTATAACGGTAAGCGGCGGCGGGATAGCCGTCGATATTACCAAAGTTTCCGTGTCCGTCTATAAGAGGATATCTAAGGGAGAAATCCTGCGCCATACGCACCATAGCATCGTAAACGGAAGCGTCACCGTGAGGATGGTAACGACCAAGCACCGTACCAACGGTATCGGCGCATTTACGGTATTTACTGTCGGGGGTTAATCCGTTTTCATACATTGTATAAAGAATTCTTCTGTGAACGGGCTTAAGTCCGTCGCGCACATCGGGGAGCGCACGGCCAACGAGTACCGACATTGAGTACTGAAGCATACTCTGTTTTACTTCATCGGTAATTTCCACGGGAACAATATTAGTTTCCTCGCTTTCAGGCCAATAAACCTTTTCTTGTTTTGCCATTTTGATTTCTCCTTTCTTTAGATATCAAGATCGGTCGCATAAATTGCGTTTTCTTCGATAAATTTTCTTCTGGGCTCTACCTCTTCGCCCATCAAAACTGTGAAGGTTTCGTCGGCAAGAGCCGCATCTTCCATAGTTACGCGCAAAAATGTTCTTCTTTCGGGGTCAAGGGTGGTTTCCCAAAGCTGCTCAGGGTCCATCTCACCAAGACCTTTATAACGCTGAACATCAACGCCTGCTCCAAGCTCCTCAACCTTTGCGGCCTTTTCTTCATCGGTAAATACATCAAAGTGCTGTTTTCCCTTTGAAATTCTGAAAAGTGGCGGCTGAGCAAGATAAATATGACCTGTTTCGATAAGCTCGGGCATATATCTGAAGAAGAAGGTTAAAAGCAGTGTTCTGATATGGCTTCCGTCAACGTCGGCATCGGCCATAATAACGATTTTATCATAGCGAAGTTTATTTATATCAAAGTTTTCGCCGATACCCGTACCGAGAGCGGTTATAACGGGGGTTAATTTATCGTTGCCGTAAACCTTATCTTCCCTTGCTTTTTCAACATTAAGCATTTTACCCCAAAGAGGAAGTATTGCCTGATAGGTGGCGTTTCTGCCTTCAACGGCGCTACCGCCTGCGCTATCTCCCTCGACAATGTAAATTTCGGTCTTTGTGGGGTCGTTTGAAATACAGTCGGTAAGCTTTTCGGGCATACGGGTTTTATTGCCGATACCCGATTTATTTCTTGATGCCTCGCGGGCCTTCTGAGCGGCCTCACGGGCATTGGATGCTGCGATTGCCTTATCAATAACGATTTTAGAATCGGCGGGGTTTTCTTCCAGATACTTATAAAGCTGGTCATTAACAATATCTCTTACAAGCTGACCGATAGAGGTGTTACCCAGCTTTGCTTTGGTTTGGGATTCAAACTGGGCATCGGAAAGCTTAACCGAAACAACGGCTACAAGACCTTCCATAATATCGTCACCCTTAAGGTTATCGCTTGATTCCTTAAGCTTTTTAAAATCGTGGGCGTATTTATTTACAACTCTTGTAACGGTTTGTCTGAAGGCCTGCTCATGAGTACCGCCGTCAATAGTATGTAGGGTATTGGCAAAGGAAAGCACCTTATTATCGTATGCAGTTGACCACAAAAGCGCAATTTCTGCGGTTTCTTCCTTTTTGCTTCCCGAAAGATAGATAACGTCTTTAATCAAAGACTCCTTCTTCATACCCGCTAAAAGATATTCAACATAGGATTTAATACCGCCCTCAAAGCATAAATCGTCCTGACGGCCAAGTGTATCGGAATCTTCTCTTTTGTCGGTGAGAATTACTCTGATACCTGCATTAAGGAATGCCTGCTCTCTTAAACGGTTAAGAAGGATATCGTAATCATAGGTGGTGGTATCGGTGAAGATAGAGGGGTCGGGCTTAAAGGTAACGGTGGTACCTGTTTCATTGGTTTCACCTATTATTTCAAGGTCGGAAACGATATTACCCTTCTCATATCTTTGCTTATAAACATTTTTACCGTCCCTTACCTCAACCTCAAGCCAGTTAGAAAGGGCGTTAACAACCGAGGCGCCTACGCCGTGCAGACCGCCTGATACCTTATATCCGCCGCCGCCAAACTTACCGCCTGCGTGAAGAATGGTAAATACAACGGTAACGGTAGGAATACCCTTTTGGGGATTAATACCAACGGGTATACCGCGTCCGTTATCCGTAACCTTTATAATTCCGTCATCAAGAATATCTACCTCAATTTTATCGCAGTAACCTGCAAGGGCCTCGTCAATAGAGTTATCCACTATTTCATACACTAAGTGGTGGAGACCTCTTTCGCCCGTTGAGCCGATATACATACCCGGTCTTTTTCTTACCGCTTCAAGACCTTCAAGTACCTGAATCGAACTTTCATCATAACTTTCGGTAACAGGTAAATTCATTTCGTTGCTCATTTTAAAACTCCTTAATTTTATACTTTAAGTTTTAATTTTTAACCGATATACCCAGAACGCTTTTGTAAAGTCGCCGTAGATAATTGGGATAAATAAACCTTTTGTTTTCCTTTTTCTTTTGAACATATAACAAAGGATTTAGGTAGGTCATAGCTTACGGTTATAACCTCTTTTTTCTTTTCACTTGTATTTAAATAATCCCTTGTCTTTTTAGAAACCGTTGTGTTATCCAGGTCAAAAATCCCGATAACCTCGTCGGTTTTAACAAGCACTGCATTTCCAAGATGAAGATACATTATATTACCCTTCCTCCCGAAACTGTGAATATTTTTCCTTCCTTAAGCCGCGACGTATTTGACGGGTCACAACAGGTTATAAACGACTGACAATCCTTTATGTGATTAAGAATATAATTCTGCCTTATGAGGTCAAGCTCACTCATAACATCATCAAGAAGGCATATAGGGTGTTCCCCTGTTATTTCTTTAATAACTTCCGCTTGAGCGAGTTTAAGGGTTAAAGCTACGCTTCTCTTCTGCCCTTGAGAGCCAAAGCTTCTCGCGTTTACTCCGTTTATCTTAAACTCTATATCATCGCGGTGGGGGCCTACGGAAGTAACACAGGTAAACATATCTTCCTTCCGCTTTTCCTTTAGCTTATCCTCTAACATTATAGCAGGACAATTAGTGCCATACACCGACACAATATCTTCCCTACCACCCGAAAGACCGTTATATATTTTAGGAACATACTTATTAAGCATATCTATATATTTTTGGCGGTACTCGATTATTTTTCTGCCACTAGCGGCTATTTCGCTTTCAAAAACATCAAGCATAACTGCAACCGAAGCATCATACTTATAATCCTTAATAATTTGATTACGCTGGGTAACCGCGCGGGTATATTTTCTTAAAATTCCGATATAGTTGGGATAAAGCTGCCCTATTGCCACATCTAAAAATCTTCTTCTCTCACTTGGTCCCGCAGTCACGAGAGATAAATCGGCGGGGGAAAAAACTATAGCTATAAAGTTTCCTGCAAGGGATGCGGGGGCGGAGAGCTTTTTATCGTTTAAAAATGCCGTTCGCTTTTCAGAAAAATCCATTTTTGCAGTATTTCTTACTCCCTCGAAAATGAAATCTGTTTCGCTTATACCCTTTTCTTCACCAAATCTTATAAATGCGGAATCCTTAGCGCCTCTGAAACTTTTAGCCCCCGTAAAGAGCCAAAGGGCTTCTATAATATTGGTTTTTCCTTGGGCATTTTCACCGCAGATTACATTCATTCCATCATCGAATTTTAGTTCCAGTTCCTCTATATTTCGGAAATTTTTTAATTTTAGCGAATTAACCTTCATTTTTAACTGTTACGGTAACTCCTTCAAATTTAAAGGTATCACCATTTCTTAGTTTCTTACCTCTTTGTGTGCAGATTTCACCGTTTACTAAAACCTCGCCGTTTTGGATAACGATTTTAGCGTGACCCCCCGTTGCAACAAGTGAAGCAAATTTAAGGGCGCTGTCAAGACGGATAAAATCCTCTCTTATTAAAATAGTATCTGTCATTATTTCAACCTCATAGGCATTACAAGATATAAGAAATCCTTATTTTCTTCGTTTGCGGATGAAAGGGTAACGCCAAGATTCGGTCCGTTAAACTTGAATACAATATCGCCCTGGTCACAGGCCTTCAAAGCATCCAATAAATATCTGCTGTTCATACCGATTTCAAAGGGCTCCCCTTCAACTACTATATTGATTTTTTCGGTAGCTCTGCCCATTGCAGTAGCGCAGCTTATAACCATCTGCTCCTCGTTAAAAATGCATCTAACGGGTGTTGAGAAGGTATCGTTAATAAGAAGTGAAACTCTTTCAACGCTATTTATAATATCGGTGGAATTTATAGTAATCTTCTGTCTGTAATCAACAGGGATAATCTTCTCGTAGTTTACAAATTCACCTTCAATAAGACGGGAGATAAATACATATCCGTCTATCTTCATAGAGAGAAGTCGCTTACCTACAGTAATTTCAATTTCTTCGCTTTCTTCACTTATAAGTTTTGAGAATTCGTTAATACCCTTACCTGAGGCAATAAAATCAATATCCTCGGTTATATTAACCCTTTCTCGTCTTATAGCAAGACGGTAACCGTCAATAGCGACAAACTGCAAAACACCTTCCTTAACAGAGATATTGATACCCGTAAGGATAGGTCTGGTGCCTTCAACTGGAGCAACAGCAAAGATTGTACCCTTTACCATATTTATAAAGGTAGCGCCATCTAACTTAATTTTAGCCCCATCGGCAACAGAAGGCATTTCGGGAAAATCGGTAGCAGCCATACCCATAATATCAAAAACTGCCTCTCCGCTTCTGATATGGCACATAAGACGCTCATCCGCTTCAATTTCTACCTGAGTTCCGTTCATTCTTCTGAGAATATCAGAAAGCAGACGGGCATTGATTACGATATCACCTGCATTTTCGCAGTTGCAATAGATTTCCTTTTTCATTCCCATTTCAAGATTATATGCCGCCATAGTGAGCTTGCCCTGCTCTGCCGACATAAGTATACCTTCTAAAACGGGCATTGAGGTCTTAAGTCCTACAACTCTGCCAAGCTTAGAAACGGCATCTAAAAGCGCTAAGCGTTCAACTGTGAATTTCATAAAAATTCCTCCGATTTTCTATAAAAAGAATATAATTTTTTATCAGTAATAATATATACGGTTAAAACGGTGGAAAAGCCCTTTTTTTGTTTATATAATCGGCTTTTCGGGGTTAATAAAAAATTGGATAGTTTTTGATAACTTTTACCTTTAAATTTTAAACTAACACGCGGTGGAAAAGATGAAGGTTAATTAACATTTAAAGTGTTAATAACTTGTCCAAATTTTAAGAGTTATTGCTCTTCAGGTTTTTGATAATATCCTCCACCAAGGCCTTTTCGTAGGGTTTATCGGAAATAAATTCCTCAACCTGCCTTACATTATAAAGAACGGTGGAATGGTCCTTACCGAAATTCTCGCCGATTTGTTTAAAGGATAGCCCCGTAGTTTCGCGAGCAATATACATTGCTACCTGACGGGCGCGGGCAAGGGATGCTGTACGGCGGTTAGAAAGAATATCATTTTCCGAAACATTATATGTATTTGCAACCTCGGAAATGATGGTTTCTATCTTAATGGGCTCGGGTTGAGAATCATTTATAACATCCTTAATAAAATTCTGCACAACCGCAATGGTGGGAATTTTATTCTGAATTGAAATATACGCCTGAAGTTTTTTAACGATACCCTCTAACTGACGGGTATTTGATTTAACATTTTCTGCAATGTGATAAACAAGGTTATCTTCTATCTCTATATTGCAGGATTTTGCCTTTTCCTTGATAATACCGACTCTTGTTTCATAATCGGGATAGGAAATATCGGCGGTAAGACCTGCAGAAAGACGGGATTTAATTCTATCATCAAGGGTTTTGATTTCTTTTAACGGACGGTCAAGGGTAACCACTATCTGCTTATTATTCTGATAGAGGGTATTGAAGGTATTAAAAAATTCCTCCTGAGTTGCTTCCTTGCCTGCAATAAAATGAATATCATCAATTAAAAGAACATCTAAATCTCTGAACTTCTTATGAAAATCATTCATTGAAGACATACCAAGCTTACCTTCCTGAACTGCGACCATAAGCTGATTGGTAAAATCCTCGCTTCGAACATAGGATATTTTCTTATGGGGGTAAAGCTGCTTCATTCTGTTTTTGATAGCAAGCATAAGG
This sequence comes from Acutalibacteraceae bacterium, assembly GCA_045593385.1. GTDB lineage: Bacteria > Bacillota > Clostridia > Oscillospirales > Acutalibacteraceae > UBA737. The sequence continues at coordinate 10,940 of JAZNWP010000091.1, forward strand.
TGGGTTTTACCAACGCCAGAGGGACCGTATAAAAGAAGGGGATTATAAACTATCTCCTCTTTCTCTGCAACGGCTCTTGCGGCAGAAAGAGCAAATCTATTGGTGGAGCCCAGAATAAAATTATCAAAGGTGAAGAAATCCTCAAAGGAAAGACCCTCACTGTGAAGCTCGGCCATAACAAGGTCTTCATCATCGGAATCAAGAATAATATGGGGCTTAAAGGGTATACCGAAAAATTTATGTATAACATCGGATAAAAGAGGAGTATAGTTATCCTCAATAAAACCTCTCATATACTCATTATTAACCGAAATAACGAAGGCGCCGTTATCAATGGTAATAGGATTTAAATCTTTAAAAAAGCAGTTAAAGGTAACTTCGGGAACACGCTTTTTAATTTCCTCGCAAATACCCTCCCATATAGCATCAATGGAATGCTTATCTGACATTTTTTTACCTCCCATAATAATCTTTAAATAATATATATAATATAAATATATATAACATATAAAGAGTATAGCATAAGTTATCAACATTTTCAACTAAAAAATGCGTAAAAAACAAAAAAAGACGGAAGAAAAATCTTCCGTCTGAAATTATAAAAAATAAAATTACATTGCCGATACGTTTTCAACTATTTTTGAATAGGCGATGGTATAACCAAAGGATGATTTATAATTTTCAATAAACAAGGTTTCGCAGATTAAGGTTTCCTCACTGTTATCGTGGGAGTTAACCTTAATTTTTGAGGTTACAGAGTAAGAATTATCCTCATTTTCAGTCATTTTAAGGATTTCGTGCTTGTAAACCGTAAAACCTCGTGGAAGAATGAAAATATAACCCTCCTTCTGAGGAAAATCTGCGTTTATATTTGATATCTCGCCAAGCTCGGTGCCGAACATATTTAGAACATATTCTTTAACATATTCCTCTTTTATGAAATCTTCATCTTCCAAATCTCTTAAATGAAGAAGCGCCGGCATGGAATCGTTTATCATGGATTCGATATCATAAAAACTCTCGCCGTAAACATAATTATGATTAAGCATATTAAGAAAACGGGCCTTTAAGACGCCCTCGGATATATCGCTTTGGCTATCTGCCGCGGCAACGGGGTTTGTTTTTAAAGGAGAGGAGAGCAAAATACAAGAAAAGCAGACACATAAAACCAAAATTGCCGCTAAAAATTTCTTTTTCATATATTTCTCTCCTTTCTTAAATCTCTATTTTTATTATACTCACCAAACATAAAAAAACGAGGAACAATTTAGTTACAATTAGGTGTCAGAATTGTTACTTTTTTATTTTAATTATAGTTATTATATATATTATTTTTTTGTGAATTTTGTCTATCTTTGACAAAAGGGTTTATTTTAGGACTTATATCCAAAATAAATTAACTGATTTTATAAAAAATTAGTTGTAATTACTAAAAATATGTGTTATACTTTGAAGGTAACCACTTTTAGCCAATAAAGTGTCATATATATAATAAGGAGTGTATCATCTTGAAAAATTACCCTGCAGAAAAAATTAAAAACATTGCATTTTTAGGTCACGGCGGTTCCGGTAAAACCACACTTGCCGATGCAGTGTTATTTTACGGAAAGGCAGCCGATAGAATAGGCAAAACTCAGGATGGCACAGCCCTTTTGGATTTTGACCCCGAAGAGAAAAAAAGAGGCACTTCGGTTTCTACCTCAATGTTTGCTTTAGAACTTAACGATTATAAGCTTAATGTTATTGATGCCCCCGGTCAGTTTGACTTTGCGGGAGGTGTTTGCGAAGCCCTTGCCGCCGCAGATAGCGCAGTTATCACAATTTCGGGTAAATCAGGTTTAACCGTTGGCGCAAAGCAGGCCTATGATAAAGCAAAGGCCGAAGGAAAGGCCATCGCCTTCTTCGTTGGTAAGCTCGATTCCTCTCACGCCCATTTTTATAGAGTAATTTCGGCTCTTGTTGCTAACTACGGCGCAGTAGTTTGCCCCGTTGTTGTGCCCTACATAGAGGATGAGGCAGTAAAATGCTATGTAAACTTAATTGAAAATAAAGCATACGCTTTTGACGGCGTTACCGCAAAAGAATTCAGAATGCCCGTAAGCACCGAAATCGACCAGATGAGAGATATGCTTTTAGAGGCCGTTGCCTCCGCCGATGAAGAGCTTATGGAAAAATACTTCGGCGGTGAAGAATTCACCCACGAAGAGTTGGTGGTCGGTCTTAAAAAGGGTATCTTATCAGGTGATATCTGCCCCGTTTACTGCGGAGTTCAGCAAAACGGCGATGCTATAAGCTTATTTGCCGACAGTATTTGTGAGGTTATGCCCTCCGCCGCCGATAAGGGCTATAAAGAGGATGGTGAAAACGCTTTACAGATATTTAAGACCATTGCCGACCCCTTTGTTGGTAAGCTTTCCTACTTTAAGGTTATTTCGGGCAAAATTACCCCCGATATCCGTCTTAAAAACGCAAGAAACGGCGAGGAAGAGCGTCTTTCTAAAATTATGTGGGTAAAGGGCGGAAAGCAGGAGGATGCGACCGAAATCAAAGCAGGTGATATCGGCTCTGTTTCAAAACTCTCCAGCGCTCTTACGGGCGATACATTATCCGCTTCGGGAAATGTTAAAGGCGATGAAATCAGCTTCCCTGCCCCCAACCTCTCAGTTGCGGTTTATCCCAAGAATAAGGGTGACGAGGAAAAAATCACCTCAGGTCTTAACCGTCTTACCGAAGAAGACCCAACCATTATTCTTAAGCCCGATAAGGAAACAAAGGAACAGATTTTATGGGCTCTCGGTGAACAGCATATAGATGTTATCATTTCCCGCTTAAAGACCAAATTCGGCACCGATGTTGAACTCAAGAAACCCAAGATTGCATATAGAGAAACCATCAGAAAAGCGGTTAAGGCGCAAGGTAAACATAAAAAGCAGTCGGGCGGACACGGTCAGTTCGGAGATGTTTGGATTGAGTTTGAGCCATGCGATAGCGAAGAACTTATCTTTGAAGAAAAGGTATTCGGCGGCGCAGTTCCCAAGAACTTCTTCCCCGCCGTTGAAAAAGGACTCAGAGACAGCACCCAGAAGGGTGTTCTAGCAGGTTACCCAATGGTTGGTATTAAGGCAACTCTAGTAGACGGTTCTTACCACCCTGTTGATTCTTCCGAAATGGCATTTAAGACCGCCGCTTCTATTGCCTTTAAAGAGGGTATCTCTAAGGCAAACCCCGTCTTGATGGAGCCCATTGGAACGCTTAGGGTTTTAGTTCCCGATGATATGCTTGGCGATGTTATCGGTGATATCAATAAGCGCCGCGGCAGAATTATCGGTATGAATCCTGCGGCAAATAAGATGCAGGAGGTTATCGGCGAGGTGCCTATGGGTGAAATGTCCGATTTCTCTACCGCAATGCGCTCTATAACTCAGGGCACCGCCACCTTTACCCTCGCATTTGAGAGATATGAGGATGTACCCGCAAATATCGCTCAGAAAATAGTTGAGGAAGCAAACAAGGATTAAAATTTAAAAACCTCACATAAAAAAGAGAGATGGCAGAGAAATCTGTCATCTCTCTTTTTATAAAAAATTGAAAAATATTATAAAAAAATATTGTGTATTAAAAAGTTTTATTGTATAATAATTGTTGTTGATTTTTTAATCTAACTTCAGAAAGAGGTTTTAGTTTATGGAAAGAAGAGTAGGTACTACGTCAAGAGGCATAAGATGTCCTATTTTCCGTGAAGGTGATAATCTTGCGGAAATGGTGGTAGATAGCGTTTTATCCGCCGCCGATAGCGAGGGCTTTAAAATTGCAGATAAGGACGTAGTTGCAATTACTGAATCGGTTGTAGCCCGCGTTCAAGGTAATTATGCAAGTATTGATGCTATTGCCGAGGACGTTAAAAATAAGCTTGGCGGAGAAACAATTGGAGTTATATTCCCCATCCTTTCCAGAAACCGCTTTGCAATCTGTCTTAAGGGTATAGCAAAGGGCGCAAAGAAAATCGTTCTTATGTTAAGCTACCCTTCTGATGAGGTTGGTAACTCCCTTGCAACCTATGATTTAATCGACGCCGCAGGAATCAATCCGTATAAGGACGTTTTATCTTTAGAGCGTTACCGTGAGGTTTTCGGCGTTCAGAAACTCCAGTTTACCGGAGTTGACTATGTTGAATATTACGGCAACCTTATAAAAGAGATGGGTTGCGAGGTTGAAATTATCTTCGCTAATCACCCCAAGGCAATTCTTGATTATACCGATAAGGTTCTCACCTGCGATATTCATACAAGGGAACGCACCAAACGTCTTTTAAAAGAGGCAGGCGCAAAAATTGTTTGCGGTCTTGATGATATTTTAACTTCTTCCGTTAACGGAAGCGGCTGTAACGAAAAGTACGGTCTTTTGGGCTCAAACAAATCCACCGAAGATACCATTAAGCTTTTCCCCAGAGAATGTGAGGATTTGGTTTACGATATTCAAAAGAGAATGCTTGATAAAACAGGTAAAAAAATCGAGGTTATGGTTTATGGCGACGGCGCCTTCAAGGACCCCGTAGGAAAAATCTGGGAGCTTGCAGACCCTGTTGTATCCCCCGCCTTTACCGATGGCCTTATCGGCACACCCAATGAGCTTAAACTTAAATATCTTGCCGATAATGACTTTAAGCATTTAAGCGGCGATGCCTTAAAAGAGGCGATTTCCGCAAGCATTAAGGAAAAGCAGGGTAACCTAGTTGGAAATATGGCTTCTCAGGGCACAACGCCCCGCCGCCTTACCGACCTAATTGGTTCTCTTTGTGACCTTACAAGCGGCTCAGGCGATAAAGGCACCCCCGTCATTCTTGTTCAAGGTTATTTTGATAACTATACAAACTAATAGAAACACAAAAACCACCCTTAAAAAAGGGTGGTTTTTTCGTAGGGGAAGATTTGCAAAATCTATATTGATATATTGTAGGGGAGGGGTTTCCCCTCCCGCAAATTTCTGTAAAACCGAACGGGAGGGGAAACCCCTCCCCTACACCTGCCTATTTATTTTACCACATCTTTTATATCATCTATCGTCACCGTTTTGGTTAAAAAGAGATATAAAAAATATGCAAATCCGCTTAACATAACCAAAAGTATTATGTAAACTAAATTTGATAATCCGAGTGGTCGCAAAACTGTATCTATAAATAGTGTAAAAGCAAAAGCAAATGCAAGTGGCATAAAAATTTGTTTTATAAATTTGAGGCGTGCGCCGCTTATTTTCAAAAGCCGCCCCACATGAAGAAAACAGGTATAAATATTAGAAAAATACATTATGCCGATAAAACCCAAAAGCCCTTTACTTTTTAAAATCAGAAGTATTAATACTATCCGCATGGATGAGTCGGTTACCGAGGTTATGAAGGTATAGTTTTGTTGGTCGAGCCCCTTTAAAATCCCGTCTGAAATGCTATCAAGATACATTAAGGGAACCAAAGGGGCTAAGAGGCGCAGGAGGATTCCCACATCGTTATCCTTATAAAAAAGCAGTCCTAATTCTCTGCCACCTACAAAGAAAATCGCCGAGAAAATAAAGGAAATAAGCGAGGTTAACTGTAAAATTCGGGCGGTGCCGTATTTAACAAGTCCCCGTCTTCCTCTGGCCATACTTTCCGACATTTCGGGAATAAGAAGGGTAGAAAGGGCATTTAAAAGGGTAGAGGGGAAAAATAAAAGAGGAAGAGCCATACCCTTAATCATACCGAACTGTGAAAGTGCTGCGGATGCCGAGCCGCCAAAGTGAGATAGGGTTTTCGGCACCAAAATATTTTCGACTGTGCGAAGGAAAGAATTTAAATATCTACCCGAGGTTATGGGCAAGGCAATACGAATTATATTCCGCGTAATCCCAATATTATAAGGGGTGGTTTTTAGATTTTTAAGCCCCTTTGTATCCTTAATATACATAAGCCAGAGAACAAATAAAGCAAAGCCCTCGGCTACCGTATCACCCAGCAAAACGGCGGCGCATGTAAAAGCAAGACCTCTACCCTCAAAAAGTTTTATGTAAACTAAAATAACGCCTATTCTAACCGCCTGTTCAAGTAGCTGCGATATAGCTCCCTGTGACGCTTTTCTCCGCGCAAAAAAGTATCCCTTAATTACCGAAGATACCGCCATAAAGGGCAGCGAAAAGGAAAGAATTTTAATGGCGGCGGTGGCACGGCTATCGCCAAGCAGTGTTCCCGCAATAAACTCTGCGCCAAAAAACAAAATAGCTACGGTTATAAACGCTATTGTTAAGCTTAAAAATATGCTTCGTTTTAAAATCCGTTTTACGCCTTCTTCGCTTCCCATAGCAATTTCGTTTGCAACCATTCGGGTTACGGCGGTAGATATTCCGCTTGTGGCAAAGGTGGAGGCGAGAACATAAACCGAAAAGGTGAGCTGATAAAGTCCAATTCCTTCGCTACCAATTTTTCCCGCTAACCAAACCTTAAAAACAATTCCTATAAATCTTAAAATTAGTGATGACACCGTAAGTATAGCGGCGTTTTTAATAAATATGGTTTTTTTCATAATTTGCACCGTCTTTCAATTAAATATATGAGGAATTTAATTAGAATATTGAAAATCTAAGAGAAAAAGTGTAAAATAGTAAAGAAAGGCGGTGGATTTTATGAAAACACCTTTGGCAGATAGGTTAAGACCTGCAAAGGTAGAAGAGGTAGCCGGTCAAAAGCACCTTTTATCTGAGGGTAAAATTTTAAGAAAAATTATCGATTCAGGTGATTTGCCAAATCTTATTTTTTACGGTCCTTCGGGGGTTGGTAAAACCACCGTTGCCAAAATAATTGCGGCAAGTTGCGGCAAAAAGCTCTGCTATCTTAACGCCACCACCGCGTCCACAGGGGATATAAAGGATATTATTGGCACCATCGGTACAGTTGATGCTATGAACGGAATTCTTCTATATCTTGATGAGATTCAATATTTCAATAAAAAACAACAGCAGATTTTGCTTTCCTACATAGAAAACGGTGATATTACCCTTATCGCATCCACCACCGAAAATCCGTATTTTTATGTTTATAACGCCATTTTAAGCCGTTCCACAGTATTTGAGTTTAAAACCCTTTCTACCGAGGATATCGCCGAGGTCCTTGAGCGTGGAGTAAGAATTTTAAACGAGGAAGACGGAAAAAGCGTAGAAATAAGCCGTGAAAACACCCTTAAAATTTCCCGCGCCGCCGCAGGTGATGTGCGCAGAGCTCTTAATATGCTTGAGCTTTGCGTTATGCTCACCGAAAATGACGGGGTTTCGGAAATCGCCGATGATATCGTTGAACAGATACTTTCGGGCAATTCCGTAAGATACGATAGGGAAGGCGACGCCCACTATGATATAATTTCTGCTTATCAAAAATCCATGCGCGGCTCTGACCCGGATGCCGCTATATACTATCTCGGTAGAATTTTAGCAGCAGGTGACCTGCCAAGCGCTTGCAGACGGCTTCTTGTATGCGCTAATGAGGATGTAGGACTTGCATATCCTCAGATAATACCCATAGTCAAGGCGGCGGTGGATACCGCTATGATGGTAGGTCTTCCCGAAGCGCGACTTCCTCTTGCCAATGCGGTAATACTTGTTGCAACCTGTCCAAAATCCGTTTCGGCTCACGATGCTATAAACGCCGCTATGATGGATATCGAGAGGGGACTTGTGGGCGATGTGCCTCGCCACCTTCAAAACAAGCATTTTGATGGGGAAGACGCCGAGATAAAGGGGCAACACTATCTATACCCGCATAATTATAAAGGACATTATGTAAACCAACAATATTTACCTGATATAGTTAAAGATAAAAAATATTATAAATTTGGGGATAATAAAAACGAGCAACTTTTCAAGGAATATTTAGAAAAAATTAAGAATTTCGACAAAAAATAACAAAAAATGTCAAATCTCTCAAATTGAGGTGCCGTAGGTTGAAAATACCCCAAAAAACATTTAAGCTTTGGCGGATAAGAATTTCAATTCTTTTTGTAACAAGTATTTTATCTGTTATCTGCCTTGCGGTGTTTTTTGGATGGTTAATTTTACCTACGGTATTATTTTTTGCTTTTTTAACTGTTATGTTTGCTTTGGTTAATGTCTGGCTGTTGCCTCTATATTTTAAAAGTTATAGGATATATTCCGATAAATCTATAATAACGGTCTCAAAAGGAATTATATTTAAAAGCCATATAGTTTTGCCAAACAAAAAACTTATAAGCATTTCAAGAATTTCTTTACCTGATGCCCAAAAATATAATTTAGCCGCAATATTTATTAGATTTTATAAAGGGTTTGTATTTATACCTGAAATTGATAAAAATGTTGCAAAGGAACTGATTTTGTCGCTTTCGGAGAAAAAATAATGAAAACTGACGAATTTAAACCGCATCCGCTGGCAATATGGGATTATATAAAGCCATTGTTGTTTGTCTGGATACTACCGGTGGTTAAAAGAGCTGCAGAGCGGTTGTTTTTAAAAGATACACAAAAAGGTTTCTTTTTAGAGGCGATAACAATAGTTGCTATAGGTATATATGGCGTTTTAAAATTTAAAAACTATAGAATAGTCGCAGACGAAGAAAAAATCATATTAAAAAGCGGAAATTTATTAAAAAAAGAAAAATTTATATATAGAGAAGGAATTTTTACGGCAAGGGCACAAAAAACCGTCTGGAACATTATTTTTGGCGGATTAACGCTGTTTTTACAACTGGAAGGGCGGAATAAGGAAATAAAACTCCGATTATCGACATCAAATACCCAAGGCATACTAAAAATATTGTTTGGCGAATAAATAAGATAACTTTGTAAATAATATCCTTGATGTTTCACATGAAACATTGAAGGAGAGATACGTATATATGCTTACAAAATGTATAATAGCATTTGTAGTGGGCGGACTCATTTGCTTAATAGGTCAAGTCCTTATTGACTATACGAAACTGACTCCCGCCAGAATTTTAGTGGGTTATGTTGTAGGCGGTGTTGTGCTGACGGCCATAAAGGTTTACGAGCCGCTTGTGGATTTCGCGGGGGCGGGGGCAACTGTGCCGCTTTCGGGCTTTGGTTACAGTTTGGCAAAGGGCGTTGAGAAAGCAATAGATGAATACGGTTTTATGGGAATATTCTCAGGCGGACTAACCGCTACAGCGGCAGGAATTACCGCTGCAATAGTATTTGCTTTTATAATGTCCTTGATTTTTAAATCCAAAGAAAAGTAGTGCGAGGGTAAAACTTTCGCACTTTTTTATTTACATTTTACAAATAACTTGATATAATTAAAAAGCAAACCGATGTTTCACGGGAAACATATTTCTGATATATATCTATAAATATATATCTAATCTATATTTATATATTCATATTAAAGGAGCATACGGCTTTGGGAAAAATAATTTCGGTTGTTAATCAAAAAGGTGGTGTCGGCAAAACTACCACCGCAGTTAACCTCGCCGCAGGGGTTGGCCTTGCAGGGAAAAATGTTCTGATAGTCGACGCTGACCCTCAGGGTAATACCACCAGTGGTTATGGTGTAAGCAAAAAAGATAATACTTCTACCTCTTACGAGTTGCTTGTTGGAAGAACCCGCGTGGAATCAGCAATAATAACCACAGAGTTTAAAAATGTAGATATCGTACCCGCCTCGATGGATTTGGCCGCCGCCGAAATCGATTTAATTGAAACCGAGCGTAGAGAGTCACAACTCAAAATTGCCCTTTCGCCTGTAAGAGAAAAATATGATTACATATTTATCGATTGTCCGCCATCATTGGGACTTATTACCATAAACGCCCTTGTGGCAAGCGATACGGTTTTGGTGCCTATCCAGTGTGAATATTTTGCCCTTGAAGGACTTTCTCAGTTGATGGCATCGGTAAGACAGGTTAAGCGTCTTTACAATCCTACTCTTGAAATTGAGGGAATAGTGCTTACTATGTACGATGGCAGACTTAACCTTACTCAGCAGGTGGTTGGCGAAATAAAGAAGTATTTCGCAACTAAGCTTTATAAAACCGCCATACCGAGAGCCGTTCGCCTTTCCGAAGCCCCAAGCTACGGAATGCCTATTCAGTACTACGATAAGCGTTCAAAGGGAAGTATCGCCTATAACGATTTGGCAAAAGAATTCATAAAGAAGAACAGGAGATAAGATTATGGCAACAAAAAAAGGAGGACTGGGCAGAGGTTTAGATGCCCTTTTTAATGAAAATGCCACCGATAATGAGGGTGCAGTAGCTGTAAAACTTACCGAGATAGAACCTAATAAGAACCAACCCCGTAAAGACTTTGATGAAGATGCGCTTAATGAACTTGCCGAAAGTATTGCTAAACACGGTCTTATCCAACCTATAGTTGTTCGCCCGACCACTAACGGTACATATAAAATAATTGCGGGTGAGCGCCGCTGGAGAGCTTGCCGTATAGCAGGGCTTGACGCCGTTCCCGTAATCATAAAAGAGGTTGACGATAAGGCCCTTATGGAGTTAGCCCTTATCGAAAACCTTCAGAGAGAGGATTTAAATGCCGTAGAAGAGGCCCTCGGTTACCGTAGTTTAATTGATACCTACGGTTTAACACAAGAGCAGGTGGCAGAGCAGATGGGTAAATCCCGCGTGGCTGTTACCAATACCTTGCGCCTTCTCAACCTAAAAGAAAACGAGCTTGAGCTTTTAAGAAACGGTGTTATTTCCGCGGGCCACGCCAGAGCTTTGCTTTCTTGTGATAACGAAGAACTCCGTCGCGATATGCTACGCCTTGCAAAAGAAGGTGCTTCCGTAAGAGAACTGGAGGCGATGGCCAAGGCGTTTAAGGCAAATAAACCCGTAGCACCTGCACCCAAGAAAACTATGCACAAGGATACTTATTATAATGAGGTTGAACTGTCCCTCAAAAACGAACTGGGCAGAAAGGTTTACATAAAACCGACAGGCGAAGGCAAGGGAACGATTACGGTAGAATTTTTTAGCAAAGACGAACTCGGCGAGTTTGCAAAAAAATTAACCGCTGAATAATTTGGTGCAAATTGGAAATAATGATTGTGGGGATGGGAAAACCATCCCCATTATTATGTGTTATATATGGCTTATCCACTATATATAGCCCCTGTTTGTCAGCAAAAACACAAGCCGAAAAAAATTTTTAAAAAAGTTTTAAAAAAGTGAAAAAAAGTGTTGACAAAAGCCCTTCGTTATGATAATATAATCTGGCACCTTCGCGAGAGGGTGGGTAAAACCGAACCTTGAAAATTAAACAACGACAATAATAAGGACCCGACGATTCCAAGAGAAATCTTAGAAATCAAGGACAAAAAAGAAATGCGTCAGCATT